>NZ_JBIARQ010000008.1:0-167339 GCF_042890065.1 Streptomyces sp. NPDC002328 | reverse complement strand
GGGGCCGACGTGTCAGACCGGCGCAGACACCGGCAAAGGCCGACGCGGGCGCACACCGGCGCAGGCGGGGGCGTGCCGGACCAGCTCGGACAGGGGCGGACGTCCACGGAGGCCGACGTGTCAGACCGGAGCAAACCGACAACGGCGGGGCGGACTCCAGCGCCGACCGGCCGTCTCAGACCGGCGCAAGCGGACAAGGACGCGGGCAGACACCGGGCGACGCCGACGCGTCAGGCCAGCGTGGGCACGGGCGGACATCCACGGGAGCCGACGCGGCAGACCGGCGCAAGCGGACGAGAGCGCGGGCGGGCACCGGACGACGCCGGCAAGGAAAAGACCGGTGCGGGCCGGCGGGGGCGGGTCGCGTCAGACCGGCTCGGGCACCGCGCGCCGGGCCTCGCCGACCAGCCGCGCACCCCGGTCCGGCGCCACGTCCAGACGCATCAGGACGGCGGGCGAGGCGATGGCCGGCAGCAGATACTGCAGCAGCACCGAGACCCGCTGCTCGACGTCCTGGAGGTTGTACTCGAGCAGCGAGTACAGCTGCACGCCGTTGAACGCGCTCACCACCAGCTCGGCGACCTCACGCGGCATCACATGCGACAGGGTCTCCCCCCGCCGGCGCGCCTCGGAGGCGATCTCCGTCAGCACGTCGATCCACAGCGGCCAGGCACTCCCGTAGTGCTTGCGCCCGATGGGATCCGCCGACAGCCGGGCGCCCGCCCGCAGCACCGGATCGTGCAGCAGCCGGTACGCCACCGACATCGCGACGTCCACCATCTCCTGCAGCTTGATCTCCTGCGCAGGCAGCGGCTGCTCCGTCTGCACCTCCAGAACACCCCGCGCCAGCGCCTCCTTGGAGTCGAAATGAAAGTACAGCGCCCCCTTGGTGACCCCCGCGGTCCGCAGGATGTCCGTCACCGTCGCCGCGGTGTACCCGTGCTCCGCGAACACCTCCGCAGCCGCCTCCAGCACCGCACGGCGGGTCCTGACCGCCCGCTCCTGTCGGGCCACGGGACCCCCCCTTCAGTCGACCGCACTCCTCAGCAGACCACGGACCAGCGAATAAAAAACCGTCTGGAAGGTACCTTACGCATCAATCAGGAACTACGCCAGGCCTCCCCGCCGTTCCCCGCCCCTCCCCGCCCCCGCACCCGGACACCCGCCCCCACACCGGACACACCAGCCCCCACAGCAGAAACCACCGACGACCACACCGGTCAGACCACCCCCCACGACACCCCCACAGACCAGCCGGACCCACCCCCCACCGACACCCCCGCCCCCCACCGAAACATCGCACCACGCCGGTTTCCCCCACCCGACCCCACCCCCACACAACACCCCACCAGGCACACCAGACAGGCCCGGCAGAGCGGGCGGGCCGGGCGGGCACGGCAGGCCCGGCGGGCCATCACGACAGCAGGCCCCGCCGGGCAGGCCGGACAGGCCGTGGACGCCGGGACGGCCGCCCCCGCAGGCCCGGCCAGGCAGACCGGGCGGGTCGAGCGGGCACGGCGGGCCGGGCGGGCCGCCCCAGCAGCAAGCCCCGCCGGACAGGCCGTGGACGCCGGGACGGCCACCGCCTCAGGCCCGGCCGGGCAAGCCAGGCAGGCCGGGCGAGTCGGGCGGGTACGGCAGGTACGGCAGGTACGGCGGGCCGGGCGGGCCGCCGCAGCAGGCCCGGCCGGGCAGACCGGGCGAGCCTTGCGCGGCCGCCCGGCCGGCCGGGCAGGGCGGGCCTCGCGCGGCCGCCCGGCCGGCCGGGCAGGGCGGGCCTCGCGCGGCAGCCGGGCCGGCCGGGCAGGGCGGGCCTCGCGCGGCAGCCGGGCCGGTCGGGCCGGGTCAGGCGTGCACGGCAACACGCCCCCCGGCCCGCCCAGCCGGCGCCTCCCCCGCCCGCGCGGCCGGCGGCCCCGAGTCCGCCCCCGCGACCCCCGCCGCCCCCGCCGCCCCGGCCGCCTCCGCCGCCCCGGCCGCCTCCGCCGCTCCGGCGGCCTCCGCGGCCTCCGCGTCCACAGCCCCCAGCAGCCACTCGTCGATCGCGTCGAGCGAGCCGACCACATGCCGCACCCCCGCCTCCCGCATCAACTGCCGCTGGAAACTGTGCTCGTAACCGCTCGGATGCCCGATGAACGCCGCCCCCAGACTCCGCGCCGCCTCCCCCACCCGCGCCACGTCGTCGATGAACAGCGCCCGCTCACACCCCACCCCGAACACATCCTCGGCGATCTCCCGCACCCCCGGACGGAACCCGTCCGTGCACACATACCCCGGCCCGTCGAAACACCCGGCGAACCCAGCCAGATGCCGCTCGAAATGAGCCCGCCCCAACCCCCCGTAACACACCACCGACGCACCCGTGGCCCGCAACCTCCCCAGCAACCGCCCCGCCCCCTCCAGCACCCGCACCGGATGACGCCGCAGATAACGCGCCCGCTCCCGGAAATACGCCGCCACCACCTCCTCCGGCGTCCCCCCCACCCCCAACTCCGCCGCCGCCCGCAACTGCGGCTGCGACAACACCGCCCGCTCCAACTCCGCGCTGTACACACCCCCACGCCCCACCACGAACCGATGAATGACCGGACTGAACGTATCGCTCAGCAACACCCCGTCGATGTTCACCGCCACCAGACGCACCTGCCGAAACGCCATACAGACCGCCTACCGTCAAGCCGCACGCCCACCCGCGCACAGCGCCAGAAGAACACACAGGACGAACCACGACACACCGCCGCGGCATCCCATATTAAACCGGGTACGCGGTTTCTTCGCTACCCTCCCCCACCAACCCACCCACCCACCCGCCCGCCCTCCCCAACCCCCACACGCAACCCCGCAAAACCCCCGCCACACCGACAACCACGCGGGACGCCGTACGGACAACCGTGCAGGAAGCCGTGCCCAAACCCGCGACTTACCACTGCGCGGGCACCGGAGCCCCGCGAGCGACCGCGCGGGAAGCCCCACGGAAAACAGCCTCTACACGCAACCGCGCCCAAAGCCGCGCAGAGAGCCCCTGAAGACAACCGCGCGCAACACCGCGCGCGAAGCCGCAACCCACACGCAAACCCACACCGGGAACGAAAACCCCGCGGACAGCCGCACACACACCACCCGCCAACCACACCGCACCCCGCACGAGCGCCCCCCTCCACCACACCCCACCCACCCACCAACCCACCCCACCACCACACCCACCAGGAGAACACCATGACCCCCCTCAAAAACAGAACAGCCCTCGTCACCGGCGCCGGACGCGGCATCGGCCGCGCCATCGCCCAACGCCTCGCCCACGACGGCGCACTCGTCGCCGTCCACTACGGACACGACGAAACCTCAGCCCGCCACACCACCCAACTCATCACCGACCACGGCGGACGAGCCTTCCCCCTCCACGCCCCCCTCGGCACCCCCGACGACGCCACCACCCTCTACCAACGCCTCGACACCGCACTCCACCACCTCAACCAACCCCCCACCCTCCACATCCTCGTCAACAACGCCGGCTACAACATCCGCGGCGGCATCACCGACGTCACCCCCCACGACTTCGACCGCCTCATGACCATCCACGCCAAAACCCCCCTCTTCCTCATCCAACACGCCCTCCCCCGCCTCCCCCACGGCGCCCGCATCATCAACATCACCTCCGCCGCCACCCGCCACGCCCTCACCACCGCCCTCACCTACACCATGGCCAAAAGCGCCCTCAACGCCCTCACCCGCACCCTCGCCCAAGAACTCGGCCCCCGCCACATCACCGTCAACGCCGTCGCCCCCGGCTACACCAAAACCGACATGAACAAACACCGCTGGAACACCCCCCAACAAGAAACCACCCACACCACCCACACCGCCCTCGGCCGCATGGGACACCCCACCGACATCGCCGACATCGTCGCCTTCCTCGCCTCCCACCACGCCCGCTGGATCACCGGCCAAACCATCGACGCCTCCGGCGGCACCCACCTCTAACAACCCACCACCACAACACTGCCCGTACCTTGTAGACCTGCGTATCCGCACCTGTAAGGAAAAGCCGTGATCCGGTGTCCACGATGCGACCAGGGCTGGGTCGTGCGCGCCCGTGTCCCGGGAGAGACCGAGACCTTCCTCCTGTGCCACGAGTGCGACACCGTGTGGGTGGACCGAGAGCCGCACGCAGGCCCGCCGTTCCTGATCCTGGAGCAGTACCTGGCCAAGTTCGGCTTGGACGGCCTGTGGTCGAACATCGAACTCCTCGAGGAAGCGCCCAGTCAGTAGGGCGAGTTCCGCGACTCCGGCACGCGGGCCGGTTCGGAGGCTTC
Source organism: Streptomyces sp. NPDC002328 (assembly GCF_042890065.1). Taxonomy (NCBI): domain Bacteria; kingdom Bacillati; phylum Actinomycetota; class Actinomycetes; order Kitasatosporales; family Streptomycetaceae; genus Streptomyces; species Streptomyces sp. NPDC002328. The sequence continues at coordinate 163,026 of NZ_JBIARQ010000008.1, read as the reverse complement.
CGAGCCGGCCCCGCGTCGTGCTCACGATGGAACGGACCGGAGAACGCTTGCCAGGACGTCGCACGGAGGCCAAGATCCGGTACACCTCGCCGGAGACCCCCGCCTGCCGATGCTCGGTGAGCCGCCGTGCTGCCACCCACCGCACCGGTGCGTGCGGACGGCGTAGGAGAGCAGCCCGATCTCCTCGGCGAAATGCGCCAGCAACTCCTCCAAGAGGGCTGCTGAAAAGGCCGGCTTCCCCACCAGGGCCATCCTGACCCCCGGCCCTCACACCCCATCAGCAGAAACGACTCAGTTGAGCGTCCGCACCACCAACCGCACCACTGCGCTGACTCCTCGCCATACCCACTCGAACAGTCCGCCCGCCACAGCTACATCAGCGGCTTCCCCGGCTGCCGACGTCCGGTCCGGCTCCGAGCGGCACTGAGAGCAGGAACGGGGCCAACTACGCTTTCGCGCACCGCACTTCTTGCATATCGCCATGACCCCATTCTCCCCTGTCGCCGCACCCTGTGGGGCGCCTCGTACACGACGCGGGCACCGCTGGCCGTGGAGACGTAGACGCTGCTCACACCTCCCCGGACCAGTTTCACCGACCAACCCATTCGTCGCTTCGCGTGTGAGGGGTTCGGCGCACGGGCCGCCGGCGGAGATCGACCGCGGCTCCGCGAGTGAGTCGGAGCGCGATCAGACTGACTCATGGCCACATCAACGGCCAGGGCACGCAACCGGCCCTGCCGCGTTGCCCGCGGCGCGGCATGAGTTCCGGCCGACAGTCCGGTCGAAGCCCTATGAGGCCGCCGTGCCTTGCACGAATCGCCGAAGGTGCGCACGCACGGTGTCGGGCTGCTCCAACCAGGGCTCGTGCCCGGCGCCTTCGACCCGCGTCAGCGGAACATCGAGCCTGAGCGCGAATGATTCAAGAGCCGACATCGGGCGGGGGTCGTCGGCCCCACCCAGAAGCTCCGTCCGCGCGGGCAGGCATGCATGCAGTTCGGCAAGATGCTCATCAAGCGGGTCCGCGCGCTCTGCCCTGCCAAGCTCGCTATTCATGGCCCAGTTGACGGGACGACGCCGGCGGGCACCCTGCGCGGCCCAGTGCCAACCCAGTTCGGGATCGGCGTGGTCGGTGAACCAGGCCAGCGTGAGCAGCTCGACTTCCTGCTCCTCCGTGCGGTGCGGCAACTCCTCCAATGCGCGGAGCCTCTCCAACTGCGCTGCGGACATCCGGCGGCCTCGCTCAGCTCGGTACCCGGTACGCCAATCACCGACGAACGGCCCGCACATCAGCAGCATCGCGGCAACCCGGTCAGGATGCGTCAGGCAGAACCGGCTCGCCAGGTCAGTACCGTAGGAGTGCCCGATCAGCACAGCTCTGGGCACGTCCCATGTGTCGAGCAATTCGACGAGATCGTCGACATGCCGGGCGAAGGAATGGTGCCCCCGCCAGACGGATCGACCCGTGCCACGCTGGTCGTAGCGGTACACAGGCGCGAGGTCCGCGACCATGGGGGCGACATCGCCCAGATAATCCGGCAGACCCGGACCACCGTGGAGCATGACCACGGCAGGCCTCCGAGTCGTGTCCCCCAGTGCCAGCCAACGTAACTGCGCCTCGTCGGTCATCACCGTGAGGCCCCGCGTCTGCATCAAGGTCACCGCGGAGAACCTACCCGTATCGCTCAGTCCCGCCAAGGTTGAAGAGCAAGCTCAGCGAACGTGGTCGCTCCGGTCAAGGGCGCACCGCAAGGATCCCTGTACGGCGGGTTGAACCATGACCGCGTCGGCGTCGCCCGGCTGCGGTGGGCACTGTCGGGGCTGACGCTGCTGAAGCGGGCGACCGCCGCCTGGTCCTGGCTGTGGACGTCTCGCCGTGGCTGTGGCCGGACGCCGCCACCTGCCCGACGCCGACGTCCTGACCACCGCCGCGGACCGCTCGTTCGGACACAGCGGCGGACGCGGCGATGCCAGGCACCAGACGATCCCGGGATGGCCCAGTCCGTCTTGGCCGCACTGGAGAGGGGGTCGGCCGCGCTACCCGGACCGCCGTGCTGGACGTGTCCGGCTGCGGCCGGGAGCTGGCGGTCGCGGGCGTCAACACCGCCCGAATACGCGGACGTTACTCCCCTTTCGGCCGGGCCCGAAGATTGGCGTGTTCACGGAGATACGCGCGAGGTGTCAGCGCCCATACTGCGGTCTGGGCCAGCCGGGCGTGCCGGCTGGTCGGCATACGACAGCGGTGCGGCGGGATCAGCCGTCGCGCCCACGAATCTCGAGGAGACTCTCGTATGAGTGGATTACGGGTGACCGGACGTCTCAGATCGCTGGCCCGCGTCCTGGCCGCGGGTGCGTTCATGGTCGCCGGGCTGTCCAGTACGGCGGCGCACGCCTCGGAAACGGCCCCGCTCGCTGCCGCTCCGCAGCTCGGCGTCCAGTTCAACGCCGACGGTGATGCGGGCCAGTGCGGTGGGAGGACCGGGGAGCAGTGGGCCGCCTCGCCGGACTGGACGCAGGCCATCCGCTTCGACACCGACGGGCGTTCCGGCGGCTGCCAACTGGCCTTCGGCGTCTACGATCCGGACCGCGCGCTCGCGGGTGCCTCCGTCAGCTACTCACTTCGGCCGAGCGCCGGCGGTGACGCCGGTCAGTGCGGGAACTACCAGAGCACCTACTCGATGCCGATCCTGCCGATCCAGGTGTTCGGGCAGGCCGTCAGGGTCGACACCGACGGCCGGCCGGGCTGGTGCGACCTCACCTTCTCCGTGACGGGCAACGTCGTCCTCGACGTCCAGTTCTACCCCGACGGCGACGCGGGCCAGTGCCCGGACGCTCTGCCCGCGGGCCAGTACCGCTCGGCTTTCGTCGGCACTCCGGTCACGGTGAAGATCGACGCCGACGGCCGCTCCGGCGGCTGCCAATTCCTGCTGCGTCTGCGGCACTTCTAGCACCCGCGAACACCCGGGTCCGTGCTGCGTCTCGGTGCGGCACTCCTACGGGGCTCAAGTGCCGGGCCGCATGCCCTCGTGGCGGTCCGGCACCTGTGCGGGACTGAACACGCCCTGATCCGCGGGGCTTTGGTCGAGTCCCGCCGTCGTGACGAGGGCCCAGGCGACGTCGGGGGGACGGACGGATGTTCTGCGCCTCGTTCCGTACCACTGCCAGGATGGATTCCATGCCGCTTCCGCTCACCGGCTGGCATAAGAGCAGCTACAGCACCGACTTCGAAGACGCCTGCGTGGAGGCCTCCGTGGACGGGCCCGACCGCGGCGTACGCATTCGCGACACCAAAGACCGCGGCCTTCGCCCGCTCACCGCCTCCGGCCAGGCATGGCGCGCGTTCCTGAGAACACTTCGCACCGACCAAGTCACGGGGCATCGTCATCGCCGGAGCGTCAGTCGGGCTGCATGATCCAGTCGCCGGGGAAAGCTGCTCGACCCCGGCGGCTCAACCGGTCACAGCGTCTTCGGTCCTGCCGCGGGCCGTCAGGATCTCGGCGGCTCGGCTCCGGTATGTGCGGAAGCGGCGCAGGTATGACCGTGCCATGGGGCCCGGGGGGACGCCTCGGGCGAAGGCTCGCATGTTGCGTTCGCCCGCGTTGTAGCCCAGGGCGAGGAGTTCGTCGCGGGTGTAGCGGCGGGTGTGGCGCTTCGGGAGGGTGCGGTCGAGGTCCTTCAGGTGGAGGGCCGCCGCGTGGACGGCGAAGGCGGGGTCGTCGCGCAGGTCTTGCCATCGCTCGGACAGGCCGTGCGTTCGCCGGACCTCCTCGAACGTCGCGCGGTGCATGTTGGCCACTCCGAAGGACGCCTCGGGCTTCCACCACTGCCACAGCCGCTCCAGCAGCGGGTGGTGCGGCTTGTACGCCTCGTTGTGGAGCACGGTCATCACGAGCAGGGGCGATACCCCGGCCTCCCTCGCGCTGCGCACCGCGTACTCGGTGTAGTCGGCCGGATCGTAACCGGCGGGTCGCAGTGGTGGCGTGCGGGCACCGCCACCGTCCGCCGGTTGCGACCGTTGCTTCGATGCCGCCGTCGGCCGCTCGGCCATCCCAGCTCACCTCTCCCCTGCCACCTGCCCCGGCCCTTGGCTGAACAGCAGGACGTCCGCCGTCCCGAGGTGCGCGTGCCCGCGCGGGTCGGCCTCAATCCAGCGCACCTCGACAGTCGTGCGGGCAGGCGCGCGCACCACCCGTACGACGGCCTCCGCCTTCGTCCCGGAAGCAGAGCCGTCATACGGGGGCCGCCGCAGGTCGGTCAGCGGGTGTAGGTGGTCCGCTTTTCCTTGAGGGAGGCGCAGTTGGAGCCGGTCACCTGGACGTAGGTGTTGGCGATGCCGCCGCCCCAGTCGACGCAGTAGCCCTTGCCGATGACGTACGAGGGGCCGGCGTACGAGGTGTAGCTGCCGCTGTCGTTGTCGCCTTCGTTGGTGTCGGGGACGTAGATCCAGGCGGACATGGTCACGGCGGCGCCGGGGTTGTTGCGGATGGTGACGACACAGTTGTTGCCGTTGCCGGAGTTGTAGGTGAGGTAGATGGTCCCCAGCGAGCCGACGGGAACGGAGTTCACGGTCTTGTAGCCGCTGCCGCAGACCTTCTGCGGGGTGGTGTTGGGTGCGGCGGAGGCTGGCGTCGCCAGGGCGGTGGTGGCCCCCACCGACAGAGCGGCCAGCGCGGCGGCGCCGACCATGGTGTGACTGAAGCGCATATTTCCCCCTTGTGTACTTAGGAGTTGGTTGCTCCTGCCTTATGTGACGGGCGGGGACTTCGGATGGTTGTGCCGGAGTTACTGGTATTTTCAGTCATAACTGACGGCGTGCTTGGCCGAGTTGGGGCGCAACCAGCAGGGCAGGGCCGGTGCGCGTCGCAGCTGCCCACGGCCGCGTCCGCCGTGACAAGCTGTGCTCTCCACCCCCCAGTCCCAGGAGGACACCGTGGCAGCAGAGTCTTCACCGTCGCCCGAAGGCTCGGAGCCCGTTGACGGTGAGAGCCGTTCGCTCTCGCCTGACGACGACGGCCAGTACGACCTGAAGCGCAAGTTCCGGGAGGCTCTGGCACGCAAGCGCGGTAAGCAGGCGGACGCCGCCGAACTCGCCGCGAACACCGACTCGTCGAAGATCCACGGCGCGCACGGCCCGGCCGCGAGTCAGCGGTCGTTCCGTCGAAAGAGCGGAGGCTGAAAAAGAGCGGGGGCTGAGCAAGAACCCCGGCTGAGGAGCCTCGCGCCCGCGGGCGCGAGGCGTCACCGTTCGGCGTCAGCGGCCCTTGCGCACCCGTGCCGCCGCCCGGGCCTCCGCGGCCTTTCGGGCCTCGGCGGCCTTGCGGGACTCCTTGGCGCGGCCCGGGCGGGCGCCGAGGCCGCGGAAGGGGGCGCTGCCGCCGGACTTCGTCCCGGTCGGCGGACGCTTCGCCCCGGTGATGGCGGTCAGCTTCTGCTCGCCGGAACGCACCTGCGTGACCGTGGGCCGGATCCCGGCCTCGGACATCATCCGGTTCACGTCGCGCCGCTGGTCGGGAGTGACCAGGGTGACCACCTTCCCGGACTCCCCGGCGCGCGCCGTACGCCCGCCGCGGTGCAGGTAGTCCTTGGCGTCGGCCGGCGGGTCGACGTTGACGACGAGGTCGAGCGCGTCGATGTGAATGCCCCGCGCGGCGACGTTGGTCGCCACCAGCACGGTGATCCCGCCCTCCTTGAACTGGGCGAGGGTATGGGTGCGTTGCGGCTGGGACTTCCCGCTGTGCAGGGCGGCGGCACGGACGCCGCTGGCCCGCAGATGGCGGGTGAACTGGTCCACGCCGGCCTTGGTGTCCAGGAACATCAGCACCCGGCCGTCGCGCGCGGCGATCTCGGTGGCGGTCGCGTACTTGTCGGGGGCATGGATGTTCAGCACGTGGTGCTCCATCGTGGCGACCGAGCCCGCCACCCGGTCGACCGACACGGCGACCGGCTCGTGCAGGTAGCCGCGCACCAGCTGGTCGACGTCGCGGTCGAGCGTGGCGGAGAACAGGAGCCGCTGCCCGTCGGCGGGGACCTGGTCCAGGAGGTCCGAGACCTGCGGCATGAAGCCCAGGTCGCACATCTGGTCGGCCTCGTCGAGCACGGTGATCCGTACGTGGTTCAGGTGGCAGTCGCGGCGGGACACCAGGTCGGTCAGCCGGCCGGGGGTGGCGACGACGACCTCGGCGCCCGCCCGCAGCGCCGCCTGCTGCCGGTTGATCGACAGCCCCCCGACCGCGGTCGTGAGGCGCACCTTCAGCGCCTGCGCGTACGGCTCCAGCGCGTCGCTCACCTGCTGGGCGAGCTCCCGGGTCGGCACCAGCACCAGGGCGAGCGGACGCTTCGGCTCCGCGCGCAGGCCCGACGTCCGCACGAGGAGTGCCAGGCCGAATGCCAGCGTCTTGCCGGAGCCGGTGCGCGCCCGTCCGAGGACGTCGTGGCCCGCCAGCGCGTTGGGCAGGGTCGCCGCCTGGATCGGGAAGGGCTCCGTCACGCCCAGTCCGCTCATCGTCTCCAGCAGCGCCGAGGGCAGCCCGAGGGCTTCGAAGGACGCGGCCGGCGGCAGGCCCCGGGAGGCCGTCTGGGACTCCGTCCGCGGGGTCGGGGCATCCGCATGCGGGGGCGGGGCGTCGTCGAGGCGGGGGTTCGTGGCGTGCGGCTGCTTCGCGTCCATGGGGAGCCTTTCTGGTCGGGTCTCCGGAACGCGCCAGGGCCCGTACCCCTCGGTACGGGCCCTGGCGGTGTCGAAGCGTGCCGTCATTTTACCAGCGGGCACATGGCACCCGGCTGCCCGGCCGTCCCCACCCGGCCGCCCGGCCCGGGGGCCACCTGACCGACGGGACGCCCGGCCGCCAGACACCCGGTCGCCCCGGCCCTCGGATCACGTCAGCGGTTCCACCCGGACATTGCGGAACCGCACCTTGTTCCCGTGGTCCTGCAACCTGATCGCTCCCGCGGCAGGCGTCTCCGGCCTGCCCGAGGCCGTGGGGCCGTCGAGGGCGACGTCGTCGTGGACCTTCTCGCCGTTCCAGATCACCGTCACGCGGGCGTCGGCGGTCTTGCGGCCGTCGGCGTCGTAGCGAGCCGCGCGGAAGACGATGTCGTACGTCTGCCAGGTCTCCGGGGCCGTCGCCGCGTTCCTGTCGGGCGCCTTCTTCAGGTAGATCGCCCCCGCCTCGTCGGTGGCCGGTGACGTGTCGCCGTAGGAGTCGAGGATCTGGAGCTCGTAGCGGTCCTGGAGGAAGATGCCGCTGTTGCCGCGGTTCTGCCCGGTCACGTCGGGAGGCAGCAGCGGAACGCGGAACTCCAGGTGCAGCGCGAAGTCCTGGTAGGCGTCCTTGGTGCGGATGTCGCCGCAGCACACCTCCATCGACTCCTCGCCGGAGAGCGGCCATGCGGTGCGCCGCCCGTCCGTGTGCTGCCACTGGGCCTGTGAGGCGGCGGTGCCGTCGAAGAGGGCGACGCGGGCGCCGTGCGGATGGACGGTGATCAGGTCGAGGTTGACGTGGCCGGTGTCGCCGGGGTCGTAGCGGTAGGAGACCGTGTTGTGTCCGGCGCGCAGCACCAGGTTCTCGGTCTGGGTGGACCAGGAGTTCCAGTCGCCGGTGGAGGCCAGCTTCGTCTGTCGCACCTTCTTCCCATTGGCGTACAGGGAAAGGGACTTGGTGCCCTGGAACGGGTTCGGGCCGTTGGAGTAGCGCAGGTTCACGTCGTAGGCGCCCGCCTTCGGGACCGTCACGTCGAAGGTCGTCGCGACCTTGCCCTCGGTGGCGTAGCGGTCGACGAAGCCGCTGCCGGAGTAGCCGACATGGTCGGTGTTGACGCCGGCCGTGCCCGTGAGGCGTGCCTCCTCCGCCTCGTACGTCCCGTGGGTGGCGGGAGGGGACTGTTTGCCGGGCATCCGGTTGAGCGTGTACCAGGCTTCCGTGCTCCACAGCGACTCGCCGGAGGCCGAGGCGAACGGGCGCGGGGAACGTACGTGCACCACGCGGCCCGGCTTCAGGCCGTCCAGCCGCAGCCGGACGGTACGGCCGTCCTTGGAGAGCGTCGCGGAGCGCACGGAGAGCCGTTCCTCAGCGATCTTCGGGCCGCCGTAGGCGGAGGTCGGCGTGTAGCGCCACTGCTCGGCCCGATAGCGGCCGGCGAGCTGTGCGGCGGTCTCCGCCGAGACCGGCTGGGTGTACGTCAGGTCGAAGCCACCCGGTACGGCTCGCATCGTCTGGATGTCGAAGGCGTTGCCGCCGTTGGGCGTCAGCTTTTGCAGGCCGAACCTGAGCTTGCCCTCCTGCCCCCAGTTGCCCCCGGCGCCGAGGCCGCCGGCGTAGACCGCTCCGTCGGGACCCAGGGTGATGCGGTTGACCCCGGCCTCCAGGCCCTGGGTGTAGCGGAAGACGGCGCCCTGGTACTGGCCCTTCACCTTCTCCAGGTAGGCGCGCTGGAGGCCGCCGTAGGTGACGTCGCCGATCAGCATCTGGCCCGCGAACCTGCCCTTCTTCAAGTACAGGGGCGTGGAAGGCGAGTTGCCGATCTCGTTCTGCGGCAGCCACAGGACCGGCTCGGTGACGGGCGAGCCCTCGAAGGGGCCGGCGGGCTCGGTGTAGTGGTTGAAGAAGCGGTCCTGCTCGATCTGAACGAGCTTCGAGGCGGGAAGCCATCCACCCTGGTTGTCGGTGGCGAAAATACCGCCTCCCGGGCCCCAGCCGATCCCGTTGGGGGTGCGCAGGCCGCCCGCGACAGGGGTGATCCGGCCCGTCTTCTTGCTGATCTTGTACGTGGTGCCGCGGCCGGGCGCGGGTTGCGGAGTGGTGGTCGCGCCGCCGAGGTCGATGGCGACGGAGAGGTTCACGTAGAAGTAGCCGTCGCGGTAGAGCAGGCCGAAGGCGAACTCGTGGAAGTTCCCTCCGTACGGCCAGGTGGCGACCGTGCGGTACTGGTCGGTCACCCCGTCGCCGTTCCCGTCGACGAGCCGGGTCAGTTCGTGCTTCTGGGATACGTACAGCGAGCCGTCGACGTACTTGATCCCCATGGGTTCGCGCAGCCCGCTCGCGACCTTCTTGACGGTGACCTTGTCACGGCTGGTCCGGCCGGTGACGTTGTCCAGCAGGTAGACCTCTCCGGCCGCGCCGTCGCCGCCGCCCCAGGTGCTGATCGCCAGGCGTCCGTCGGGCAGCCAGTCCATGCCGCTGACCTGAGGTTCGAAGCCGTCGGGGCGCAGGTCGGTGAGGGTGAGGTCGGGACGTACCGAGGTGAGCGGTAGGCCGTCGCCCGGGGTGTCGTCGCTTTCCTCGCACTCCTTGCGGCCCGGCGCGGTCACCCGGACGACGCCGGCGTCGGTGCTCAGCGCTTCGCGGGGTACGACGGTGAAGTCGCTGTCGCCCGGCGGCTTCCAGGCGAGCTGCAACCGCTGCCCGCCGTCGCGTTCGAAGTGGTCGATGCGCAGCGGGTGCGGTCCCGCGGTCAGGTGGACCGTGCCGTCCTTCGGTTCCGCGCCGTGGAGGCCGTCATGGTCGATCACGGTGGTGTCGTCGACGGTCAGCCGTGAGCCGTCGTCGCTGGTGAGCCGGAGCACGTAGGTGCCGTCGCGCGGCGCGACCAGGTAACCGGACGCCTCCGTAACGAAGTTGTCGGAGAATCCGCCGAAGTCGGCGGTCGTGGACCAGTCGACCGACTCCATCCGCCGGTCGTGGTTGGGGGTCTGGCCCGGCTTGAGGGTGCACAGCTCGCTCAGTGGCGTCTGGACGTCGAACACCCGCAGGGTGACTCCGGGTTCCTGCGGCGGGATGTCCGAGGGAACGGCGGTGGACGCCGGTGCGGCCATGACGCCGGCGGCCAGGATGCTGGCGGCCGTTAAGGGGATGAGGTGTCTTCGGGCGCGCGGGAACTGGCGTTGCGACATTGGTCCTCCACAAGGCGGGGACCGGACCGTGCCGGATTTCGCTCCGGTCTGCTGCGGTATGGCGCTGCTCTGTTGCATGTGGCGCTGGAGTTGCGCCGCCAAGGTAGGAGACTTTCGATGGGCGTGTCCATACTTTGTCATCGGTGAGTTAAAAGTTCCGGACGGACGTGGCGGGTAACCGGAAGCCCATCTCGCCTTTCACAGACGGAACTTGACTGCTTGCCGCACCGGGCAAGGGGTACCGGGGGTGTCCAGGCGCATGCACCCGGAGGGATGACCCATGACGCCAGAGCAGGCACCGCAGCCGTCCCCGTCCACGCTCGGAGAACCCGACTCCTTTCTCGGCAAGCGTCCGTGCCTCCAGGTCGTCCTCTCGATCGCCGTCGCCAGCGCCGTGCTCCTGCTGTTGTTCCCGGGGCAATCGGTCCTGGGGGTCGTGGTGCGCGTGGCTGTCAGTTCGCTCGGCGGGATCGCCGTCATGGTCCTGGTGCGGCGCAGGGAGCAGCGTGCGGCCGGAGGGTCGGCCGACCGGCTCGTGTCGCTGGACCGGAAGCTGCGCCGGGGCGTCGTGCCCTCGGCTCCGCAGGAACGGCAGGCCATGCGGGATCTGGTCGAGCAGCGTCTGCGCCGCTCACGTCACCGCGTCGCGGCGCAGGTCTTTCTCGCCGTCATGTTCTGCGCTGTCGTGGTACTGGCGGCCGTGACCGCGAGTACGCGGCAAACCATCGGCATGGCCTTGTTCAGCGGGGCTTTCCTGGGCTGGCTCGTGCTGTACGGCAGCCGCCGGCACCGGCGGCTGCGCGCCATGCGCACGAAGCTGGCCGGCGGTACTGCGTCGAACGCTCAGCCGTGATCGTCAGCGGAGTTCTTCACAGGGAGTCACGCATCAACCGCGTCAGCAGGTCCCGCTGGTCGTGGACGGCGGTCCGGGCGCGCTGGAACTCCTCGGTGTCGAACGGCACGCCCCGCTCGACGACTTCGCGGTAGGCGCGCAACCGGGTGACCATCCGGCCGGCCTCCTCGACGACGGTGTCGTCGGCGATCAGCGTCAACTCCAGCCGACGGGTGAGGACATGATTGTCCCTCAGCACATTGCCGACGCGCGCTGACGCGGAGTCGTCCCTGTCGTGGCCGCGTGCGACGTTGACGAGGGTCTCGCTCGCCGCCGCCGTGGCGCTGAGGAACCCGATGTAGGCGGCGCGGAGCTCGTCCCGGGTGCGCTGCTCGCTCTCCCGCTGCCAGCGACGCCGCTCGACGCCCGCGGTCGCGACGAGTGCGATGAGCGCACCGACCACGGTGCTGACGAGTCCGACGAATTCCACCCCTCTACTCTGCTCAGGCGCGCACCGCCCCAACCCCCGCGGGCGGATCTCGGGGCGTCAGGCTCCCAGGCGCAGCGGGCGCGCCGGGTCCTCGGACCATTCCTCCAGGGAGCCGTCGTACAGCGAGACGTCCTCCCGCCCCAGCAGGGTGAGGGCGAGTGCCGTGGCCGCGGCGGAGATGCCGCCGCCGCAGTACAGGACGACCGGCGAGTCGGCGCTGTCGAGCAACGCGTCGACCCTGGCGGTGAGTTCGGAGTCGGGCAGTACGCGGCCCGTGGGGTCGAGCAGTTCGCGGCCCGGGAGACTGCGGCTGGTGGGGATGTGGCCGCGGCGGCTGTAGCGGGTGGGGGCGGTGCCCTCGAAGCCGGCGGCCGGCAGGGCGCACACCAGGGTGCCGGGGCGTTCGCCGCGGCTGATGGCGGTCACCTCGTCGATGTCCGACCAGAGTTCGGGGCGTGGGACCGGGGTGACGGGTGTGACGGCGGGCGGCGGATCGGCGTCCACGCCCGAGGACAGCGGATGTCCGGCCGCTTCCCAGGCTTCCAGGCCGCCGTCCAGGACGGCCGCCGGTACAAAGATCGCCCGCAGCATCCACCACAGTCGGGCCGCCCAGATGCCGCCGGCGCTGTCGTACGCGACGACCGCGTCCCCCTCCCCCACGCCGAGCCGGGCGAGGGCCGCGGCCAGCGCTTCGGGGGCCGGCGCGGTGAAGTGGTACGGCGCGTCGCGGTCGGAGAAGTCGCCCGTCAGGTCGGCGTGGCGGGAGCCGGGAAGGTGCCGTTCGGCCCATGCCGGGCGACCGCTCGCACACCGGTGGTCGCCGTCGTGCCGGGGCGAGGGCAGCAGGGCGGTGGCGTCGAGGACGACGAGTCCGGGGTCGCCGAGGTGTGCGGCGAGCCAGACGTCGTCGACGAGAGGGCCGGGCAGCTGGGAGGTCATGGCGGCCGATGGTACGCCCGTGAGCTGGGCGTCTCACACGTCGAGTGGCGGCGTCCCATATTTCGGACCTGGCTTGCACAGCGTCCCGGGCATGCCGTTATGGTTTCGGCCATCTACGCGGGAGCCCCTCCCCGGCTGGGCTGAGAGGGCGTCTGGGATCGGCTCGTCCTTCGAGTCCGGTCCCCATGGGGACGCCGACCGCACCAACCGCGCTGTGCAGCGCCCCGCGTAGGAGTTCATGTGTCCGCAGCAGTCGAGCCGAAGCACCCGGTGTCCAACGCCCCGGCGCCCGGCTCCTGTTGTCGTCGCTGACGCTCTTTTCCTCCTTCTCACCGTTCACCGCGCTGTCGCGCACCTCCTTCGGAGCACCCCCATGCCGCATATCCGGGTCATGCTGGACTATTTCCATCCTTGGCCGAATTCAGCAGGTCTGTACGTCGCTCGCGCCCGTGGCCGGTTCGCCGAGGCGGGCCTGGACGTGGAGTTGGCGGTGCAGGACCCCGGGCGCGGTGACACGCTGGAGTACCTGGCCCGGGGCGAGGTGGACTTCGGGATCTTCCCGCCGAACCGGCTGCTCGCGCGGCGTGCGGCGCACGGACAGCCGCTGATCGCGGTGGCGGCCGTCAACCACCGCGGTCTGGAGGCGATCCAGACGACGACGTCGACCGGCATCACCCGGCCCCGTGACCTCGCGGGCCGCCGGATCGCCTTCAATCCGACCCCGCGCGGCCGTGCCCTGGTCCGCCACCTGGTCGCGGCCGACGGCGGCGACCCGGACGCGGTGATCACCGTGGACGCGGGCACCCGTGAGCTGACCGTCGACGACATCGAGGCGGGCGAGGCCGACGCCACGTTCGGCAACTACTGGTCCTGGGACGCGCTGCGCGGCGACCTGCCCGAGGAGCGGCGCCTGACCTGGCCGGTGGACGAGATCGGCGCACCGCGCTACCACAGCTACCTGCTGGGCACGAGTGAGCGGCTGCTCGCCGAACAGCCGTCCCTGGTCCGGGACTTCCTCGCAGTCACGGCGCAGGGCTACGCACTCGCGGCCCAGGAGCAGGACCGGACGCTGGAACTGCTGGAGGACGTGATCCCGTACTTCCCGCGCCCGCTCATCGCCCGCTCGCTCGCCCTGATCGCCCCCACGTGGACGGACACGGAGGGGCGTTGGGGTGTGATCGACCCGTCCCGGATGGGCCCGTACGCGCACTGGCTCGCGGACAACGGCGCCCTCGCCCACGACCTCGACTGGGACCGGTCCTTCACCAACGGGCTGCTGGACGTGGCCGCGTGACCTTCCTGACCCGACGCCTGGCCGTCGACTTCAAGCGGGTGGACAGCGCGCTGTGTCGGGCCTGATCACGCCCCTCGCCGCCGAACCTCCCTCCGCACGAAGGACCTTGTCATGCGCCGCCGCTCGCTCCTGTCCGCGATAGCCGCGACCTCCCTGCTCGCCGTCACGACCGCCTGCTCCGCCGACTCCTCGGCCGCCACAAAGGACGGCCTCACCACCGTCACCCTCGCCCTGGACTGGACGCCCAACACCAACCACACCGGCATCTACGTCGCCCAGGCCGAAGGCTGGTTCGAGGACGCCGGGATCGACCTGAAGATCGTGCCCTACGGCTCGACCGCGCCCGAGACGCTGATCGCGGCCCACAAGGCCGACTTCGGCATCTCCTACCAGGAGGGCGTGACGACGGCACGGGCCGCCGGCGCCGACATCACCTCCGTCTACGCCGTCACGCAGAAGACGAACGTCACCATCGCGGTGCGCGCCGACCGGGGCGGCATCAGCTCGCCGAGGGACCTCGACGGCAAGACCTACGCCGGTTTCGGCGCCCCCTACGAGAAGCCGCTGCTGAAGACGGTCATCCAGAACGCGGGCGGCAAGGGCGACTTCCGGCAGATCACCCTCAACACCTCGGCGTACGCGGCGCTCTACGCCGGCAAAGCCGACTTCGCGATGCCGATGCCGACGTGGGAGGGTCTGGAAGCCGAGCTGAGCGGCAAGCCGCTGAAGAACTTCCAGCTGTCCGACTACGGCTTCCCCGCGATCTACTCCACGCTGGTCGCGTCCTCCGACCGGTTCCTGAAGAAGAACCCCGCGGTCGCGAGAAAGTTCCTGGCGGCCGTGGACAAGGGCTACCGCTACGCCGCCCAGCATCCCGACAAGGCGGCCGACCTGCTGATCTCCCAGAACAGGAGCGTCCTCACCAACACCGAGCTGGTGAAGAAGAGCGAGGCGCTGCTGGCGAAGGAGTACTACAAGACGGCCGACGGGACGATCGGCGTCCAGAGCGCCGAGCGCTGGCAGGCGTTCGCGGACTTCGAGTACAAGGCCGGACTGCTCGTCGACGCGAACAGCAAGAAGCTCACGAAGGCCCCCGACGCCTCCGAGTTCTTCACCAACGACTACCTCCCGGCCGCCAAGTGAGGTCGCTGTTCCGTTCGTTGTGGCCGCCGCTGCTGGTGCTGGCCGTCGTGGTCGGCGGCTGGCAGCTGTATGTGAGTGCCGCCGGGGTCGACCCGACGACGCTGCCGTCGCCCGCCCGGGTGATCGAGCAGGGCTGGGTGAACCGCGCGGAGCTGTGGGCGCAGACCCTGCCCACCCTCCAGGAGACCCTGCTCGGCTTCGCGCTGTCCTTCGCGGCGGCCTGGCTGGTCGCCGTCCTGCTGGACTTCTCCTCGGCGGCCCGTCGGGGCCTGTACCCGCTGCTCGTCGCCTCGCAGACCATCCCGATCGTGGCCGTGGCGCCGCTGCTCATCATCTGGTTCGGCTTCGGGCTGCTGCCCAAGATGCTGGTGGTGACGCTGACGACGTTCTTCCCGCTGGCCGCCAACCTGGCCGCCGGGTTCGCCGCCACCGACCGCGAGGCGATGCGGCTGCTGCGGTCGCTGGGCGCCGGCCGGTGGCGGACGTTCCGCCTGGTGCGGGTGCCGAGCGCGATGCCGTACTTCTTCGCCGGGCTGCGGGTCAGCATCACGTACGCCGTGGTGGGCGCCGTCTTCGCCGAGTACGCGGGCGCCGAGGCGGGGTTGGGGATCTACATGCAGGCGCAGAAGAGCGCGTTCCGCACGGACCTGGTGTTCGCGGCGGTGGGTGTGACGGCGGCGCTGAGCGTGGCGCTGTTCGGAGCCACGTATCTGTTGCAGCGACTGGTGCTGCCGTGGGAGCGGAAGGTGGGGAAGTGAGCAGCCTGCGGATCGAGGGCGTGGGCAAGTCCTTCGGTGAGCTGGAGGTCCTGCGGGACCTCGAACTCCGGGTGGAGCCGGGCGAGTTCGCGGCGGTGATCGGCCCGAGCGGCTCCGGCAAGAGCACCCTGTTCAACCTGGTCTCCGGTCTCGACCGGCCCACGTCGGGGCAGGTGGTCGTGGAGGGCGAGCCGGCCTCGGTGGAGTCCGACAAGGTCGCCTACATGCCGCAGAAGGACCTGCTGTTCCCGTGGCGGACCGTGCTGGACAACACGGCGCTGGGGCTGGAGGCCCAGGGCGTGAAGAAGAAGCAGGCACGGGCGCGGGCCGACGCGCTCTTCGCCGACTTCGGGCTCGACGGCTTCCAGAAGGCGTACCCCTCCCAGCTCAGCGGGGGGATGCGGCAGCGGGCCGCGCTGTTGCGCACCGTCGTGCTGGAGCGTCCGGTGCTCCTGCTGGACGAGCCGTTCGGCGCGCTGGACTCGCTGACCCGGACCGAGATGCAGCTGTGGCTGGCCGGGATGTGGCAGCGGCACCGCTGGACGGTCGTCCTGGTCACCCATGACATACGTGAGGCGGTGCTGCTCGCGGACACCGTGCACGTCCTGTCGCCGCGGCCCGCCACGGTGGTCGAGCGCATCGAGACGCCGCTCCCCCGCCCGCGCGGAGTGGAGGACCTCACGGCGCCCGAGTTCGCGGCGGCCGAGCGCCGGGTCCTGGAGGCTCTGCGCGGCACAACGGCGGTGGGCACGGCGTGAGTTCACTTCTGGCCCACGGCCTGGGCACCGAACCGGTCGAGCCGGACTGGGCGCCGCTCACCGACACGGAGGTGACGGACGTCGTCGGGCCGGCCCGGGTGGTGTGGCGCAGCCCGCGCCCGCTGTCGGCGGCGGCCCTCGTGGAACAGGACGGGCGGCGCCTGTTCGTGAAACGTCACCACCACTCCGTACGGACCCTGCCGGGGCTGGCGGAGGAGCACGCGTTCCTGCGTCACCTGCGGCTGCGCGGGGCGCCGGTGGTGGAGGTGCTGGACGCGGTGGCGCGCGACGCGTGGACGTACGAAGTCCACTCGGTCGGCGCGGGGACGGACCTGTACCGGGACGCGCTGTCCTGGTCGCCGTTCCGTTCCGCAGGTCACGCGCGGGCGGCGGGCGAGGCGCTGGCCCGAACGCACCTGGCGGCGCGGGGGTTCGACGCGCCACGCCGCCAAGTGCAGCCGCTCGTCGCCTCGTTCACCGTCTTCGCCTCGCACGACCCGCGGGCAGAGCTGGAGCGGTACGTCACGGAGCGTCCGGCGTTGGCGGAGGCGTTGCGGGACTTCTCCTGGCGTGCGGACACCGAGCGCGTACTGCTCCCCCTGCACGAGCGGCTGGCTCCCCACCTCGCCGCTCTCGAACCCCTGTGGACCCACAACGACTGGCACGCCTCGAACCTCTTGTGGGGTGCCGACGGCCGGGTCTCCACCGTCCTGGACTTCGGCATGAGCGATCGCACGACCGCCGTGCACGACCTCGCCACGGCGATCGAGCGCAACGCCGTGCAGTGGCTGCGGCCCGGCCGTCCGGTGCGCGAGCAGGACGCCGCGGCACTCCTCGACGGCTACCGGTCCGTACGACCGCTCAGCGCCGCGGAGTCGGCCGCGCTGCCCGCGCTTCTCCCGTTGGTGCACGCGGAGTTCGCGCTGTCCGAACTCGGCTACTTCCACGGAGTGACCCGTTCGGCGGAGAACACGCGGCTGGCGTACGAGTACTACGTCGGCCACGCCGAATGGTTCACGGGCGCGAACGGCCGCCGTCTCCTCGACCGGATCACGGGGTCCGTGCGCGGCTGACGACGGTGGCGGCATTGACGTACGCCGAATCGGCTCCCTAACATCACGAATGGCATTGAGTGTCAGCGTCAAGCCCTGGCTCGCTGACCGGCAACCCTCCCGCGCGGTGGGGTGCTCCAGGTGAAAGCCCGGCGGGGTCAGCGACGACTCCCGCAAGCGCGTGGCCCCGTGACGGGGCCGGAGAGAGGGGGATCGGCATGAGGCACTGCGGTGACCCGGCTGCCTCCTTCGCCGATGCCACGCCGTTCTCCCGGCTCTCGCGCCGACGCCACATCGATCTGAAGCGCTCGACCAGCTGCCTCTGTCGGGCCTGACGAGCCGGGCGGGCGTCGGCTGACGTCCGCTCGCCGGCCCAGGCCGGCGCCCCTTCGCCGGCTTCGGCTGACGTCCCTTCGTCGGCCCCGGCTCCTTTGCGTCTTTCCCCTCGCCACCGCTCTCGGTGTCGTCCCCTGACCCCCGTCTGTGCAGCGCTCCCCCGCGTCCGGCGTCGAGCCGGCCGGGGTCGCACGCCCATGCGCGGTGGTGCCTCGCGCGGCACCGTGCCTGGTGACACGAGTAGGAGAAGCCCCTCCGTGACAACGTTTTCGGCTTTCAGACTCTCCCGACCGGCGTTCCGACCCGACCGACCGGCTTTCAGGCCCTCCCGACCGGCTTCGGGGCTTTCCCGACGGGCCCCCCTTGCCGCCCTCCTCGCCACCGGTGTCCTCCTGACCGCCTGCGGGTCGGGCGGTGACGGCTCCGGCGGCGGCAGCGGCCGGCCGCAGTCCGGCGGCACCCTGACCTTCGCGGTGGGCTCCGACGCCGGCTGCGTGGATCCGCAGCAGGTCGGCAGCAACGACAGCATCTACTCGGTGCGCCAGATCGTGGACTCCCTGACCGACCAGGACCCCACCACCGGGAAGATCGTGCCGTGGCTGGCCAAGAGCTGGGACGTCGACGCCGACGCGACGACGTTCACCTTCCATCTGCGACCGGGGGTGACCTTCAGCGACGGTTCCCCGCTGACCGCGCAGGTGGTCAAGGACAACTTCGACGCGGTGCCGAAGCTCGGCGCCCTGGGGACCCTCGCGCAGGGCTATCTGAGCGGCGTCAAGAGCACCACCGTGGTCGACCCGCTGACCGTCGAGGTGGCCTTCGAGGAACCCAACGCCCAGTTCCTTCAGGCGACTTCGACGCACTCGCTGGGCATCGAGTCGTCGGCGAGCGTGAAGAGGTCGCCGCAGCAGAAGTGCAGTGACGGCGTGATCGGGTCCGGGCCGTTCGTGCTGAAGCAGTATGCGCAGAACCAGTCGGTCACCCTGGCCAAGCGTACCGGCTACGGCTGGGGCTCCTCGTTGTGGTCCAAGAAGGGCGAGGCCTACCTGGACCGTGTGGTGTTCAAGGTCGTTCCCGAGGCGGGGGTCCGGGCCGGCAGTCTCCAGTCCGGGCAGGTCGACGCCATCAGCAGCGTCGGCAGGGCCAACGAGGCGGCGCTCAAGGGCGGCCAGGTCACCCTTCAGAGCCGGGCCAACCCCGGTGTGGTGTTCGGCCTGGGGCTCAACAACGAGCGGCCCGTCCTGAAGGACACGAAGGTGCGCCAGGCGATCCTGGCCGCCATCGACCGGAAGCAGATCGCCGACACCGTGTTCCCGACCGGCACCCGCCCGGCGACCAGCGTCCTGGCGCACACTACGCCCGACTACACCGACCTCTCCTCCAGCCTCGCCTTCGATGCGGACAAGGCGAAGTCGCTGCTGGACGCCGCCGGTTGGCGGACGGGCGCTGACGGACTCCGCGCCAAGGACGGCAGGAAGCTGAGCCTCACCATCACCTGGTTCCCCAACGCGGCCACCAACCAGCCCGCGTTGGAGCTGGTGCAGCAGCAACTGAAGGCTGTCGGAGTGGACGTGGCGCTCAAGCAGCTCCAGGTCAGCCAGTTCTCCACCACGCTCCAGTCGGGCGGCTTCGACGTGGTGTGGGGGAACGTGACCCGCTCGGACCCGGACATCCTGCGCAGCTCCTTCTCCACCCGGCTGGCCAACTTCTACCACCTTCCGGCCGGTTCACTGGACACGGCTCTGTCCGCACAGGCCGCGACCACGGACACCGCCAAGCGCGGTCGACTGGTGGGCGAGGCGCAGAAGTCGATCGTGCAGAACGCGTACAACGTGCCGGTGGTGGAGCTCCAGACCCAGCTGGGCGTGTCGAAGAAGGTGCACGGTCTCGCCTTCGACTCGGGCAGCCGGATCCAGCTGCACGACACCTGGATCGGCTAGCCCGTGCGCCTCTACGTGATCAAACGGCTGGCGCAGGCGGTCGGGGTGCTGTGGGCGGCCTACACGGTGTCCTTCCTGGTGCTGGACTTCCTGCCGGGTGACCCGGTCACGGCGATGGCCGGGGCCGGGATGGACGCGGGGGAAGTCGATCCGGCGCGAGTCGCCGCACTGCGGCACGAGTACGGCTTCGACAAGCCGGTACTGGCTCAGTACGCCGACTATCTCGGCCGGGCGGTGCGCGGGGACTTCGGCGACGCGGTCTCCACGGGCCGTCCGGTGACCTCCACCCTGGCCGACGCGCTGCCGCAGACGCTCCAGTTGACCGGTGCCGCGCTGCTGCTCGCGGTGGTGTTCGGGGGCGGTCTCGCGGTGGTGGCGACGTACACCGCACAGCGGTGGCTGCGGCAGCTGCTGCTGTCGCTGCCCCCGCTCGGGGTGTCGGTCCCGACGTTCTGGGTGGGGCTGCTGCTCGTCGACGCGTTCTCCTTCCGGCTGCACTGGTTCCCCGCGTTCGGCAACGACGGGCTGCGGGGCCTGGTGCTGCCGGCGCTCACGCTGGCGGTCCCGACCGGCGCGCAGATCGCCCAGGTGCTGGCCAAGAGCCTGCTCACCGCCCTGGACCAGGCCTATGTGGAGACCGCGCGCGCCAAGGGCGCCGGCCGGTGGCGGGTGCATCTGCGGCACGCGCTGCGCAACGCGTCGCTGCCCGCGTTGACGGTCGTCGGGCTGCTGGTCGGCCAGTTGATCGCCGGCTCGGTGGTGGTCGAGACGGTGTTCTCCCGCGACGGCCTCGGCAGGGTGACCGCGGCGGCGGTCACCGCTCAGGACATCCCGCTGGTCCAGGGCGTGGTGATGTTCGGGGCGCTGATCTTCGTGGCGACGAATCTGGTGGTCGACCTGGTCTATCCGCTGCTGGACCCGCGGATCGTGGTGACCTCGGGCAGGAGGGCGAGCTTCACATGAGTCAGATGGGTCAGAGTCTCGTCGACGACCCGGCCGAGGCCGCGCTCGGCCTCGCCCGACCGGTCGAGACGGGTCCCCCCGCCGCGCCGGGCCGGACTGCCGGCATACGGCGGCTGCCGCGCTTCCTGTTGCGCCGTCCCGGTCTGCTGCTGTCGGCGGTCGTCCTCGTGCTGGTGGTGCTGGCCTCGTTCTGGCCGGGTCTGTTCACCTCGCAGGACCCGCTGACGGGGACGCCCGCCCAGAACTTCCGCAGTCCGAGCGGCAGTCACTGGTTCGGCACGGACGAACTGGGGCGCGACGTGTTCTCCCGGGTCGTCCATGGCGCCCAACTGTCCTTGAAGGCAACCCTCATCGCGGTCCTGGTCGCGTTCGTGGTCGGCGGTCTGCTCGGCGTGGTCGCCGGGTTCACGGGCCGCTGGGTGGACGACGTGCTGATGCGCTTCGTCGACGTCCTGCTCTCCATCCCCGCGCTGTTCCTGTCGCTGGCCCTCGTCACCGCGCTCGGGTACGGGACGGTGAAGGTGGCGGTCGCGGTGGGCATCGCGAGCGTCGCCTCGTTCGCCCGGGTGGCGCGCGCCGAGGTCCTGCGGATCCGGCAGGCGGTGTACGTCGAGGCGTCCCGCTCCTGCGGGGCCCGCTGGTACTCGGTGCTGGGACGGCACGTCCTGCCCAACGCCGCCGGCCCGGTGATCGTCCTGGCCACGCTGGACTTCGGCGCGTCGATCCTGGCGGTGTCGGCGCTGAGCTTCCTCGGCTACGGCGCGCCGCCACCCGCCCCGGAATGGGGGACGTTGATCTCCGACGGCCGTAACTACCTCGCCAACGCGTGGTGGTTGACCGCTCTGCCCGGTCTGGCGATCGCCGCGACCGTGCTGGCCACCAACCGCGTCGCCAGGGCCCTGGACGGCGAATGGTCGTGGCGATGACCCACCTACAGAAGAGCGGTGAGGACGTGACGGCACCACTGCTGGAGATCCGCGGACTGTCCGTGTCGTACCGCACCCGCGGCGGCGCGGTACCGGCCGTGCGGGGTGTGGACCTCGACGTGTGGCCCGGGCAAGTCACCGCCGTGGTCGGCGAGTCCGGCTCCGGAAAGAGCACCACCGCGCATGCCGTCACCCGGCTGCTGGCGGCGAACGGCCGGATCGACGCGGGCACGGTCCGCTTCGGCCGGCACGACCTCGCCACGCTGTCCGAGGCCGAACTGCGCACCGTGCGCGGCGCGCGGATCGGGCTGGTGCCGCAGGATCCGACGGTCTCGCTCAACCCCGTCAAGCGGATCGGCGAGCAGGTCGCCGAAGTGCTGCGCATCCACGGTCTGGCGACCCGCCGTTCGGCTGCGGCCGAGGCGGTCGCCGTGCTGGACCGGGCGGGGTTGCCCGACGCCGCCGTCCGGGCCCGGCAGTACCCGCACGAACTGTCCGGTGGGATGCGGCAGCGGGCGCTGATCGCCGTCGCCATCGCCGCGAAACCCAGGCTGATCATCGCCGACGAGCCGACCAGCGCACTCGACGTCACCGTGCAGCGCGTCATCCTCGACCATCTCCAGCGTCTCACCGAGGAGTCGGGCACGGCGATCCTGCTCGTGACCCACGACCTCGGGGTGGCGGCCGACCGCTCCCAGCGCCTGGTGGTGATGGAGCAGGGCAAGGTCGTCGAGGAGGGCGAGACCCGTGCCGTGCTGGCCGACCCGCAACACCCCTACACACGACGTCTGTTGGCCAGCGCGCCGAGCCTGACCACGGCGCGCCCCCGTACCCCGGCCTCCGCCGCACGGACCGGTGCGTCGATCGATACGGCCGTCGATACGACGGTCGATGCGGCGGTCGTATCGACCGTCGATGCGGCGGTCGACGCCGCGGCTCCTCTGGTCGAAGTGCGCAACCTGGTCAAGGAGTTCAGGCTGCCGCGCGCCGGCGGCGGGGCCCGTACGGTTCGCGCGGTCGACGACGTCAGCCTCACCCTGCGGCGCGGGCGGACCCTCGCCCTGGTCGGGGAATCGGGTTCGGGGAAGTCCACCACCGCCCGCATGGTGCTCCGCCTCGCCGACCCGACCTCCGGACAGGTCCTCTTCGACGGCGCCGACATCACCACCGCCAAGGGCGCCCGGGTCAGGCAGTTGCGCCGCCGCGCCCAACTGGTCTACCAGAATCCGTACGCCTCGCTCGACCCGCGCTTCTCCGTCGGGGAGGTGATCACCGAGCCGCTGCGGGCGTTCAAGGTCGGCGACCGCGTCTCGCGGCTGGACCGTGCCCGTGAGCTGCTCGGCCGGGTCGCGTTGCCCGCCTCGACCCTGGAGCGCCGCCCGGCGGAGCTGTCGGGCGGACAGCGTCAGCGCGTGGCCATCGCCCGCGCCCTCGCCCTCTCCCCCGACCTGGTGGTGTGCGACGAGCCGGTCTCCGCGCTCGACGTGTCCGTGCAGGCTCAAGTACTGGAGCTGCTGGCCGAGTTGCAGGCGGACACGGGAGTGGCGTACCTCTTCATCTCCCACGACCTGGCCGTCGTGCGCCAGATCGCGCACGAGGTCGCCGTCATGCGGGCCGGACGCGTCGTCGAGACGGGCCCGCCCGAGGACCTGTTCACCGGCCCCCGCCACGCGTACACGCGCGAGCTACTCGCCGCGATCCCCGGCGGCCGACTCCCCTCCGCCCTCGCTCGAACGACCACGAACTGAGGACCGGCATCCCATGAGCAACCCCCCGATCCCTCCCACAATCGCCTCACTCGCCTTCCTCACGCCCGGCAACTTCGCAGACGACGACCCGCTCCCGGGCCTGGAGGAGACCCTTCAACTCTTCGAGTACGGCGAGCGGTTGGGCTATGACGGCGCCTGGATCAGACAGCGCCACCTCGAACACGGCGTCGGCTCGGCGGCCGTGTTCCTCGCCGCCGCCGGCCAGCGCACCGAGCGGATCGAGCTCGGTACCGCCGTCATCCCCATCGGGTACGAGAACCCGTTCCGCCTGGCCGAGGACCTGGCGCTGGCCGACGTACTGTCCGGGGGCCGGCTCCAGGTCGGTTTCAGCACCGGGATGCCGCACGCCGACCTGCTCGGCGATCTGGTGCACGACGGGGACTGGCGTGACTTCGACCTGTCGTACGGCAGGATCGCCCGGGTCGTGGAAAACCTGCGGGGCGGCTACCTCGGCGGCCCGGACACGGTCATCCACTCGCCGGGCAACGTCCAGCGGCCCCGACTGCAACCGCACAGTCCCGGGCTGGCGCGCCGCGTCTGGTACGGCGGCGGCAGCCTGCGCTCGGTCCGCTGGGCCGCGGAGAACGGACTCGGTCTCCTGTCCGGCAACATCGTCACCGGCGAGGGCACCGACGACTTCACCACGGCCCAGTCGAACCTGCTGGCCGAGTACCGGCGCGCGTACTCCGGGGACCGTCCGGCGCGCGTGGCCCTGGGCCGGGTGATCGTGCCTCTCGACAGCGCCGACGCGGCCACCCGCGCCCGCTACCTGGCCTACGCGACGAGCCGCCACGAACGCACCCTCGCACCCCAGGGCCCGCGACGCACCCTGTTTGCCCCGGACATCGTGGGCACCGCCGAGCAGATCCTGGAACGGCTCACCGCCGATCCGGTGATCGCCGAGGTGTCGGAACTTCGCCTGGAACTGCCCTACGAATTCCAGCGGGAGGAGTACGAGCAGATCCTGCACGACGTACGCCACCTCGTCGCACCCGAACTGGGCTGGCGCCCGGCATCCTCGTCGCCGGCCTCGTCGGCGGTCCAGGAGGCGGCGCGGTGAGGGCTCGCGGTCCGCAGCCGTGACAGGCCCCGGTACTGTGCCGCCGAACAGTACCGCGACCGGTCAACTCGGTAGTGTGAGCGGCGCGGGGATCACATGCCCCGTGAACGCGTCCTCGACGAACACTCGCCTACCTCACCGAAGAGGCTCTCCGCGCATGGAATCCGTGCTCCTCGCCCCCGCAACTCCGAAGCGATTACATGGAGTCACTTCACGATTACTCAACGTCTTCACGTCGGCCGGTCCCTCGCGGTTGGGGTGGCTGGACGCGTTGCGGGGGATCGCCGCGCTCGTCGTGGTGTTCGACCACTCGTCGTACACCTTTATGGCGGAGTTCCGGCGGGAGTTGATGCCGCAGTTCAATACCAGCCGTTACGGCATCATGGTGTTCTTCCTGGTGAGCGGCTACATCATCCCCGCGTCGCTGGAACGCCGGGGCTGCGTAAGGACGTTCTGGGTCGGGCGGCTCTCCCGGGTGTACCCGCTGTGGGCGGCTGTCGTGCTGGTGTTCCTCGCCCTCGATCTCCTGGGCTTCGCGCAGATGCGGGACTTCGGCGGGCAGAGCGCCGTGGCCGTGGCTGTCGCTCATGTCACCATGCTCCAGGAGTTGCTGGGGACACCCAATCTGCTGCTCGTCCTGTGGACGCTCTCGTACGAGATGTGTTTTTACTTGCTGGTCGTGGGTCTCTTCACGGTCCGTCTTCATCGGCGGTCCGCGGCGGTCGCTGTCGTCCTGGCCGTGCTCGCCGCTGTGAGCGTGGCGGCGGGGGCGGCGCTGCCGGCCTCCGCGCTGTCCGGCCTGGTCGGCACCGGGCCGCTGATCGCGCTCGCCTCGATCGCCATGGGGATCGCCATCTGCTGTGCGAGCGCCACGTCACCCGTGTTGCGGGTGTTCGGGGGTGTGCTGGGCGGAGTGCTGGCGCTCGCCCTGGTCCCGTTCAACGGCACGGTCCCCCTGTGGGAAGGGCTGGTGATTCTCGCCGTGATGTTCCTCGGCACCGCCGTCCACCGGGCCGAGAACGGTCAGAGCACCTGGCGCCACGCGGCCGGCGCCGCCGTCGTGACGGTCGTCTGCGCCGTGGGAAGTGCGTACGCGCACGGCGACGACAGCCATTTCACACGGCGCGGCTGGATCGTCGCGTTCCTGCTCGCCGTGCTGACCTTCGGCGTCGGGCTGCTGTCGCGCCGCCGGCGCGTTCCGCGGCTGCTGACCGGGTTGGGGACGATCAGTTACTCGGTCTATCTGGTGCATCCGGTGCTGCTGGCGGTGATCGACGGCACGATCGGCCGACGGCGGCAGGACAGTGTCGCCCTGACGGTGGCCTTCTTCGCTGTGCTGCTGCCCGTGTGCCTGCTGACCTACCGGTGCGTCGAGACGCCGGCACAGGCCTGGGGTCGCAAGGTGGCACGGCGTGTGCGACGCCGTGCCGAACGCGCCGCGCCCGCTCCCTAAGGACGCAGGGCTCCTCAATCGTCCGAAGGCATGGTTTGACGGACGACCGGTGCGCCGGGGGCAACTCGTCGTGTCCCGGCGTCGTCCTTGTGGCTGAAGGCTCAACTCGGCTACCAGGGGGTTCCCTTGACACAGGGACGCAGGACCATGTCGAACCGCAGATCGATGCGGGCGTCAGTCGTCGCACTGACCCTGGCCGGATTGCTGGGCACCGCGACAGCCGCTGCCGTCGCGGACACCGGCGGAACCGGCGACAGCGGCAGGCCGGGGCGGCACGGCGAGACCCAGCGGGCCATGGACGCCGTCGTCGCGGACGGCGTCCCCGGGGTGACGGGGCAGGCCGTCGACCGGTACGGCGTGTGGACCGGTACGGCGGGCGTGGCGGACATCGTGACCGAACGGCCCCGTAAGGGCCAGGACCGCTACCGGATCGGCAGCATCACCAAGACGTTCGTCGCCACCGTGCTGCTCCAGTTACAGGCCGAGGGCCGACTGGACCTCGACGACAGTGTGGAGCGTTGGCTGCCGGGGGTGGTCAGGGGCAACGGGCACGACGGCAGGAAGATCAGCGTCCGGCAGCTGCTCAACCACACCAGCGGCATCCACAACTACACCGAGACGCCCGAGTTCGGTCAGAAGGTGTTCGGCCCCGGTTTCCTCCAGCACCGCTACGACAGTTGGAGTGCGCGCCGGCTCGTGCGGCTGGCGATGGACCACGAGCCGGTCTTCCCGCCGGGCGCCGACTGGTCGTACTCCAACACCAACTACGTGCTCGCCGGGCTGGTCATCGAGAAAGTGACCGGCCGGCCGTACGGGGTGGAGGTCCGCGACCGGATCGTCAAGCCGCTGCGCCTGCGGTCGACGACCGTGCCGGGCACCGACCCCCGGATGCCGCGGCCCGCTGGTCGCGCCTACTCGAAGCTCCTCCAGGACCCGGCCGGTCCGACGTACGACGTCACCGAGCTCAACCCGTCCATCGCCCGGGCGGCGGGCGAGATCATCTCCAACTCCAGCGACCTCAACGCCTTCACCTCCGCCCTCGTCCGCGGCCGGCTCCTGCCCCCCGCGGAACTGGAGGAGTTGACGACGACCGTTCCGGCCGGGGAGGAACAGCCGCCGGGCTCCGCGACCTACGGGCTCGGGCTGATGAAGGTGAAACTCTCCTGCGGCAAGGAGCTCTGGGGGCACACCGGCGGCATCCACGGCTCGCTGTCCGTCGCGATGACCACGCGTGACGGCGGGCACTCGCTCGCCCTCAACCTCAACGGGGACTGGGCCGGCGACCCGATCGCCGTCGTGGAGGCCGAGTACTGCGGGACCGTGCCCGCGACCACGGGCGATCGGAGCGCGGCACAGCGTATGCCGATCCTCTGAACAGGCCCTCGTTCCCGGCGTGTCCGTACCGGACCGCCGGGAACACCTATTTGTGGCGGAGAGTTGGGCGAGCGGACGGCCGACGGACGGCCTGGTGTGGTCGCCCGAGCGGTGCGCTGAAAAGTCCCACCCCACGAAATGCTGGTGCGAGACGCCCCGGGTGTGATTCTCTGTCCCCATGACCGTGCTCGTGACCCGCCGCCACGTCGATTACGTGCGTGTCACCGCCACGGGTTGTCGCGCCGAGAGCTGACGCTCCGCTCCGGCCCGCGTATCACCGTCTCCCCCTTTGCTCTTCTTCTCCCTTCCCTTCTTTCTCCACCTCTGCCGCATTCACGGCCCACGTATGACCGCATATGTGTGCGCCCGTGCGCCGGTTTCGCACGAGGAGACCCATGAGCCAGCCCATCGACTCCGTCACCGCCGGTCACACGCCCGAGGCGCAGCCCGCCGGATCCGACGCCCCCGCCTGGTCGTTCGAGACCCGGCAGGTCCACTCGGGGGCCGCCCCCGACCCGACGACCGGCGCCCGGGCGACCCCGATCTACCAGACGACGTCGTTCGTGTTCCGCGACACCCAGCACGCCGCCGACCTGTTCTCGCTCGCCGAGCCGGGCAACATCTACACCCGCATCCACAACCCCACCCAGGACGTCTTCGAGCAGCGCGTCGCCGCACTGGAGGGCGGGGTGGCGGCGGTGGCGCTGGCCTCGGGGCAGGCCGCCGAGACCCTCGCCATCCTGACGCTGGCGGGCGCCGGGGACCACATCGTGTCGAGCACGTCGCTGTACGGGGGCACGTACAACCTGTTCCGGCACACCCTGCCCAAGTTCGGCATCGAGGTGTCCTTCGTGGACGATCCCGACGACGCCGAGGCGTGGCGCGCGGCGGTCCGGCCCACCACCAAGGCGCTGTTCGCGGAGACGCTGGGCAATCCGCGCGGCAACGTGCTGGACGTGCGCGCGGTCGCGGACGTGGCGCATGACGCGGGTGTGCCGCTGATCGTGGACAACACCGTCCCGACTCCCTATCTCCTGCGGCCACTTGAGCACGGCGCCGACATCGTCGTGCACTCGGCGACCAAGTTCCTCGGCGGCCACGGCACGGCCGTCGCGGGTGTGGTGGTCGACGGCGGCACCTTCGACTTCGGGGCGCACGCCGAGCGGTTCCCCGACTTCACCGAGCCCGACCCGAGCTACCACGGGCTTCGGTACTGGCCGGCGCTCGGACCGGGCGCGTTCGCGATCAAGCTGCGGGTGCAGTTGCTGCGCGACCTCGGCCCGGCGCTGTCCCCGCACTCCGCCTTCCTGCTGCTGCAAGGCGTGGAGACGCTCAGCCTGCGGATCGAACGCCATTCCGCCAACGCGCTCGCGCTCGCGGAATGGCTGGAGCAGCGCGACGAGGTCGCCGCCGTCCACTACCCGGGGCTGGCCTCCAGTCGGTGGTACGAGGCGGGCCGGACGTACCTGCCGCGCGGCGCGGGCGCGATCGTCTCCTTCGAGCTGCGGGACGGCGTCGAGGCGGGCAAGCGGTTCGTGGACGCGGTCACGCTGTTCAGCCACCTCGCCAACATCGGCGACGTACGCAGCCTGATCATCCATCCCGCCTCCACGACGCACAGCCAGCTCGACGAGGAACAGCTCACGGCGACCGGGACCGCGCCGGGGCTGGTGCGGCTGTCGGTCGGCATCGAGAACCTCGCCGATCTCAAGGCCGACCTGGAGGCGGGTTTCCGCGCGGCCAAGGGCGCTTAGGTGAGTGACCTGTCCGGGCTTCCTCTTCCGCCGCCCACCGGGGGCTGGCGGGAGGGGGACCCGCCCGGCCGTCGGCGGTGGCACTACCCCGAGGGGCCGCTGCCGTTGGAGGCGGGCGGTGAACTGCCGGGCGTGCGGCTGGCGTTCGAGACCTGGGGGCGGCTCGCCCCGGACCGCTCCAACGCCGTGCTCGTCCTGCACGCCCTCACCGGCGACAGCCATGTCGCCGGCCCGGCCGGGCCCGGTCATCCCACTTCCGGCTGGTGGGACGGGCTGGTCGGGCCCGGCCGGGGTCTCGACACCGAGCGCTGGTTCGTCGTCGCCCCGAATGTCCTCGGCGGCTGCCAGGGCAGCACCGGACCGGCCGCGCTGCGGCCCGACGGACGTGGGCGTTGGGGCGGGGACTTCCCGTTCCTGACGCAGCGCGACCAGGTCGTCGCCGAGGCCGACTTGGCCGACGCGCTGGGCATCGAGCGGTGGGCGCTCGTCGTGGGCGGTTCGATGGGCGGCATGCGCGCGGTGGAATGGGCCGTGTCCCGCCCGGAGCGCACCGGGGCGCTTCTGCTGCTGGCCACCGCCGCGGCGGCGAGCGCGGAGCAAATCGCCTTGGCCGGCGTCCAGTTGCGCGCGATCAGGTCCGATCCGCACTGGCACGGCGGTCACTACCACGACACCGGTCACGCCCCGCACGCCGGACTCGGCCTGGCCCGCCGTCTGGCCCATGTCACCTATCGCAGCGAGCCGGAGCTGCAAGTCCGCTTCGCGCGGCTGCCGCAGGGCGCCGAGGACCCGTTGGCCGGCGGCCGGTACCAGGTCGAGTCCTACCTCGACCATCAAGCGGCCAAGCTGGTACGGCGTTTCGACGCCGGCAGCTATGCAGTGCTGTCCGAGGCCATGAACGCGCACGACGTCGGCCGAGGCCGCGGGGGCGTCCGGGAGGCCCTGCGCCGGGTCACCGCGCCCACCCTGGTCGCCGGCGTCGACTCCGACCGCCTCTACCCGCTCTCCCAGCAGGCGGAACTGGCGGCCGGCATCCCCACGGCGGACGCCCCGCGCGTCGTCGAATCCCCTTACGGCCACGACGGGTTCCTGATCGAGACGGAGCAGGTCGCCGCGCTCGTGTCGGAGCTCGTTCCCGACGCCGTCCCGCGCGTCCGTCACCGCACGGCCGCGCCCGAGTCACCGCAAACGAAGGAGCACGCATGACCGTCCAGGACACCGCCGCCCAGTCGTCCGCGTTCACCCGCGACTGGCAGGAGTGGCACACCAGGCAGCAGGAGCGGCTCGCCCACCCGCACGGCTTCCTCGCGATCACCGGCCTGCACTGGCTCGACGCCGAGCCGCAGCGCTTCCCGGACGCCCCGGGCGCCTGGTCGACCGGGCCGGACGGGGTCGTCGTGGTCCTCGGCGAGGGCGAGGAGTTGATCGTGGACGGCACCCCCGTCCACGGCGAGCATCGCTTCGGGGTGCTGCCGGAGCGCGGCGGGGTCGACGCGGTCTGGGGCGACGCCGTGATCGAGGTGGCCAAGCGCGGCGGACAGGACATCGTCCGTCCCCGGCATCCGGACGCCCCGCTGCGCACCGCGTTCACCGGCACGCCCGCCTACGACCCGCATCCCCGCTGGGCGGTGACGGGCCGCTACACCGCGTTCGCCGAACCGCGGCCGACGACCGTGGGCGCGGCGGTCGAGGGCCTGGAGCACGTGTACGACGCCCCGGGCCGGGTCGAGTTCGAGCTGGACGGCCGCCCGCTGGCGCTCACCGCGTTCCCCGGCGGCGGTCCGGGCTCTCTCCTGGTGCTCTTCACCGACGCGACCTCCGGGGTCACCACCTACGCCGCCAACCGAGCGTTGGCCCTCGACCCGCCCGCCGCCGACGGCACGGTCGTCCTGGACTTCAACCGGGCTACGAACCTGCCGTGCGCCTACACCGACCTGGCCACCTGCCCCCTGCCCCCGGCCGAGAACCGGCTGCCCGTGGCGATCGAGGCCGGCCAGAAGATCCCCCACGAACGACAGGCGTCCTGAGCCACGGCCCGTCGCACTACGATCACGGAATGTTCGAGTACCACGGTTGGATCACGGTCAGGGAAACCCCAGCGGATGACGACGATGAGGCCGGCCTGCGGCGCATCGTCGATGAACTCGAGCTTCACATCGCCGAGATGGACAGCCCGTACTTGCTTGACCTCAGGTGGATGAACGGCGAGCCGTTCATCCACCTCGGCGGCTGCTCCAATCACCGTTCGTCGCCCGATGTCGTGGAACTGTTCGAGCATGTGGCCGTAGTCGCCCCTGGCTCCTACGGGCTCCTCCACGTCCGCGACGACGAGGAACCGGGCCACGCGAACGAGGTACGCGTGCTCAGGCTCGCTCGGGGCGTGGTCACGCAGCACACGGAGGCGCTGCTGTCTCCGTGCATCCCGACGGTAGAAGATCCCTTCACCGACTGAGGCGTCCTTCGGCGAATCATGCTCGGAGCCAGAGGCGTATCGCGGTCACCGCGACGGTGCCGTGGAAGACGGAGACTCGCTTGTCCCGGTCGGGTGCACGGGCGTCCCTCGCCCGACTGGAGCGGGGGCCGATCCTCGCTCAGGTTCTTCAGCCGGCAACCAGGCTGGGCGGCGGTCCGTCCTCGCGGTGAGGGTTCCAGCAGTCGAAGAGCACCTGCCCGCTCCGCCTGTCGTAGGCGAAGTAGCCAGGGTACAGATCCTCGGTGATGCGCTGGTTGACCCGCTCGCTCATCACCCACTCCGCCCCCGCGGGCAGCAGATCCGCGATCTCCGCAGGCAGGTCCCGCGGCGAGTGAGGCTGGAAGTACAACGCGGAATCGGCGAGCTCCGCCCGCACGACCTCGTCGTCCGCGACGTCGAGCACGCCCACAAGTCGGACGTCGGTCGGACCGGGCACGCGCGAGTCGCCTCCGGGAACGATTCCACACCATGCCGTGGATTCCAGCTGCCCGAACGACGGGAACCGCGAAGTGATCTGGTCGATCTCTCGCCGCACCGCGCAGTCGTCAGCGGCATCGCTGCTCCTCTCCGGCCCTCCGCAGGACGACACCGTCAGAGCAAGCAGCACAGCTGCGAGCAACGAAGCCCGGGACGAACACCGCGCCATCAATGCCCCCACTCTCAACGGCAGTCGTCGAACTGCCGAGGGTACCGCCCGTCGCGGTGCTCCCCGGCGTCACGGGTTTTCGTGACCGGGAACGGGCGGTAGTGGGGTGGGGGGTGTCAAGAGGCGAATTCTGGTGACTACTGCGGTGGTCGGGTATCGCGGAAGGTGATCCTCGCGTCGTCGTCGAACGAACCGAGGAGTTTCGTCCCCATGCCCACTGATGACCACGGGTCGCTGCCCCTGACCTCGGCGCAGGCCGGTGTCTGGTTCGCGCAGCGACTGGACCCCCTGCGTCGTGACTACGCCATCGGCGAGTATCTCGAGATCCACGGAGCCCTGGATCCGGAGCTCTTCCAGGAGGCGCTGCGGCGGATGCTGGCGGAGACCGAGGCGCTCGGGATGCGCTTCGGGGAGAGCGACGGGGCGGTGTGGCAGCGGCCGGCGGCCGGGCTGCCGCCGTTCCGGCTGGAGACGGTCGACGTGAGCGGTGCTCCCGATCCCGTCGCCGCCGCCGAGGCGCGGATGCGGGCCGAGTTGGCGAGGCCGATGGACCCGGCCTCCGGTGATGTGCACCGGCAGTTGCTGGTACGCACCGGGCCCGAGGTGTTCTGCTGGATGCAGGGCTACCACCACATCGTCGCCGACGGTGTGAGCGGGCCGCTCCTCGCCCGCCGGGTCGCCGAACACTACTCCGCGCTGGTCGCCGGCGGCAGCGTGCCGCCGACCGATGCCGTGCCGTGGCGGGAGATCGTCGCCGAGGAGGAGGCCTACCTCGCCTCCGGGGCGCGGGAGGCCGACCGGGCGTTCTGGCAGGGCGTGCTGGCCGACCTCCCCGAGCCCGTCGGGTTCGCGGGGCGGCCGGGGCAGCAGGGGCAGCAGGGGCAGCCGACGCAGTCGGGGCAGTCGGGGCAGCAAGGTGGGGGCGGTTCCGTCGCGGCCATGTGCGACGTCGTGCGGGTCAGAGGTGACGTGCCCGACGGCGACGCGCGGATGCTGCGCGAGGCCGCCCGGACGTACGGGACACGGTGGTCCGCCCTCGTCATCGCGGCGGCTGCCGCCTACCTGCACCGGGTCAACGGCTCCGAGGACGTGGTGCTGGGGCTGCCGGTGACCGGGCGCGCCACGGCCGCCGCCCGTCGTACGCCCGGCATGTTCTCCCGTGTCCTGCCGCTGCGTCTGGCCGTCACCGGCACGACGACCCTCGGCGAGCTGGTGCGCCGCACCTCGGCCGGCATCAAGGACGTGCTGCGGCATCAGCGGTACCGTATCGAGGAGGCCCACGGCGGAGCGCGGCTGTGGGACGCCACCGTCAATCTGATGTCCTTCGACTACGGGCTGGCCTTCGGCGGGGCCCCGTCCACCGTCCACAACCTGACGGTCGGCCCCGTCGACCATCTCACGCTCAACGTCTACGACCGCGGCGGCGACAGCCCGCTGACCGTGCAGGTCGAGGCGGCTGCCGGTGAGATGGACGCCGACGAGGCGCATTCCCACCGCGAGCGCTTCACCCGGTTCCTCGCCGGCCTGGCCGCCGCCGGGCCGGACGCCGTCGTCGACTCACTCGGCCTGCTCACGCCCGACGACGAGCGCCGACTCGCCGTCTTCGCGGACGGCGGGGCGGCCGACGCGCCCGCCGACCGCTGTCTGCACGAGCTCTTCGAGGAGCAGGCTGCCCGCACCCCGGACGCCGTCGCCGTCGTCTGCGACGGCGAGGAGGTGACGTACGGCGCTCTCGACGCCTGGGCGGACGAACTCGCCTGCCTACTGCGGCCGTTGACGGGGCCGGGACGGCCGGTCGGGGTGCGTGTCCGCCGCTCGCCCGCGATGGTCGCCGCGCTGCTCGGTGTCCTCAAGGCGGGTGGCTGCTACGTGCCCCTCGACCCGGCGCTGCCCGCCGCGCGCGTC
Source organism: Streptomyces sp. NPDC002328 (assembly GCF_042890065.1). Taxonomy (NCBI): domain Bacteria; kingdom Bacillati; phylum Actinomycetota; class Actinomycetes; order Kitasatosporales; family Streptomycetaceae; genus Streptomyces; species Streptomyces sp. NPDC002328. Next base: position 129,275 of record NZ_JBIARQ010000008.1, on the reverse strand, counting down.
GCGTATGTGGTGGACCGAGCCGGGATCGGTGCCGTCGTCGTCGATGCGGCGGACAGCGGTGGGGGGCTGCTGCCGGAGCGTACGGCTGTGGTGCCGGTGCGGCGGGCGCGGGAGGAGGGGGAGGTGCGGGATGTACGGGATCTGCGGGATGTGCGGGGCGCGGGTGCCGTGGTCGTCCCGGATGGACCGGATGGTCCCGGTGGCCGGGGTGGTGCCGGGCGTGCGGTCGTGCCTGCGCTCTCGGCTGCCTATCTGCTCTACACCTCCGGCAGCACCGGCGAGCCCAAGGGCGTCGTCGTGCCGCATGCCGCCGCGGTCGACTTCGTGCACGCCCATCTCGCGGTGGCGGAGGTCGGGGCCGGTCAGGGCGGGGGCGAGCGGTTCCTCGGGTTCGCGGCGCTGTCCTTCGACGTGTCCGTGCTCGACGTGTTCGGCGCGCTGCTGAGCGGCGGCACGCTGGTCCTGGCCACCGACGAGGAACGCACCGACCTGGACCGGCTCCAGTCGCTGATGGCCCGCCAGAAGGTCACAGTCGCCGACCTGCCGTCCGCGCTGCTGCCCCTGTTGGACCCCCGCGCGCTTCCCGCGCTGCGCTTCCTGTCCACCGGCGGCGAGGCCCCGTCGGCCGACGCGGTGGCGCGCTGGGCGGCCGGGGGCCGCGAGGTGTGGAACGGCTACGGCCCCACCGAGGCCACCGTCGAGGTGACCATGCACCGTTGCGCGCCCGGTGACGGCGGCCGGGTGCCGCCGATCGGCCGGCCGATGGTCAACCACCGTGCCTACGTGGTGGATTCGCGGCTGCGGCTGCTGCCTCCCGGCGCGGCGGGCGAGCTGTGCGTGGCGGGCGCCGGTCTGGCGCAGGGGTACGCGGGACGCCCGGGACTGACCGCCGATCGTTTCGTGCCCGACCCGTTCTCGGACGTCCCCGGGGCCCGGATGTACCGCACGGGCGACCTGGTGCGCTGGTCGGCGGACGGGGACCTGGAGTACCTGGGCCGTATCGACCAGCAGGTCAAGGTGAACGGCTACCGCGTCGAACTGGGCGAGATCGAGACCGTTCTGGGCCGTCACCCCTCGGTGCGGCAGGCGGCGGTCGACGTTCGGCCCGCCCCGGGCGGCGGGCGGCGTCTCGTCGCGTTCGTCGCACCGGAACCCGGCGGAGTGGTCGCGCCCTCGGCCGAACTGGCCGCGCATCTGGCCGAGTTCCTGCCGCACTACATGGTGCCCCACATCTTCGTCGCCCTGGACGCGCTGCCCCTGACGGCCAACAAGAAGGTCGACCGCCGGGCGCTGCCCACGCCGGGACCGGACCAGGAGCCGGAACCGGACACGCCGGCGCGCGAGCCCGCGGCGGGCCCCGAGGGCACGCTGTGCGCGCTCTTCGCTGACGTGCTGGGCCGCGCCGTCGCGCCCGACGACAACTTCTTCTCCCTCGGCGGCGACAGCATCGCCGCCCTCACCCTGGTCAGCCGCGCCCGCGCACGGGGCCTCACGTTCACGCTGGGCGACGTCTTCACGCACAAGACCCCGGCCGCCCTCGCCGGCGCGGTCGGCAGCGCGATGGACAGCTCCCTCGACGCACCGGACGCCATGTCCGAACAGGGCGACTCCGTCGAGAAGTTCGGCGAATCGGCGACTACGCCTGTCATGCGGTGGCTGCTCGACGGGCCGGGACCGATCGGCCGCTTCAGCCAGTCGATGACCCTCACCCTGCCCGCCGGCGCTGACGACGCCCGGCTGGTCCGCGTCTTGCAGACGGTCCTCGACCGGCACGCGGCGCTGCGGCTGCGCGTGGCCGAGGGGCCGGACGGGCGCCCCGCCCTCGTGATCGGCGAGCCCGGTTCGGTCGACGCCGCCGGGGTGTTGCGGCGGGCGGACGAGCCCCTCGACGCGCAGACCGCCGGGGCTGACGCGGCGGCGGAGCTGGACCCGGCCCGAGGGGTGCAGGTGCGGGCCGTGCGGTGGTGCGGCGGCGACGGTCTGCCGGACCGACTGCTGCTGTGCGTGCACCACTTGGCCGTGGACGGCGTGTCCTGGCGCATCCTGCTCGACGATCTCGCCGCCGCTTGGGATGCGGTCGCTGGTGACGGCGACTCGGCGGCCGGTGACGGTGACGCGGTGCTGCCGTCGCAGGGCGCCGGCACCCCGTTCCGCGTCTGGGCCGCCCACCTCCAGGAGTTGGCCGTCTCCCCCGAGGTGCTGGCCGAACTCCCCTACTGGCGACGGACCCTGGCACCGAACACGAACACGGGCACGGGCACAGACACGCTCACGGACTCGCACGCGAACACGGACGCACCCTCGCCGGAACTGGACGTGACGCCCGCGCCGTGGGACCGGGCGCCCGACCCGGCGCGGGACACCATCGGCACCACCCGCACCCGTACCCTGACCCTCCCGGCGGAGACAGCCGGGCCCCTGCTGACTTCCGTGCCCGTAGCCCTCCGCACCGGCCCCGCCGAGGTATTGCTGACGGCGCTCGCCCTGGCCGCCCGTCATCCCGGTGTCGCCGGGGTCGGCGGCCCGGACTCGCTGCTGCTGGACCTGGAGGGGCACGGCCGGGCGGACCGGACGGGCCGGCACGATCTGTCGCGCACGGTGGGCTGGTTCACCACCCAGTACCCGGTCCGGCTCGACCTGCGCGGGCTCGACCTGGCCGCGGCCGGGCAGGGCGACGGGGACGCGCTCGCCGCGCTGGCCGGGCGGGTGCACGGCTGCCTCGCCGCCGTCCCGGACCACGGCACCGGTTACGGACTGCTGAGCCGTCTGAACCCAGAGACCGCGAGTGAGTTGGCCCGACTCCCCCAGCCGCGCGTGCTGTTCAATTACCTGGGCCGCTTCGACGGCGCGGACCACGGGCCTTGGAGCCCGGCCCCCGGCGCGGGCGCACTCGCCGCCCACGCCGATCCCGCGATGCCGGTCGACCACTGCCTCCAGATCGACGCACTTGCGGTGGAGGGGGCGGACGGTCCGTCCCTCACCGCCGTGCTGACCTGGCCGGAGAACCTGCTGGCCGAGGAAGAGGCCGACGCGCTTGCCGACGCTTGGCTCGCTGCCCTGCGCCTGCTGGCCGAGTCGTCTCCCGAGGCCCCGGACAGCCCCGTCCGCGCCGACCTCGCGCCGGCCGGCCTCTCCCGTGGGGACATGGACGGCCTCGCCGAACGGCACCCGGGACTGACCGACGTACTGCCCCTGTCGCCCCTCCAGGAAGGCCTGTTCTTCCACGCCGCCTACGACGCCACCGGCACGGACGCCTACACCGGCCAGATCGTCCTGACCCTGGACGGCCCGCTCGACGCGAGTGCCCTGCGGCAGGCCTGCGGGGCCCTGCTGGCACGGCACGACGCGCTGCGGGCGGCGTTCACCGACCGTGGGCTCGACCGTCCCGTGCAGGTGGTGGCCGGCGATGTCGAGGTCCCGTGGGCCTCGGTCGACCTCACCACGCACCCCACGGACGAACGCGACGCCGTCTGGGAGCGACTGCTCGCCGACGACCGGGCCCGGCGATTCGACCTGGAGCGGCCTCCGTTGGTGCGCTTCACCCTCGTCCGCGCGGGTCAGGACCGGCACCGGCTGCTGATGACGAACCATCACATCCTGTGGGACGGCTGGTCGTCCGCCGTTCTCCTGCGCGAACTCCTCACCGGTTACGCGGACTTGACCGGTGCCGAGCCTTCCTCGCTCGCCGCGTCGGCAGTCCCCTACCGCGACCACCTCGCCTGGCTGGCCGGCCAGGACCGGGAGGCGGCGACGGCGGCCTGGCGGGACGCGCTGGCGGGCCTGGACGAGCCCACCCTGCTGGGCTCCGCGGACCCGAACAAGCTCGGCGCGCTGCCGGAGCGGACCACGGTGGAGCTGTCGCCGGAGGCGACCGCTCGGCTCACCGGGCGGGCCCGGTCGGCGGGCATCACGCTCAACAGCGTCGTGCAAGGGTGCTGGGCGATCCTGCTGGCCCGGCTCACGGCCCGTGAGGACGTGGTCTTCGGCGGCACGGTCTCCGGGCGCACCGCGCCGGTCGCGGGGATCGAGAGCATGGTGGGGCTGCTGATCAACACCCTGCCGGTGCGCTTCCGGGTGCGGGACGAGGAGACCCTGCTCGCCGCCCTGACCCGCTTCCAGGACGAGCAGGCCCCGCTGATGGACCACCAGCACCTGGGGCTGGCGGACATCCAGCGGGCGGCCGGGCTCGGCACGCTGTTCGACACCGCGGTCGTCGTCGAGAACTATCCGCTGGACCTCGCGGAGATGCGGGACCTGGCCGGTGGAGTGCAACTGGCCGCCGTCGACGGGTCGGACGCGACGCACTACACCGTCAACCTCATCGTCCTGCCGGGAGAGCGGCTGCGGCTGCACCTCGACCACCGGCCCGACGTCCTCGACACGCGAGCCGCGCTGAGCGTCGCCGAGGGACTTCAGCGGCTGCTGACGGCGGTCGCCGAGGAGACGGAGGCGACGACCGTGGGCGAGGTCGACGTCGTCTCGGCCGAGCAGCACCGGATGATCGCGGAGTGGAACGACACGGCGGCGCCCGTGCCCGCGACCACGCTCGTGGAACTGTTCGAACGGCAGACCGCCCGCACCCCGGACGCCCTCGCGACCGTGTTCGGCGACGAGCGTCTGACGTACGCCGAACTCGACGCCCGGGCCGAGGCGCTCGCCGCCGGGCTCCGCGCCCGGGGCGCGCGACCGGAGGAGATCGTCGCGGTCGCCCTGCACCGGTCCACCGAACTGGTCGTCGCGCTGCTCGCCGTCCTCAAGTCGGGTGCGGCCTACCTTCCGGTCGACCCCTCCCTGCCGGCGGAGCGGATCGCGTTCATGCTGTCCGACGCCGCGCCGGTACTGCTGCTGACCACCTCCGACGTGGCCGACGGGCTCCCGGCCGCAGCGTCGGCGCCCCGGTTGCTCCTGGACGCCGAAGGGGGCGGCGGGACGGCGGACGCGGCACCCGCGGTGTCCGTCGCACCCGAGCCGGGTGAGCCGGGAGGGCTGCTGCCGTCCCATCCCGCCTACGTCATCTACACCTCCGGCTCCACCGGCCAACCCAAGGCCGTCGTCGTCGAGCACTCCGCGATCGTCAACCGGCTGCTGTGGATGCAGGACCGGTACGGGCTCGGGCCCGACGACCGGGTGTTGCAGAAGACGCCGTTCGGCTTCGACGTGTCGGTGTGGGAGTTCTTCTGGCCGCTGCTGACCGGCGCCGCCCTGGTGGTCGCCGAGCCCGGCGGGCACAAGGACCCGGCGTACCTGGCGCGGGTGATCCAGCGGGAGTCGGTGACCACCGCGCACTTCGTGCCGTCCATGCTCGCCGCGTTCGTGGCGGAGCCCGCCGCCGCCGGCTGCCGTTCGCTGCGCCGGGTGGTGTGCAGCGGCGAGGCGCTGCCCGAGGAGCTGAAGAACCGCTTCCTCGACGTGCTCGACGTGCCGCTGCACAACCTGTACGGGCCCACCGAGGCTGCCGTCGACGTCACCCACTGGGACTGCCGCCGCGCGGACGAGGGGCCGGTGCCCATCGGACGGCCGATCTGGAACACGGCGCTGTACGTGCTCGATCCGGCGGGCCGACCCGTCCCGGTCGGGTTCCCGGGCGAGCTGTTCCTCGCCGGGGCGGGGCTGGCCCGCGGCTATCTGCGGCGGCCCGCGCTGACCGCGGAGCGTTTCCCGCTCGACCCGTTCGGGCCGCCGGGTTCGCGGATGTACCGCACCGGCGACATCGCGCGGCTGCGGGCGGACGGCGCGGTCGAGTACCTGGGCCGCACCGACGACCAGGTGAAGATCCACGGCTTCCGGATCGAGCTGGGCGAGATCGAGACCGCCCTCGCGCGACAGGCCGGGGTGGGACGGGCCGCGGTCGTGGTCCGCGAGGACACGCCGGGCGAGCGCAGGCTCGTCGGCTATGTCGTCCCGGAACCGGGAGCGGCTCCGGAAGCAGGGGCGCTGCGCGCCGAACTGGCGCGGAGCCTGCCCGAGTACATGGTGCCGCTGGTGGTCGTCGTGGACGCGCTGCCCGTCACGCCGAACGGCAAGCTCGACCGCAGGGCCCTGCCGGCGCCGACCGCGGCCCCGAGCGGGCACGAACCGCCGGACGGCGAGATCGAGGAGCTGGTCGCGGCCGTGTGGAGCGCGGTCCTCGGCGTCGAGGACGTCGGACGCCACGACGACTTCTTCGCCCTCGGCGGCCACTCGCTGAGCGCCACCCGGGTCGCGGCGCGGCTGCGCCAGTCGCTGGCCCTGGAGCTGCCCCTGCACATGCTGTTCGAACAGCGGACCGTCGCCGCGCTCGCCGTGGCGGTCGAGACCGCCCTCCTCGCCGACATCGCCGCCTCGACGGCGGACGACGCGCTGCCCCTCATGTCCCCGATATCCCCCACAGCCCCCACAGCCCCCACGTCAAGCACGTCCCTCACGTCTTCCGTGGCCCACGCTTCGCAGGGAGAGACCTCGTGACCATCCAGGAGAGCACGCCGGGCGCCGCCGACAGCCGGCTGGCCGCCGCCCGTGAGCTGATGCGCCGCCGGGTGCGGTCGGCCCTGGCGGACGCGTCGGCGGTCACGGGCGAGACGCCCGCCGCCGCCACGCCTTCGACCACCAGCTCCACGCCCCCGACCACCAGCTCCGCGCCGCCGCACACCCCCGCCGCGCCCGTCGCCTCGTTCGCTCAGGAGCGCATGTGGCTGGTGGACCGGATGCGGGGCGGTGCGTCCGGCTACGCGATACCGGAGGTCGTACGGCTGCGCGGACCGCTGCGCCGGGACCTGCTGCGGCGGAGTCTGACCGCCGTCGTCGGGCGGCACGCGCCGCTGCGGACGGTGTTCGAGGAGCGGGACGGGCAGCCGGTCCCGGTCGTGCTCCCCGCCCCCGACGAGGTGCCGCTCGCCCTGCTCGACCTCGGCACGGCCGGTGACGGCGCACACGGCACAGACGACACAGACGGCGCACACGGCACAGCCCGTGACGGCGCGGCCGGTGACGGCATCCCCGCGGCGGACGTCGAGCAGCGGGCCCTGGACCTGGCCCGGGAGGAGGCGCGTCGGCCGTTCGACCTCGCCGCCGGGCCGCTGCTGCGCGCCCTGCTGATCCGCCTCGGCGCGGACGACCACGTGCTGGTGCTGGTCGTCCATCACATCGCCACCGACGGCTGGTCCATGTCCCTGCTGTGGCAGGAGCTGTCCGAGGGCTACGCGGCCCTGCTGCGGGACGTGCCGCCGCGCGTCCCCGAGCTGCCCGTCGCCTACCAGGACCACGCCCGCCGCCAGCGGGAGCGCCTGGCGAGCGGCGCGCTGGACGCCGGGCTGCGGCACTGGGAGGAGCGGCTGGCCGGTCTGGAGCCGCTGGAGCTGCCGACGGACCGGCCCCGGCCCACCCGTCGCAGCGGCGGCGGGCACAGCCTGCCGTTCACGCTCGACCAGGAGCTCACCGACCGGCTGCGCCGGCTGGCCGAGGCGCGCGGTGTCACCCTGTTCATGACGCTGCTCGCCGGTTTCCAGGCGGTCCTGGCCCGGGTGTCGGGCCGTACGGACATCGCGGTCGGCACGCCGGTCGCGGGCCGTGACCGGGTCGAACTGGAGCCGCTGATCGGCTTCTTCGTCAACACCCTCGTGCTGCGCACCGACTTGTCGGGCGACATCGGCTTCCAGGAGCTGCTGGGCCGCGTCCGATGGGTGTCGCTGGACGCGTACGACCACCAAGAGGTGCCGTTCGACCGGCTGGTGGAGCGGCTGAGCCCCGAGCGGTCCGGCGACATGAACCCGCTGGTGCAGGTGATGTTCGCCGCGGCGAGCGACGAGACGGCGGCGCTGCGTCTGCCGGGCGTGGGCGTCGAGACCGTGGCGTGCGACTTCGGCGCGTCGCTGTTCGACCTGAGCGTGTTCGTCTCCGAGGGGGCCGACCGCTGCACCGGCTCGCTGGTGGCCGACACCGACCTGTTCGACCCGGCCACCGCCGAACTGCTGCTCGGTCACTACCTGGAGCTGCTGTCGGCGGCCGTGGAAGCCCCCGACCGGCCGCTCGCGGAGCTGCTGCCCGGTGACGACTCCGCCGCCCGCCTCGTCGCCGGCGGCCACGGCACGGTGCGCGAGGACCTGGCGCCCGCCGCGCCGGGCGAGCTGTTCGCCGCGCAGGTCCTGCGCTCCCCCGGCGCGACGGCCGTGGTCTGCGGCGACGACCGGCTCAGCTACGCCGAACTCGACGCCCGCTCGGACGAGTTGGCGGCGCGGCTGCGGGCGGGCGGGGTGGTCCGCGAGACGCCGGTTGCGTTGTTCATGGACCGCTCGGTGCACGTGCCGGCGGCGATGCTGGCGGTGCTGAAGGCGGGCGGCGCGTATGTACCGCTGAACCCGGCCTTCCCGGTGCAGCGCCTGCACTGGATGCTGGAGCGCACCGGCGTGCGCCTGCTGCTCACCGATCCGGCCCTGGCCGGGCACGAGGCCGTCGTGGGGTCGCCCGTGCCGGTGCTCGACGCCACCGAGGGCTCCGCGCTCGACACGAAGGCCGGCCCTGCCCGGCCCGACGCCGTGATGCACACCCCCGACCAGCCCGACGCCGTGATGCACACCCCCGACCAGCCCGACGCCGTCGTCTGCACCCCCGACCAGCTCGCCTACGTCATGTACACCTCCGGCTCGACGGGCGAGCCCAAGGGCATCGGCGTGACTCAGGGGAACATCGCGGCACTCGCCCGCGACTCCGCCTTCGGCGCGCCCCACCGCAGGGTCCTCGCCCACTCGCCGCTCGCCTTCGACGCCTCCACGTACGAGGTGTGGACGCCGCTGCTGACCGGCGGCACGGTGGTGATGGCCCCGCCCGGCCGGATCGGCGCGGACACGCTGGCCCGGCTGGTGCGCGAGCACCGGATCACCGCGCTGTTCCTGACCGCGGCCCTGTTCGACCTGGTCGTCGAGGAGCGCGTCGAACTGCTCACGGAGCTGCGGGAGGTGTGGACCGGCGGTGAGGCCGCGAGTCCCGTGTCCTTCCGGCGGGCCCTGGAGGCGGCTCCCGGCACCGTGCTGGTGAACGTCTACGGCCCCACCGAGACGACCACGTTCGCCACCGCGCACCGGCTGACCGGCGGGGACGGCAGCGCGGTGGAGGGCCGGGTGCCGATCGGCTCGGCGCTGGACGACACCCGGCTGTACGTGCTCGACGAGCGTGGGCGTCCGGTGCCGGAGGGCGCGGTCGGCGAGCTGTGCGTCGGCGGCACCGGTGTCGCCCGCGGCTACCTCGGCCGGCCGGGGCTGACGGCGGACAGGTTCGCCGTCGACCCCTACGGGCCGCCCGGGGCGCGGATGTACCGCACCGGGGACCTGGCCAGGCGACGCCCGGACGGCGCCGTCGACTACCTGGGCCGCGCCGACCAGCAGGTGAAGATCCGCGGCTTCCGTATCGAGCCGGGCGAGATCGAGGCCGAGCTGACCCGCTGCCCGGGGGTGGGCCGCGCCGCGGTCGTCGTCCGCGAGGACACCCCGGGCGAACCGTGCCTGGTCGCCTACGTGGTGGCCGCCCCCGGCGCGGACGCCGACCCCGGGGAGCTGCACCGCGCGCTCGCGGACCGGCTGCCCGCGTACATGCTGCCCGCCGCGATCGTGCCGGTGCCCGGCCTGCCGATGACGCCCAACGGCAAGCTCGACCGGCGCGCGCTGCCCGCCCCCGGTGAACAGGCCCTGCGCAGGGCCGAGTTCGCGGAGCCGCGCACGGAGACCGAAGGGCTCGCCGCCGAGGTGTGGGCCGAGGTGCTCGGCGCCGGCCGCGTCGGCCGGCACGACGACTTCTTCGCCCTCGGCGGGCATTCCCTGCGCGCCACCCGGGCGGTGTCGCGTCTCGGCGTGCGGCTGGGCGCGGAGGTGCCGCTGCGGCTGCTGTTCGAGCACCCGGTGCTGGAGCGGTTCGCCGCCGCGCTGGACGCGCTGCGGCTCGACGCGCCGGACGCCGCCGCGGACCGGGTCGTGCCGCGTCCCGCCGGGAGCACCGCGCCGCTGTCCTTCGCGCAGCAGCGCCTGTGGTTCCTGGACCAACTCCAGCCGGGCCGCCCGGACTACAACATCCCGGTCGCCGTCCGGCTGGAGGGCGCGCTCGACGCGGAGGCCCTGCTGGACGCGCTGCGAGCGGTGGTCGCACGGCACGAGGTGCTGCGTTCGCGGCTGACCGAGGGTGCGGACGGGCCCGTCCAACTGGTGGAGCCCGCCGAGGTGTTCGAGCCGCTCCTGACGGATCTCGGCGGGCTGTCGGCGAACGAGGCCCGGTCGCGGGCGCTCGGTCTGGCGCACGCGGACGCCGCCGCCCCGTTCGACCTGACCCGGGCGCCGCTGCTGCGGGCCCGTCTGGTGCGCGTCCACGCCGAGGAGCATCTGCTCGTCCTCGTCCTGCACCACACCGTGGGCGACGGCTGGTCGATGCCCGTGCTGTGGCGGGAACTGTCGGACGGTTACGCGGCCCTGCGGCGCGGTGAGCGCCCCGCGCCGCCCGCCCTGCCCGTCCAGTACGGCGACTACGCGCACTGGCAGCAGCGCCGGCTGGCGGAGGGCGCGGCCGACCGGGGCATCGCGCACTGGCGGGAGCGGCTCGCCGACCTGCCCGCGCTGGAGCTGCCCACGGACCGGCCCCGGCCGCACACGCGGACCGGCGCGGGCGGGACGCTGTCCTTCGAGCTGCCGCCGGAGCTGGCCGGGCGGCTGGGGAGTCTCGCCCGGGAGCGTGGGGCGACGCTGTTCATGGTGCTGCTCGCCGGTTTCCAGTCGCTGCTGGCCCGGTGGACGGGGCAGCACGACCTGGCGGTCGGTTCACCGGTCGCGGGCCGGGACCGCACCGAACTGGAGCCGCTCATCGGGTTCTTCGTGAACACGCTGGTGCTGCGCACCGACCTGTCCGGCGACCCGACGTTCGGCGAGGCCGTGCGCCGGATCCGGGAGACGGCGCTGGCGGCGTTCGAGCACCAGGACGTGCCGTTCGACCGGCTGGTGGAGGAGCTGCGCCCGGAGCGCGACCTGAGCCGCAACCCGCTCTTCGACGTCCTCTTCCAGCTGCATCCCGAGCAGTTGGACACCCTGCCCCTGGAGGGCGTGCGCACCGCCTCGCTGGACACCGCGAACGGCACGGCCAAGTTCGACCTGAGCCTCGCCGTCACCGAGCACCCGGGCGGTCTGACCGGCACCCTGAGCTACGCGTCCGACCTGTTCGACCACGCCACGATGGAGCGTTTCGCCGGGCACTACGCGCGGCTGCTGCGCTCCGCGGCGGCCGATCCGGAGACGCCGCTGTCCCGGCTGGAGGTGCTGTCGGAGGCGGAACGCGCCGCGCTGCTCGGCGCGAACGACGCGCCCGGCGGGCGGGAGTTCCCCACGCGGGCGGCGACCCTGCACGCCCTGGTCGAGGAGCAGGCCCGCCGCCGGCCCGGCGCGGTCGCCGTGACCTGCGCGGGACGCTCCACCACGTACGGGGAGCTGGACGCCGACGCCAACCGGCTCGCCCGGCGGCTGCGGGAGCTGGGCGCCGGCGCGGGGTCGACGGTCGCCGTGATGACCGGACGCGGTACCCGCACGGTCGCCGCCGTCCTGGCCGTTCTCAAGGCGGGCGCGGCGTACGTGCCGGTGGACCCCGGCCAGCCGGCCGAGCGGGTCCGCACGGTCCTCGCCGACAGCGGGACGCGGGTGGCGGTGACGGACGGGTCGTCCGGCAAGGTCGTGGCCGCCGGGCTTCCGGACGGTGTGACGGTGCTGGACCTGGACCGGGAGCAGGCGCTGATCGACGCGCTGCCGGCGACGCCGCCGTCCGCCGCGGCCGGCCCTGGTGACCTCGCCTATCTGCTCTACACCTCGGGCTCCACCGGGCGTCCGAAGGGCGTCGCGGTGCCGCACGCGGCGATCACCGGCTATCTGGCCGCGCTGACCGGCACGTTCGGTCTCGGTGAGGAGGACACGGTCCTCGCGCGGACGGCGCTCACCTTCGACCCGTCGGTGCGCGACCTGTTCGCCCCGCTGGCGACGGGCGGCCGCGTCGTGCTGGCCACCGCCGAAGAGGCGGACGACCCGGACGCGCTGGCCCGGCTGCTGCACGCCGAGCGGGTCACGGCCGTCCTGTCCGTCGTCCCGTCGATGCTGGCCCTCGTCGTGGCCGCGTCGCCCGGCCCGTCGGCGGACCTGCGGCTGGTGCTGACGACCGGCGAGGCGCTCACCGCGCCGCTCGCCGACGCGGCGCGGGCGCTGGGCGTCCCGGACCGGCTGCGGCTGGTCAACCAGTACGGGCCCACCGAGTGCACCAACACCACGACGTACCACGTCGTCACGGACGAGGACGTGGCCCGTGGGCGCGTCCCGATCGGCAGGCCGCTGCCCGGCGCGCGGGTGCGCGTCCTGGGTCCGCGTCTGGAGCTGCTGCCGGCGGGCGCGGTCGGCGAGCTGTACATCGCCGGGCGCGGTGTGGCGCGCGGCTATCTGGGCGATCCCGGCCGCACCGCGACGGCCTATGTGCCCGACCCCTACGGTCCGCCCGGCAGCCGCATGTACCGGACGGGCGATCTGGCCCGGCTGCGGGCGGACGGGGTGCTGGAGTTCCACGGGCGGCGCGACAACCAGGTGAAGGTGCGCGGACACCGGGTGGAGCTGGGCGAGGTCGAGGCCGCGGTGCTGCGGCATCCCGCGGTGGCCCGCACGGCGGTGGCCGCGCACGGCACCGGAGCCGACCGCACTCTGGTCGCCTATGTGGAGTGGCACGCGGACGGGGCGCCGCACGGCGGTCCGGCGGAGGTGCTGGACACCGTGCGCGCGACGCTGCCGGCCGCGCTGGTGCCGTCGTCGGTCGTGGTGCTGGACGCGCTGCCGCTGACGCCCAACGGCAAGACGGACCGCAAGGCGCTGCCGGCTCCCGCCCCGGGCGCGGGCGGCGCGGACCGGCCGCACGTCGCGCCCCGGACGGCGCTGGAGCGGACGGTGGTCCACGTCTGGGAGGAGATCCTCGGGGACGGCCCGGTCAGCGTCCTGGACCACTTCTTCGAGCGGGGCGGGCACTCGCTGAAGGCCACGCGGGTGGTGTCCCGGCTGCGCAGACTGCTCGGCCTGGACGTCCCGATGCGGTCCCTGTTCCAGCACCCCGTCGCCGAGGACTTCGCCCGCGCCCTCGCGTCCCTCGGCGCGGACGAGGAGCCGGGGATCCCGGTGCTGCCCGTAGGGCCGTCGCCGCTCTCCTTCGGCCAGCAGCGGCTGTGGCTGCTGGACCGGCTCCAGCCGGGCCGCCCGGACTACAACATGCCCGGCACGACACGCCTGACGGGGGAGCTCGACGCGCAGGCCGCCCTCGACGCCCTGCGGGACGTCGTCGCCCGGCACGAGGTGCTGCGCTCCCGTGTCGAGGAGGGCGGCCCTGGCGGGTCCGCCCGGCTGGTGACCGAACCGGCCGACGTGTTCGAACCGGTCTTCACGGACCTGTCCGGCGACGACGCCGGGACGGCCGACCGACGGGCCCTCGAACTGGCCGGCGCGGACGCCGCCCTGCCCTTCGACCTGACCCGCGCGCCCCTGGTGCGCGCCCGGCTGATCCGGACCGCGCCGCGCGAGCACCTGCTCGTGGTCGTCGCCCACCACGCCGCGTTCGACGGCTGGTCGGCCGGGGTTTTCTGGCGGGACTTCTTCGCCGCCTACCGCGCGCGGACCGGGGACAGCGACGAGCCGCTGCCCGAACTCACCGTCTCCTACCGCGACTTCGCCGCCTGGCAGCGTGAACGGCTCAGCGGCGAGCTGCTGGAGCGGCAGCTCGCGTACTGGCGGGAGCGGCTCGCGGGGCTCGCCCCGCTCGAACTGCCCACGGACCGCCCGCGTCCCGCCGCCCCCTCGGGGCGCGGCGACCGGCACTCGTTCACCGTCCCCGCGCCCCTCGTGGAGCGGCTGCGCGCCCTCGGCCGGGGCCGCGAGGCGACCCTCTTCATGGTGCTGCTGGCAGGCGTCCAGGCCCTGTTGGGCCGCTGGGCGGGCACGCACGACGTGGCCGTCGGCTCGCCCGTCGCGGGCCGTGACCGGGGTGAACTGGAGCCGCTGGTGGGCTTCTTCGTCAACAACCTCGTCCTGCGCGCGGATCTCTCCGACGACCCCGCCTTCGCCGATCTCGTCGCCCGGGCCCGGGACACGGCGCTGGAGGCGTACGCCCACCAGGAGGTGCCGTTCGAGCGGCTGGTGGAGGAGCTGCGCCCGGAGCGCGACCTCAGCCGCAACCCGCTGTTCCAGGTGATGCTGGTCCTCAACGAGGAGCCCGCGCCGCCGCGGCTGCCGGCGGGGATCACCGCCGAGCCCCTCGAACTGGACAGCAGCGCCTCGAAGTTCGACCTGTCGCTCTACTTCACGGAGGAGGAGGGCGAGTTGCGCGGCGAGGCGGTGTTCGCCACCGACCTCTTCGGCCGGCCGAGCGTGGCCCGGCTGACGGCGGCCCTGCTGGAGCTGCTGTCCGCGGCCGCGGCGGCCCCGGACACCCGCGTCGGCTCGCTGGCGCTGCTCCCGGGGGGCCGGGAGCAGGAGTTCGCCGCCCGGTGGAACGACACCGCCCAGCCGGTCCCGGAAGCGCCGCTGCACGAGCGCGTCGGGGAGCAGGCGGCCCGTACGCCGGACGCGGTCGCCGTCGACGACGGCCGTCGCCGGCTCGACTACGCCGGGCTGTGGGACCTCTCGGGCCGGGTCGCCGACCGGCTGGCCGCGCTCGGCGCGGGCCCCGGCACGGCGGTCGCCGTGAGCGTCGACCGGTCCGTGCTGCTGCCGGTCGCCCTGCTCGGCGTCCTGCGCAGCGGCGCCCGGTACGTCCCGGTCGACCCCGGATATCCGGCCGAGCGGATCGGCCACATGCTGTCGGACAGCGGCGCGCGGCTGCTGATCGCCTCGGACGGCCCGGTCGGCGCACCGCCGGTCTCCGGTCCGGTGCGGGTGCTCAACGTCGCCGACCTGGTGGACGACCGCACGGCCGCCCCCGAGGCGGCGTCGGCCCCGGTGCACCCGGAAGACCTCGCGTACGTGCTGTACACGTCCGGCTCGACCGGCCGTCCCAAGGGCGTGATGGTGTCGCACCGGGCGCTGGCCAACTTCACGCACGACATGGTGCGCAGGCTCGAGACGGGCCCCGGCGATGTCGTCGCCGCCGTCACCACCGCGTCCTTCGACATCGCCGTGCTCGAACTGCTGGTGCCGCTGACCTGCGGGGCGCGGGTACGGGTCGTGGACCGTGAGACCGCCCGGGACGGCAGGCTGCTGGCCAAGGAGCTGGACTCGGCCGGGGCCACGGTCGTCCAGGCGACGCCCGCCACCTGGCACCAGCTGATGGAGGCCGGCTGGGAGAGCCCGCGGGTCCGTGCCCTGTGCGGCGGCGAGGCGCTGCCGACGGCGCTCGCCGCGCGGATGCGGTCCGCCCTGGGCGTCGTATGGAACGTGTACGGGCCGACGGAAACCACCGTCTGGTCGACGGCGCACCGGCTCTCCCCCGAGGACCCCGACGGGCCCGCGCCGATCGGCGAGGCGCTCGCCAACACCCGGCTGCACGTGCTCGACGAGCGGCTGCGACCGCTGCCGGTGGGCGTGTTCGGCGAGCTGTACATCGGCGGGGACGGGGTGGCCCGCGGCTACCACGGCCGGCCCGCCCTGACCGCGGAGCGGTTCGTCGCCGACCCGTTCGACGACGGCGGCCGGCTCTACCGCACGGGTGACCTGGTGCGCAGGCTCGCCGACGGCGGCCTGGAGTACCGGGGCCGGGCGGACGGGCAGGTCAAGGTGCGCGGCCACCGTATCGAGCTGGGCGAGATCGAGGCGGCGCTCGCCCGCCGTCCCGAGGTCGCGGCGGCTGCCGCCGCCGTGCACGGGAGCGGTGTGGACGCGGTCCTCGTCGGCTATGTGGTCTGGCGGGACGGGGACGGCGATCCGGCGGCGCTGCGCGACTTCCTGCGGGAGGAGCTGCCGGCCCCGATGGTGCCCGGCGTGCTGACCGCGCTGGAGCGGCTGCCGCTCACCCCGAACGGCAAGCTCGACCGCCGGGCCCTGCCCGCCCCCGCGCCGGGCGCCGACCGTGCGGCCGACGCGCCGCGGGTGGCTCCGCGCGACGCGGCCGAGCTGCGGATGGCCCGGCTGTGGGAGGGGGTGCTCGGCACCGGACCGGTCGGCGTCAGGGACGACTTCTTCGCCCTGGGCGGCCACTCGCTGAAGGCGTTCGAGCTGATGTCGGCCGTGCGCGCGGAGTTCGGGGTGGAACTCCCCCTGAACCTGATCTTCCGCAGGCCGACGGTGGAGCTGCTGTGCGAGGCGCTGCCCGAGGCGGCAGCCGCGTCCGGCCGGCTGCTGGTACCGCTCTCCGACGGTGCGGACGGCGGCGACGGCCGTCCCCCGCTGATCCTGTTCCATCCGCGCGGCGGCGACGTCGTCTGCTACCTGGACCTGGTCCGGGAGCTGGCGAAGACCTCCGACGGCTCCCGGCGGGTGCTCGGTGTGGAGGCGGTGGGCTGCAACACCGACGACGCTCCGCTCGACGACGTGTCCGCCATGGCGGAGCGGTATCTCGCGGCGATCCGCGCGGAAGTCCCGTCCGGCCCCTACCTGTTGGCGGGCTGGTCGTTCGGCGGCACCGTCGCCTACGAGATCGCGGCGCGGCTCGAGGCCGCCGGCGAGCGGGTCGCCTTCCTCGGCCTGATCGACTCCGCCGCTCCCGGCCCGCGCGCCGGGGCCGAGCCGGATCCCGGGGACGACGACCTGCTGCGCCACGGACTGGCGGCCGGCCTGGACGCCGCCGAGGCGCGCGCGCTCGACGAGGAGGCCCTGCTCGACGCCCTGGTCCGCAAGGGGCGCGACAACGGCAGCCTCCCGAGGCACTGTGCCCCGCAGGCGCTGCGCCGGATGCTGCGGGTCGCCTCGGCCAACGGCACGGCGGCGGCCGGGTACCGCACCGAGGCGGTTCTGGACACCCCGGTCCATCTGTTCACGGTGTCCGAGGTGCACGCCGAACTCGCCACCCCGCTGGTGGATCCGGCGCCCTGGCGGGCGCGGGCGAGCGCGGTGCGTCACCTCGCGATCCCCGGCGACCACCACACGCTGGTGGACCCCCCGCACAGCGCGGTGCTGGCGGACCGGCTCGCACGGGCGATCGCCGACGCGACGCCCCGGCCGGGCTCCGGCGACTGACCGACCACCGCCGAATCGAACCGACCGACCGACCGACTTACCAATCGACTGACCGACTAACCGACGAACCAACGAACCGATGAACGAGGAGAAGCACCATGAGTGACGAGACGACGCGGCAGTACCTGGTCGTGGCCAACGACGAGGAGCAGTACTCCCTCTGGGAGGCGGGCCGGCCCGTCCCGGCCGGCTGGCACCCGCAGGGCGTGCGGGGCTCGCGCGAGGAGTGCCTGGCGCACATCGAGCGGGTGTGGACCGACATGCGTCCGCTCAGCCTGCGGCTGAGCATGGCCGGCTGACCCGACGACCGAAGGGAACCGCGCCGCCCGGCGCTCCGCCGCCCGTGGAGCGCCGGGCGGCGCGCGGTTCCCGCGAGGAATGGACGGACCGTGATGAATCTACGAACGCCCCTAAGGACCCCCCAGGCCCCCCGGGCCTGGCGGACCGCGCCGCTGCTGGCCCTCGTGGCCGTCGCCGGGGTGTCCGCGCTGGGGCTCGCGGCGACCCTGGTCGCCGTGCCCTGGTTCGTGCTGCACAGCACCGGCAGCGGCACCTGGACCGGGCTGGTCGCCGCGGCCGAGACCGCGGGCCTGCTCTGCTCGGCGGTGCTCGCGGGACCGGTGGTCGACCGGCTGCCGGCGCGGGCCGTGAGCCTCGGCGCGGATCTGCTGACCGCGTCGGCGCTCGCCCTGATCCCCGCGCTGCACGCCGTGGACGCGCTGGCGCTGCCGGTGCTGGTCGTGCTGGTCTTCGTGGTGGGGGCGGCCCGCGGCCCCGCGGAGACCGCGCGCCAGCTGCTGCTGCCCGACGCGATGGAGCGGGCGGGGGTCGCCCTGGAGGCGGGCACCGGCTCGGTGGAGGCAGCGCGCCGGATCGGTCTGATGGCCGGGGCGCCGCTGGCGGGCCTGCTCATCGCCGTCGTCGGGCCGGTGCGCACCCTGTGCACGGACGTGGGCGCGGCGCTGCTGTGCTGTCTGCTGGTGGCGGCCCTGGTGCCGGCCGCGCCCCGGCCCCCGGGCAAGGGCGACTCCGGCGGGTCGGGGGCGTCGTATCTCGCGGACCTGCGGGCGGGTTGGGCCTACCTGAACGGCGACCGGCCGGTGCGGGCGGTGACGGCCGTGCTCCTGGTGACCAACGCGCTGGACGGCGCGCTCAACGGGGTGCTGTACCCGGCGTACGGGACGCGGGTGCTGGACAGCAGCGCGCTGTTCGGGGCCATGGTGACCGCGATCGGGGCGGGGGCCCTGCTGGGGGCGGCCCTGTACGGCCGCGTCGGGCGCCGGCTGCCGCGCCGGGCCCTGTTCGTCGGCGCGTTCCTCCTGGTCGGCGCGGTGCGCTGCGCTGCGCTCGCCGCCGAACCGCCGCCCTGGGCGCTGTTGTCGCTGCTCGCCCTGTCGGGGCTGGGGTCGGGGGCGCTCGCCCCGCTGATGATGTCCGTCGCCTACGAGCGGGTGCCCGAGGAGGTGCGCGGCCGGGTGTTCGGCATGCTCACCGCCTGCGCCCTGGCGGCCACACCGCTGGGGATGCTGGGGGCGGGACCGGTGCTGGACGGCTGGGGTCTGACGCCCGCGCTGCTGGCGACCGGCGTGGTCTATCTCGGGGTCACTCTGACGCCCCTGGTGTTCCGGGTGTGGCGGGAGTTGGACGTGAGACCACCCCGAAGCGCCCCGATCGCCGACCGATCCGCACCGAATGCGGAGGTTTGCCGCCCCTCACTTTAGAGTCAGGCAGCTTGATGAGCCGCCGGATGGATCGATGTGGGGCGGTCGCGGCGGCAGGGTTGGTCCTGCAAGACAACGACCGAACGGCCCGGGAGATCACCCCCGGGCCGGCTCATCCACCTGCTGGGGGAACACCATGACGAAGCGTCTCGCACTGGCCGTCTGCACCGTCGCCGCGGCCTTCGCGGCCGTCCTGACGGGGACCGCGGCGACCGCGCCGGCCGACGGGGGCGCCACCCGGATCACGGCGGGCGACCGGCCCGTGGTCGACGTCAGGGCGACGACCGGCACGGCGACGAGCGGCTCGAGCCGCCCGAAGCCCCCGACCGACACCTCCTGGGGCGGCTGACCGGCGCGCGGCGTCCGGTGAACGCACGGAACGAGGCGCCCCGCGGGGCGCCTCGTTCCGTATGTGCGTGTGCGTACGTGGGGGCGTGTGCGTCTGTGTGAGCGTGTGCGTATGTGGGCGTGGTGGGTGCGAGCTCGGGCAGGGGGTCCTGCCTTCAGCCCGTCAGCGGCCCCTCGGGGGTGAGGACGACGACCGTCCAGCGGGCGCCGGCGGCGGGTTCGGCGGTACGCGCCCAGCCGGCGGGGACGTAGAGCACCTCGCCCGCGCGCAGGCGGTAGCGGAGGGAGGCGTCCTGGCCGTCGTCGCCGGCGCCGGCGATGTTCCAGGTGGCCGCGCCCGCGATCTGATGGACCAGCAGATGGCCGGGCGGGACGCCGACGGGGGCGGGGCGGGCCGCGAGGCCGGTCGCGGCGGCGATCTGGGCGGCGAGCGCGTCCAGGTCGGGCGTCGCCGTCGGGGTCGCGCCGTCGTCCGTGCCACCGTTCGTGCCGTGGTCCGACCCGACACCAGCCCCGACACCAGCACCGTCGCCGTCGCCGTCGCCGAGGAGCGGATGGTCGTGTTCCGGCCACAGGACGCCCGGGGCGCGGCCCAGGTGGAGCGCGACGAAGAGGGCGACCTCCCGCAGGTGCTCCCCCGCCGGGCCGGCGGGGCGTTGGACGGGCCGGGCCCGCGGCGGGCCTTTCGGAGATCCCGCCGTCGGCCCGTCGAACGGCATGTTCATCGTGCGCCCCTCAGTCTGTGCCTGGCTCGCCGGCGCACCGCGACAGCCGTGCGCGCCGGGCCGCGTACCGCGACCCCGTCGGGGAAGCATCCTTCATCCCGCAGGGTGCATACCAGCCACGGAAACACGTTCCCCGAAAGCCGTGACACGACCGGGGGCGCGACCACGCTCAGTCCGCGGTGGCCTCCTGGGCCGGCTTCGCGGCCGCGGGGTCGTCCAGCAGGCCGCGGGCCGCGGCGGCGACTCCCGCCTGGAAGCGGCTTCCCGCGCCGAGTTCCTCCATGATGTCGGCGATGTGCCGGCGCGCGGTGCGCAGCGACATGCCGAGCCGCCGGGCGATGGCCTCGTCCTTCAGTCCGGCCGCGAGCAGCCGGATGATCGTCTCGTGGATCTCGCGGGCGACCTCCTCAAGCCCCTGGCCGACGGCGTTGGAGAACGGGGTGGCGTGGTCCCAGGTCTGGTCGAAGATGTCGCAGAGGTAGGCGACGGTGGAGGGCTCGCGGATCACCACCGCGCCCCAACTGCCGTCCGGCACAGGGATGAACGCCAGCTCGCGGTCGAAGGCGATGAGCCTGCCGAAGAGTTCGTGCGCGGTGCGGTACTGGGCGCCGAGCGCCGAGGCGGCGGCGACGTAGGCCTGACTGGGGCCGTTGAACCGGGCGGTGTGGTGGTAGAGGCTGCGCATGGAGATGCCTCTGCGCAGCATGGCCTCGTCCCGTCTGAGCGCCTCCTGCATCGCCTCGGGCACCCGGCTGCCGCCGCCGGGCTGGCTGGTGAGGACCTCGCGCCGGCAGCGGTCGGAGGCGGCGTTCAGTGCGCCGCGCACGTCCTCGACGTTGCCCAGCACCTCCAACGCCTCGCCCGCGGAACGGCGTTGGAGGTAGTGGGGCATGAAGCGCCCGAGGTCCTCGCGGATGCCGCTGATCTCGCGCTGGCGTGTGCGGATCTCCTCCTCCAGCGGTGCGGCGAGGCGGGAGGCGGCGGTGTCCGGCGCGACGGCGAAGGCCACGGAGTCGTCCTCCGGACTGCGGTGCAGCAACTGGGCGTCGAGCAGCCGCTCCACGCTGAGCCGCACCTCCTGCGGAGCGTGCCCGGTGCCGGCTGCGACGGTGTCCACCTCGATCGTGCGGTGCTGGAGCACCCAGCTGTAGACGTCGAGGTCCACGTCCTTGAGATCCGATAGCACCCTTGCCCCACTTTGCATGCCTTCACCCCGGGTCGCTTTGCTGCCAGGCACCTTGGTGAGGCGCCCTCCCCCTGGCGTCAGCATAAGCAAGCGGAAAGGCTGTTGATGAGCAGCTTCGGCGGCGAGTCGACTCACATGACGCCGTCGTTGATACGTGAAGGAGCAGAGTGAACACCGGCCTTTCCACGAAGAAAACCGCGTCGAGAGCGATTTCAGCCGCAACAGTTCCCGTCCCTGCCCGGGAGCCCGCACCCACCGCATCGGAGTCCGCCGTGTCCGAGTCCGCCCATCCGACCCTGCGTCCCGCCTCGCTCTCGCCCCGTGAGGAGGAGGTGTTGGCGTATCTCGCGCAGGGGTGCACCTATCGGATCATCGCCCGCCGTATGGGGCTCAGTCCGCACACGGTGGACACCTATGTGCGCCGGCTGCGCGGCAAGACCGGCTCGGTCAACCGCATCCAACTGGCGCACCTGGCCTTCCAGTTGGGGTACGGCCCCGGCTACTGAGCCGGTGCCTCGTCGAAGTCCCGCATCCGCCGCAGCGGCGAGCACAGCAGGACCAGCGGGGTGAGCGTCAGCCCGGCCGTCAGGATCCACAACGCGCCGCGCACACCGACCAGTTCGCCGAGGACGCCGGCCAGCAGGCCGCTCACCGGCATCACTCCCCACACCAGGAACCGCATGGTGGCCGTCATCCGGCCGAGCAGGTGCGGCGGGCAGACGGTCTGCCGGTAGGCGACCTGGCAGATGTTGTACGTGGTCACGCCCGCCGCCTGCACCAGCGCGCCCAGGACGAACAGGCCCAGCCGCCAGTCGTCTTCGGCCAGCGGGAGGAGCAGGCCGAAGGGCATGGCGGCCAGCAGGGACAGCCAGGTCAGCCGGGCCGCGCCCACCCGCCGGGAGAGCCGCTGAGTGACGAGCGAGGCGAGGACCGAGCCGAGCGCGGCCGTGGCGAGCACCCAGCCGACCGCGGCGGGCGGCAGGCCCACGGTGCGGGTCAGGAACAGCGTCTCCAGGGCGAAGGCGCCGCTGAGGAAGAGGTTCACCGACGCGGTGCTGAGGGCGATCATCCGCAGCACGGGGTGGCGCAGGACGTGGTGGAGTCCTTCCCTGATCTCCGGCAGGAGGCCGCCGCGCCCGGACGGCGCCGGGGCGGGCCGTTCCTCCCGTGCCTCGATGCGGCGTAGCAGGGCCGCGGAGGTGAGGGAGGTGACGGCCTGTCCGGCCAGGGTGCCGGCCGGTCCGAGGAGTTGGACGAGGAAGCCCGCCATGCCGGGGCCGGCCAGCTCGGTGCCCGAACGCACGCTCTCCAGGCGTGAGTTGCCCTCGATCAGCGTCGACCGGCCGACCAGGGTGGGCAGATAGCTCTGGTCGGCCACGTCGCCGAACAGCCGCGCGCAGCCCAGCAGCAGGGCGACGGTGTACAGCAGCGGCATGGAGTGGGCGTCCAGCAGCCAGGCCACCGGCACCGCGGTGAGCAGCACGGCCCGCGCCAGGTCGGCGGCGATCATGACGTCGCGGCGTCGCATCCGGTCCACCCAGGCCCCGGCCGGCAGTCCGAGCAGCAGGAACGCGGCGCTCTCGGCGGCGGCGAGCAGACCGGCCTCCCACGCGGAGGCGTGCAGGGTGAGCACGGCGGTGAGCGGCAGGGCCACGTACGTGATGCTGTTGCCGAGTTCGTTGCACACGTGCGAGCCCATGAACCGGCGGAAGTCGCGCCGCTGCCGGGGGGACGGCTCGGGACCGGTGGTCGTCTCCTCACCGGGGGCGGGGTCGGTCCCGGCGGTGGGATCGGGGGCGGCGGTGGGCTGGGACACGGGGCGGGGTCCTTCTCTGGTGGGCGGGGCGGGTCCGGCGGGGCGGACCCGTCCGGGCGGTCGGTGGTTCAGACGGGCTCAGGGAGCGGCGGTTCCACGACCGCCGGCTCCGGGAGAAACGCCGTCTCCAGGGGAAACGGGACCGTCGTCTCCGGGGGGAACGGGTCCGCCGTCTCCGAGGGCAGCGGATCCCCCGTCTCCGGGGGGAACGGGTCCGGCAGGGCGCGTACGTCGAGTTTGCCGCCCGGGGTGCGCGGGAGCCGGGGCAGGACGCACACCCGGGCCGGGACGAGATGGCCCGGCGCCCGCGCGGCCACGTGCCGCCGCAACTCGCCGCCGTCCAGCGGCCGTCCGGGAGCGGCTTCGACGTAGGCCGCCACCTGGGGCTCGCCCCGGTGCCGTACGGCGCGGGCGACGACGTCCACGACGTCCGGGTGGGCGGCGACGGCGGCCTCGACTTCCTTGAGCTCCACCCGGTGGCCGCGGATCTTGACCTGGTCGTCGGTGCGGCCGAGGAAGCGCAGCGTGCCGTCCGGGGCGCGCCGGACCCGGTCCCCGGTGCGGTACATCCGCTCCCCCGGCCCGGCGGCGAACGGGTCGGCGACGAACCGTTCGGCGGTCAGGGCGGGGCGGTCGTGGTAGCCGCGGGCCAGGCAGGACCCGGCGAGGTACAGCTCGCCGGCCTCGCCGTCGGCCGTGTGCGTCAGGGCCTCGTCCAGGACGTAGGCGCGCACTCCCGGCAGCGGGACGCCGAGCGGGATGACCTCGTCGGCGGCGTCCGCGAGCGTCGCGGGGCGCGCCTCGTGGCAGGTGGCGGTGATCGTGGATTCGGTGAGGCCGTAGGCGCTGGTCACGGGCGGGCCGCCGGCGGCGTACCAGCGGACGAGGTCGGCGGTGCGGCCCGCGTCGCTGCCGATGACCACGTGGCGCAGGGCGGGCGGCAGCGGCCGGGGCCGGCGTTCCACGTCCTTGGCCCACTGCGACCAGTACGGGGTGGGCAGGTTGACGAGGGTGACGGCCCGTTCGGTGAGGAAGGGCTCCAGTTCGGCGGGCGAGACCACGTTGTCGTCGACGAACACGGCCGTGCCGCCCGTGCACCAGGTGGGCAGGGCTTCCTCCAGGGCCACGTCGAAGGCGGGCGCGGCGAACTGGAGCACCCGGTCCGCGGCGGTCAGGCCGTAGCGCCCGGCGAGCACGCCGGTCTGCCGGGCGAGGCCCGCGTGGGCGACGGCGACCGGTTTGGGCCTGCCGGTCGAGCCGGAGGTGAACAGGACGTAGGCGAGCGATGCCAGGGCGACGGCAACCGGTTCGGGGCCGTGGCCCCTCGTTTCCGTGTCGAGTGCGTCGCCCCGGGTTCCCGCCCAGAACAGCTCCTGGTCGCAGCGGCGGTGCAGGCGGGCCGCGGCGGCGTGGCCGGTGACGACCGCGTGCCGGGTGCCGGCGGCTGCCAGCAGGGCGCGCAGCCGCTCGTCGGGGGCCGCGGGGTCGACGAGCAGCGGCGCGGCGCCGGCGTACCAGACGCCCAGGAGGGCGACGGCCCAGTCGGCGCCCCGGCCCACCCCGACGAGCACGGTGTCCTCGGGGCCCGCGCCGGCGGCGCGCAGCTCCCCGGCGACGGCACGGGCCCGCCGGTCGAGCCGACGGTAGGTCAGCTCACCGTCGGGGGCGATCACGGCCGTCACGTCGGGGGTCCGCTCCGCCTGCCGGGCGATGCGCAGGGGGACAGGGATGTCGTCGGGGCTCATGGGGTCTGTCTCCTGTCGGGGCGGGCGGGGCTGACGGGGCGGGCGGTTTGGGCGGCGCTGGCGGGGTGGCCGGTTTGGGCGGCGCTGGCGGCGCGGGCGGGGTGGCCGGTTTGGGCGGTACGGCCGATACGGCCGGGGCGGCCGGGGCGGCAGGTTTGGACGGTGCGGCCGATACGGGCGGTACTGGTGGTGCCGCCGGGGCGGGCGGTGCCGCCGGGGCGGGGTGGTGGGTGTCAGGCACGGTCGCGGGTGCGTGGGCGCAGGGCTGGGCGGGTGGGGGTGGGGGCGGCGGCCGACATTCGGGCGGCGATGCCGGCCGGGGTGGGGGTCTCGAAGAGGTCGCGGATGGTGAGGTGTGCGCCGAGTTCGGTGCGCAGCCGTCCGGTCAGCCGGGTGGCGAGGAGGGAGTGGCCGCCGTGGGCGAAGAAGTCGTCGTCGGGTCCGGCGGCGGTGAGGCCGAGGACGGCCGCGAAGAGGGCGCAGACGGCCTCTTCGGCGGCGTTCGCCGGGGCGCGTCCGGCGGGGCGCGCGAGGTCCGCCGGGTCGGGCAGGGCCTTGCGGTCGATCTTGCCGTTGGTGGTCAGCGGCAGCGCGGGCAGCGGGAACAGCAGCGAGGGCACCATGTAGTTCGGCAGGCTCTGGGAGAGCGCGGCGCGGATGCCGTCGGCGTCCGCCTCTCCGGTGAACCAGCCGACGAGCCGCTGCTGTCCGGCGCCGTCGCGGTCCACGGTCACCACCGCGTCCCCGACGCCCGGCACGGCCCGCAGCGCGGTCTCCACCTCGCCGAGTTCGATGCGGTTGCCGCGGATCTTGACCTGGTGGTCCTGGCGTCCGAGGAAGTCCAGTTGGCCGTCGGCGCGCAGCCGGGCCAGGTCGCCGGTGCGGTACATCCGGGCGCCGGGCTCGGCGGCGAACGGGTCGGGGACGTAGCGCTCGCTGCTGCGGCGGGGCTCGCCCAGGTAGCCGGGCCCGACGCCGGTGCCCGCGATGAAGAGTTCGCCGGGGACGCCGGGCGGCACGGGCGCGAGCGACGGGTCGAGGATGTAGAGCCGGTTGTTGCGCAGCGGCCTGCCGACGGGCAGCCGGCCGTGTTCGAGCAGGTCGGTCACGTCCCGGCGGCCGATGAAGGCGTGCGTGTTGTCGTCCGAGCACTCGGTGAGCCCGTAGGCGTTGACGATCGCCGCTTCGGGGTGGTGGTCGTACCAGCGGGTGCACAGTTCCGGCGGGAGGACCTCGCCGTTGACGACGAACCAGCGCAGCGCCGGGAGTTCGGGCCGGGGGACGCCGGAGTCCCACAGGTCGAGGGCGGCGCGCACGAAGGAGGGGACGGTCTCCATGACGGTGACGCCGTGCCGGGCGACGGCGGCGAACAGGGCGTCCGGGTCGCGGGCGGTGTCGCGGGAGACGAGGTGGACCCGGCCGCCGGTGATGAGCGGGGCGAGCATCTGCCAGACGGAGATGTCGAAGGTGAGGGGCGCGTTCATCACCACCCGGTCGTCGGGGGTGAGCTCCAGGTCGTCGAGCTTGGCGAGCAGGTGGTTGTTCATGCCCCGCCGGTGCACCATGGCGCCCTTGGGGCGGCCGGTGGATCCGGAGGTGAAGCACACGTAGGCCAGGGCGTCGCGCCCGCCGCCGTCCCGGGACGGCGCTCCGGTCGGGCGGGTGTCGGCGTCGTCGAGGACCAGCACACGCACGGGGTGTCCGGCCGCCGCCACGATCTCCGCGGCGCGCGCCCGCTGTTCGGGCGCGGTGAGCAGCCACGGCACTCCCCCGGCGGTCAGCAGGGCGGCGGTACGGGCGACCGGGCCGACGGGGTCGAGCGGCACGTAGGCGGCTCCGGCGCCGAGGATGCCGAGGAAGGCGACGGGCGTCCGGGCGGTCGGCTCGCCGAGGACCGCGACGAGGCCGCCGTCGTCGACGCCTTCCGCGCGCAGCCGCTCGGCGAGCGCGTCGGCGCGGGCGACGAGTTCGGTGTAGGTGAGGGCGCGGCCCGTGTCGTCGGTCACCGCGACGTCGTGGGGCCGCAGTTGAGCCTGGCGCCGCACCCGGTCGGTGACCTCGGCGTAGTCCTCGTCGCGGACGGTGTCGTTGAACTCGGCCAGCACGCGCCGCCGTTCGGCCGGGGACAGCAGGTCCACCGCGCCGGCCGGGCGGGTCGGGTCGTCGGCGACGGCTTCGAGGAGGCGGACGAGACGGTCCAGCAGGGCCTGCGCGTCGGCGGTGTCGAAGGCGTCCGGCCGGTGGTCGATCTGGAGACGCAGTCGGTCGCCGGGGATCGCGGTCAGGGTGAGCGGGTAGTGCGCCGCGTCGTGCGGGTCGACGGCGGTGACGCGGAGTTCGCCGGTGGAGAGCGCGGCGAGGCCGGCGGCGTCGACCGGATAGTTCTGGTAGGCCACGCAGGAGTCGAACAGTTCGCCGGCCCCGGCGGTGCGCTGGATCTCGGTGAGGCCGAGGTGGTGGTGCTCGATCAGCCGCGCCTGCTCGTCCTGGAGCCGGGTGAACAGGCCGACGAGCGGCTCGGTGCGGTCGACGCGGACGCGGACCGGCACGGTGTTGATGCACAGGCCCACGATGTCGGCGACGCCGGGCAGTTCGGCGGGACGTCCGCTGACGACGGCGCCGAAGACCACGTCGTCGGAGCGGAGCCGGTTCGCGAGCAGCAGGGCCCAGGAGCCCTGGAGGAGGGTGCCCGGGGTGATCCGGTGGGCGCGGGCGAGGGCGGTGAGCCGCTCGGTGAGGCCGGGGGTGAGGGCGGTCTCGACGCGGTGCGGCAGCAGCGCGGAGGGGCCGGTGGAGACGGGCGCGGTGCGGCTGCCGCCGGCCAGCCCGGCCAGGGCCAGGCCCCAGGCGTCGCGGGCCGCGCCGGTGTCGCGGGCGCCGAGCCACTCCAGGAAGGACGCGTACGGCGTGACCGGGGGCAGTACGGCGGCGTCCGGTCCGGTGTCACCCGATCCGGCCGCGTCCGGTCCTGCGGCGTGCGGTCCGGCGGCGTCCGCTCCACCTGCATCCGGTCCCGCGTCGTGCAGGGCCAGCAGTTCGCGGACCAGGACGGGCCAGGACCAGCCGTCCAGCAGGATGTGATGGTACGTCAGGAGCAGCCGGTGGCTGAGTGGTCCGGTGCGCAGGAGGGTGAGGCGGAGCAGCGGCGGCCGGGCCAGGTCGAAGCGGCGGGCCCGGTCCTGGGCCAGCAACGTCCGTACGGTGTCGGCCTGTTCGTCCTCGTCGAGCGCGGAGAGGTCCCGCTCCTCCCACGGCACCCGCGCGTCACGCCGGACGACCTGCGCGGGTTCGCCGGAGGCGCGGCGCAGGAAGCCTGCCCGGAGGTTGGCGTGGCGTACCAGCACGGCGTCGGCGGCGGCGCGCAGCCGTCCGGCGTCCAGCGGCCCCGACAGGTCGAGCAGCAGCTGCGCGACGTAGACGTCACGCTCCCGCTCGTCGAACAACGCGTGGAAGAGGATGCCTTCTTGGAGGGGGGAGAGCGGGAGGACGTCCTCGACTTTGGAGGCGGGCGCGGGAACGGGGGGCGCGGCCGGCGTTGAGGGGGCGGGAGCAGGGGCGGGGGCAGGGGTACGGCTCACGGTGGGTTCCTGTGGTCAAAGGGCGGGCGTGGGCGGGGCCGGGGGCGTGGGCGCGGGCTCGGTCAGGCGGGGCTGGGGCGGCGCACTCGGCGTACGACCGGCGGGTCGTCGGTGTGGGCGGTCGCTTCAACGGACGTTGCGGATGAGGCGAGTTGGGCGACCGTCGGGCCCGTGAAGAAGCCGCGGACGGTGACGGTGACGCCGAGCAGGGAGCGCATCTCCGCGAGGAGGCGGGTCGCGAGGAGGGAGTGGCCGCCCAGGGCGAAGAAGTCGTCGTGGACGCCGACCCGTTCGGCGCCGAGCATCCGCTCCCACAGGGCGGCGAGGGCGCGCTCGGTGTCGTTCCTCGGGGCCTGGTAGGGCCGTTCCCCGGCGGCGGGGCCGGGGGCGGGGAGGGCGGCCAGGTCGATCTTGCCGTTGGGGGTCGCCGGCAAGCGGTCGAGTACGGTGACCGTCAACGGGACCATCCAGTCCGGCAGTTGGGTCCGCAGGTGCTCGCGCAGCGCCACCGGGTCGGGACGCCTGCCCTCGGCGGGCACCGCGTAGCCGGCGAGGACGGGTCCGGCCGGGGTCGGGACGACGGTGACCGCGGCCCGGCCCACGTCCGGGTGGCCCGCGAGGGCGTTCTCGATCTCGCCCGGTTCGATGCGCAGGCCCCGGATCTTGGTCTGCCGGTCGGCGCGGCCCAGGTACTCGATCCGGCCGTCCGCCGTCCAGCGCGCGAGGTCGCCGGTGCGGTACATCCGGGCGCCGGGCGGACCGGACGGGCAGGCGGTGAACCGTTCGGCGGTGAGCCCGGGGCGTCCCAGGTAGCCCCGGGCGAGACCGGCCCCGGCGATGTACAACTCGCCGGTGACGCCGGGCGGTACGGGGGCGAGGCGGTCGTCGAGGACGTGCAGGCGGGTGCCGTCCAGGGGGCGTCCGATCGGTATCTGTCCGGCCGGGATCTCCTGCCCGGGGGCGAGGGGGAGGAGGACGGCGAAGGTGGTGGTCTCCGTCGGCCCGTACGCGTTGGTCACGGTGGTGTCCGGGCAGTGCTCGCGGACGCGGCGGACGGCGGCCGGGGAGGCGGCCTCGCCGCCGGTCATCACCTCGCGCAGCGTGCCGAGCCGTTCCGGGCAGCGGTCGGCGAGTTCGTTGAAGAGCGTGGCCGTCAGGAAGGTGCCGGTGACGCGCTGTTCGCCGATGAGCCGGGCGAGGCCGGGCACGTCCAGGTCGCCGGGCGGGGCGACGACCACGAGTCCGCCGTTCAGCAGCGGCACCCACAGTTCGTAGGTGGAGGCGTCGAAGGCGTGCGGGGAGCGCAGCAGGACGCGGTCGTGCGCGCCGCCGCGCCAGCGCCGGTCCAGGGCGAGGGCGACGACCTCGCGGTGGGCGACGGCGACGCCCTTGGGTGTGCCGGTCGAGCCGGAGGTGTACATCACGTAGGCGAGGTCGTCGGGATGGCCGTGGGTGCGGGGCGTCCGCCCGTCGTCCGTCGATGCGGCACCGTGACGCCCGTCGTCCGTCGGCGCGTCACCGTGACGCCCGTCGCTGTCCCCGTAGTCCACCGTGAGGTCGTCGCCGAGGCGGAGCGTGTGGCGGGCGCCGAGGCCGGCGGTGTCCGTGCCCGGGTCGGTGACGAGGACCGTCGCGCCGGCGGCGGAGAGGACCGACGCCGAACGGGCTTGCGGCGCACGGGCGTCGAGAGGCAGATAGGCCGCCCCGGCCTTCACCACGCCGAGGCAGGCGGCGATCAGCTCCACGGACCGGTCCATGAGGACGGCCACCGTCGCGCCGGGGCGCACCCCGAGGGTGGCGAGCCGGGCCGCGACCCGGTCGGAGAGCGCGTCGAGTGCGCCGTAGCTGACCTCCCGTTCGCCGCTGACGGCCGCGGTCCGTTCCGGGTGGGCGGCGGCCAGTTCGGCGAACAGGGCGTGCACGGTGGTGTCGTGGGGCACGGCCGGCGCGCCCTGCCAGCCGTCCGTGACGGCGGCGCGCTCCTCGGGGGTCAGCAGGTCGTGGGCGGCTATGGGGGCGGCGGGGTGGGCGGCGACCGCGTCGAGGAGCAGGGTCAGCCGGTCAAGGAGCCGCTGGGCGGTGGCGGCGTCGAACAGGTCGGCGGCGTATTCGAGGGCCAGGCCGATCCCGGCCGGCAGGCCGCTGTCGGGGTAGTGACGCTCATCGACCTCGAGGGTCAGGTCGAACTTGGCGGTGGCGGTGCGCACGGCTTCCGTGCGGACCCGCAGGCCCGGGAGGACCGGTTCGCCGCCCGTGTCCCGGCGGCCGGCGACGGCGATCTGGAACAGGGGGTGACGGCCGGGCGAGCGGGGCGGGTTGAGCCGTTCCACCAGGGCGTCGAAGGGCACGTCCCGGTGG
This sequence comes from Streptomyces sp. NPDC002328, assembly GCF_042890065.1. Taxonomy (NCBI): domain Bacteria; kingdom Bacillati; phylum Actinomycetota; class Actinomycetes; order Kitasatosporales; family Streptomycetaceae; genus Streptomyces; species Streptomyces sp. NPDC002328. The sequence goes on along the minus strand of NZ_JBIARQ010000008.1, from coordinate 98,672 downwards.
GCGTGGGCGTCCAGGGCGGCGTCGCGGACCCGGTCGAGGACGTCGGTGAAGGCGGGGTCGCCCGAGGTGTCGGCCCGCACCACGACGGTGTCGACGAAGAGGCCCACGAGGTGTTCCAGCGCCTCGTCGTCGCGGCCGTCGACGGGGCAGCCGAGGGCGAGGTCGGTGCCCGCGCCGAGGCGGGTGAGCAGAGTGGCGAGTGCCGCCTGGACGGCCATGAAGACGGTGGCGCGCCGGTCGCGGGCGAGGCCGGCGAGACGGGTGTGCGCGGCGGCCCCGGCTTCGGCGGTGACGACCGCGCCGCGGTGGGAGGCGACGGCGGGGCGGGGCCGGTCGGTGGGGAGGGTGTGCTCCTCGGGCAGGCCGCCGAGCGCGCCGGCCCGATGGCCGAGTTGCCGGGAGTGCTCGGAGTCCGGGTCGTCCGGGTCGCCGAGGACGTCGTGCCGCCACAGGGCGTAGTCCGGGTACTGGACGGGGAGTTCGGGCCAGTCCGGCTCCGTGTCGGTGAGCCGGGCGGTGTAGGCGGCGGCCAGGTCGCGCAGGAGGACGTCGAGGGACGCGCCGTCGCCTGCGATGTGGTGCAGGACGAGCAGCAGGTAGTGCTCCCGCGCCCCGTCGGTGAACAGGTGGGCGCGCAGCGGCGGTTCGGTGGCCGGGTCGATCGGCGACGCCGCGGTCTCCCGTGCGCGGCGCGGGTGTTCGCCGGCCGGGACGACGGTGACCGGGCAGGGCGGTGCGGTGCCCGGGTCGAGGACGTGCTGGTGGGGGACGCCGTCATGGTTGGGGAAGACCGTGCGCAGGGCTTCGTGCCGGTCGGTGACGTCCGTGAGGGCGGCCGTGAGGGCGACGCGGTCGAGGTCACCGTGCAGGCGCAGCCCCACGGGGATGTTGTGCAGGCCGCCGGGGTCGCCGTCGCGGCACAGGAACCACAGGCGGCGCTGGGCGTGGGACAGGGGGATCACAGCAGTTCTCCGAACTGGGCTTCGAAGTCGTCGAGTTCGGCCTGGCCGAGGCCGGGCAGGGACACGTCGGACGGGGTGAGTCCGGCGGCGCCGGGCAGTGCCGCGTGCCGGACGAGGGCGCGCAGCATGGCGAACCACTCGTGGGCCAGGGCGTGCGCGCGGTCGGCCGCGAGGGCGTTGCCCGCCCAGGTCCAGGTGGCGCTGAGGGTGGGGCCGTCGGGGCCCTCGTGGGCGGCGGCGTTGACCTCCACGGCGTGGGCCATGGCGAGGCCGTCGTCGGCCTCGTCGAGGGCGAAGTCGTGCCCGGGTGCGGCGGCCCAGTCGGCGGTGTCGCCCATCGGGAAGCGGCCGAGGTAGTTGAAGCCGATCTCGGGGACACCGCGGGCGGCGAGGGCGGGGCCGGTGCGGGTGTTGCCGTGGCGCAGCAGGCCGTGGCCGATGCCGTGGTCGGGGACGGCGCGCAGGGTCTCCTTGACGGTGCGCAGGACCGCGCCGGCGGCGGGGCCGCCCGCGCGGGCGTCGTCGAGGTCGGGCCGGCCGAGGTCGAGGCGGACCGGGTACACGGTGGTGAACCAGCCGACGGTGCGGGACAGGTCGGGGGCGCCCGCGACGTCCTCGCGGCCGTGGCCCTCGACGTCGACGAGGACGGTGCCGCCGTCCGCCGGGCCCGTCAGCGGACGCCGCCAGGCGAGGACCGCGAGGGCGAGCCCGGTGAGCAGGACGTCGTTGACGGTGCCGTTGACGACGCCGGGCACGACGGTGAGCAGCGGCCCGGCCACGTCCGGGGGCAGGGTGAGGGTGAGGCGGTGGCCGGCGGTCTCGGCGTCGAGCCGGGTCAACGGGCTGACGCCGCCGAGGGGTTCGGGGGCAGGGCGCAACGACTCGGTCCAGCGTGCCGCCTCGCGCATACGGCGGCCGGAGGTGGCGTCGGCGCGCAGCAGGTCCGCCCAGTGCGCGAACGGCGTGGGCGCGGGTTCGAGGACGGGGTCCTCGCCGGCGGTGAGCCGCGCCCAGCAGGTGCGCAGGTCGTCCTGGAGGATGCGCCAGGACACGCCGTCGACGGCCAAGTGGTGCACGATCAGGGCGAGTCGGCCCTGCCGGCCGGGGCCTCGGTCGACGAGCACGGCGCGCAGCATGACGCCGTCCGCCGGGGACAGCAGGCGTCGGGCGGCCCGGATCCGGTCGGTGGTGAGGGCGGGCAGTTCGGCGTCGTCGGCGTCGGGCGCGCGGACGTGTTCGACCAGGGCGTGCGCGTCGACGCTGCCCGGCGGCGGAATGGAGCATCCCGCGGCGGCGGAGTGCGCCCCGCCGGGAACCGTGAGCCGCAGGACGTCGTGCGTGTCGAGCAGGGCCCGCACGACGCGCACGGCGTGTTCGGCGCGGAATCCGGCGGGGGTGCGGACGACGAGCGACTGGTGGTAGGTGTCGACGGGGCCGGCGAGTTCGCCGAGCCACGCCATGATCGGGGTCGCGGCCAACGGGCCGGTGCGGCGCGGGGGTTCGACGGGTCCCTCGTTCGCCGGGGGGCCGTCCGCCGTGCGGGCGGCGGAGGCGAGCGCGGCGACGCTGTCGCTGCGCAGGACGTCGCGGGTGGTGAGCAGCAGCCCGGCCGCACGGGCGCGGCTGACGACCTGGATGGCCTGGATGCTGTCACCGCCGAGCTCGGTGAAGCCGTGGTCCGGGCGGACGGAGTCGGCGGCCAGGCCCAGCACTTGGGCGACGAGTCGCCGGAGGGCGTCCAGGGGGACGGCCATGGCCGAGCCCTCCTGGGCCGCCCCGGCCGGCGGCGGGGCCGGCCGGCCGGGGGCGGGCAGGAGGCGTGCGGGGTCAGGCACGGGCCGTGTCCTCGGCGAGGGCCGCGACCAGGGACGCGGGGCGCATGTCCGTCCAGTGCCGCTCGACGTGGTCGAGGCAGGCCTGGCGGGCGTCCGGGCCGTGGACCGTGGTCCAGCCGGCCGGGACGGGGAGGTCGGCCGGCCACAGCGAGTGCTGGAGCTCGTCGTTGCGGACGACGAGGTAGACGGCGTCGTCGTTCTCGAAGGGGTTGCTCATGGCGTTCTCCTGGAGGGGGTGGTGGGGACGTCGTACGGGTCCGTACGACGTCGGGCGGAAAGGGGTCCCTGGCCGGGGTCGTTCGGCGGGCAGAGCCGCCCGGAATCAGGGCTGTTGAGCCGGTAGGTCGGTGATCGTGAGTCGGATGAGAGCCCGTGCCTCGTCCAGCGCGGCCGTCACCTCGTCGGGGCCCGGACGGCACGCGATGACGTGCCCGATCCGGTCGCCCGCGCTGCGCGCGCGCCGGATCACGGCGCCGGGCGCGGCGGTGACGGTCACCGCCTCGACGCCGTCCACGGCAGCCGCGTGCGGTACGCCGTCCACGGCGTCGAGGACGCCGTCGGCGTCGGTGAGCAGGAACTGGATGCCCGCGTGGGCCCCGTTGAGGGGTTTGAGGTCGGGCTCCAGGCCGATCGCGGCCTTGAGCTGCTGTTCGAGCAGGTCGACGCCGCAGGCCAGCCGGACGAGTTCGGGGATCATGCCGCCCGCGGGGCGCGGGTTGATCTCGACGACGGCCGGTCCGCCGGCGGTCAGCTTCACCTCGGTGTGGGCGACGCCGAACCGGATGCCGGCCGCGTCCAGGGCGGCCGTCACCGTCTCGGTGACCTGCTGCGCCGTGGCGGCCGGGAGCGGGGCGGGGAAGAGGTGGCGGTGCTCCACGAAGTGGGGTGTGCCGGTGACCGACTTGGCGGTGATGCCGACGCATTCGGCGCGGCCGTCCCGGCTGAACGTCTCCACGCTGTACTCGGGGCCGTCGAGGTACTCCTCGACGAGGACGGTCCGCGCGGTCGGCATGCCCCGCGCGTTGACGGTGACGGCGAGGATCCGCTCGGTCTGGGCGAGGGCCTCGGCCTCGTCGGCGCAGAGCAGGACGTTGACCGAGCCCGAGTCGTCGGCGGGCTTGACCACGCACGGCAGTCCGGTCCGGGCGACGGCCGCGGCGACCTCGCCGGGCTCACGCACCACCGCGTACCGGGGCTGGCGCACCCCGGCGTCCGCCAGCAGCGCGCGCAGGGCCGACTTGTCGCGGCAGGCGGTCACGGCCTCGGGCGGGTTGCCGGGCAGGCCGAGCCAGCGGGCCAGCCGGGCGGCGGCGGGGACGTAGAAGTCGCTGGTGGTGGTGATCCCGGCGATCTCCTCGCGGCGGAAGCGGTCCTGGACGGCGGCCCGCAGCGCGGCGTCGGAGTTGGTGTCGCAGCGGATCACCTCGGCTCCGGTGGCCTCCAGCCCCCGGTAGCGGGCGGGGTCGCCGGTCAGCAGGACGGGCGCGGCGCCGAGCCGGTCCCGGGCGAGGTCGAGGGCGAGCATGCCGGTGCCGGTGGTGTTGGACTCGACGAAGACGAGGTGCCGGCGCAGGTCGTCGGGGGCGGCGTAGGACTGGCGGGACCAGCTCGTGACGGCGGTCCCGGCGGGTACGACGGCCGGGCGGCCGGACGCCGGAAGGTCGCGCAGGGCGTGGCCGTCCCAGTGCTCGTCGCTGTAGACGGTGTCGGCGTAGCGGTCTCCCCGGTCGGGCAGGATGCCGACGACGCGGGAGCCGGGTTCCGCGCGCCGGGCCAGGTCGCCGAGGACGCGGTAGACCGAGCCGGAGGTGTTGCCGCCGAAGATCTGCTGTTCGCGGGCGAGTTCGCGGGTGGCGGCGAACGCCTCGTGGTCGTTGAGCCAGTGGACCTCGTCGACGAGGGAGCGGTCGAGGTTCTTCGGCAGCAGGCTGTTGCCGAGGCCGCTCTGGAGCCGTTGCGGCACGTCGGGCTGCCCGAACAGGGCGCTGCCGACGCAGTCGACGCCGACGACGCGCACGGCGGGCAGGCTCTCGCGCAGCGCCCGGCCGGTGCCGCACAGCGAGCCGCCGCTGCCGACCGCGCCGACCAGGGCGTCGATGTGGCCCAGATCGTCGAGGAGTTCACGGGCGAGGTCGCGGTAGGCGCCGGGGTTGTCGGGGTTGGTGTACTGCTGGGGCCAGAAGGCGCCGGGCAGTTCGGCCATCAGCTCCGCGAGCCGCTCCAGCCGGGCGGACTGCCAGCCGTGGCTGGTCATCGCCTCGACGATGTGCACGCGGCAGCCCAGAGCGCGCAGTTTGGCCAGGGTGACGGGGTCGATGCGCGGGTCGGTGACGATGTGCACCTCGTGGCCGAGGGAGCGGCCGACGAGGGCGACGCCGAGCGCCATGGTGCCGGAGGAGCTCTCCACCACGGGGGCGTCGGGGCGCAGGGTGCCGAGCCGTCTGGCCTCCAGGACGATGTTGCGGGCGACCCGGTCCTTCATCGCGAACAGGTTCTGGAGCTCCAGCTTGGCATAGACCTCCACCCCGCGTTCCGCGCCGAGGCGCAGCCGGACGAGCGGCGTGCGGCCGATCGCGTCCGTCAGCGTGTCGAAGAGCATGCTCAGATCTCCAGTCGGTGGGTGGTGAGGGGGGTGGCGGGCGTCGCCGGGTGGGGGCCGGGGGCCCAGTGGTCGCCGACAGCCGATGCCGCCAGGTGCGGGCCGGGGGCCCAGTCGTCGCCGACAGCCGATGCCGCCAGGTGTGGGCCGGGGGCCCAGTGGTCCCCGGCGCCCAGGGCGCGGTGGACGGACACCTCGCCGCCGAGCGGGGTGCAACCGGCGCGGATATAAGCCGCCTTGGCGTCGAGTTCGGGATCGTGGGCGTCGAGGAGGACGCCGAGCAGGGTGCCGCTGTGGGCGAGGACCAGTCCGTGGCCGTCGACCTCGCGGCACAGCGCGCGCAGTTCGGCGAACCCGGCGCGGGCGCGTCTGCGGCCGTTGAGTTCGGCGCTGCGGGTGGCGACCTCGCCCACCGCGGGCAGTTCGCCCGTGGCGACGGCGTCGGACAGCCGGTCCAACAGCCTTGCGTACTCATGCCGTTCGGTCGTCCCGATGGCCGTCGCGGTCCGGTTGTGGGTCACGGTGTCGACCTGTCCGCCCTCGTCGTGGGCGACGAGGGCGAGCGGGGGCAGCGTGCCGAGTCGGCGGCGCAGCCGCACGGCCCGGTGGTGGAAGCAGACGATCTCGTCGTACATGACGCCGTCGGCCGGCTCCACGCCGCGCAGGAACGCCTCGGTCTGCGCCGGGGTGAACGTCCGCCCGAACGCGGCGCCGACGGCCCGCACGGTGGCGACGAGGTCGGCCGAGGAGCTGGCCATGCCCTTGCCCTCGGGGAGGTCGCCGCGGAGTTCCAGCAGTCCGCCGCCGCTCTCGCCGAGCGCGGCGAGGACGGCCTCGGCGACGCGCCGGGACTTGCCTTTGTGCCCGGGCACGACCCGCACCTCCCGCGCCTCGGGGGCGGGCCGGAAGAGCGCGGTGGCCCAGCGGGCCAGCGGGAAGGTGACGAGGAAGTCGCTGTCGGGGGCGGGCAGGGCGCCCTGGAGCAACTCCCCGAAGGTGCCGAAGGCGTGCCCGGTGCCGGGGGGTGGTGCGGGGGCGGTGACGGGAGTGGCGGGGGCGGGAGCGACGGGGGCGAGGGCGGGGGCGGGGGCGACGAGGACGGCGGATGTGGCGGGGGTGGTGGGGGCGGCGGCCGGGCCGCTCAGCGGGGCCGGGGGCATCAGCGCTCCCCCGTTCCCGGCCGGGGGCCGGATCCCGCGTCGGCGGAGTTCTGAGGGACCGGGCCCAGAAGGGCGAGGTCCTGCGAGACCTGTTCCTGCGGGGTCGGCTCCAGTGCGTGGGCCGTCTCGGACGCGCCCGTGCGTACGGCCTCCGCGCGGTGGTCCCACGCGGCGCGCAGCTCCTCGTGGGTGGCCCGCTGGGCTTGCAGCGCCTCCCGTACGGCGTCGGGGTGGGCGGAGCCGGCGGAGGACAGGCGGGCGAGGCCGCGGTCCACGTCGAAGGCGTCGGCGAGCAGTGCGGCCGGGTCGGCGAGGGTCAGCCCGTGCTCGGCGGCGGCCCGGGCCAGGAGGTCCGGCTCGCCGGGGTGGGGCGGTGTCCCGGCCCCCGCGGCGCTCACGACGTACTTCCCGGCGACGACCTGCGCGGTCCGCCACGGCACCCCCTCGGTGAGGGTGAGGGCGTTGGCGAGGCTGAAGCCGCCCAGGTACTCGCGCTCGCACACCGCGCGCATGCGCTCGGCGCGGAAGCCGACCCGGCGCATCACCTCGGTGAGCAGCCGGACCGTGCCGTGCGCCGAGTCGAACGCGGTCAGGACGTGCGTGCCGGCCTCCTTGGAGACCTCCACCAGGTTGCAGAAGGGGGTGTTGCGCTGGCCTAGGAGGACATCGGCGTGGAAGGCGGTCAGGTGGGCCGTGCGTCCCCGGATCCGTTCCAGGACGGGGTAGTTCTTCTTCTGCGGCATCGCCGAGGAGATGCCGGACAGCTCGTCGGGCAGCTCGATGAAGCCGTGCTCGCTGCCGCCCCAGGTGAGCAGATCGGTGACGAAGCGGCTCAACGCGGACCCGAGCAGGCTGAGTTCGGCGGTGGCCTCGGCGCTCCAGCGGCGGGAGGCGACCGCGGTGAGGGCGTTGGGCTGGGGGCGGTCGAAGCCCAGCATGCGGGCCATCCGGGCGCGGTCCCAGGGCAGTTCCTGTCCGGCCATCGCCCCGGCGCCGAGCGGGCAGGCGTTCATCCCGTCGTAGGCGTGCAGCAGACGGCGCTGGGTGTGCAGCAACTGCTCGGCGAGGGCGGCAAGATGGAAACCCGGGGTGATGATCTGCGCGGCCTGGAAGTGGGTGTAGCCGGGCATGGGCAACTCGCGTGTCTCCTCGGCGCGTTCGAGGACGACGGCGCAAAGGTCCAGCAGGGCCGCAGCGAGCCGGGCGATCTGGTCGCGGCCGAACATCGCCTGGGCGCAAGCCTGGAGGTCGTTGCGGCTGCGGTCGACGTGCCAGCGCGGGAGTGGGGCCGGCAGCCCGGCCGTGACGTGCCGTTCGAGGGCGAAGGCGATGTCCGACATGTTGGCGTCGGGGCGGGCGGTGAGGGTCTCGGGGCCCGCCTCGTCCAGGAGGACGGCGACGGAGCGGGCCTCGGCCGTGGTGAGCAGGCCCATGCGGGCGTATTCAGCCGCCAGGGTCTTCTCGATGGCGATGTAGTGGTCCAGCAGGTGGCGGACCTCGAACCGGAACTGCGGGGCGAGCAGCTCCTCGTGCAGCAGGTCGCTCGGCCCGCCGCGGATGCGGCCGCTGAGTTCGGCGGCGGGCGCCGGTGGCTGGCTCGTCACGGTGACGGTGTCCGTTCTGTGGTGTGAGGTGGTCGTGCGGTGCGGGAGGGTGGTGCGCAGGGCGGGTCGGCCGGTGCGTAGTGGGGGATCACCGCCGGCGGTGCCCGTCCGGCCGGGCTTCCTGGTCGAGGGCGGCGTCGAGGGCTGCGGCGACGGCCGTCGCGTAGGGGGCCCGCACCAGCGCGTAGTGGTCGGCGTCGCTGTCGTGCCGTACGAGACCGTCCGGCGTCCGGTCGGCCCATCGGTCGGCGGAGCGCAGGGCGGCGCCGGTGGTGCTCTGGTGGAAGTGCACGGGGCCGGTGACGACGGGCGGCTCGTAACGGGCGGCGGCGACCAGCCCGGTTCGGAACACGTCGTAGTGGCGGACGAGTTCGGCGGTGTCGAAGGCCGGCGCGGAGCCGTCCGCGGCGAGTGCGGCGGCGACGGCCCGCAGCCGGGCGAAGGTGTCGGCGGCCACGAGCAGCTCGACGCGCAGGGCGTCCCGCGCGGCGTCGTCGGGGTCCGCCCCGGCGGACCGGGCCAGGTCGTCGTGGAACCACTCCAGCAGGGCGGCCTCGTCGGCGGGCACGTCCGTGGTCCCGGGGTAGGCGGTGTCGAGCAGCGTGAGGGTCGCCACTTCCTCACCGTGGGACCGCAGTTGGTGAGCCATCTCGTAGGCGAGCAGCCCGCCGAGAGACCAGCCGGCCAGGTGGTACGGACCGTGCGGCCGGACTTCGCGCAGAGCGGCGACGTGGACGGCGGCGAGGACCGGGATGGTGGCGGGGGCGGGGTCGGAATCAAGGTCGGGGGCGGAGTCGGGGTTACGGGGGGCCTGTGACCCCGGGGCCACCGAGCCCCACGCTGCCGGGTTCCCTGCCGTCAGGCCGGGTGCCGTCAGGCCGTACACCGGGCGGCCCGGGTGCAGTGCCGTCGCGAGTGCGCGGTAGCAGAGGACGTTGCCGCCGACGGGGTGGATCAGGAAGAGGGGGGCGAGGTCGCCGTCCGGGCGGATGCGGACGACGGTGTCCGGGTGGTCGGGCCGACGCCGGGCGCGCAGGGCCTGTGCCTGGCGGGCCACGGTGGGGTGTTCCATCACGGTGGACACCGAAAGGCGTTCGCCGAAGGCCTCGTTGATGCGGCCGATGAGGCGCAGCGCGTCGATCGAGTGCCCGCCCGCGGCGAAGAAGTCGTCGTCCGCGCCTACCGGTCCGGTGCCGAGGAGCCGCTCCCAGATGCCGGCGAGGCGGATCTCGGTCGCGCCGCGGGGCGGCCGGGACGGTTCCCGGCGGAGCGTGTGGCCCGGGTCCGGGGCGGGCAGGGCCGCCCGGTCGAGCTTGCCGTTGCGGGTGAGGGGCAGCGCGTCGAGCAGCACCCATGCCGAGGGCACCATGTGGCCCGGGAGCCGGGTGCGGGCGTACGCGTCCAGTTCCGCGCCGGCCGCGGCCTCGTCCGCCGCGCCGGCCTCTTCAGCGACACCGCCGACGACGCCGACGACGTAGCCGGTCAGGCGTTCGCCGCGCAGCAGGACCGCGCAGGCGCGGACCGAGGGGTGCTCGGCGAGCACGGCCTCGATCTCGCCGGGCTCGACCCGGAAGCCGCGGATCTTCATCTGGTGGTCGGTGCGCCCCGCGTACTCCAGCGCGCCGTCCGCCCGGTGCCGGGCGAGGTCGCCCGTGCGGTAGAGGCGGCGGGCGACGCCGTCGGGACCTGTGTGCTCGACGAACCGCTCGGCGGTGAGGTCCGGGCGGCCGTGGTAGCCGAGGGCCAGTCCCACGCCTTCGAGGTACAGCTCGCCGGTGACGCCCGTCGGCACCTCGGACAGGCGTGCGTCCAGGACGTGGGTGCGCATGTTGGCGATGGGCCGGCCGATCGGCACGGAGTCCCCGCCCTCGGGCCGGCACCGCCACTCGGTGACGTCGACGGCCGCCTCGGTCGGGCCGTACAGGTTGTGCAGTTCGACGCCCGGCAGCAGGTCGAAGAAGCGGGTCTGCACCTCGTGGGGCAGGGCCTCGCCGCTGCACACGACGCGGGTGAGACCGGCGGCGAGCCGTACCGCGAGCGGGTCGTCGAGGAAGACGCCGAGCATCGACGGCACGAAGTGCACGGTGCTGACGCCCTCCTCCCGGACGAGGCCGGCCAGGTAGGCGGGGTCGCGCTGGCCGCCGGGCCGGGCGAGGACGAGCACGGCGCCGGTGAGCAGGGGCCAGAACAGCTCCCACACCGACACGTCGAACGTGTACGGCGTCTTCTGGAGGACGCGTTCGCCGGGGACGAGCCCGTAGGCGTCCTGCATCCACAACAGCCGGTTGGCGATGGCCCGATGGGAGACCACCACGCCCTTGGGCGTACCCGTCGAGCCCGAGGTGAAGATCATGTAGGCGGGGTCGTCAGGACCGGCGGCGGCTTCGGGGGCGGGTTCGGCTCCCGCGTCCGGCCACGGCTCGTCCGCGACGACGACGGTCAGGCCCGGGACGCCGGGAGCGTCGCCTGGGCCGCCCGCCCCCGCCTTCCGCAGCGTCTCCGACTCCCGCAGCGTCGCCGACGTTCGCAGCGCCCCCGTTTCCCGCAGCGCCTCCGACTCCCTCAACGCCTCCGCCCGGCAGCCGTCCGCGACGACCAGGCGGATGCCGGCCTCCGCGAGCAGCGCCCGGGTGCGCGCCTCGGGATGATCGGGGTCCAACGGCACATACGCGGCACCGGACTTGAGCACCGCGAGCAGGGCCACCGGCAGCATAAGCGAGCGGTCCATCAGCAGGCCCACGAAGGCGCCGGGGCGGGCGCCGAGGGCCCGAAGGCGGGCGGCGAGGCGTTCGGACGCCTCGTCGAGCTGCCGGTAGTCGAGCCCCGCGCCCTCGAAGCGGACCGCCGTCGCGTCCGGCGTCCGTCGTACCTGACGGTCGATCAATTCGGTGAGGGTGTGCGGTTCTTCGTAGTGCTTGGCGGTGTCGTTCCACGCGGCGTGGCGGCTGCGGTCCCGTGGCGGGACCAGGTCGGCCGTGAAGCAGTCCTGGCCCGGCGCGTCGGCGAGGGCCCGCAGCGCCGCCGTGTAGGAGGCGTGCACCGCGGCGATCCGCTCGGCGGTGAAGCGCGCCGCGTCGTAGCGCAGGCCGAGTTCGAGCAGGCGGCCGTCGGGGGTGCGGGAGAACTCCGCGCCGAACGCGACGTCCGTGGCGGCCTCCCCGGTCTCCTCCAGGACGGTGAACGCCTCGCCGGACGGCCCGCCCTGCTCGACGTGGAAGTGGGTGTAGTTGAAGAAGGTCTCGAACGGCGCCGCCCCGCCGTTGCGGCGCACGACCTCGGCGAGCGGGTAGCGCCGGTGGTCGTGCACGCGCAGGTCGAGGTCGGCGACGCGGCGCACGAGGTCCCGCCAGCTCTCGGAGGCGAGGGCGAGCCGGAAGGGCAGGGTGTTGAGGAACGCGCCGACGACCTTGTCGCCGTCGGGCTCCTCGGTGCGGCCGTTGAGCACCACGCCGGTGGTGATCTCGTCCGCGCCGCCCATCAGGGCCATGACGCGGGTGTGCGCGGCGAGCAGGACGATGCGCAGCGGCACGCCGAGTTCGGCGGCGAGCGCGGACAGCCGCTCGTGCAGGCCGGCGGGCAGCGGTGCGTGGTGCCAGGTCATCCGGGGCGGTCCGCCGGCCGTGGTACCGCGCGGCAGCCGGGTCACAGGAGCGCCCTGGGTCACCTCGTCCCAGAAGTCCCGCCGGGCGGGGTCGGCGAGCGCGGCGCGTTCCAGTGCGACGAAGGAAGCGAAGCGGGAGCGCGGCGCGGGGGCAGGGGCGGACATGGCCCGGGTGAAGTCCTGTTCCTCGGCGCGGAGTTGGACGTAGCGGGAGGCGAGTTCGGTGAGGAGGGAGCGCTCGCTCCAGCCGTCCATGACCGCGTGGTGCTCGGCGATGAACAACTGGAACGTCGTGTCGGTGCGGCGCTGCACGTGGAAGCGGATCAGCGGCGCGTCGTCCCAGGCGAACGGGCGGGCGCGCTCGGCTTCGTAGCGTGCGGCGACGGCGGCTTCCCGCGCGGTCTCGTCCAGCCCGCGCAGGTCCTCGAAGGTGATGCGGGGGCGGGCGTCGCGGTGGACGAGCTGGAGGGGCTCGCCGTATCGGTGCGGGTCGAAGGAGGTGCGCAGCATCTCGTGCCGGGCCCCGGCCTCGTCGACCGTGCGCCGCCAGGCCCGCTCCGACCAGGGCGCTTCGACGTGGTAGGAGGCGACGTTGTGGTACACCCGGCCGGTCCCGGCGGGCAGGTCGCTGTGGAAGAGCATCCCGGCCTGGAGCCGGGTCATCGGGTACGCGTCCTCCAGCCCGGCGGGCAGCGCCTCCCGGTCGGTGTCGGCGAGGAGCGAGAACGGCCGGTACGCCGTCGTGCCGGACGGAGTGCCCGACCGCGTGCCGGACGTAGTGCCGGACGGCGTGTCCGCGTCCCGGACGACCGCCCCGGCGAGACCGCGGACGGTCTGATGCCGCATCAGGTCGGCGACGGCGAAGCGCAGTCCGCGGTCGCGGGCGCGGGCGAGCACCTGGAGTGAGCGGATGGAGTCGCCGCCCAGGGCGAAGTAGTTGTCGAGCGCGCCGATCCGCTCGTGGCCGAGGACCTCCTGCCAGATGTCGGCGAGCGCCGTCTCGACCGGCCCGCTCACCGGCTCGTGGCCGGCGGCGGACCCCAGGACCGTCGCCCCTTCGGCACCGGGGGCCGGCAGGGCACGCCGGTCGGCCTTGCCGTTGGCGGTCAAGGGGAACGCCGGCAGGGTGACGAAGACGCCGGGGATCATGTACTCGGGCAGCCGGACGGCGAGGTGTGCGCGCAGCGCGTCTACGGTGAGGGGGGCGGCGGCGTTCGGGGCGGGCTCCCCAGCCACGGCCGCGGACTCCCCGGCCATGGCGGACTCCGCGGCCGGTACGACGTACCCGGTCAGGACCGGGTTGCCGGTGGCGTCCGGGAGCACGCGGGCGACGGCGGCGCCGACCCCGGCGTGGGCGGTGAGGGCCGCCTCGATCTCGCCCAACTCGATGCGGAAGCCCCGCAGTTTGACCTGGTCGTCGATGCGGCCGAGGTACTCCAGTTCGCCGTCCGCGCGCAGCCGGGCGAGGTCGCCGGTGCGGTACAGCCGCTCCCCCGACTCGACCGTGGGGAAGCGTTCGGCGGTCAGCTCCGGGCGGTTGAGGTAGCCGCGGGCGAGCCCCGCCCCGGCGACGTACAGTTCGCCCACGGCACCCTGGGGCACCGCGCGGCCCCGGCCGTCCAGCAGGTGCAGCCGCAGGTCGGGGATGGGCACGCCGATGACGCTGCCGCGTCCCTCCTCGGCGTCCGCGGCGGTGAGCGGACGGTAGGTGACGTGCACGGTGGTCTCGGTGATGCCGTACATGTTCACCAGGCGGGGCGACGCGTCGCCGTGCCGCCCGAACCAGCCGCGCAGCGCGCCGACGTCCAACGCCTCGCCGCCGAACACCACTTGACGCAGGGCGAGTCGCCCGCTCTCCGGGCTCCGTTCGTCGACGCGGTCGAGCTGGAAGAAGGCCGACGGCGTCTGGTTGAGGACGGTCACCTGCTCGTCGCGCAGCAGCCGGTGGAGCTCCTCCGGGGACCGGCTGACGGCGTACGGCACGACGACGAGCCTGCCGCCGTGCAGCAGGGCGCCCCACAGCTCCCACACGGAGAAGTCGAACGCGATGGAGTGGAAGAGGGTCCAGACGTCGTCGGCGCCGAAGCCGAACCAGTGGTCGGTCGCGGAGAACAGCCGGGTGATGTTGCGGTGCGGCACCAGGGTGCCCTTGGGGAGTCCCGTGGAACCGGAGGTGTAGATCGCGTAGGCGAGGTCGTCCGGGGTGACGCCGCTGTCGGGGGCGGTGTCCGGCAGCCGGTCCAGCTCGGCGGCGTCGGCCTCCAGGTCGACGGCGCGCAGGTCCGGCGCGTCCCACAGCGGGCGGGTCCCGGTGGTGCCGACGACGTGGCCGAGACCGGCGTCGCCGACGATGTGGCGCAGGCGCTCCGGCGGGTTGTCGGGGTCGAGGGGCAGATACGCGCCGCCCGCCTTGAGGATGCCCAGCAGGCCGACGACCAGTTCGGCGGAGCGGGGGACGCACAGGCCGACGAGGGTGCCGGGGACGACACCGAGGGCGCGCAGGCGGTGGGCGACCTGGTTGGCTCGGCGGTCGAGCTCGCCGTAGCCGAGGCGGCGCTCGCCGTCGGTGACGGCGACGGCGTCGGGAGTGCGGGCGGCGTGCTCGGCGAAGACCTCGTGGGCGCAGGGCGAGGGGCCGACGGCGGCTGCGGTCGCTGCGGCGGGGGCGGGCTCCGACGTCAGGGGCAGTCGCTCGTCGTCCGAGAGCATCGGCAGCGCGGACAGGGGCAGGTGCGGCCCGCTGACGGCGGCGTCGAGCAGCCGCAGGTAGTGCCGGGTGAACCGCTCGACGGTGGTGGCCTCGTAGAGGTCGGCCCGGTACTCCAGGCGGAGGCGTACACCGCCGCCGGCCTGCACGATGTCGAAGGTCAGGTCGAACTTGGCGCTGTCGGAGGGACCTTCGAGCAGCCGGACGCGGGGGCCGGGCAGCTCCGCCGTGGTCTCGTCCTCGTCGTGGAAGCCGACGAGGACGTCGAAGAACGGGGCCCGTTCGGTGGTGCGGCCGGGGTTGAGGTGCTCGACGATCCGCTCGAACGGCAGGTCCTGGTGGTCCTGGGCGTCCGCGACGGTGTCCCGCACTTCGGTCACGTGGTCCCGGAACCGCGGATCCGCGGAGAAGTCCGAGCGGATCACGAGGGTGTTGACGAACAGGCCGACCGTGTCCGCGAACTCCTTGCGGTTCCGGTTGGCCACGGGCGTGCCGACGAGTACGTCCTCACTGCCGGAGTAGCGGCCCAGCACGACCTGGAGGGCGGCGAGCATCGCCATGAAGCGGGTGCTTCCGGTGTCCCGGCAGACCTGGTCGAGCCGCCCGAGCACGGCGTCCGGCAGCGGAACCTCGTAGGTGGCGGCCCTGCGCGGGGCGGGGGCGGCGAGGCCGGAAGCGGGGGCGGCGGAGCCGTGGGCGGCGAGGTCGGGGGTGGCCGCCGGCCGGTGGTCGGCGGGGATCGCGGAGGTCGGCAGCTCACCGCCCAATTGCCCGGCCCAATAGGCGAGCTGCCGCTCGGCGGCCGGACCGCGCAGCCATTCCTCCTGCCATTCGGAGAAGTCGGCGTAATGGAATTCCGGCTCCTCTGCGCGGATATCCTCCCCGTCGACCGATCCAGCGGCGTATTCCCCGAGGAGTTCCCGGAGCAGGATTCCCGCGGACCATCCGTCACCGACTATGTGATGCATTCCGAGCGCCAGCACGGCGCCGGCGGATCCTCCCGGGCGGCGCAGCAGAGCGGCCCGGAACAGGGGGCCGGCGGCTAGATCGAAGGGCCGACGGTACTGCGCGTCCATCCAGCGCCGTACGCACTCGGCACCGTCGCCGTCCCCAGCCCCCGGCGTCTCCGTCGTGTCCACCACGTCTACCGACCAGTCGAGCCGCGCGGAGGAGTCCACGCACTGCGCCAACTCCCCGTTGCTCAGGACGAATCGGGTGCGCAGTGCCTCATGCCGGTCCAGCAGCCGCTGCGCGCAGGCCCGCATCAGGTCCGCGTCCACGCCGGCGTCGAACACGCAGAAGACCGGCATGTGGTAGGTGGGCCTGCTCCCCTCCATCTCCTGGAGGAAATACATCCGCTGCTGCGCCCGCGAGGCACGGAAGACGGCGACAGCGGATTCCCCGGACGACTCCCCGGACGACTCTGCCGACGGTCCTATGGACGGCTCTGTGGACGGTTCTTCCGGAAGAGCCGGAATTACCGGAACGTGAGTGGCCAAGACGACTCCCTCGACCGTCACGCCTTTTCTGACGCGCGGCACCGATTCCCCTGCTGTGCGAATCCCACGCTATGCGCGCACCGACTTTCGGATAAGTCCCGACCTGTCGGTCCCCGGAACCCGTGACACCCCCCGTGGCGCACGGAAGTCACGCCCGGACCGCCGCACGCCCGGACAGCCCCGACCTCCGGGCGGAATCACCCACCCGGGTCCTCTGCGCCGCCCGGAAGACGTCGCGGCGGTGCGCCATGTGGCCGTCCGTCGTCTGATGGGCCATGTTGCTGACCGTCGAGCCGATCGGCGCCGGCAGGAGACGAAGGAGGCCCCGCGGTGGGTGAGCTGTACATCGACGGCGAGTGGACGCAGGCGGCGGCCGGTGGGCGGCGGGAGGTGGTCAACCCCTACGACGCCTCCGTCGTCACCACCGTCGACGAGGCCGACGCCGGCGACGTCGACCGCGCCGTGCGCGCCGCCCGCCGCGCCTTCGCCGAGGAGGACTGGGCGAACGCCCCCTCCCGCCGCCGCGCCGACCTGCTGCTGCGCGTGCACGACCTGCTGTTGCGCGACCGTGAGGACATCGCCCGCACGGAGACCCTCGACACCGGCAAGACGCTCACCGAGGCGCGCATCGACGTGGAGGACGTGGCGAACGCCTTCCGCTACTTCGCCGAACTCGCGGGCAAGGACGGCGGCCGGGTCGTGGACGTCGGCCCCGACGTCCTCAGCCGCGTCGTCTACCAGCCGATCGGCGTGTGCGCGCTCATCGCCCCCTGGAACTACCCGCTGCTCCAAGCCTCCTGGAAGGTGGCCCCGGCGCTGGCCGCCGGCAACACCTTCGTCCTCAAGCCCAGCGAGATCACACCGCTCACCACCATCGCCATGGTCCGGCTCATCGAGGAGGCGGGCGCGCCGCCCGGCGTCGCCAACCTGGTGCTGGGCTCCGGGGCGACCGTGGGCGCGGCCCTGACCAGCCATCCCGACGTCGACCTGGTGTCCTTCACCGGCGGCCTGAGCACCGGCCGGTCCATCATGGCGAGCGCCGCCGAGGGGCCGCGGAACATCGCCCTGGAACTGGGCGGCAAGAACCCCAACATCGTCTTCGCGGACGCCGACTTCGAGGCCGCCGTGGACTACGCGCTGGACGCCGCGTTCCTGCACTCCGGGCAGGTCTGCTCAGCGGGTTCGCGGCTGCTGGTCCAGGACTCGCTGCACGACCGGTTCGTCGAGGCCTACGCCGACCGCGCGCGGGCGATCCGGCTGGGCAACGGGCTGGACGAGGGCACCGAGAGCGGTCCGCTCAGCTCCGCCGAGCACCGCGAGAAGGTCGAGCGGTACATCGCCGTCGCCCGGGAGGAGGGCGCCCGGCTCGTCACCGGCGGCGCGCGCCCCGACGATCCGGCCCTGAGCGACGGCTTCTTCCTGCTGCCGACGATCTTCGCCGACTGCGACCGGTCGATGCGGATCGTCCAGGAGGAGGTCTTCGGCCCGGTGGTCACCGTCGAGCGCTTCCGCACCGAGGACGAGGCGGTGGAACTCGCCAACGACACCCGCTACGGCCTGGCGGGCGGCGTGTGGACCTCCGACGCGAGCCGCGCCCAGCGCGTCGCGCAGCGGCTGCGGCACGGCACCGTGTGGATCAACGACTTCCACCCCTATGTGCCGCAGGCCGAGTGGGGCGGCTTCGGCCGCTCGGGCGTGGGACGCGAGCTGGGCCCGACGGGGCTGCGCGAGTACCAGGAGGCCAAGCACATCTACCAGAACCTGGCCCCCGCCCCGTCGGGCTGGTTCAAGGGCTGACCCCCGGCGCTGACCCCCGGCAGCGAAACGTTCGAAGCGACACAGAAGCACGAGAAGAGAACAAGAAAGCAGGGCACCGCATGGCCCCCACCTCCGCGCACGGCGCCGAGTCCGCCTACGACTACGTCATCGTCGGCGGCGGCACCGCAGGCTGCGTGCTCGCCGCCCGTCTGAGCGAGGATCCCGACTGCCGTGTCTGCGTCATCGAGGGCGGCCCCAGCGACGTGGGCGACGAGCGCGTCCTGCGGCTGCGCAACTGGATCAACCTGCTCGGCTCGGACCTCGACTACGGGTACACCACCGTCGAACAGCCGCGCGGCAACTCGCACATCCTGCACTCACGGGCCCGCGTGCTCGGCGGCTGCTCCTCCCACAACACGCTGATCAGCTTTCTGCCGCTGCCGCAGGACCTCGACGACTGGGTGGCCCGGGGCTGCACCGGCTGGGACCCGGCGACGGTCCTCCCCTACCGGGACCGGCTGCGCACGCGGATCGTCCCGGTGGCCGAGGCCGACCGCAATCCCATCGCGAAGGACTTCGTCGCCGCGGCCTCCCGCGCCCTCGGCGTCCCCGTCGTCGACGACTTCAACGCCGAGCCCTTCGCCGACGGCGCCGGCTTCTTCTCGCTGGCCTACGAACCGGAGGGCAACCTGCGTTCCTCCGCGTCCGTCGCCTACCTCCACCCGATCCTGGACCGGCCCAACCTCACTCTCCTGCTGGAGACTTGGGCGCACCGGCTGCTCACCGACGACGCGGGGCGGCTGACCCGGGTCGCCGTGCGCGGCGCCGACGGGCAGCCCGCCACCGTGCGCGCCGAACGCGAACTCCTGCTGTGCGCGGGGGCGATCGACACCCCGCGTCTGCTGATGCTCTCCGGCATCGGGCCGGCCGACGACCTGCGCGGCCTGGGCATCGACGTACGGGCCGATCTGCCCGGCGTGGGCGAGAATCTGCTGGACCACCCGGAGTCGGTGATCGTGTGGGAGACCGACGGCCCGCTGCCGCCCAACTCCGCGATGGACTCCGACGCCGGCCTGTTCCTGCGTCTCGACAAGGGCCAGCCGCGGCCCGACCTGATGTTCCACTTCTATCAAGTGCCGTTCACCGTCAACACCGAACGGCTGGGCTACCCCGTGCCGCGGCACGGGGTGTGCATGACGCCGAACGTGCCGCGCGCCCGTTCCACCGGCCGCATGTGGCTGCGCAGCGCAGACCCCGCCGAGCATCCCGCCCTGGATTTCCGGTACTTCACCGATCCGGAGGGCCATGACGAGCGCACCATCGTGGACGGTCTGCGGATCGCCCGCGAGGTCGCCGCGACCGCCCCGCTGCGCGACTGGCTGGTCCGCGAGGTCGCGCCCGGCCCGGAGGTGGCCTCCGACGCCGAGCTGTCGGAGTACGGCCGTCGCGCGGCGCACACCGTCTACCACCCGGCGGGCACCTGCCGGATGGGCGCCCCGGACGACCGAATGGCCGTCTGTGACCCGGAGTTGAGACTGCGGGGCTTCGAGGGCGTGCGGATCGTCGACGCGTCCGTGCTCCCGACGATGCCGACGATCAACCCGATGGTGACCGTGCTGCTCGTCGCCGAACGCGCCGCCGACCTGATCAGCGGCCGCACGGGGGCCGCGGAAGGGAGGACTGGACAGTGACCGGCTCGCAGCCTCCCGCACCGGCCGACGGCGCGCCGGGAGGGGAGCCCGGCTCGGAGTTCCGCAAGGACATGGGTCCTTGGGCCAACTTCGCCCTCGGCTTCACCTACCTCTCCCCGGTCGTGAGCACCTACACCCTCTTCGGCACCGCGATCATGGCGGGCGGACCGCCGATGGTCTGGGCGTTCGTGCTCGCCGGGTGCGGCCAGTTCCTCGTCGCGCTGGTCTTCGGGGAGATCGTCGCCCAGTATCCCATCGCCGGCGGCGTCTACCCCTGGGCCCGGCGGCTGTGGGGCAAGCGCTGGGCGTGGATGACAGGCTGGGTGTACATGTGGGCGCTGCTGGTGACCATCACCTCCGTCGCCTACGGCGCCGGCCCCTACATCGCCATCCTCTTCGGCTTCGACCCCACCGTGCACACCACCGTGCTGTGCACCGCCGTGCTCATCGTCGTCGCCGTCCTCATCAACTACATGGGCACCAAGGCCCTGTCGGCGGCGGCCATCATCGGCTTCGCCGGCGAACTCATCGGCGCCCTCGTCGTCGGCATCTACCTGCTGGCGACCCACCGTCACCACAACCTGAGCATCGTCTTCGACACCTACGGCACCCAGGGAGACGGCTCCTACCTGCCCGCGTTCCTGGCAGCGGCCATCATCGGCTTCTACCAGTACTACGGTTTCGAGGCGTGCGGCGACACCGCCGAGGAGGTCGCCCACCCGGGCCGTGTCATCCCGCGCGCGATGCGCCGCACCATCTACATCGGCGGCGCCGCCGCCACGTTCACCTGTATGTCGCTGCTGCTGTCGGTCACCGACTTCAACGCGATCATCTCGGGCGAGCAGGCCGACCCGGTGGTGACCGTGCTGTACGACGCCATGGGCGAGACCGGGGCCAGGATGGTGATGGCCGTGGTGCTGATCTCCTTCCTGTCCTGCACGATCAGCCTCCAGGCGGCGGCCGGGCGGCTCATCTACTCCTACGCCCGCGACGAGATGATCGCCGGCCACCGGTTGCTGCGCCGGTTCGCCCATGCCCGCGCGGTGCCCAGCTGGGCGCTGTTCGTGTCCGCGGCGGTGCCGCTGCTCATCGCCTTCGCCTCGCTGCTCTCCGAGGACGCCCTCACCAACATCGTGTCGTTCGCGATCCTCGGCATCTACGGCTCGTTCCAGATGGTCGTCCTGGCCGCACTGCGCGCCCGCCTCAAGGGCTGGCGTCCGGCGGGCGAGTTCACCCTCGGCCGCCGGGGCCTCGCGGTGAACATCGCGGCGCTGGCCTACGGCATCTTCGCCATCGTCAACATCTGCTGGGCCCGCAGCCCGGAGAAGCCGTGGTACGAGAACTGGATCGTCCTGCTCTGCGGAGCGGTGGTGGTCGGAACGGGCCTGCTCTACATGTTCACGACCCACCACTACGGCAGAAGCGACGCACCCGCGGGCGACGCGGTGCCGGAGCACGGGGCCGCGCGGAAGGAGTAGCGACCGCCGGCGTGTGGGAGGCGACCGCGCACCACGACGGGCGGCTGTTCATCGGAAGCCCGCCCGACGAGGTCGGCGGTCGCGTCCCACAGCCGGCCCGCCAGGACGGGGTCGAGGCCTGCCTTGCCCTGACGGCGGACCGTCGGGGAGCCCCGGAACCGGATCAGGACAGCCGTTCAGCGCACCAGTGCTGCGGGCTTCGTCGCCTTGCCGAGCAGCCACTCCAGGGGGCCTCGGCGGAAGAAGCGGGACCACAGCGTCGCGAACACGGTCACGGCCACGATGAAGCCCACGAGAACCCGCAGCGACGCGCCCGGCAGTTCATCGATGCCGAGCAGGTGAATGCCGACGATGTGGAGGACGTACGCGGTCAGGGACATCGTGCCGACCGCGATGACCGGGCGGGCCAGGCGGCGGAAGCGGGGGAAGGCGTCGACGGCGGCCAGGCAGGCCACGAGAACCACGATCGCCACACCGGTGTTGCCGAGGATGGACAGGGTGGTCTCGCTGTGCGGGGAGGCGATCAGCAGGCCGGCCGGGGTGTCGCCGCTCGGGTAACCCCACGTGTCGGACCACCAGGTCGAGGACGCCGAACCGCCACCGTCGTGGACGGAGGAGCTGAGCGCCGTCAGAGCGCCCGGAACCAGGTGCAGGGCCAGCCAGGAGCCGCCGTAGCCGAGCACGGCGAGCCCGACGCCGGTGATCGCCAGGCGGGTGCGGACGGCGGTCGCGGACAGGTCGAGGCGGCCCACAGCCATGCCGGCGACGACGAAGGGGAGCCACGTCAGGGCCGGGTAACTGCCGGTGAACAGCAGCGAGACGATGCCGTCGGCGTCCGCGGGCCAGGCCCAGACGCCTTCCGCGCCCTCGGCGGGCAGCGCGTGCTGGACGACGTACAGCACCTGCGGCAGGACCAGGGCGCCGGCCACGGCAATGATCGCCAGGGGGCGGGCGGCGAGCCGGTACAGCGGCAGGACCAGCAGGAAGAACAGGCCGTAGAAGGCGAGGATCACCTCGACCGGTGTGCCGGTCATGGTCAGCGCGGTGCCCACGGCCAGCAGCACCAGCGCCCGGATCACGATCTTGGCGACGGCCTGGCGGCCCGCCCGGCCCTTCTTCGGCGCGCCGCGCCCGGTCATCAGGATGATCGAGAAGCCGGCCAGGAAGGCGAAGAGCGCGGAGGCCCGGCCGTGCGACAGTTCCAGGAGGAAGCCGATCGTGCCGCCCCGTGAGGGGTCGGGTCCGACGTGGGCCGCGTACATGCCGAGGACCGCCAGCCCTCGCGCCAGGTCCGCGCCGATCAGGCGTCCCCCCGAGGACCGTCCGCTCTCCGCCGCGTCGGACCGTTCTCGCCGGACGGCTGTCGGAACGGCTGTCGGGACGGCTGTCGGGACGGCTGTCGGGACGGCTCTCCGGACGTCTTCGGGGCCGCCGGTGGCGGCGGGCGCCACGAGCGCCGTGCGGTCTGCGTGCTGCTGCATGCTTCCAGGCTGGAAAACTCGCCGGGCGGGCAGTATCCGGCAGGTGTCCACTTCCACCCCGCCACCCGGCGGGGTGGGACGGCGCTTCTGCCGGGTGACCTACCCGGTGAGCGGCCCGTGTCCGCGGCCCCCGGCCCCCCCCGTCCGGCTGGAACCCTCCCCCCGACCGGCGGGACCCGCCCGCCACCCGGCCCCGGACGACATCCCCCGATCTACGGTCGGAACGGTGACAATCGACATCGACGTGCGGCCGGAGCCGTACCCACAGCGACGGCGAGGCGGGACGCGAGTGATCCGGGTCATGGTGGTGGACGACGAGGCGTTGGTGCGCTCCGGCTTCAAGCTGATCCTGAGCGCCGCCGACGACATCGAGGTCGTCGCGACCACGACCGGCGCCGAGGCCGTCGACACCGTGCGGCGTGCGGCTCCGGACGTCGTGCTGCTCGACATCCGGATGCCGGACGTCGACGGCCTGACCGTGCTGAGGCAGCTGCGCGCCCTGCCCGTGCCGCCGGTGGTGGCGATGCTGACCACCTTCGACGCCGACGAGTACGTCCTGACCGCGCTGCGCTCCGGCGCGGCCGGATTCCTGCTCAAGGACACCGAGCCCGACCAACTCGCCCAGCTGGTGCGGACGTTGGCCGCGGGCGGGGTGGTGATGTCACCGAAGGCGTCCAGGGCCGTCTGGCAGAGCCACCCCGGGGCGACCGCGCCCGTCGACGAGGAGGCCGCCCGTGTCGGACGGCTCACCGAACGCGAACGCGACGTGCTCGTCCTGATCGCGGAAGGCCTGTCCAACGCCGACATCGGCGCCCGCATCCACCTCAGCGCGGGCACCGTCAAAGACCACGTCAGCGCGATCCTCACCAAGCTGCGGGTGGGCAGCAGGGTCCAGGCCGCGCTGCTCGCGCAGCGGGCGGGACTGCTCGACGGCGGGCCGCGGCCCTCGGGGTCCGGGCGATGACCGCCGCGAGGGTCCGGTGGGAGCGGATCCCCGCCCCGGTCGTCGACGCCGTGGTCGTCGTGGTCGCCCTCGGGGACGTCCTGCTCAACCTGGAGGACTCCGGGCCGGTGGCGAAGGCCATGGGCGCGCTGGCCTGCGCCGCGCTCGCCGTGCGCCGGCGTTTTCCCCTCCCGGTCTTCCTGCTCACCCTCCCCGCCAGCCTGATGCTGGACATCGTCTTCGCCCCGTTCGCCGCGCTGTTCACACTGGCCGAGCGCTCCCGCGACCGCCGTCTGCTCGTCGCGTGCGCGGTGGCGTCCGCGCTGGCCTCCGCCGCCCCCTGGCCGCTGAACAACCTCACCGGACATGAGCGCACCTGGACGGCCGTGTACTTCTTCTACACGCTCGCCGCCGCGGCGGCGCCCGTGCTGCTCGGCCAACTCCTCCAGGCGAGACGTGACTTGGCCCGCCGTCTCGTCGAAATCGAGGAAGCGCGGGAGCACGAACGCCTGTTGCACTCCCAGGCCGTCCTCGCGCGCGAACGCGCCCAGCTGGCCCGCGAGATGCACGACGTCGTCTCCCACCAGGTCAGCCTGATCGCCGTACAGGCCGGGGCCCTCCAAGTCGCCGCCAGGGAACCCGACTTCGAAGCGGGCGCCCGCACCATCCGCGCCCTCAGCGTCGCCACCCTGGACGAGCTGCGCCATATGGTCAACCTGCTCCGGGCCTCCGGTGGCCGCTCCACCGAACTCACCCCCCAGCCCACCCTGGCCGACCTCGACCAGCTCCTCGCGACCAGCGGCATCGACACCGAGCTGACCGGCGAACTCCCGCAGGACATCGGCACGCCCGCGCAACGCGCCCTCTACCGCACGGTTCAGGAAGCACTCACCAACGTCCGCAAGCACGCGCCGGGCGCCCGCGCGACCGTACGGCTGTGGCATGCGGACGACGCGTTCGGCGTGACGGTGACGAACACGCGTTCCACCCGCCCGTCCCTCGCCCTGCCCGGCTCCCACCAGGGGCTCGTCGGGCTCAAGGAACGCGCCGAACTCCTCCACGGAACGTTCGCGTCCGGCCCGACCGCCGACGGCGGCTACGAGGTCAGCCTCCGCATCCCGACCCACACGGACTGACACACGGAGACGTCCCTTTATTGCAACAAGCCAGGTTCCGGTTGTTGCGTTGAATGGCGATCGTTGCAACGATTTTACGGCGTCTAGCTGCATGAACACTCCATCTTCGCAATAAATGAGTTGCCCAATCCGTGAACGCAACGTAGCGTTTCGAATGTAGGAAACAAAGGGGCGATCGAGGGGGACGGGGATCATGGAGACAGCGCAGAGCAGACGGCAGGCGGCGCCCGGCGCGTTCGGCGCCTTCGCCCGCTTCGTGCTGTGCGGCGGCGGGGTGGGGATCGCCTCCAGCTTCGCGGTGGCGGCGCTCGCCTCCTGGATTCCCTGGGCCCTGGCCAACGCCCTGGTCACGGTGGCTTCCACGCTCCTCGCGACCGAGCTGCACGCCCGCTTCACCTTCGGCGCGGGCGGGCGCGCGACCTCACGCCAGCATGTGCAGTCGGCCGGGTCCGCGGCAGCCGCGTACGCGGTGACCTGCGTGGCGATGCTGGTCCTGCGGCAGTCGGTCGACGCGCCGGGCGCGATGCTCGAACAGGTCGTCTACCTGTCCGCCTCCGCGCTCGCCGGCGGCGCGCGGTTCGTGGTGCTGCGCCTCGTCGTCTTCGCATTGAAGCGCCCGCAGGGCACGGCGGCAGCCCGCCGTACCAGCCCTGCCGTGCACACGGCCGTGATCCGCGGCGCCGCGCCCGTCGACCCGGCGGCACTCTGCCGCACCGCCTGAACGCGCGCGCCGACCGCCTGACCGCTCGAACGACGAGTACGTCGCCCAGGCGCTGCGCGGCGGCGCGAGCGGCTTCCTCGGCAAGGACGTCACCGCCGACGCGCTCCTCGACGCCATCCGCACCATCGCCGCCGGCGACTCCCTCCTCTCCCCCACCGCCACCCGCACCCTCATCACCCGCTTCCTCACCACGCCGACCCCGCACAACCCCCTCACCGCCCCAGAACAGCTCGCCACGCTCACCACCCGCGAACGCGAGGTCATGGCCCTCGCCGCCCAAGGCCTCACCAACGACGACATCGCCGGCGAGCTCCACCTCACCCCTCTCACCATCCGCACCCACATCCACCGGGCCATGACCAAACTCGGCGCCCGCGACCGCGCCCAACTGGTCGTCATCGCCTCCCAGACCCGCCTCGTCCACGTCACGCCCCCGACGTAGACCAGCCCCGGAGAGACTCCGGCGACAGAATCTTGGAGAACTCGGGAGAACGCGCGTGGACACGAAGAGCAAGCCGGTGAGGGACCCTGGAGACCGGGGCGTCGACCGACCCGTCCGGCCAGGCAGTTGTTCGCTCCTTCGGCCGCGCTCAGCGCTCCCGGCGCCTGCGCCGGTAGTACGCCACGGTGACCACCGCGAGCAGCGGTCCCCAGGCCAGCAGCGGCATGTAGCAGCCGGTCATCACCCAGTACCGGCCGCCGTCGGGGGATCCGGCGGCGCCCATGTTGTCCGCGTCGTTCCAGCCGAAGGCACCGGTGAACGTGATGAGGGTGACGAACGCCGCGCCGAGCGAGGCGGGGATCACCGCGGCCGGTACCGGAATCCTCCGGTCGCCCAGGATCGGCACCCACCGGGGGAGCCTTTCGCCCCAACCGTGGACGAGGCCCAGGGTGAGCAGCCCGAGCGCCTCGGCGATCAGACTGAGCCCGATCAGATACGCGGACCCCTCGCCGGGGAAGTTCTCGGGTCGCAGGACCTCGTCGGTGAAGCCGGAGTCCCAGCCCAGGGCGAGCGCGATACGCCACAGCCCGGACGGCAGCGGGGTCAGGGCGGCGAGGTGCGCCGCCAGGCGGACGGCGGCGGACACCTGCGGCGCGGCGGCCGGCGCGGACGATCCGACGATCAGGGTGTCAGCCACGGCGGACCGCCGCCTCGGGCTGCTCGGGAGACTTCGTGATCTCGGCGTGGACGACCTCGTAGCCACCCCTGATCACCGTCGTGAAGGGCGCGGGGGCCATGCACGTACCGGCCTGCGGCCTGACGAGATAGCCGTCCTCGTCCACCAGGCCGGGGTCGACGTTCGCCACTCCCCAGGAGAAGCCGAGCCGGTCCGGCTCACCCCCGGCGCCCTGCTGGACGCTGATGCCCAGCCGGTCGCCGGTCCGGTAGATGTTCGACTTCGTCACGACCGCGGTCAGGGTGGCCGTCCGGCCGCTGGTGACCAGGCAGTTCACCTGCCCGTCCGCCCATCCCACCTCTCCCCCGGGAAGCGTGTGGGAGATCTTCAGCGTGCCCACGGCGTCCGTGGCCAGTCCCGAGGGGGCCGAAGGGGGCAACGGCCGTGTGAACGGCTTCTGTTCGGCGTGGATGGTGAAGCGGATGTCATGGTCGGGCGACTCGACGTACCAGACGCGCGCCGCCCCGTGGACGCTCGCCGTCTTCGCCGGCTTCTTCTCGGCGGCGGGGGTCGGTGCTGCGGGGGCAGGCCCCGCAGCACCGATCAGCCCGACGAGGACGGAGAGGGCTGCCGCGGCGCCTATGACGGTGTTGCGCATGATGAACTCCCTTGTCTGGAAGGGGGGAAGGGGTCTTGCTGCCGTGGTCGGCTGAACGGCTCAAGCTTCGCCCTGACGACCCTCGCGATCCCATCCGCCGATCGGCACAGAAACATGCCGCCGCACCGCTCCCCTATGCCGTTCGGCAGAGATCCCCGACGGGCCGACCGCCCGTAGGCTGATCACCATGGGGGCATCAACGGGATTTATCGCAACCGCACTTGGAGCTCTACCGACGTTGGCGGCAGCCGGCACGCTGGTGTGGGCGGTCGCCCGCCACCGCGGTGACTCACGTCGGCGTCGCGACCATCTCAGCCGTCTCGGTCGCCCGGCCGCAGCGTGCGCGGCCCTCTCCCTGGTCACCAGCTTCACCGCGCCCGCGACCGGGGTCGACGCCGGATGGAAACTGGCGGAAGTCGCTCTCCTCCTGCTCCTCCTGTCCGCGATCACCCGCTGGTCACCACCGCGCGAACTCGCAGCGGCCCTCGCGCTGATCGTCCTCGCGGTGGCCCTGTGGCCCTTGCCCCTGGTGACGGGCGAGTCCTTCCTCGAAGCCGTCGGCATCGCAGCCTTCTGGCTGCTTCCCGCCGTCGCCGCGGTGGCGGCCGGCGCCTACCCCCGCCGCCAGGAACTGCGTCGCCGGCACGCCGTGACGGAGGCCCGCAGCGCCCAGCGTCTGCAACTGGCCCGTGATCTGCACGACTTCGTCGCCCATGACGTCAGCGGGATCGTCGTCCAGGCCCAGGCGGCCCGCTTCGTGGCGGCCACCGACCCCTCCCATGCCGTGCTCGCCCTGGAACGCATCGAGAAGGCGGGCCTGAACGCCCTGGCCGCGATGGACCGCACGGTGCAGATGCTGCACGGCCCGGAGGCACACGCCACCGCGCCACTCCCCGACATCTCCCAACTCCCTACTTTGATAGCGGACTTCACCGCCGCAGGAGCAACCGAAGCAGAGCTGGTCATGCCGCCCGAGACCGCGCAGGCACTCACCCGTGAGGCGGGCGCGGTCGCCTACCGCATCGTCGTCGAGGCGCTGACCAACATCCGCCGACACGCCCCCGCCGCCCCCCGAGCCACCGTCGTGCTCACGCCGACAGCCACCACGGTGAGAATCCAGGTCACCAACGACCGTGGCGCCCGCACCGCCCCGGCGCGCCGACGCGCCACCCCGGGCGGCCTCGGCCTGAACTCCCTCACCGAACATGCCCGAGCCCTCGGCGGGACGCTCTCCGCGGGCCCGCACGGCAACGGCGGCTGGCAGCTCACCGCCGTCCTGCCCACCACACCCACCATGGAGACACCGTGACCGCCGCCTCCGCCGCGACGCGCATCCTCATCGCCGACGACCAGGACGACGTCCGAAGCGGCTTCCGTCTCATCCTGGACAGCCAACCCGACATGACCGTCATCGGCGAGGCGGCCGACGGCCTCACCGCGCTCCGCCTGGCCCACACCCTCAAGCCCGACCTCGTCCTCGCCGACATCCGCATGCCGGGCCTGGACGGCCTCGAACTCACCCGCCGCCTCGCCGGCCCCGACGCACCCGACCCGATCCGGGTGCTCGTCGTCACCACCTTCGACCACGACGACTACGTACGCACCGCACTCCATGACGGCGCCTGCGGCTTCCTCCTCAAACGCTCAGGCCCCACGCTGCTCATCGAGGGCGTGAGAGCGGCGATGGCAGGAGACATCCTCATCAGCCCCCAGATCACCGTCCGCCTCCTCCGAACTCCCGCCCCCACCCCCGCCCCGGCAACCCCCGCCCTCTCCTCACCCCTCACCACCCGAGAACTCGACATCACCCGCCTGGTCGCCGAAGGCCTCACCAACGCCGAGATCGGCGAGAAGCTCTTCATCTCGGCAGGCACCGCCAAAACCCACATCGCCAACATCCAAGCCAAACTCAAAGCCCGCAACCGCGTCGGCATCGCCGCCTGGGCCTGGAGGAACAATCTCCCCGGCCTCACCCCTGAGCAATAGGGCGAGCATTCGGTCGTGATCAAGGGGCGGTCTTGGTGAGGTCCTTGATCCAGAGCATCGCGCCGCGAAGGTGGAGGCCGGCGAGGTAGCTCGCGGGGGTCTTGTCGTAGCGAGTGGTAATGCCTCGCCAGGCCTTCAGTTTGTCGATCAGGCGCTCGATGGTGTTCCGCTCCCTGTAGAGGTCGGCGTCGTGGGTGACGGGCCGGCCGCCTGCGGAGCCTCTCTTCTTCCGGTTGGCGGCCCGGTTCTTCTTCTCCAGGATGACTGTCTGCATGCCGCGTTTGCGCAGGTGGGCGCGGTTGTCGCGGGACGAGTAGGCCTTGTCTCCGGCGACCGCGTCGGGTCGGGTGCGGGGGCGGCCGACCGGCCCGCGTATCCGCACCTTCTCCGGCACGGGGATGAACTGGGGGCTGTCGGCGGCCTGTCCTGCGGTCAGAACGAGCACCAGCGGGCAGCACTTGCGCTCGCCGACGATGTGGACCTTGCTGGTCTGACCGCCTCCGGAGCGCCCGAGCAGGGCGGCCTTCAGGCGGAGCTTGCGCCCACGTCGGACACGTCGCCGCTTTTCCCGTTCGGGGGGTCGTGTGCGGTGTCCTGCCCGTCTTGCCTGTCCCGGTCACCCCCTTTGCCAGGCCTTTCCGCCTCCTCGACGGCCTTCTCCAAGTCGGCGAGCGTGTCTGGGGCGAGGTGCATCCCAGCGGCGTCGTGGTGGGCCCGGACGGTGGTGAAATCCACGCTGACCAGCGACAGGTCCACCTCACCCCGCTTCGCGGCCTCCGCGATATGTGGACCGTCGACCAGGCACCGAACTCCCGCGGCATCTCCCGCCACTGGCTGCCCGCCCGAAACCGCCAGAACACGCCTTCGAACTGCTGCCGCAGACGCTCCGGGTACGGGCCGTAGTCGCCGATCTGGGAGGTACGGCTCGATGAACTTCCATTCGCTGTCTGTCAGTTGTACTCGCGTCACATCCCCTATCCGTACGGGTTGAGTGCCCAGAAGCGGACGGTGTCGGTGCGACGGTCGAACCACAGGTTGGTGGAGTAGCCGCTGCCGTCGCGGTCGAGTCTGTGCGACCGGATCCATTGCGGGTTCTCCGGCCCCTCACCCTTGAGTGGCTTCTCGAACGACGAGGAGAAGTCATCGGCCGGACCCTCGGAGACGAAGGCGTGGGCCGCCGTCAGCTCGGCAAGCTTCCCCGGTGCCAGCCGGGCGAAGCCCGAGATCACCAACTCCGGCGACGGTACGCTCCGGTCGTCCTCGTCCCTGCTGCTCACCCACTTGGCGTCGGTGAGCGGGCCCAGCAGCGGGAATGCCCGCTCCAGCGGTGCGGTGTCGGTGTGCCAGTCACGCTTTGCGCCGTTCGCCACCTGACGCAGGGCCCACCAGGCGGGTAGGACCGCCAGCCCCGCCCCGATCCCGAACAGCTTCCGTCGCTCCAACGTGATCCCCCTCATGTCTGAAAGCAGATGCTCGAAGCCGCTCCGACGACCCGGAGCCGTGCTCATCACCCTTCTTGTCCCCAACCGGCTGCGACCGAGGTGCGGGGTGGCTCCTTCCGGTCGCGGTACGGTCCTGCCATGTCCCGATCAGCAAATACTGACCTCTCCCAGCCACCCGTCACCGCCGATGACCTCGGCCTCGCCGTGCAACTCGCCGTGGCAGTCCTTCGCGAGGTGCCCCCAGCGGCTTGGGAGGGCAAGGCCGGTTCGCTCGAATGGGACTGCTGGGAAACCGTCGAGCACCTCTGCGACGACCTCTTCGCCTACGCCGCACAACTGGGCCCCAGAACACCGCCCTTGGATGGCGAGGTGCCCTTCGTGTGGGAGAGGCGACGGCCCGGCGGCCCGGCGAACGCCATTCACGCGAACCGCGAGGCGGGGCCCGCCGGCCTGCTGCAGGTCCTGGAAGCGAGCGGTGCGCTGCTGGTCGCCATGGTGCGCACGACGCCTCCGCAGACCCGCGCTCACCACGTCTTCGGCGTCTCGGACCCCGAGGGCTTCGCCGCGATGGGAATCGTGGAGACCCTGGTGCACACGCACGACCTGGCACACGGGCTCGGTCTCGCATGGAGCCCGCCTGCCGATCTGTGCTCCCGGGTGCTCGTCCGGCTGTTTCCGGACGCACCGGCGTCCACGGATCCCTGGCCCACCCTCTTGTGGGCCACCGGGCGCGCCGCACTACCCGGACACCCTCGTCTCACCACATGGCGCTGGGACGGCACACCCCGGCCATAGGCCCAGGCCCCTCCGCAGCGAAGGAGAGGCTCGGCCGGAGTTGGCTGGTCAGGCTGCTGCTGAGATCGGTCGGCCGCCCCAGCGGATGCTTGCTGTGCCCGCTCCCGATCTGACGATCACCGCGACGACGTTCCTCACCCGCGAACTGTCCCACGCCATCCGATCCGGTGCTCGTGACTCAGTCGCCGTGAAGACCCCACTCGTCGAGGCCGCCGTAGATATGGGCTTCCAGGCATTGCGGGGCGTCAAGGCCCGTGGCCTCGCCTCGGTACAGGGCGATGAGCGAGTCATTGCCGCGCCACCAGGAGTCGGTCAGACCCTGCACTTCAGGCACGGGTTCGTAGCCGTTGAGGTCCACCGACTCGACGGCCCTGCCCTTGATCCTCGTGACGGTCTTGGCCCAGCGCCCGGCATGGGCGGCGAGTGCCAAGGACTCCACCCATCCGTCTGTGCTGGCATGCAGGGGCGTCCAGCGGTAGGCGTCGATCCCGAACGCGCCGTCGGGGCCGATCACGAATCCGTAGGCCATGGACACCCGGCAACTCCCCGCGGGAAACGACCAGCCACCATCGGCCGAGCCCTTCGGACAGTCGGCGGCCAGGACGCGTGGACCGCCCTCGTAGACGGGCGCGGGTGGCAGGGCGAGGCCGCCCCAGCGGTCCTGAAAGGCCGCGGCACGATCGATCTCCGCGGCCGGAATCCCGTGTCCGAGCCACGCGTCGCGGTGACGCCGTATCTCTTGCCTGGGAAGGCTGATGCCGTCCACCTCGACGAACCTCTTGGCTCTGTCGCTCAAGCCGGCAGGCGCAACGGGGATCGTCGAAGCGCGAGGGGCGGTCGTCATGGCACGGAGTTTAGTGACAAGGCTGGGGAGCACCGCGGGCGGTTGTTTCGGAACTCGGCGTCTGTGGGGGAATTCCCGGGCCACGTAAAGATGTTGAGCCGGTCATGACTCAAGGACCGGCACCTCGCCCCTTGTCCGACGAAGCTCTCTCGCGTCTGCTCGGTGAGCAGCAGTTCGGCACCCTCGCCACCGTCAAGCGTGACGGGCGGCCCCATCTGACGACCATGGTCTACAGCTGGGACGCCGAAGCCCGTGTGCTGCGGTTCTCGACTACGGCCGACCGGGTCAAGGTCAGGCACCTGCGCCGCGATCCGCGTGCGGCGCTGCACGTGCTGGGCGGTGATGTGTGGTCGTTCGCCGTCGCCGAGGGAGAGGCCGAGGTTTCCGAGGTCACGGCGGTCGCGGGTGACGCGGTCGGGCGGGAGCTGCTCGGGATCGTCCCGGAGACCGCGAAGCCGGAGGACGAGGAGGCGTTCTTGGAGCGGCTGGTCGCCGAACGGCGGGTGGTCGTCCGGCTGAAGGTGGACCGGTTGTACGGGACGGCACTCGACGTCGACGACGCGTAGTCGGCATCCGGTCCGTCTGTGCCGGCAGTGTCGGCTGTGCTGGTTGCGGTGCGTCGGCCTCGGGGTGCCCGTAGGTGGCGTCCCCGACGTCTCATCGTGCTCGGTCCTCGCGGTACAGGTCGATGGCGAGAGCGACCGCGGCGTGGGTGGCCGGGTGGGGGTCCTGGGCGCGCCAGATGAGGTGGACGGGGACGGGGGCGGCGTCGCGCAGGGGGCGATAGGTGATGCCGTCGCGGCGGTACTGCGCGGCGGTGGCCTGGGGGGTGACGCCGACGCAGCGGCCGGAGGCGATGGCGGCGAGCCAGTCGTCGATGTCGTGGATGTACTCGACGTCGGGCCGTTGGTCTTCGGGCCACAGGTTCACGGTGGTGGTGCCGGTGCGGCGGTCGAGGGCGAGGGTGCGCGTGGCGACTTCGGCCAGGCGGATGCTGCGCCGGCGGGCCCACGGGTCGTCGGAGGCCAGGGCCAAGTAGCGATGCTCCTGGCCGACGACGGCGTGCGACCAGGGTTTGAGATCGAGCGGGGCACGGACGACGGCGAGGTCGCACAGTCCTTCGGCGAGTCCGGCGGTTGAGGAGTTGTGGCGGATGAGCCGGAGCTCGGTCCCGGGGTGGTCGCGGTGCCAGCGCCGCTGGAACTCGGTGGTGTGACGGCCGAACGCGGACCAGGCGTGGCCGATGTGCAGGCGGCTGTGGCCGGCGGCGGCTTCGGTGACGAGTTCGTCGGCACTCGAGAGCAGGGGGCGTGCGCGGGCGAGAACCTGCACGCCGGCCGTGGTGGGAGCGACCATGCGGCTGGTGCGGTGCAGCAGTCGCACTCCGAGGATCTTCTCCAGGGCGAGCAGGTTCCGGGAGACGGCGGCCTGGGAGATGCCCAGTTCGAGCGCCGCGTCCGTGAAGCTGCCGGTGTCGACGATGGCGACCAGGCAGCGCAGGTGTCGCAGCTCCAGTCCGGTAGGTTCTCCTCGGCGTCCGTCCATGCGCTCAGCGTATAGACAGCGCTGTGGATGCATTTTGCGTATCCGCGGGGAGGCCCCACGGTGAGGCCATGGTGATGGAGACGACCTCACAGGACGCCGGGCAAGCCCTCGCCGCCGACGGCGACACACCGGGCCGGGGCGGGGGCCACCGGGGTGGCAGCACCCGAGGCTGGAGTCGCCGCGCCGGGGTGGCGTTGATGCTGGGCAGCGGGCTGTCCAACCAGGTCGGGGCATCGGTGGCGGCGCTGGCCTTCCCGGTGATCGGCCCGGTGGGGGTGGTCGCGGTCCGCCAGTGGGTGGCCGCCGTGGTGCTGTGGGCGGCCGGCCGGCCCCGCCTGCGGTCCTTCACCGCGGCGCAGTGGCGGCCGGTGCTGGGGCTGGCGCTGGTGTTCGCCGTGATGAACCTGTCCCTGTACACGGCCATCGACCGCGTCGGCCTCGGACTGGCCGTCACGCTGGAGTTCCTCGGCCCGCTGACGGTGGCCCTGGCCGGCTCCCGCCGCCGGATCGACGCGGTGTGCGCGCTGGCCGCCGCGGCGGCCGTCGTCGTGCTCACCCGCCCCTCCCCTGCCACCGACTACCTGGGCATCGGCCTGGCGCTGCTGGCCGCGACGTGCTGGGGCTGCTACATCCTGCTGAACCGCACCGTCGGCCGCCGCCTGCCCGGCCTGGAGGGCTCGGCCGCCGCCGCGGCCGTCTCCGGTGTCCTCTACGTCCCGGTCGGCGCCGTGGTGCTCTGGCAGCGTCCGCCCACCCTGACCGCCCTCGCCTGCGCGCTGGCGGCCGGGGCGTTGTCCTCGGCGGTGCCGTTCCTCGCCGATCTGCTGGCGCTGCGACGCGTCCCGGCGCACTTCTTCGGCGTGTTCATGAGCGTCAACCCGGTCTTCGCCGCCGTCGTCGGCTTCCTCGTGCTCGACGAGCGTCTCGACGCGGCTGCCTGGGCTGCCGTCTGCGTGATCGTCGGCTCCAACGCCGTTGCCGTCACGGCGACTTCACCCAGAGGCCGGGCTGCTCACCCGTCCTCGCCCTCGCCCTCACCCTTGCCGTCACCGTCGTCCTCGACGTCGTCACCCTCGCCCTCGTCACCCTCGCCTTCGTCTTCGCCGTCGTAGGACCCGACGGCAGCCGCACCCCGCCGGCCCTGCTGCTGGTCGCCCGCCGACCTCACGCCTGGAGCGCGGTGCGCAAGGCGGACGCCATCAGTTCGATCGCCTCCTTCGCGGCGGGCACCGGCCCGGTGTGCGTGAAGTAGTGGTCGACGCCCTCGAAGACGCGGTGGGTGACCGGAACGCCCGCGGCGTCCAGGGACTTGGCGTACGCGTCGCCCTCGTCGCGCAGACGGTCGTGCTCCGCGGTGATGACCAGCGCCGGCGGGAGACCGGCGAGGTCGTCGGCCAGTGCGGGTGAGACCAGGGGGTGCGTGCGGTCGGCCTGGGCGGGGACGTAGGCGGCGGTGAAGATCCGGATGAAGCGGGGGTTGAGCAGCGGCTTGGCGATGGGCGAGAGCTTGGTGGAGGGGTCGGCCGCCTGGTCGAGCGGTGCGGAGTCGATGATCTGGAGCCGGGGAGTGAAGGTGCCGCGGTCGCGGGCCGTGCGGCACACCGCGGCGGTGAGGTTGGCTCCGGCGCTGTGCCCGCCCACGGCGAGTCGCGCACCGTCCCAGCCGCCCGCAGCACCGTTGTCGGCGACCCACGCGCAGACCTCGTACGCCTG
Source organism: Streptomyces sp. NPDC002328 (assembly GCF_042890065.1). NCBI lineage: Bacteria > Bacillati > Actinomycetota > Actinomycetes > Kitasatosporales > Streptomycetaceae > Streptomyces > Streptomyces sp. NPDC002328. Next base: position 63,396 of record NZ_JBIARQ010000008.1, on the reverse strand, counting down.
GGTGACGGGAGCGGGGAACGGCCGCTGCGGGGCGACGGCGTAGTCCACGTTGATCACGACGCAGCCGGCGTGGGCCGCGATGTAGCGGCAGATGTGGTCGTCCTGCTCGGGGCGGGCCACGATGAATCCGCCGCCGTGGAAGTTGACGTACACCGGTGCGGGGTCGGGGGTGGGGGCGGAGTCGGGGGCGGAGGTCGCCCCTCCGGCGGTCGGCGGGCGGTACACGGTGCAGGTCACCGGGCCGGCGCTCGTGGGCACTTGGAGGGTTTCGGTGTGCGCGGGGATGTCGGTGAACCGCAGTTCCTCGTGCACGCGGGTCATCATTCCGCTGAGCAGCAACTGAATGCCTCTGGCCTGGACGCCGGGACTGAAGAGCATGGGCCGACCCCTATCGCTGCAAGTTTAAAATAACAGGTTTCCTGATAATGAGACCTCGGCGCGCATCACGCAATGCCCGACGCCTCCACCCCGCGGATCACACCTCGACATAGGCATGTCAAAACTGTTGACCCGTCACTGAAAACGTTTTAACTTCACCTGACGCCGCATCCACAGCCGAGGAGGCTTCGTGGCCGTGCTGATACGTGAGCGCTCCGGAAAATCGGCGGATAACCACTCTTCTCGCCGACCACCCGGTGCCACCGCCGAGCGAAAACGTTTCAACGAACGACGCGGCAAGACGCTGTTACTGCTCATGCTCCCGGGCCTGGTCTACTTCCTGCTCTTCCACTACGGCACCCTGCTCGGCAACCTCATCGCCTTCAAGGAGTACGTCCCCTTCGACGGGATCTGGGGCAGTCCCTGGGTGGGCGTGGGGAACTTCCGGCGGATGTTCGAGGACGGCGCCTTCTGGGACGCCGTGCTCAACACACTGTGGATCGCGATCCTCCAACTGGCCTTCTACTTCCCGGTTCCGCTCGCGCTCGCCCTGCTCCTGCACAGCCTCACCTGGAGTTCGGTGCGCCGGTTCGTGCAGTCGGTGGCCTACCTGCCGCACTTCATCTCGTGGGTGATCGTCGTCGCCCTCTTCCAGCAGGTGCTGGGCGACACCGGACTGCTCAACTCCTCGCTGGACGACATGGGTTGGCACACCGTCGACGTCGTCGGCAACCCGGACGCCTTCAAGCCGCTCGTCGTCGCCCAGGTGATCTGGAAGGACGCCGGCTGGGGCACGATCATCTTCCTCGCCGCGCTCGCCCAGGTCGACGAGCAGCAGTACGAGGCCGCGGCGATCGACGGAGCGGGCCCCTGGCGGCGCTTCTGGCACATCACCCTGCCCGCGATCCGCCCGGTGATCGTGCTCCTGCTCATCATGCGGCTCGGCGACATCCTCTCCGTCGGCTTCGAGCAGATGCTGCTCCAGCGGGACGCGGTCGGACCGGAGGCCGCCGAGATCCTCGACACCTTCGTCTACTACCAGGGCATCGTCGGCGGCGACTACGGATTCGCCGCCGCCGCGGGCCTGTTCAAGGGCGTCATCGGAGCGCTCCTCGTCTTCGCGGCCAACAAGGTCGCCCACCGTCTCGGCGAACAGGGGGTCTACAGGTGAGCGCCCGCACCCGAGCGCAGGTCCGGCGCCGAGCGAGCATCCGGCCCCGAGCGCAAGACCGGCCCCGCTGGATGGAGAAGCCCAAGCCCGTCACCCAGGCCGCCAAGGCACTCGCCCTGGTCGCGGTCGTGGCCCTGGTGTGCGTGCCCTTCCTCGTGATCCTCTCGACGTCGATCGCCTCCCAGCAGGAGGTGGTGGACAACGGCGGCTGGGTCCTGTGGCCCGAGAACCCGACGCTCAAGGCATACCGCGACATCCTCGACGGCGGCATCGTCACCCACGCCCTCGGTGTCAGCACCGGCGTGACCCTGGTCGGCACGCTCCTCAGCCTCGCCTGCACCGTCGCCCTCGCCTACGCCCTGTCCCGCCCAGGGGTCTTCGGCGGCAAGCCCCTCCTGCTGCTGATCCTGTTCACGTTCCTGTTCCCGCCCGGCATGATCCCGAGCTTCCTGCTGGTCAAGGAGCTCGGCCTGCTCGACTCGTACGCCTCGCTCGTCCTGCCCGTGCTGGTCAACGTGTTCAACCTGGTCGTGCTGCGCGGCTTCTTCCAAGGCATCCCCGAAGAGCTGTACGAGGCCGCCCGGTTGGACGGCGCCGGCGACTGGCGCGTCCTGTGGTCGGTCGTCCTGCCCCTCTCCAAAGCGGCGCTCGCCGTCGTCGGCCTCTTCTACGCCGTCGCCTACTGGAACTCCTGGTTCTACGCCTCGCTCTACTTGGAGAGCGAGCACTGGCCGCTCCAACAGGTCCTGCGCACCTACGTGGTGGCCGGGTCCGGACTCACCGACACCACCGTCGGCGAGGCGCGGGTCAACGCGCCGCAGACGATCCAGATGGCGGTCCTCGTCATCGCCACCGTGCCGATCCTGCTCGTCTACCCCTTTCTCCAGCGGTACTTCACCAAGGGCGTGCTCACCGGCGCCGTCAAGAGCTGATCACCACCCGGTCCTCGTCCAGAGCCGCGTGTCACGGCTCGCGTGCAGCCGTGCCCTCAAGAAGGTCGGTCGACTCATGTCCTCCACCCCCTCGAAACCGTCCATGTCCCGGCGCACCCTGCTGCGTTCCGTCGCCGTCGGCGGAGCCGCGCTCGCCGCCCCCGGGGCGCTCACCGCGTGCTCCAGCGGCAGCGGCGGCAGCGATGTCTCCAACTCCGGCAAGAAGCTGGCCCCTTGGCCGGCCTACCGGGCGGTCGCCGGGCCGAAGCCGGACCTCGCCCCCACCGCCGACGGCGTCCAGGCCGGCTACACCGCCTATCCCGCGGACCTGATCACGTCGGTGGCGCGCACCCCGGGCGACGGCTCCACGGTCAAGGTCCTGTCGGTCACCTTCGGCGTTCCCCCGAAGGGGCGTGCCCAGAACCGGTATTGGAAGGCCGTGGAGCAGGCCCTCGGCGTCTCCGTCGACTTCACCGTCGTCTCGCAGGCCGACTACCAGAAGAAGATGGCCACGGTGATGGCGGGCGACCCCGACTCCCTGCCCGACATCATCAACATCTTCACCGGCGTCGCCCTGCCCCGCGAGGCGCAGTTCGTGCAGAAGCGCGCCGAGGACCTCACCCCGTTCCTGTCCGGCGAGGCCGTCACGGCCTACCCCAATCTGGCCGGCATCCCCACCCACGCCTGGCGCGACATGGGCCGCATCGCCGGGCGCGTCTACGGCATCCCCCTCGAACGCCCGCTGCCCGGCTCGACGTTGTACGTCAACGAGGACCTCTTCGCCGGCGCGGGGATGCGCGAGGGATGGACTTCGCAGGATTTCGCCGCGGTCGTTCGGAAGGGCACGAGCGGCAAGCGGTACGCGCTCGGAGCCGCCACCGGCTCCCTCTTCGGCAACGCCGTGCACGCCGCCGCCCACCGGGCCCCGAACGCCTGGGCGGTGGAGGACGACGGCACCTTCCGCGCGCACTTCACCGATGAGCGCTACAAGGCGGCCGTCGCCTTCCAGGCGCAGCTGCGCAAGAACGGCTCGTACCATCCGGACGCCACCTCGCTGTCCTCACCGGACCTGACCACGCTGTTCCTGAACGGGACGGTCGGCTCCATGCAGCAGGGCTTCGGCGCCTACACGTCGCTCTATCCGGACTCCGAGGGCCTCATGTCCCCCGCGCCCGCCCTGCCGTACGGCGTCGGCGGGCAGCCCGGCGGCATCGTCGCGGCCCGCCGATCCTTCGGCTACACGATCCTGAAGAAGGCCAAGAAGGAGCGCGTCGAACTGCTGCTGCGGGTGCTGGACCATCTGGCCGCGCCTTTCGGGTCGAAGGAATGGGAACTGCTCCACCACGGCGTCGAGGGAACCCACTTCACCCGCGCCCAGGACGGCTCCCCCGCGTCCAACGAACTCGGCGACGTCGAGAACATCACCAACCTGCCGTTCCGGTACCTCGCCGAAGGCCCCCAAGTACTCTTCGTGCCGGGCCGGCCCGACGCCGTACGGGCCCTGCACGCCTGGCAGCAGAAGGTGGTGCCGCACGCCGTCCGCAACGCCTCCTACGGATTGCAGTCCGGCACCTACACCAGCCAGGGCACGACTTTGAAGGCCCTGATGGACGACACGGTCACCGCCGTCATCGCAGGTCGCGCCCCCATGTCCGACTACGACGCCGCCGTGAAGACCTGGCGCTCCCGCGGCGGCGACAAAATGGCCGAGGAATACGCCAAGGAGCACGCCGCCAACTCGTGACGCCACCGGACACGGCGGACACCGGGCGCGGTGAACACCGGGCGCGTGGCGGACGCCGGACGGCGGTACGGGAACACGGCGGCAGGGACGAGGAGCGTCATGACGGCAAAGGGACGGGTCACGATCCGGGAGGTGGCCGAGCGGGCAGGGGTGTCCGTCGCCACGGTCTCCCGCGTGCTGAGCGGCAACTACCCGGTACCGCCCGCCACTCGGGCGCGAGTTCTGCGCGCCGCCCACGCCCTGGACTACGTCGCCAATGCCCACGCCCGTGCCCTGGTCGGCGGCGGCCGCAAGATGGTGGCCGTCGTCCTGCGCCAGGTCACCAGCCCCTTCTACGCGCAGGTCGCCGAGGGCGTCGAGGCGGAGGCGGCCGAACGCGGCTGGCTGTGCGTGGTCGGCGCCACCGGCGGCGATCCGGCGCGGGAGCTGGAGTTCGTGCAGCTGATGCGGGAGGAGGGCGCCCGGCTGGTCATCCTGGTCGGCGGTGTCGTCGAGGACAACGCGTACCGTGAGCGCGTCGCCCACTACGCCCAGGCCCTCGACGCCGACGGAGCACGACTCGTGCTGTGCGGCCGGCCCGCTCCCGAGCCCCGACTCCCGGCGCTCGTGGTCGAGTTCGACAACGAGGCGGGCGCCCGCGCCGTCACCGGCCATCTGCTCTCGGCCGGTCACCGCCGGATCGTCTTCCTGGGCGGCCTGCCCGGCAACACCGCCCTGGACGCCCGGGTCGCCGGATACCGGGCAGCGCTGGCCGACCACGGACTGCCGCCCGAGGCCGCACGGGTCGTCGACTGCGGCCTCGGCCGCGCCGCCGGGCATCGAGCCATGACGGAACTCCTGTCACAGACGCGGGAGTTCACCGCCGTCGTGGCCGGTGACGACATGGTCGCCGCCGGCGTCATCCGCGCCGTCGCCGAGGCCGGCCTGACCGTCCCGGGCGATGTCTCCGTCGTCGGCTACAACGACATCCCGCTCGCCGAGGACTTCAACCCCCCGCTGACCACCGTCCGCACCCCCTCCGAGGAACTCGGCCGCGCCGCCGTGCGCCTGGCCCTGCGCGATCCCGAACACGCTGCCGGGGCATACCACTTGCTCGGCACCCACATCGTCGTACGCGACAGCGTGGCGGCTCCCCGACCGGAGCGCGCCCACCGACCGAAGTGAGGACCCACTCCGTATGTCCGCGCCGCACCTCCCTGCCGACGCCGGCCACCCGCGACCCGCCACCCGCCTCGCCTCCACCACACAACTCCCCCCGGCCGACCGGCGACTGTCGCCGTACACCGGCTACACGCGCGCCCACTGGGAAGCGGCCGCGGACCGTCTGCTCACCGCCCTCCTCCCGTACGCCACCCCCCACTTGGCCCAGTACCGATTGGCGGGGCGCACCGGCTACTCCGGCGAGTGGTCCGACGGGGTGGAGGGGTACGCCCGCTCGTTCCTGCTCGCCGCGTTCCGCATCGCCGGCGCCGGCGGCGTCGACGCACCCGGCAGCACGGTCGTCGGCGATCTGATCGAGCGCTATGCCACCGGCCTCGCCGCCGGTACGGACCCCGGCCACCCCGAGCACTGGCCGCCGGTCACCGACCGCGGCCAGCCCATGGTCGAGGCGGCCTCCGTCGCCGTCGCCATGCACGAGACGCGCCCCTGGATCTGGGACCGGCTGCCCGACACCGTGCGGCAGAACGTGGCGGCATGGCTGGGCGGGTTCATCGGGGCCGACGTCAACGACTCCAACTGGCGGCTGTTCCAGGTCGTCGCCGAGGAGTTCCTCGCCTCCGTCGACGCGCCCCACAGCCGTACGGAAATCGAAGCGGGACTGGCCCGTCTGGACGACTGGTACCGGGGCGGCGGCTGGTACACGGACGGCGACGGCCGCAAGTTCGACTACTACAACGCCTGGGCGCTGCACCTCTACCCGGTGCTGTGGGCGAGAATCGCCGGAGCCAGGGCAGATCCGTCCGTGGTGGCGAGCCACCGCGCCCGCCTACGTACGTTCCTGACGACTCATCAGCACTTTTTCGGTTCCGACGGCGCGCCCGTCCACCAAGGCCGTTCGCTCACCTACCGCTACGCCACCGCCGCGCCGCTGTGGGCGGGCGTCCTCGCCGACGCCACCCCGCTGCCGCCCGGCCGCACCCGCCGCCTGGCCTCGGGCGCCCTCAAACACTTCACCGACCATGAAGTCCCTGACCAACGTGGCCTGTTGAGCCTCGGCTGGTACCGGCCCTACCTCCCGGTGACCCAGCCGTACTCGGGTCCGGCCTCGCCCTACTGGGCGAGCAAGGCGTTCCTCGGCCTGCTCCTGCCGTCCGACCATCCGGTGTGGACGGCGCGGGAGGAGCCCGGCCCGGTCGACACGGCGGACCGGTACACGGCGCTGCCCGCTCCGGGGTGGCTGCTGCACTCCACGGCCGCCGACGGGATCGTACGGCTGGTCAACCACGGCAGCGACCGGCTGCCGCCACCGCCCGCCACCTCCCAGGACAGCCCTCACTACACCCGGTTCGCCTACTCCAGCGCCACCGCGCCCGAAACGCCGCCCGCCGAGGGCGAGTTCGGACCCGACAACCACATCGCCCTGCTCGACGGTCCGTCGACCGCCTCGCGCCGAGGCCGCATCCACCCGCTGTACACCGCGGACCGTCTCGCCGCGTCATGGCACAGGCCGCTCGGTCCGGACGGCGAGGAGCACTCGCGCATCGACACGGCCAGCGTGGTGCACGGCCCCTGGGAGGTGCGCGTGCACCGGATCGAGGCCCCGGCCGGCGTCACCGTGCGGGAAGGCGGCTGGGCGGTGGCCTGCGACAGCGCTCCGCCGATGGGGGAGACCGGCCCGGGTTGGGCGCTGGCCCGCCGACGCGACGGCCTGACGACAGCCATCGTGTCCCTGCTCGGCCGGCAGGACGCCCCCGCTCCCGCCACTCCGTGCCACGGCGACGTCGCCCACGCCCGCGACCACAACGCGTACGGCCTGCACTCGGCCACTCCCCTGCTGACCTCGCCCCACCCCGGCGGTACGCATCTGCTGGCGACGCTCGTCGTCCTCACGGCCGACCCGGCGGTCCACGGCAACCTGCACGCGCTGCGGGCGGGCACCCGTGCCGTCCTGACGCCCGAGGGCGCCGTCGAGATCACCTTCCCGGACGGGACGACGGGGCGGGTTCCCGCGCTGGGCGGGCGGGGTGTGGAGCAGCACTGAGACGGCGGGCTTAGTCAGGGAACTGCCCCGGATGCACACGGGGCAGTGAGCACCGGATCCCCCTGCTATGGTGCGCCGATGTCATCGATCAAGCAGTTCCAAGTCACCTTCGACTGCGCGGAACCTGAGCGCGTCGCCCGCTTCTGGTGCGAGGTGTTGGGGTACGTCGTTCCGCCGCCGCCGAAGGGATTCGCCACGTGGGACGATTTCGATCGCTCGCTGCCGCCCGAGCAGCAGGGGGCGGCGTTCGCATGCAGTGATCCCTCGGGCGTGGGGCCGCGGCTGTACTTCCAGCGCGTCCCCGAAGGCAAGGTGGTCAAGAATCGGGTGCATCTCGACGTGCGCGTCGGCACCGGGCTCGTGGGTGAGGAGCGCCTGGCCACGCTCGAGGCCGAGTGCGCACGCCTGGTCGCGCTCGGCGCGGTGCAAGTGCGCGTGCTGCTCGCCGATGAGCACAACGAGTCGTGCATCGTGATGCAGGATGTCGAGGGCAACGATTTCTGCCTCGACTGAGCGACCTCCGAGACGCCGAAGCCTCCCCCCGGAGAGCAGCCGGTCAGGCGAGGCGTAGCCGGTCACCGGGTGCCGGAACGAGAGGCGGGACGTAGCCGTCGCCGTCCTTGGGATCGTCAGGCGGATGCAAGCCGCCGCGCAACTGGTCGGGCAGCAGGACGACGCCGGCGGTGGCGGACAGATCCATCTCGGATCCGGCACCGATCCAGGAGTCCCCCTCCTCGACCCATGGGTCACCGGGTGTGTCGTGGACGATGATGCTGGAGCACAGCAGCACGATCTTCGCGGAGTCCACGGCGCACACCGCGAGTTCGACCATCGTGTCCGGCAGCGGCTCGGTCTTGGTCGAGCGATAGCCGAAGTTGATCGCGTCCCCTCTCCCGGGGACCTGCGGGTGCGGACGCATCTCCCATTGCGTGACCTTGACGGTCAGGGGATACGTCACGTCCCCACGAATCACCGTGACTTCAACGGCTGCCGGACCGGGTTCCCTCGCCTGTAGGCCTTCGGAGCAACCAGCGAGAAGGGCGGTCGCACAGAGAACCGCCGACACCGCTTCGACGCGACGACGCCCATTCCGCTGCTGCTTCCTCAAGTCCCCGCGCTTCCCTTCTCGCTTGTGCACCGCACCGTCGGCTGGGCGAGGGTAACTACCGTGCCGATGACGGAGGTTACCCGGTAAGGTGGTGATCTTCGGTTGGCGGGAGCCACCGGAGTCCCCCTGAGGCTGTGCCGACAACGATGAACCTCGACGACACTCCCGCGCGGCCCCGACTCGACCGTGCTCTGGACTGCTTGGACGTCACCTTTCACGGAATGACCGCCCGCAGCGACGCGAGCCAGTGCGAGTGCCACTGGGGCAGCGCGGAAGAGCTTGCGCAACTGAAGGTCCCCGACGTGGTGCTGCACCCGGATCTGCTGCGTCGCAACTGGGAGGCCCCCGACTGGAGGGACCACGGCGCGGTGCTGCGCCGTATCCTGCCCCAGTTCGCCAGGGCGCTGGTCAACGGCCTCGTGGAGCCCCTGTTCGGCATGCACGAGGTCGGGCATTCGTTCGCTCGCGGCCATTGGCGGCAGTGGCCGGTGCAACAGAGCGCGGCAGTGTGGGAGTTCCTGCATGCCTGGTGGGCCCACACCCTCTCCTCATCGGATCCCGCCGTCCCCGTCGTTGAGGTCCTCGCGCTGTGCGCCGAGGCATCCGCCACGCTCACCCCGTGGCTCAACACGTGGGAGACACTCGACCACCGCGTCGCCGACCGGCACTTGGCCGAGGCGGTCGCGCACTGGGAGTACGACCTGTTGGGTGATGAACTCCCCTGGAACGCTTGGGACAACGGGGATGCGGTGCGCACCGAACTCACGGCCTGGCTGGTCCGGCACGCCCCGGCGCGACTCCAAGCCCTGGACGCTCCCGAGGAACTGCTGCACCGCATACGCCTCCTCGACCTCACCGGCCCCACCCGCTGGGAGGACCCACACTGGCCCAACCACCGCTATTAGCGGCAGTTCTTATGGCGTGATCGCTCGCTGAACGGTGTCGGACGGATGCCTTTGAGGTTCCGTTGGTGGTGGTGCCGGCGAGCAGGGATACCCGGGGGCTCAGCATCCTGAGCCTGATTCCGGTCACGAGCGCACGTACCCCGTTGCGGGCAGGTCCCCTGCCCGAAACCGGTGTTACTCAGACCGCTCGGGGGAATAGCTGCTCGACTGCGGTCACCACCGCGGCACGGCGGGCGGCGGTGGTGGGGTCCACGGCGTGTGCGGCGGCGGCCTTGCTGAGTTCGGGTTGCGACGCCCAGGTCATGGCGATCTGGTTGACCAGGGCGAGGACGTCGGCCGGGTCCCAGGCGGGGTCGAGCTGTCCAGCCTGCTGCACCTGGCGGAGCTGGTCGATCTTGCGGGCGATCACTGCCTGGTCGGGATCGTCGGCACCGGCTGTGGTGCCCTGCAGTTCGAGGCGGCCCCAGGTGATCAGGCGGTGGTGGTCTGGACGGGCGACGAAGTAGTCGAACAGGCGGCCCGCGTAGCCAGGGAGGTCGGACGGGTCCATCTGGGTGGCCTCGGCGATGACGACATACTCCCGTGCAGCAACAGCGGCATAAAGCGCGTCTTTGCTGCGGAAGTAGGCGTAGACGCGTTCTTTGCTGGTTTTGGCGAGCTTGGCGATGCGATCCACGCGGGCGCCGGCGATGCCGTGGCCGGCGAACTCCTCCATGGCAGCGGCAAGGATGCGCTCGCGCGTGGTGTCGCCGCCGGCGGTGGGCGCTGCGGTCTGGCCGGAGTCGCGGGACTGGGACATAGGCCCAGGATAGAGCACCGAACCGTTCGGTTTGGCAGTCGGGGTGGTCGGCGCGTACAGTCAAACGGAACAGTTCGGTTTGGCCTCTGTGGGTGAAACCGACGAAATACCGAGGGAGTGAACTCATGCAGCACCGCAATCTGGGCTCTCAGGGTCTGCGCGTTTCGGCGCTCGGCCTGGGGACCATGGGCATGTCCATGGCCTACGGCGCCTCGAACGACGACGAGAGCATCGCAACCATCCGCCGCGCCCACGAACTCGGCATCGACTTCTTCGACACCGCCGAGCTGTACGGCGCCGGTACCGGCAGTAACGAAATCCTCCTGGGCAAGGCAGTCCGCGACTTCCGCGACGAGGTGGTCCTCGCCACCAAGTTCGGCTTCGACATGACGACCCAGCCGCTGGGCTCCGGCTTCAACAGCCGCCCCGAGAACATCCGCAAGGTCGCCGAGAACAGCCTGCGCTACCTGCAGAGCGACCACATCGACCTCTTCTACCAGCACATCTCCGACCCCACCATTCCGGTCGAGGAGGTCGCGGGCGTGGTCGGCGATCTGATCACCGAAGGCAAGGTGAAGTACTTCGGCCTGAGCAACGTCGGCCCCCAGTACATCCGACGCGCCCACGCCGTCACCCCGCTCTCGGTGCTTCAGTACGAGTACTCGCTCTTCGAGCGGGAGGTGGAGGAGGAGATCCTTCCCGTCCTGCGGGAGCTCGGCATCGGCTTGGTGCCCTACTCCCCGCTCGGCCGCGGCTTCCTGACCGGGGCGGTCAAGCCCGCGAGTGAATACCCCGCGGACGACATGCGCAGCTGGGACGAGCGCTGGCAGGGCGAGAACTATACTTACAACCTCCGCGCCACCGAACAGCTCAAGGAACTCGCCGCGGCCAAGGGCATCACCACCGCCCAACTCACGCTGGCCTGGCTCCTCGCCCAAGGTCAGGACATCGTGCCCATCCCTGGCACCCGCAGTGCCAAGCGTCTCGAGGAGAACGTCGGCGCGGACAGCGTCCAGCTAACCGACGCCGACATGGCCCACATCACCGAGATCCTCCCCCACGGCTCGGCGGGCAGCCGATACCCGGCCGCGCTACTGTCCAGCTTCACCACCGACTGATCCCGCCGACGCCACAACGCCTCTCCACCGTTTATATGGTGAGGCGCCGGTGGCAGATGAGAGCGGCGGCTATGCCGACGAAGGCAAGGAAGTGCTCGGGCTTGCGTTCATAGCGGCGGTGTAGGCGACGGCATCCGCCAAGCCAGGAAACCGTACGTTCAACGACCCATCGATGACGGCCGAGCCGCTGCGAGGGCTCGATGCCCTTGCGGGCGATGCGGTGGGGTATGCCGCGGCTGCGGAGCCATCGTCGCAGGTGCTTGCAGTCGTAGCCTTTGTCCGCATGCAGTTTCGCCGGGAGTCTGAGCCGAGGTCCGCGGCGGGAGCGAATGGGCGGGATGCCGCGCACAAGCGGTTCCAGGGCCTGGCTGTCCATGATCCAGTGTCCGCGGGCCCACGCTGAGATCTCGGCCGGATCGGCCTGGTGGGCGGCGAGATCGGTGACCGCGTAGACGGTCTCGGTCTGCCACTTCCCAGCCCCGGTGCGGCGGCGCTTGCGGTGGATGCGGACCACCTGGCGGGCGTGCGGGAACAGCAGTCCGTCGACGCCGCAGACTTTGACCTCGCGGACATCCTCCCTGCCGTGCCCGCAGTCCCTGGAGCGGTGCAGGACGGCCACGTCCTTCCAGGGAATTCGCCTCAACTGGCCTGCGATCTGGGCTGGTTGTTCTTGATCGACAGCAGGTAGTGGGCGTGGCGTTGTTCGACGAGGTAGCGGGCGTGGTCCTTCTGTGCGTGCAGGGCGTCCACGGTGACCACGGCGTCGGCCAGGCCGGTGTCGTCGATCTGGTCGAGGAGCGGCGTGAATTCGGGAATTTCGTTGGTCTTCGCTCCGATCTCACGCAGGGCCGCGGTCAGGGTGTCGTCGTGACGCACGGAGGTCAGTACGAACACGCGGCTGCCGTCGGCGCGTACTGCGCCGCGCAGACACTTTCCATCCACCGCGAACGCCCGTCGCGACGGCCGAACGTCGCCTTGTTGCGGTGCGGCGGTCCGATGCGCACGCCGTTGTTCCCGCTCACGGACACCGTCCGGTGCCGTGGCGCAGGGGGATGAGGGCGTCAAGGCCGTCAGGCGGGCGAAGCCGGCCTGGGTGAGCGCGGCGGCGTCCACCTTGCCGAAAACGTCCCGCAAGGTCCGCTCGCCGGGAGCTGTGAAGCGGCCGGTGAACGGATCGTAGGGACAGCCGAGGCGCGCAAGTACCGCTTGGTCGCGGCGTCTTGCCCACTCGGCGATCGCGGTCAGTGAGCTGTGCCCCGCGCTGGTCCATCGCACACACGCCCACCGCGAGTAGCGTCGCCAGCCGGTATCGCACACCCCGGGGATCACGCGGGTCAGGCACCCGGCTCAGCGCTTCCACCAGCCCCGCAGGCACGAGCGTCCCCGGCGGCGAGGAGGGCAGGGGCGCCGCGTCCGGGGCGATGGGCGTAGGCGATGATGAAACAGCGAGCACGGCAACCTTGCAGATCGTGAAGCGTAGAGAACTCCATGATCACAAGGGGCCGTGCTCGCCTTGCACCCAGGGCTGACACAGCGTCACATACTCAACCGGGCGAACGTGACTCTCCCCGGGGCCTGCAGTTGACCTGCAACAATCGAGGCTAGAAGGCGGCAGCGGCCACTGCCTCGGCTTCCGGCAGCAGGTCCTTGCTCTCCTGGATCACCCTCTCGTACGTGCGCTCGTGGTCCCCGCTTTCGAGAGCGAACCGCAGGAGCGAGCCGGACCAGTTGTCGAAGAGCGAGAACGTGCGGTCCACCACCCGCTTGGCTTCCTCGCGCTGTGCGTCGTCGAGGGACGGCAGGCTTTTCTCTTCCACCTCGGGCGACTTTATGCTGTGCGACGCCTCCGCCATGTAGTGTTTGGTGCCGAAAAACTCACATTCGCGACCGTCCCGCAGGGCGATTCCCCGGCAGTGGGTGAAGATCGTGATGGAGACAGCCTCGATGGACTCGACCATCGCGAAAACGGCGTACGTGGGGGCGCCCGCGGCGAGCGCGGCCAGTTCCAGGCAGAGACGTCGAGAGTGGCTGAAGTCGGCGCTCCACAGGACCCGCGTGGCGTCCGACAGGGGCATGCTGCTGTCGGCCCCCAGCTTCTCCAGGTCGGTCAGCATCCACTGCCAGTGGAAGTCCTCTTCGTACGTGTGCGCGTTCAGAAGGGCCTGCAGCTGATCGGGCCGGGCGTTGCCTTCGTCTTTGCGGAAGACGTACTTGTTCAGGTCGGAGTAGCCCATGATGAAGGGAACCACGCTGGGCCCCCACGCCAGACGCCTTTCTCCGGGGAGCGACTCGTCGGTGAGCAGGCGAGTGAAGAATGCATGGTTCTCGTACGTTTTCCGATGTTCTTCGATGTAGTCGATGACCTTCTGCATGGAAAACTCCGTTCAAGACGTGTCGAAATCTCCGCAGCGACAGGCGGAGAAGACACCATCGCATAGATCTCTTCAACTCATCGGGTCTCACGAAGCGTTGACATGGAGTCTGCTCTTCTTTCCCGTCGGGATTGCCCATCCTTCTGGAGCGCACAGCCGCACCGCGACCGGCCCGTGATCCCCGACAGGTGAGGACGCCGATCAGGTTCAGCACCACCGCACCCCCGCCGTCATGACCGCCCTGCGCGACCCGGCACACGCCACTTCCACCGCGTCGGCTGGGCCAACACCGCCAGCGCCCGACGCGCGCACGGTCAACCCGAGGCCGTCCTGACCCTCAACGCCATCCCGTGATCAAACGGGCGAACGTGACTCTCCCCGGGGCCCTGATCCGGATCAGCTCACGAAACACCTGCCGTTCAGGCGTCAGCCCACCACCCTGCGGATATCTCACACAACCGGCATACCGCGACGATCATGTTCCGTCAGCCCCGAACGACATCACGCCTCAAGCCTCAGTAACTACCCGGCCTTGGGTCAAGGCCCCACCGCCGACATCCGGACATGGCTCGGCAGACACCCCCGCTTCCACGTCCATTTCATCCCCACCGGCTCCTCCTGGATGAACCAGGAGGAGCGGTGGTTCGACCTGATGACCGACAAACTCATCCGCCGCGGCGTCCACACCTCCGTAAAGGCACTGGAGGACGACATCACTGCTTGGATCGACACCTGGAAGGAGAACCCGCGGCCCTTCACCTGGACCAAGACAGCCGACGAGATCCTCAACTCTCTCGCCGACCACCTCACCAAGGTCGGAACGACCAGCCAGAAAACCGAGCAGAACTAACCATCAGGATATCTGGCGCATCACACTAGCAAGCCAAGCGCAAGCGCTCAGCCGCTGCCATCACCTGCTCAGCCGTCGCCCCGGGGTGCCTGACAGCCCAGTCGTAGGCGTACAGGTAGACAGTCTGCCATTCTGTACCCTGAGGCACATTTACTCCGACCGACCGCAGGTCATCCCGCAACTCATTAGCGAGATCGGTACACCCAAGCGCAGCGGATGAGCGCGCAGCGGGAACCGAATCGGTGGCAAGCGCCGGGCCGGCGACACCAAACAGTCCCGCGAAAGCCAGGGCGGCCATAATCGTCGCCTTAGCCGCATTCTTCTGCATGACAACCTCCACTAGTGAACAAACCTGCACGACATCAGTCGATGTTGTACATGAACCGTTCGGGCTCGGTAGGGACTCGATCGTTTGAGAGGATCGAGTTATGGCACGTCCTTCCCAGTAACCGCTTGAGCTGCGCCGTCGTGCAGCTTCCGGGCGACCGCTTTCATCGCGGGCCACTCGGTCTCGTACTCCGGCCGCACCTCGGCGACCATGCGCACCGTCGGCACGACCGAGACGCTGCGCAAGCCGCCGGCCTCGCCACGTTGAAAAAGGTTCACCTGTGACCATCCGATTCAGACACTCAGATAATTACCGATGGGCTGCGAGCCCTTCACATTCGGGTCGCCTCCAGCCGCGAACCCCGTTCGATCTTAGAAAAGCCTGCATGAGACCGCGTTATGGGGCAGCCGCGCATCGCATGCTTCGGCCGCACTCTCGCCTTACAGAAAAGCTGTCTTTCACTCCGGCTGACGCTGGCGTATCACTTCACGGGAACTTTCATTCTGAACAGTTTCTCTGCATTTCGGAACGCAATCTTTTCCTTGTCCTCGCGTGGCAAATCGACTCCGCGGAACCAGTCGGTCTGCTCCTTTATGTCCGCGAACGGGTAGTCGGTCGCGAACATCACTCGATCCACGCTTATGAACTTCAGCAGGAGATCGAGCAGTTCGGTCTGGGGGAATGCGCTGGTTGTGACCCAGAAGTTGTCCTGGAAGTATTGCCCGATGGGCTTCTCGAGAGAGTCTTTGGTTGGCTCGCCCATGTCATTGACGATCCGCTCGTAGTAGAAGGGAAGACCTTCGCCCATGTGGCCGATGATGATTTTCAGTTTGGGGAATCTGTCGAAAACCCCGTACGTGATCATCCGAATGCATTGGGTCAGCACCTCCTGGTGCCAGCCATATCCAGACCCACTGAAAATGTAGTCTTGGTACTCTTCCGTGTATTCAGACCGTGTGGTGCTGTAGTAGATCTTGAAGACCTCGTCAGCTGGATAGCCGGGATGCAGGTAGATCGGCACATCGAGAGCAACGGCACGTGCCAGCACAGGCTCGAAATCGGGATGATCGAGATATTTCTTCGCGATGTGTCCGTTGGTCAGTGCGCCCAGGAAGCCATCTTCCCGAACCGAGCGTTCCAGTTCGTCCGCCGCCGCCTCCGGGCTCTGCAAGGGCAAGGTGGCGAAAGCCTTGAAGCGGCCCGGATATTTGGCGATCGGCCCGTCTACGAGTTGCCGGTTAAGACGATAGGCAAGGTCGATGCCCCTTTGCCCAGGGACATTTTGTACGGAGGGTGTATGAGCAGAGAGAATTTGAACGTTGAGTCCCCCCGCATCCATATCGCCGATGCGGCGTTGGCCTAGATCCGAAAGACCAATTTCCTCAAGGAACGCTATGTGATCCTGATTGATGGAGTTCAGCTTCAACAACGTGGGAGTCGAAAAGGTCTCCTCCGTGCCGATGAAGGGCAGGTCCCGGTCTCGCAATGCAATGTCCGCAGTCTTGTCCGGAGTCTTGTCCGGAGTCTTGTTCCCGTCCGCTGCCGAAACGGCGGCATACGCGGACAAGCCGGCACCAGCGCCAAGTGCCGTGGAAGCGGCTAGAAAGCCGCGACGTCCCCTAGACTTCATGTCGGTCTCTCTTCAGGTGTTTGTGTGGTGTGGTATCCGTACGGCATCCGTCTGCGAGATGCTTCAGTTCGACCCTTCGTCGTTACCAGGCGCGCCCAAGTGTCCACCCACGCCGCGTCCCCCCTTCGACCTCGGCGCCGGCCGCGCCGGTTCCGCCGAAACACTGCCAGCCGAGACCACGGGTCTTCGCGTCCTGCGTGCGCACCACGGCAGCGCCGACCGGCGGCACCACGAGGAACCGCTTGTCGGCGCGCGGCGGCTGTGTTGGAGCTGACGACCCGCCCGCGTGCGCGCTGTGCGGGCCGGCCGCGCCGGGCCCCGCGCTGTTGTCGGCGTGCGACCCGCGGGCGGCGACAGGGAACGCCGTCACCAGCGCCATGGCGCCCACCCAGGATCTCAACCGCCCGGGCGGCGCTTTCCCTGACGGCGTTACATTGACAACCATCAACACCTCCTACACACGAGTTGCCTCGCTCGTCTGACGCCTACTTCCTACTGAGCGAACCTGAGACGACCGTTAAAACACGATCTTTTAGGCGGCGCCCGTCTGCTCACCGACTGGCTGACAAGGCCGGGTTGACCAGCGGGTTCGTCCAAGCATTGGGCCTGAACCGGCAGCGCCGGCCAACGCACGAACCAGGCCGCGTCGCGGTCGACCTGTCGGTGCTCGTGGCTGACGGCGGCGAAGCCATCACCGATCTGGCGGTGTTGCGGCAGCAGGGCGGCCTGTTCGGTCCGGTGGCCTCTGGTCCGACCGCGTGGCGGGTCCTGGATGCGATCGACACCGCAGCCTTGGCCCGGCTGCGGGCGGCGCGCGCCGCCGCCCGTGAACTGGCCTGGGCACAGGTCCTCGAGACCCGGCGCTCGCTGCCCGCCACCATGGTGCTCGGCCAGGCGTTGCCCGGGTTCGTGCTGGACATCGACGCGACAATCGGTTTCCAGGTCGCCGCCGCCGACCTCGACGCCACCGGTGAAGCCCTGGCCGGGGTGCTGCGCCCGGCTAACACCGGCAGCAACACCGCCGCCGACCACATCACCGTCCTGGACCAGGCCCTGCACCAGATTCCCGACGCGCACCGCTACGGCAGCCCGATCCTCATCCGGTCCGACTCGGCCGGTAGCAGCCACGAGTTCTCGCCCACATCCGCAGCCTGCGCGAACACGGCCTGCACACGCAGTTCTCCGTCGGAGTCGCGATCACCGGACCGATCCGGACCGCGATCACCGTCACCGCTGCTGGGTGCCCGCGCTCGACGGCGACGGCAGCCTGCGTGACGGCGCCCAGGTCGTCGAGCTCACCGACCATCTCGACCCCGGCGTGCTGGCCGCGTTCCCGGCCGGCACCCGGCTGATCTGCCGCCGGGAACACCCCCATCCCGGCGCGCAACTGTCACTGTTCGACCAGGTCAACGGCATGCGGCATCAGGTCTTCGCCACTGACACACCCCACGGTGGCGACTCGATCCAGTTCCTTGAAGTGCAGCACCGCTGCCACACCCGCGTCGAGGACCGCATCCGCACCGGCAAGACCACCGGGTTCGGCCGGTTCCCGTCGCGGCAGTTCGCCATCAACCAAGCGTGGCTCGAACTCGCTCTGATCGGCATCGACCTGCTCGCCTGGACAGGCCGGCGTCGATCGTCTGGACGAGCTCGACCACGCCTTCGGGGGCGTCGGTTCCTTCTTCGCCTACCCGAGACCGCCGAGACGGAGGGCATCCCGTATCTCGCTGAGCTTCGCGGTTGTCGCCGGGGTCCACTCCTTCGCTTGTCCGCCATGACGGAGGGCATCCTCGATCTCGCTGAGCTTCGCGGAGGGCAGGACGCCTGCCCGCTCGGTCAGGTCCTCCCGGGCCAGGGTGGTCAGCCATGTGCAAGGGGTGAAGCCCGGACGCGTGAACGCGAACCGCAGCACGCCCTCAAAGGGCAGCCCTTCCGTGGCGCCAACTCGCACTTCGACGCCCAGACCGCTGATGTCGACGCCCGCCGGCGCGACGACCTGCATCGCCCGGATCCCGGACGCGTTGTCTACCGACAGCAGTACGAACGGTCGCCGCTCGTCGAACCCCACCCACCAGACTTCGCCACGTTGCACATGTCCTCCTGACACGGGACGGCAGGCGAACCTGCGCGACCCTGACGCACTGTGGAGACGGGTGCGGCCACCGTTGATCATCGGTGTGTGAAGACAAACGATCACGCGGTGACCGCAGGTCACAGCGTACCCTGCCCGCTTGCAGGAGGCGTTTGAGGGCCTGATGAGCCGGATCACAGGCCGGTTCACGCGGGTCGAACCCCGGCGTCGCGTCCGGCAGTTGGTACTCGGCTTGCTGTCGGGCCCGCCGCGCATGAACTGTTGGGTTCTGGCGGTCGACGAGACCGGCGACGTGAAGAAGGGCGCCGGCACGGGGCGCGCAGCGCCAGTACACCGGCACTGCGGACAGGATCGAGAACGCCCAGGTTGCTTGTCTAGCTGGTCTACGCGGGGCGGCGCGGGCACGCAGCGGTGGACCGGAAACTATACGTTCCGCGCCTGCTCGCACGAAGTCAGCACCGGCGCCGGGAAGTTCCGCGCGGACGCCCTCGCCCATAGGGTGCCCAAGCTGGCCTGGCAGCAGCTGTCCGCAGGGGCCGGAGCCAAGGGGCCACAGCCTCTACGACTGGGCCGTCATCGACCTCGTCGACCCCGGCCCGCAAGTCGCCAGTTGCTCATCCGCCGAAACCGCAGCACCGGCGAACTCGCCTACTACCGCTGCTACTCGCCGCACCGGTGCATCTGACCACCCTGGTGCGCGTTGCTGAATCGAGATGGCGGGTGGAGGAGTTCTTGGTCCGGCTCCGGAGTTGTCGTCCGGGCCCCACCGACAGGCGCCTGCGCCGCGCGAACTCAGGCTGACCTGGTCGGTGTTCGTGCGGCGGCCGTCGTTCCGAGCGGGTCGTGTGACACCTTGTGGCGTTGCATGGCGGTGAGTTGGACGGCGAAGTAGGCGGCGGCGGGCGCGGACAGCATGTGCAGCGTGTCGGCGGCGGCGTACCAGATCAGGCTGTCCTGGAGCTGCGGCAGCGTCTCGGCCTTCTCGTATTCGATTCTGCCGAACACCTTGAACAGGGCCGCGGAGACGAACAGGCCCCACCACAGGTTGAGCGGCCAGGTCCGCAGCCGGTGGTCCTCGCCGTCGCGCGGCACCGGGGTCGAGGCTGCCCACATGTCGAAGGCGACGCGATAGGGCATCCACAGATTCACCACGGGGACGATCCAGCCGCCGACGGCCCAACCAGGGCCGTCACGGAACCGATCGGGCGCCAGTGGGCCGGTGGCGCGGCGCATCCGCGAGAACCAGAGCACGAAGACGATCGCGCAGGGCAGGAACACCATGCCCTGCCAGCGTACGGCCGTATCGCTCAGCGAGGACGCCGCATCGAGTTCCGACTGGGACAGCGTGACCGAACCGGCGTCCCCGTCGATCTCCAGGAAGTGCCTCACACCGGCGTAGACGCTGACCAGGTCGCTGACCGCTGCCAGCGCCAGCCCCGCGAGCATGGCGAACAGGTACCCCCGCGATGGCGCGGGCGAGTTCCCGGGCAACGAGGGCAGCCGAAACGGTGCACGGGATGCGGACATGATGACGAGACCCCCCACGGGCGACGAGCACAGAAGCACTGAGCAAGATCACACAGCCGACGTACGATACGCCGGGCGCAGGGATCCCGTCCATGACAATCAGCGGCTCGGGCCTTGGCCGTGGCACGATGTACGGCATGACGATGTACCGAAAGGTCCATGCCGCGTAGACGGCCAGGACGCATCCGGGCGGGCGCTCCCCGGCACCGGACACCAGAAGCACAGCCAGGCATAGGCGGCTTGTCCTCGGGCGCACGGTCCGAGATCGTCCGTCTCGAACGGACCCGTAACTATCTGCGACCAGGAGATGTCAGCGCTGCCCTGCGCCTGTGCAAGGCGTACGTGCACCGCTCCGAGCGCCGGCTGTGGGACGACTACGAGTGGGGCGACCTGCACTGGTACTGCTGCGGCGATCCCTTCGAAGCCCGGGCCCTCCTCGACACCGTGATGCAGGCCATGTCATCTCGTAACGCCCGCCAGTTCCGGCAGATCGTCAGCCGGTTCGACGCGCAGCTCATCGGCGCAAGCAATCGAGTTCGTCCGCGCGGCGGTGGTCCTTGGGGCGGCCGAGGGAGCGGCGCATGAGGATCAGGTCGTCCAGGGCAGCGAAGTTGATGGCGAAGCCCGCTATGTCGTAGGTGCTCGCCGCTCGGGTCAGGCAGGGGGCGGTGTCCATGTCGCCCCAGGGCAGGGCAGGCGTGCACAGGTCGCCGGCGGTGCCGGTCACCCGGTAGGCCGCCTGAGGGCGGTCCAGGTCGGGCAGGTCCGTGCAGCCCGCGGCGGTCAGGGCGGCTCGCAGGGCTTGGGCCTGCTCCTGGGTACCGTCCCACAGCAGGTCCAGGTCGCCGGTCGGTTCGACCGAGCCGTGCAGGATGCCGGCGACCTGGCCGATGACCACCGCGCGCGAACCGGCCTCGTGCAGCGCCCGCAGGAAGGGGAACGGGTCGAAGCCGAGCGCGCCGTCCGTGGCGAACGTGCCCGCCACGTCATCGGCGTGCTCCGGCCCGCGCCCCGTGGCGGCACGTTCGCGGGTGGCCTCCTCGATGCGTCGGACGGCCTGACGGAGCCTCAGCGCAGCAATCTCGTTCACTCGACTCATTCAAGCGCAAGTGCGGCGAGCAAGCTCACCTGCCGTATCAGCCGGGCCGTGCCGGCAGTTCCTGAACCCATGGCGGCCCACGTTTCACAGTTCGGCGTCGCCCCACTCCTCGACGACCACGTCGTCGCCCACCGACAGCTTTCCCGGCCGTGTCACGGAGAATTTCGTGCCGAACACCACGCCGCCGCTCGTCGCTCGTCGGTAGGCGGCCAGCGTGCGCAGTGGCTCCGGGCCCTGCCGTGCCCCGGCCCGCTGGTCGACGAGGGTGACCGCGCAGCGGGTCGCGAGTTTGGCGTAGCCCAGTTCGGAGCCGCCGATGGTGATGCGGCGGGCGCGGTCCTCGGCGTGCGGTACGGCCGCCCAGTCGCCGTCGCCGTCGGGGCCGTCACCCGGACTGGCGTCGATGACGATGTTCGGACGGAAGCGGTTCATCGGCAGCGGTGGGGCCCCGCGCTCGGCCATCCGCTGGTCGAGGAGGGCGAGGGAGGCGCGGGAGAGCAGGTGTACGGCGCTGCTGTCGGCGTAGCCGGAGGGGCCGGGGGTGAGGCCGTCGGCGATCCGGTCGTGTTCCGGCGGTACGCGGACCAGGCGGCTGGGGACGCCGAGGACCTCCGAGAGCCAGGCTGCGACCTCGTCGCCCTGGTCGATCCCCTGGAAGCCCGCGCCGAACAGGTCGACATCACGGCGCGGAGCGGACGTGATCACGTCGAGGCGGACTGCGCCGAATAAGGCCGCCGTGTCGGCCCCGGCCAGGTCGAGCGTGAGGCGGGTGCCGTCGTTGCTGATGGCGGGCTGGATGAGGGCCAGGCGGGGGTGGCGTCGCTGAGTGCGGTAGACCCCTTCCTCGCTGGTGACCATGAAGCTGCGGTCGTGCGCCAGGCCTGCCGGAGTGAGCAGCGCGTCGCTCGTCGACGTGCCCGCGCAGCCCTTGACGGGGTAGGAGATCAGATCTGTGACGCCGGCCATGTGCGCCCCCTTCGGTGTGGCGATGTCATCGGTCCAGGAGGATCCAACCACCCTTCAGCAGTGGATCCCCCGGAGCCGGGAGGTGCGGCAAGAAATAGCGGGACGCGTCGGGAACCGGAACGTGGCTTGAATCGTTCTCCGAGTTCCAGCACGAATCGGAGGAGTACTGATCTTGTCCGCCACACCGACGGACCCCGGGGGACACAGTCCCCGACCATCCCGCCAAAACTCTCCAGAGCTTGGACATCAGCACGGCACACGGCGGGGTGGTGTTCTATGAGTGCCGTGGAAGCCTGGCTGGGCGTGCTGGCCGTGCTCGTCCTCACCGCCGGCACGGGCTATTTCGTCGCACAGGAGTTCGCCTACGTCTCCGCCGACCGGCTCGCCCTGGCACGTGAGGCCGAGGCCGGGGACCGCAAGGCCGCCCGCGCCCTGAACGTGCTGGGGCGGTTGTCGTTCATGCTGTCCGGCGCGCAGCTGGGCATCACCGTGACCGGACTGGTCGTCGGCTTCATCGCCGAGCCGTCCGTGTCCGCGCTGCTCGAACCGGTGCTGACCGGCTTCGGCGTGCCCGCGGGCGCGGTCGGCGTCGTCTCCGTCGTGCTCGCCTTCGTGGGCGCCACGGTGGTGCAGATGGTGCTGGGCGAGCTGGCTCCGAAGAACCTCGCGATCGCCGTCCCGGAGCGGCTGGCGAAGTCCCTCGCCGGCTCCACCCTGGCGTATCTGAAGGTCGTCGGCCCCCTGGTCCACGTCTTCGACAGCGCCGCCAACCGGCTGCTGCGCAAGGTGGGCATCGAACCGGTCGAGGAGCTGCATCACGGTGCCACGCTGGAGGAGCTGGGCCATCTGATCGGCGAGTCCCACGAGCAGGGCGAGCTGCCCAAGGACACCGCGGAGCTGATCGACCACGCCCTGGGCTTCTCCGAGCGCACCCTGGACGAGGTGATGGTGCCCCGCGCGGACTCCGTCTTCGTCCGCAAGGACGCCGGCGCCGCCGAGGCCGTCGACCTCATCGGCAAGCACGGGCACTCCAACTATCCCGTCCTCGGCGACCACCCCGACGACGTCGCCGGCGTCCTGGGCGTGCGCGAACTCATGCGGCTGCCTGCCGGCCGGCTCACCGGCACCACCGCCGGCGCCCTCGCCCGGCCGCCCCTGCTGCTGCCCGACACCCTCGCGCTGCCGGAAGCGGTCGCGCGGATGCGTGAGCGGAACGACGAGTTCGCCGTGGTCCTGGACGAGCACGGCGGGGTCGCCGGCATCGTCACCTACGAGGACATCGCCGAGGAACTGGTCGGCGACATCGCCGACGAGACCGACACGGTGACCGAACTCGCCGTCGCCGACGCCGACGGCTGGCTCGTGGACGCCGGACGCCGTCTGGACGAGGTCGCCGAGGCCACCGGCATCCGGCTGCCCGAGGAGGAGGACTACACCACCGTGGCCGGCCTGATCGTGGACCGCCTGGGCCGCTTCCCGGCCATCGGCGACCGGCTCACCGTCGAACTGCCCGACGGAGACAGCGCGTTGATCGACGTACGCACCCTGGACCGGCACGTGCCGGAACGGGTCCGGCTGGAGCGGCTGCCCGCGGTGGATCGCGCGCGTGAGGAGGGGCAGGCATGAGCTTCCCGATGGCGCTCTTCGTCACCGTCCTGCTGCTGATCGGCAGCGGGTTCTTCGTCGCCGCCGAATTCGCCCTCGTCGCGGCGAAACGGCACCGCATGGAGAAGGCCGCGGCGCACGGGCAGCGCGGCGCCAAGGCCGCCCTCGCCGGTATGCGCGAACTCTCCCTCATGCTGGCCGGTGCCCAACTCGGCATCACCGTCTGCACCCTGGGGCTCGGATCGGTGTCCAAGCCGGCCATCTCGCACGAACTCGACCCTCTGCTCAACGACTTGGGCCTGCCCAGCGCGGTCAGCTACGGCGTGGCCTTCGTCTTCGCCATGTCCGTGGTGGTGTTCCTGCACATGGTGGTCGGCGAGATGGCCCCGAAGTCCTGGGCCATCGCCCATCCCGAGCGCTCCGCGATGCTGCTGTCGCCGGCCTTCCGGGCCGTGGTGAAGGCCGTGCGACCGCTGATCTCGCTGCTCAACCGGATCAGCAACGCCCTCGTACGCCTGTGCCGGGTCACCCCGCGCGACGAGCTGGCCTCGGTCCACAACCGGGAACAACTCACCCACCTCGTCGAGGAATCGGAGCGCCTCGGCCTGATCAGCGAGACGGACTCGGAGCTGCTGACCCGCTCGCTGACCGAGCCGCAGACCCCGGTGCGCGAACTCCTCATCCCCGCGGGGGACATCACCTCGGTCGACGGCGACGCCTCGATCGACGAGATCCTGCGGGTGGCGGCGGACAGCGACCGCACCCGCCTGCTGGTCCGACACCCGGGCCCTGTCCCCGGCCCTGGCTCCGACTCCGGCTCCGGCTCCGGCTCCGGCTCCGAGCACGGCTCCGCCCTCGGCTCGGTGCACGCCCGTGACGCCCTGGTCGCCCGAGCGCACGGTCGTGCCGCGACGGCCGGCGCACTGGCCCGCCCCGTGCCCGAGCTGGGCGAGGACGCCACCGTCGCCGACGCGATCGACCTGCTGCGCCGTCGCCGCGCCTCCCTGGCGGTCGTCCTCGACGGGTCGGGCCGGATGACGGGCATGGTGAGCCTGGACGACCTGCTGGCCCGGTACCTCCAGTCACCGGCGGCCTGAGCAGGCGTTCACACACCCGCGCAGACTACGCAGGCGACGTAGACGACGGGGCCTCGGCCGCGAGGCCGGGGCCCCGTGCCGGCCAATCCGCCAACGAGGTGTTGCAGAACTTCGACGCCATGGACCTTCAGCGGCGCTTCGACGACAACCTGGGCAAGCTGACCGCCGAGCATCGTCATCGGCGGCGCGGACGGCGACTTCGACAAGACCGAGCAGGCCGTCGTGCGTGAGGCGTGCTTCGCGCTGGGCCTGCCGCCGCATCAGTTCGACCTCTGATCCCGTCCCGGCACGCTCGCGTCGGCCAGTGGGCGGCGGCCCGGCGCGAGCGTGGCCGGCTCTGCGGCGGGGTCCGGGCTGCCGGCCCGCCCAGCCCGGTCCGCTCCAGTCCGGTCAGGTCAGGTCAGGTCAGGTCAGGTCAGGTCAGGTCAGCGGACGTCGGCCGGGTCGAGTCCGGTTCCGATGACGAGAGTCACCGCGTCCGCGGCAGCGGTCGCGTCCGGCACCGCCCGGGCGTCCGGCAGTCGTGAAGCCAGCGCCTCTGCCTGCTGCGTCAACCCCTGGGGGTGAGTGACCGTCGTGGTGCGGGTGGTCTCCGGGGCGTTGCCGGTGCCGACGACCGTAAAGCCGGTCTCCCGCAGCTTCTCCGCGACGGCGGCTGCGCGCCCCGTGACCCCGCTGCCGTTGAGGACCCGCACGCGCACGGCGGACGCGTGGACCGGGTCATTCGCCTCGGCCCGCATCTTCTTCCCCGTCGACCTCCCGGTCGTCGGCCAATGCGGCGAACAGGTCGGCGGCCTGCGGGTATTGCCACACGACGTTGGCCTTGTCGTCCGGCACATCCGCCTCACGCGGATAGTTCGGCACGGTCAGGAACGTCAACTTCTCGCTCGGGATGCCCTGGAGCTCCGCGGCCAGGCCGTAGAGGGGCTTGATGCCGGCCAGACCCCGGTCCGTGGTCAGGGACTCGGTGGCGGACGCCAGGAAGCCGTACATCGCGTCCGGGCTGACCAGCTTCGACCGCGCCTTGGTGGCGAGCGCCTCCATGAACTCCTGCTGGCGGCCGATGCGTCCGATGTCGGAGCCGTCGCCGACGCTGTAGCGGGCGCGCACGTAGCCGAGCGCCTGCTCGTCCTCGACGGTCCGGCAGCCCGCCTCGAGGTCGAGTCGGGCCTTCTCGTCGTGGATGGCCTCCTCGGGGCAGACCTCGATGCCGCCGAGTGCGTCGACCATGCCCTTGAAGCCCTGGAAGTCGACGGACATGAAGTGGTCGACACGCAAGCCGGTGTTGGCCTCGACCGTCCTGACGGTGCAGGCGGCGGCGTCCGCGACCTCCCCGCCGTCGGCGCCGCCGATCGCGAACGCCTCGTTGATCTTGAAGTGGTGCGGGGCGGATGTGCTGCCGTCGCCCTTGTCGCACTCGGGTATCTCCACCCAGGAGTCGCGCGGGAAGGACACCACCGTCGCCCACTGCCGGTTCGCCGGTATGTGCATCAGCATCAGCGTGTCCGACTGCATGGTGGTCAGCCCCTCGCCGTATCCGGCGTTGTCCCCGTCGCGGCTGTCCGAACCGACGACCAGGATGTTCTTCGAACCCGGGCTGAGGTTGGCCGGTCGGTCGCCGCCGAGTTTGCCGTCGATGTCCGCGGCATGGATGTTGCGCCGAGAACCGCGGCCAGAGCTTCGGTCAGGTCCGCAACGCCTTCATCCGGGTCGTCAACCAGGCCGGCGGCACCGAGATCGCCCACTACGACCTGTCCGAGGACGCCTCGACGGAGACGGCCATGGTGTTCGGTGAGCTCTACCGCAACGGCGTCGAGTGGAAGTTCCGCGCTGTCGGACAGGGGTACGCCTCCGGACTCGCCGGTATCGCCGCGGACTTCGGGGTCAACGTCTGATCCGGCCCACCGGCCTGCCCGTCTGATCCGGCCCACCGGCCTGCCCCCCTGCCGGACTTGCCGTCGACCTCCCCGCCCCCTCCCCCCCACCTGTCAGGAGACCACGTGAGCAACGCTGCCGGCCTGCGCCCCGAGGACCGGGCGGACTTCGAGGCCGTGCTGCAACTGGCGCTGTGCACAACGGACATACGCAGCGCGCTGCGGGCGGACCCGACCGGCGAGTTCGCCACCCGCCTGCGTGCACGGGCGCTCGCGGACGCCGACGAGATCGCGACGGCGGCGCAGGGCGCGTACGACGTGTATCTGACCCGCCTCGCCCTGAACACGTCCACCACCAGGGAGACCGAGGATGCTTCGGAGCCGGGCTCGCTGCTCCCCGCCCTGGCAGTCCTCACCCCCCTCGTCTCCGCCTCGTCGGCCGCGGTGCTGCTCGTCCTGGGCTATGTGCTCCAACTGGCCGCCGTACGAGGCACCTTGCCCGGCTCGCTGGTGACCGCCGGCTGGATCCTCGGCCTCGTCGCAGCTCTGAGCGCGCTTGTCGCCCTCGTGGCGGTGGTGGGCGCCGCGGCGTTCGGGCGCGGGGGCTCCGCGCACTCCGCCCGCCTGGAGCAGGCCCGGCAGGACTGGCAACGGGCCCTGCTGGAGCGCGGGTTGTTGCCTTACCTGCGCCGGTGCATCGCTGAGGACTGGGCTCTCAAGAGATAGACCACCCTGAACGGGGAACAGCGGCGCGGCTGCCAGGTGATGGCCGTCGTGAGCAGCGACGTCAGCTCTGCTCGGCGTCCTTGACGAACACGACGCCGTCAGTGGTCTCCAGGTGGGACGGGGCGAGCGGGGCGTAGCCGAACCAGGGGGATGCGCGGGGTGCGGGGCACGTGTCGGCCAGCGTCTCGGCGAGTTGCGCGGCGTCCATGACGTAGCGGTCCTGCGGGAGTTCGTACAGGAGTCCTTCGATGGTGTCCGGTGGCGGTGTGTCCACTCCCCGGTGTCGGATCGTCCCGACGGCCGTGGCCAAGAAGGCGAATCCGTCGCCGAGTCGGGCGTTCACGAGCGCGCCGGCGCTCCACCATTCCACCGGCCCCTGCCACATCTGCATCATGCTCTTCTGGCGTTGGAGATGGGCGTTGTGGGCGTGGACGAGTGCCGGGCCCCGAGCCGTGACGGCGAGGAGGTTGTGGGCCATCATCTGGTCCCGCAGGGCCACCAGCCGGGTCATGCGGGCAGGGGAGGTGTCGGCCATCCAGTGGTGGTAGCGCAGCAGGCCGGTCGCGGTGCGCTCGTACAGGCGGGCCCGGTCCCAGTCGTCCTGTGCGGTCGCCGTCATGAGGTGCGGTGCCTGGGCGTCGAGGAGGGCAGCCAGATCGTCGGCCAGCAGCCGCAGCCGGCCCGCCTCGGGCGACTGCCCGAACGACTGGGACGGGTCCGTCATCGCAGCGGGAGCGGTCCATCGGTCGTCGGTGCCGAGCAGCTGGTCCAGTGTCTCCGCGGTGCAGGGCAGCAGGTCGGCGTCCACCCGGGCCGCCAGGTAGTCGTGAAGTGCGGTGAGGGCCTGTCGGGGGCCGGCCGCGCCGGTGATCTCCAATGGGCCGTCGCAGCCGGCGAAGCGGAGTCGCTCGGACGCGGGGCGGCCCTCGTTGTGGGCGCGCATCCAGCGCACCAGTTCCCTGTTGCCCTCGAAGGCGCCCCAGCCGTGACTGAACCCGTGCTCCATGACCTCCTCGAGCGTGCCCTTGCCCGTCGTGACGTGGTCGTCCACGATCAGGCCCTTCATGCAGTCGCTCTCGATCGCGATCGTCCGATAGCCCTCCTGCTCGACGAGTTGCCGAAAGAGGTCGTTGCGCACGGCGAGCAGAGTCTCTTCGCCGTGGGTGGGCTCGCCCAGGGCGAGCAGCCGGGGGCGGGCCGGGAACAGCCGCATGACGGCGGCAGCCTCGACGGCATGGGCGGCGTCCTCGATGTCAGCAACCATGGCTTCAACGGTATCGTTGAATCTTCGATGGAAGCTTTTCCTGCGACGCATGCAAAGCAGCAGCGATATCGTGGGACCCATGGGGCGGAACCTTCAAAGCGGTGAGCGGCTCAGGCCGGTCGATCTGGCGCGCGGGCACGGTCTGTCCACGCAGGCGGTCAGGAACTACGAGGCGGCCGGCATCCTCCCGGCCGCCGGTCGCACAGCCAGCGGCTACCGCGCCTACACCCCGCTGCACGCGCTGGCCCTGCGCGCGTTCCTCGCCCTGGTGCCCGGCCACGGGCATCAGACCGCGACGGCGATCATGCGGGCCGTGAACGAGGGCGCGGTCGATGTGGCGTTCCGCCTCATCGACGAGAGCCACGGTCAACTCCTCGACGATCGGCGGACCCTTCAGGCCGTGGAGAGCGCTCTGCGCGATCTGGGGTCCGGCACGGCGTCCACGAGCGACGCCGGGCCCGGCTCGTCCACGAGGGCAGCCGAACCCGGCGGCACGTTCATCGGTCCGCTCGCGAACAGGCTCGGCGTCCGCCCCGCGACGCTGCGGAAGTGGGAGCGCGCCGGGCTGGTGCGCCCGCGCCGCGACCCGCTGACCGGGTACCGCGTCTACGACGAGTCCGACGTGCGGGACGCCCGTCTCGCCCACCAACTCCGACGGGGCGGCTACCTGTTGGAGCAGATCGCGCCACTGCTGGCGCAGGTGCGGGCGGCCGGCGGGCTGGAGCCGCTACAAGACGCACTGGGCGACTGGCACGGCAGGCTGTCCGCCCGCGGCCGGGCGATGCTGACCGGGGCCGCGGAGCTGGAGGCGTATCTCCGCGAACGCGGGTGAGGGGCTCCGCGAACGCGGGTGAGGGGCTCCGCGAACGCGGGTGAGGGCGGGTGACAGCGGCGCGCAGGCGAGCGGGGGTTCCCTCACCGCCGTCACGGCCATGCCGCATAGCCGCCGTCCACGCGGATCGCCTCGATGCCGCTGATGTACCGGGCGCCGCAGCGGTCCTGCGGTACGACGAGTTGGGCGCCGGCGCGGTCGAGCGGGGTGTCGTCGAACGTGGCCGCCGGCAGGACGGGGGCCCGGCCGAAGTCCGGGTCGATCTCCGCCCAGGACAGCAGGGCGCGATGGCCGTCCGCGCCGCGTACGGCGACCAGGAAGCGCAGGCGGTCCTTGCGGCGGGCGGGGTCGAAGGCCGGGCCCGCGTCCATGAGGACGTCGAGCAGGAGCGGTCCGGTGAAGCGGTGCTGCCGGCTTCCGCTGGTGTTGCACTCGAAGGCGACCTGTGCGGCGTGCTGAGGCCAGGCGTGCAGGTCGGGCACCGTCAGCCGGGCCGGGTGGGCCACATCGCCGGTGAGGTCGAGTTCCGTCGCCGGTCCGGCGGCCGTACGGACAGTCGGAGGGACTGACTCATGGGCTACCACCTCCCGCATGACCGTACCCGAACCGTCGCGCCGTACAACGCACATACCAATGCAAAAGAACGATGATCCGGCTCATGCCATGCCACAGGCGACTTTTGCCCTGCACTTGCGGCAGTATCATCGGCCGTGCGTACCCGCCGGATCGATCACGCGGCTGCCTTCCTTGGTGTCAGCGCGGACACCGTGAGGCGTGCCGTCGTGGCCCACACCTGCGCGACGTGACGCACCAGGCTTGGACGAGTCCGTCAGGACGTTGAGGGAGTTGGACCCGTGATCACCCGTACCGCGCGCCGCACCCACCGGACCCACCGGATGCCGCAGGTGGCCGGCGCTGTTGCCGTCGCCCTGCTGGCCCTGAGCGCCTGCTCCTCCTCCGACGACTCCTCATCGGCGAAGTCGGACGCCTCCGCATCGGACTCGGCCTCGGCCTCGGACAAGCTGTCCGGCGAGGTGATCGTCTTCGCGGCCGCCTCGCTCAAGGAGAGCTTCACGACGCTGGGCAAGGAGTTCGAGGAGGCCCACCCGGGCACCAAGGTCACCTTCAACTTCGGCGGCAGCGACACCCTCGCCGCGAGCATCACCAGCGGGGCGCCGGCCGACGTGTTCGCCTCCGCCAGCCCCAAGACGATGAAGATCGTCACGGACGCGGGGGACGCCTCCGGCACCCCGGCCACCTTCGTCCGCAACCAGCTGGCGATCGCCACCCTGCCGGGCAACCCGGACAAGATCGCCTCGCTGAAAGACCTCACCAACCCCGACCTGAAGGTCGTCCTGTGCGACAAGACGGTGCCGTGCGGGGCCGCCGCCCAGAAGGCGCTGGAGGCGAGCAAGCTGGAGCTCACCCCGGTCTCCTACGAGGAGGACGTCAAGTCGGCCCTGAACAAGGTGGTGTTGAAGGAGGCCGATGCCTCGGTCGTCTACAAGACCGATGTGAAGGCCGCGGACGACAAGGTGCAGGGCGTGGACTTCCCCGAGTCGGCCAAGGCCGTCAACGACTACCCGATCACCCTGCTCGAGGAGTCGGAGAACGTCGACACGTCGAAGGCGTTCATCGCGCTCGTGCAGTCCGCGGAGGGCCAGAAGGTCCTGGCCGAAGCCGGGTTCCTGAAGCCCTGACGTCCGCTGCTCCAACGAGGCCGGCGTCGCGGAAGCCCCGAGGGGTGACCGCGACGCCGGCGTTGTTGACGGGCGTGCAGCGCCCGTCGGTCAGGCCGCCGCAGCCGTGACCCGCGTGCAGCGCTCCCCCTCGTCCAGCCACTCGATGAGCGACATACGGGCGCGGGCGACGCGTGAACGCACCGTCCCCACCGGGCAGTCGCTGACGTCGGCCGCCTCCGCGTAGGGCAGTCCCACCAGTTGGGTGAGGACGAAGGCCTCACGGCGGTCGTCGGGAAGGGCGTCGAGCAACTCGGCCAGGGCGATGCCTTCTTCGAAGCCGGGCAGGTCGCGCGGCTGGGTGCGTTCGGCGGCGGACTGCCAGTCGTCCGTGTCCGACAGGCGGGGCCGGGCGGAGTTGTGGCGGATGCTGTCGATCACCGCGCGGCGGGCGATGGACAGCAGCCAGGTGCGGGCCGAGGAGCGGCCCTCGAACCGGTGCAGGCTGCCGAGGGCCCGCAGGAACGTGTCCTGGGTCAGGTCGTCGGCGCTCTGGGGGTCGGCGCCGAGGAAGGTGACGTAACGGCGGACGTCACGGTGCAGGGCGCGGACGAAGCGGTCGACGGCGTCGGGGTCACCGCCGCGGGCGGCGAGCGCCCAGGCCGTGATCGACTCATCGGTCGACTCTGCTCTCGGCTCTTCGCACGTCGAGGACAGGACAGGAGCGAGCACGCTGTGTCTCTCCTTCTCGGGAATCCGGGGACCGGGGTCCGGTTGCCGGGTCGGCGCGCGCACAGCGGCGACCGCGGCACGGCCAGGCCGAACCGGTACGGGGATGAAGGGGTGAAGGGGAACGGCCGGGCGCGTGAGAGGGCGCGGCCGATGCCCGAGGCAGGGAGCCTGCGGCCCGTCGTCTCCGTGGACGGCCTCGGGAATCCGGCTGTCGTCAGGCGACAGCGGTCCCCACGGGTGGGCCCCGGGAAGTGATCGCGTGGGTGAGAAGGAGTTCGCGCAGCGCGTGACGCGTGCGGCCCCGGCGGGCGCGGACACGCGGCCGGTGCGGTGGCGCGGGCAGCCGGAGCATCAGACGGAGCGGCGCGACGAGCCGGCCCGCGAGCGCCCGCAGGATGCGAAAGGCGGCGCGCTCTCCGTGGGCAAGCCACAGGCCGCACAGCAGCGCGGCCAGCAGGTGGGCGGCGAGCATGCCGGTCGAGGACATGCCGCCCATGCCGTGGTCCAGGGAGTGCGCGGCCGACGCCGCGGCCCCCGTGTGGTCCATCGACCCCATGGACCCCACAGGGTGCATGGCGTTCATCGCATGCCCCATGGAGCCCATGGCCCCCATGAGGTCCAGGGAACCCGTCAAGCCCGTCGGCCCCGTCGACCCCATCGAGCCCGTCGAACTCAGCGCCGACGTCGACATGCCGTCATGTCCCGCGCCCGGTCCCGAGGGTGAGCCACACAGCAGGTAGCCCAGCCACCGGCGGGCGAGCGAACGGCCGCCCGCGGACTGCCGTTGGGCGATCGCCTGGGCCAGCGAGAACGAGGAGTGGAGCACCGCCTGCGCCGCGACGGCGACGGAGCCGACCAGGACCGGCCCGCGCTCGCGGGCGGCCAGCCACCAGGCCGTGCCGCCTGCCGCCGTCACCGCTGTGGCCACGGCCCACCACGGCACCGCGGTCCCCGACATCAAGACGTGTCCCAGGGAGGCGAGCAGCACGCAGACGGCCGCGAACACAGCGGCCCGTAACGCGCGAGAACACCACCCCACAGTCATCGCGCCTCATCTTCGCAGTTCAGGCCTCATGCGTCACGCACATCCAGGCGACGCACGCGCAGCGGTCAACAGGCCTTGCGCGTCGCCTCCTCGAATGCCTCTCTCGTCACGACACCGTCGAGGTTCAGGACTTCCCCGGCCGACATCCCGGCGATCCGCCGGGCGTCGAACGTCACCGAGCCGTTGTAGACGTAGGAGTCATCGGGATCGGCGAAAGCGAGCTCGTACGAATAGCCCGGTTGCAGGGTCTGCGGACCACGGGTCTCCGCTGCCCACTGTGCGGGCGGGGCGAACAGCGGGAAGTCCGCGGCCTGTCGCAGTCCACGGGTGTCCCATCCGATCCAGGGCTCCTCGGCCTCGTCCGATGACGCCTCGTCCGATGCCGCCTCATCAGACGTCGCCTCATCATCCTCCGCCCGGACGACGGTGCCGTGCAGCCAGGGGCCGCGCACCCGGCCGTCGTCGTCGCACGCTCTCAACAACGCGTGTGCGGTGCCCTGTTGGTCCACGTACACGCCGACCAGCGGACGCAGTTCCGGTGAACACCCCGCCGTGGACAGCATGATCGCGCTGCTCAGCGCCGAGGCGAGACACACGCGCACCGTCGTGCCCGTCCAGGCCCCCACCCTCGCCCCCTCCCGTGAGCATCCGCTCAGCACGCAGTGTCGCACGCGGCGATCCAGATGGACCCGCGAGGTTCATGCCGACGGCGACACCTCGCGGACAAGAGTTCGTAACGAGCCATTGACAGGAGCTCCCGCCATCGGCACTCTCATGTCCACGCGGTTGGCTAAACGATTTACCAACCCGGAATCTTCTACTTTGAGGCAGGTTCGATGGCGCGCCGGATCGGGATCAAGGACGTGGCCGCGGCGGCAGGTGTGTCGACCGCGACCGTGTCGCACATCCTGAACGGCGTCGAGGGCAAGCGGGCCAGTGCGCAGACGCGGCAGCGCGTCCTCCAGGTCGCCGAGGAGCTCGGCTACGCGCCGAACGGACTCGCCCGGGGCCTGCGCATGCAGCGCTCGCAGACCATCGGCTTCGTCAGCGACGAGATCGCCACCACCCCGCACGCCGGCCGGATGATCCTCGGCGCGCAGGAGGCCGCCGCGGCCGCGGGCATGGTGCTGCTGCTGGTCAACACCAGCGGTGACGCCGAGCTGGAGCGCACGAGCATCGAGATGCTGCTCCAGCGGCAGGTGGACGGCGTGCTGTACGCGGCGATGTACCACCGGAACGTGCGCGTGCCGGAGAGCCTCGGCTCGACGCCCACCGTGCTGCTGGACGCCCGCGTCGACGACCCGGCCGTCCCCTACGTGGTGCCCGACGAGGTCCAGGGCGGCCACACGGCCGTGCGGGAGCTGACCCGGCACGGGCACCGCAGGATCGGCGTCACCGTGCAGACCGTCGACCTTCCCGCCAAGCAGGGCCGTCTGGAGGGCTACCGCAAGGCGCTCGCCGAGGTCGGGGTCCCCTACGACCCGTCGCTGGTCGCCGCCGAGACCGCCGTGCCCTTCGGCACGACCGCCGGTGACGTCGACGCCGGCTACCGGGCAGCTCGCCGCCTGCTGACGTCCGAGCAGCGCCCCACGGCACTGTTCTGCTTCAACGACCGTATGGCGGCCGGTGCTTACCGCGCCGCCGCCGAGTTGGGACTGTCCATCCCCGACGACCTGTCAGTCATCGGGTTCGACAACCAGGAGCTGGTCTGTGAGGCCGTCCACCCCGCGCTGAGCACCGTTCAGCTGCCGCACTACGAGATGGGGGCACGGGCTGTGGCCCAGCTGCTCGCACTCACCAAGACTCCGGGCCGGCCACCGGGCCCGGACATCCGAGAGATGCTGCTTTGCCCGCTGGTGGCGCGGGCATCGGTCGCTTCGCCGCCCCGACTCTGACCCCGGAACGGCGAAGCACTTCACACCATGACAGGCGACCGTCGCAACCGGTCGTCATCCCTGTCAGTACTTTGAACACAGTGAGGGTACACACATGTCCCCTGAGATTCTCCATGAGTCGTCGGGCCGCCGCAGCCTGTTGAGATCCGGCAGCGGCCCCGCACCGCGGAAGTCGCGAGCACCGCGAGAACCGCGAGTACCGCTGGCCCGCTGAGCCTCGCAGCCGTCGTCGGACGGGGCGGCCTCGGCGCGCCACGCCCTGCCATGCCCTGCCGCGCTTGCGACGCATGCCGCACCCTGTACTGCCTCGGTCTGCCTCGCCTCGGCCTGCCTTGCCTTGCCCTGCCTCGGCCCCGCATGTCTCGGCGGCGAACCGGCCTCTCCTTCGTGCCGGCTTCTCCCCGCTGCCACGGCTTCTCCGACTCTCACGACGCGCGATCCCCGTACATCGCGACCTCCGCACATACCGAAAGGCACGTGTGTGTCCACCGCGCCCCGTGATCCGTTCCGGCCTGTCGCGCATCTGCGCCCGCCCCGCAACTGGATCAACGACCCCAACGGCCTGGTCTTCCATGACGGCCACTATCACGTCTTCCATCAGTACAACCCCTTCGGCGCGACCCACGCCGACATGCACTGGGGCCACTTCCGCAGCCCCGACCTGCTGAGCTGGGAACCGCTTCCCATCGCCCTGACCCCGACGCCGGGCGGCGAGGACGCCGACGGCTGCTTCTCCGGCAACGCCGTCTCCGACGGCGACCGGTTGATCGTGTTCTACTCCGCGAACCGTTGGGACCGCTCGCCCCAGCACCAGCCGGTCACCACCGCCGTCTCCCTCGACGGCGGCCGGACCTTCACACCGCGCGAAGGCCTCCTCATACCCGAACTGCCCGACGGCTGCACCATGTACCGCGACCCGTACGTGTGGCGGGACGGCGAGCGCTGGCGGATGCTGGTCGGCGCCGCCCTCGCCGACGGCCGTGGCGCGGCCCTGCTGTACGAGTCGCCCGACCTGGAGACCTGGACGCACCGGGGTCCCTTCGACGCCCGCGAGCAGGAGCCGGTCGGCGGCACCGATCTGCACACCGGCGAGGGATGGGAGTGCCCGCAGTACCTCCCCGCGCGGTCCGGACGGCCCGGTGCCCTTCTCTTCAGCGCGTGGAGCGAGCACGACGGGGCGCGCTGCGTCGCGGCCCTGATCGGCGAGGAGCGCGGCGAAGAAGGCGGCCAGGAACGCGGCGACGTCCTCGAGGCCGGTTCCCCCGTCTTCGTGGACCACGGCCCCGACTGCTACGCACCCGCGCTGCTGCGGGGCCCGGGTGACCGGTGGCTGTTGTGGGGCTGGTCGTGGGAGGCACGCGAGGAGTCCTGGGCGGCCGCGGACGGCTGGGCCGGTGTGCTCACCCTGCCTCGGGAGATCTCCGTGCACGACGACGGCACGCTGCGGCAGGAGCCCGCTGCCGAGCTGCTCGCCCTGCGCGGTCGGCACACCGTCCACGCCGAGGGCGTCGCCCGGGGCTCGGAACCGGTTCAACTCGGCGGCGTGGGAAGCGCCTTCGACCTGACTGCCCGTCTGGAAGTCACCGCAGCAGCCCCGGTGGAATCGCCTGTCGCCCCCGCCGGTCCTACCGGTCCCCTCGGCCTTCGGTTGCTGACCGGCCCGGACGGCTCCGAGTACCTCGACATCCGCCTCGACCCGGCCGCCGGCGAACTCGTCGTCGACCGCGACCACGCCTCGCTGGACTCGCGCGCTCAGGGCGGCTCGTACCGGATGCCCTATCCGGCCGGTGAGCCGATCGAGCTGCGGGTGGTCGTCGACCACTCCATCGCCGAGGTCTTCCTGACCTCCACCGGCCAGGTGCTCACCCTGCGCTTCTACCCGACGGGCGAAGGACCTTGGCGGCTGCAAGCCCTCGGCGCGCCGGACGTCCACCTGGAATTCGCGGTCGACGCCTGGGAGTTGCTCCCCCTCACGGTCAAGGAGCCGAGCGCCGACGCCGACCTCCCGCGAGGGCGGTCCGCATGACGGAGACGTCGTCCGCAGCACCGCCCGGAGCACGGCCTCTCCCCCTCCCCCCACTGCACCTCCGCACCACTCCCCCTCACTCCCACCCTCACCTTCACCGCACACCGGAGGCACCCACCGTGAACGCAGGAAGCGCAAGATCCCGCCGGACGGCCCGTACGGCCCTGGCCCTCGTCCTTCCCCTGGCCACACTGGCGGCCTGCGGAGGCGGCAGCGGCACGGACACCTCGGCCGAGAAGGGCAGCGGCACGGGCACCATCACCGTCTGGGCCCATCAGGGTCAGACGAGCGAGGCGGCGGCCGTGCAGAACGCGGTGAAGTCGTTCAACTCCTCCCAGGACAAGATCAAGGTCGAGCTGACCCTGATCCCCGACACCGACTACACCAAGACCATCACCGCCACGGACGCCTCCAAGCTGCCGGACGTGATGGAGTTCGACGGCCCGACCATGGCGAACTTCGTCTACAACAAGAAGCTCGCCGCGATCGACGAGTACGTCTCCAGCACGACCATGGCCAACGCCACGGACGCCATCAAGGCCGAGGGCGAGATCAACGGCAAGCACTACGGACTCGGGATGTACGACTCCGGGCTCGGCGTCTACGGCAACAAGAAGCTGCTGGACGCGGCCGGAGTCAAGTACCCCACCGGCGTGAACGACGCCTGGACGGCGGCCGAGTTCACCGACGCCGTCAAGAAGCTGGCCGCCAAGGACCCCGACGGCAAGAGCCTGGACCTTCAGGAGAGCGGCGGCTACGCCAACGAGTGGGGCACCTACGGCTTCGCCCCGATCGTCTGGTCGGCCGGCGGTTCCCTGCTGAAGGGCGGCAAGGCGGAAGGCGCCCTGGACACCCCGGCCGTTGCGTCGGCGCTGAAGACGTTCCAGTCATGGAAGGGGTACACCGACCCCAACACCGACGGAAACGCCTTCGCCAAGGGTCGTGTCGCGCTGAGCTGGGTCGGGCACTGGATGTACCCCGCCTACAGCAAGGCACTCGGCGAGGATCTCGTGGTGCTGCCGATGCCCGACTTCGGCAACGGCCCCAAGACGGGGCAGGGTTCATGGGCGTGGGGCATCGGCGCGAACTCCGAGAACGGCAAGGCCGCCGGCGCGTTCCTCGACTCCCTGCTGAACGACGCCAACGTCACCGCGATGACCACGGCCAACGGGGCCCCTCCCGGGACGAAGTCGGCGCTCGCCAAGAGTGAGCTGTACCAGCAGGGCGGCCCGCTCCAGCTCTTCGCCGACCAGCTCGCCAAGCCCTGCGGGGACGAGCGGATCGACTCGTCGTGCGTGGCCGTGACCCGCCCGGTCACCGCCGGATACCCCACGGTCACCGCCAAGTTCAGCCAGGCGCTCAGCGAGGTCTAC
The DNA here is from genome assembly GCF_042890065.1 of Streptomyces sp. NPDC002328. Classification (NCBI taxonomy): domain Bacteria; kingdom Bacillati; phylum Actinomycetota; class Actinomycetes; order Kitasatosporales; family Streptomycetaceae; genus Streptomyces; species Streptomyces sp. NPDC002328. Next base: position 25,027 of record NZ_JBIARQ010000008.1, on the reverse strand, counting down.
GGCGGTGCCGACCCGAAGTCCGCCCTGGCCAAGGCCGCCCGCGCCATCGACCAGGACTTCTCGGACAACGACGGCTACCAGCTGCCGTAGCCGGCATCCAGCAGCCGGGAGGGGCGGGCGCCCCTGACAGCGCCCGCCCCTCCCGGCCCGGAAGAGGACCTCACCGTGACCACCGTGAACCCCGCACCCGCCGCATCCGCAGGCGGGAAGCCGAGCCCGCAACCGAGATCCGCCGCGCCCGGGCGGTCCGGGCGCCGCAGCCGTGACCGGCTGCACGGCCTGCTGATGTCCGCACCCGCTCTCGTCGGCCTGATCGCCTTCGTCGGCGTGCCGTTCGTCTACGCGGTCGTGCTCTCCTTCTACAACGTGCGCCTCGGATCCCCGCTGCCGCCGCGCTTCTTCGGCCTGGAGCAGTACCGGCGGATCTTCACCGACCCCGACATGTCCGGCCCGTTCCTGCGGGCCCTGCTGAACAACCTGACCTTCGCCGCGGTCGTCGTCCCCTTGCAGACCGGCCTGGCGCTGGCGTTGGCGATCCTGCTGAACCGCAAGCTCAAGGCCATCGGCCTGTTCCGGTCCCTGTTCTTCCTGCCGGTCGTCTTCCCGATGGCCCTGGTCGCCGTCATCTGGCGGCTCATCCTCGCCCGCAGCGGCGACGGTCTGCTCAACTCCGCGCTGCACGCGGTGAGCTTCGGGAACTGGGGCGCCTTCGACTGGCTCGGTGACGGGCTCACCGCGATGGCGTCGGTCATCGTGCTGTCCGTGTGGCAGGGTGTCGGCTTCCAGATGGTCATCCTGCTCGCCGGCCTCCAGCAGATCCCGGGCGAGCTGTACGAGGCCGCCGAGCTCGACCGTGCCTCCCGCTGGCAGCAGTTCCGGCATGTCACCCTGCCCGGCATCCGCGGCACCCTCGTCTTCGTCGCCATGCTGACCTCGGTGCTGTCGTTCCGCGTCTTCGACCAGGTCTACGTCCTCGTCAAGGGCGGCGGGCTCGACGAGGACGCCACCCGCACCGTGATGTACCAGGCCGTCACCACGGCCTTCGACCAGAACAACATCGGCCAGGCGTCCGCGATCACCGTCGTGTTCTTCCTGATCGTCGTCGCCCTGACCCTCATCCAGCGCCGCGTCGTCCGCACCGGCAACGAGGACTGACCATGACCCGCACACCCCTGCGCCGCTTCCTCGACTACGCCGTCCTGAGCGTCCTGGCCTTCGTCTTCGTCCTGCCCGTCCTCTACCTGATCCTCGGCAGTTTCAAGCCCTCCGACGAGGTGCTGAGCGGCCTGACCGGCTTCCTGCCGACCCATCTGTCCTTCGACAACTACAGTGCCGTACTGGACAGTTTCGACTCCGACGCCACCGGCTACTTCTGGCGTTTCATGGGCACCTCGCTGCTGCTGTCGACCGTCGTCGTCCTCGGCGGACTGATCGTCAACTCCATGGCGGCGTACGGGCTTTCGCGGCTGCGGTGGCGTGGCCAGGGGGCCGTCTTCACGCTGGTGCTGCTGCTCATGCTGGTCCCGTTCGAGGCGGTGGCGGTCCCGCTGTTCTACCTGCTCAACGACCAGCGCAACACCGTCTACGTCCAGGCCGTTCCCTTCATCGCGAACGCCTTCTCCATCTACCAGTTCGCCACGTTCTTCCGCTCGATCCCGCCCAGCATCGAGGAAGCCGCCCGCATCGACGGCGCCGGCCCCTGGCGCACGTTCTTCGCCATCATCGTCCCGATGTCGAAGCCGGCGTTCGCCTCCGTCGCGATCCTGACCTTCCTCACCCAATGGGGCTCGTTCCTGTGGCCGGTCCTGATGGTCTCCGACCCGTCGGTTCGCCCGCTGCCGCTGCAAATGAGCGTCTTCCAGGGGCAGATGCCCGTGGACTGGGGCCAGGTCCTCGCCTTCGGCGTGCTGCTGGTCCTGCCCGTGCTGGTCGTCTTCGCCTTCTTCCAGCGGTGGTTCGTCCAGGGGGTCGCCAGCTCGGCGGTCAAGGGCTGAGGACGTCCGGTTCCGTCACGACCCAAACTGGACGACGTGCTCTGGGGACCGCATGCCGAGCCACTGCTCGGCGCCCCAGGCCTCGAACCGCTCCACCTCGGTGAAACCCAGCTTCGCCGCGAGACGCATCGAGCCGGCGTTGGCGCTCTGGGTGGTGAGCACCACCGGCTCGCCGGGAAGCACGCCGGCGAGCCAGCCGAGCGCCGCCGCGCACGCCTCGGCGGCGTACCCGGATCCCCACGCCCGCGGCAGGAACAGATAGCCGAGATCGGTCTTCCCCGCGGCGGCCGGGCGGCAGTGTCCCGTCGCTCTCCTGAGCAGGACGTGGCCGATCATCGCCCCGTCGAGATCGACGACGAAGCTCCCGGGCCACTGTTCGGGCACCCGGGGCACCTGGCGCTCCAGCTCGTCACGCGGCCGGGGACCTCCGAGGTAGGTGTGCACCTCCGGCGAGGCGAGCAGTTCGATGAACGCCGCACGGTCCCGGGCCTCGGGCTCACGGAGCACGAGCCTCTCGGTCCTGATCGGCTCGGGCGGCCACGCCACGGATCCCAGATCTTCCACCCGCGCACGCTAACAGGCGGTCGACCCGGCCGAACGGGAAACGCTCGACCCCGCCCGGAGGGTTCCAGGCCCCACGCCGGCGACGACGTCATCCGTGCGTCAGCGCCACCGCCAGTGCGCTGACCAGCAGCAGCCCGCTCATGTACAGGACCACCGGCCAGGGGGCTCCCCCGGCCGCCTCCAGCAGTGCCGTCGCGACGAGCGGGGCGGTACCGCCCGCCAGCGCGGCTGCGACCTCCCGGCTGAGGGCCACGCCGCTGAACCGGGTCCTCGTCGTGAACAGTTCGGCCAGGAAGCCTGCCTGTCCGCCGAGTTGGGCTCCCAGCAGCAAGCCGCTCACGCCGAACGCGAACCACACGTATCCGGTCTCCGCGGTGCCCAGCAGCCAGAAGAAGGGGAACGCGAAGACGGCTGCGGCGACCATGGCACCGCCGAACACGACCCGGCGGCCGACCATGTCCCCGAGCGCCCCGGCCGGCGGCATCGCCGCAGCGCTGCACGCGAAGAAGATCAGTGCTCCGACGAGGGTGTCCGTGCGGGAGAAGCCGAGTTGTCCGGTGAGGTACGCGAGCGCGAAGACCACCGGGATGTACGCGGCGACGTTCGGTCCGACGCTGCTGACCACCCCGGCGAGCAGCGCCCGGGGAGCGCTTCGGGCCAGTTCGACGGCGGGCGCCCGCGCGACGCCCTGCTTCCGCTTGGCCTCCTCGAACATCGGGCTCTCGACCACGCTCACACGGATGTAGAAGCCGGTCGCCGTGACGAGGACGGTGACGAGGAAGGGGATGCGCCATCCCCAGTCGAGGAAGTCGTCCGGAGGAAGGGTCGACACAGCGGCGACGGCCCCGGCCGAGAGCAGTGCTCCGAGCGCCGCGCCCGCCGGCGGGATGGCGGAGTACCGCCCGCGACGTTCCGGCGGCGCGAACTCGGCCAGGGTGAGGGAGGCCCCCGCGTACTCGGCCCCCGCCCCGAACCCCTGGATCACCCGCAGCACGACCAGCAGCGCGGGAGCCCACGCCCCGGCGGTCGCGTACGTCGGCAGCACACCCATGAGCGCGCTGGCCGAGCCGACGGTGACCAGGGTGATCACCAGCATCTTCCTGCGGCCCAGCCGGTCCCCGTAGTGCCCGATGACCAGCGCGCCGAGCGGCCGGACGGCGAACCCGACCGCGAACGTGGCGAAGGACGCCAGCGTCGCCGCGACCGGGTCGCCGGGCGGGAAGAACAGCCGGTTCAGGACGAGCGCGCTCATGGTGCTGAACAGGATGAACCCGTACCACTCCAGCGCGGTGCCGATGGTCGTCGCCATCAGCACGCGCGTCAGCATGGACGGTCCCGCACGGGTCATGGGTGCCGCTCGTCCGCTGGCTGTTCCGAAGGGGCCCTCCGCATGGGGCCACTATGAGCGAGCGACCCCGCCGACCGGCCGAACCTCGCCGGTGGCGGGTCGCGAACCCGCCGGACGCAGGAAGCAACGGACGCAGGAAGCCACGGACGCAGGAAGCCACGGACGCGAAGCCCCGGACCCCGGTCGCGTCAGTCCAACGAAGTCACCGAAGACTCCGCAGCCGACGAAGCCGCCGCCGCAGGCCTCAGCCCCAGCAGCACGGCGGTGTTGGCGCGCGGCAGGGAGACGGTGAGCGTCCCGGCGTCGGCGTCCCACTCCGCGGTGGTGTCGGCGGTCGCCGGATACAGGACGGCGGGACGCACCTGAGCGCCCCGCAGGTGCGGAATGGTGAGCGTGCGCTCGGTGTCCGCGCCCGGCTCCCGCCTCCAGACAGTGAGGAACGTGGACTTCTCGCCCCGCAGTCCCTGGGCGATCCACTCGTCGTCCCAGGCGGGAAGGCCGAGGGGCCAGAACGGGCGGGTGCCGCCGAGCTCCGGCCGGAGGTCCTTGTAGACGGAGATCGCCGAGCGGACGAGGCCGAGCTGCTCGTCGTTCATGTGGTTGAGGAAGCCGGAGAGATGGACGCGGCCGAGGAGCGCGCCGGTGAGCGTGAAGGCGATCTCGTCGAGGGAGTGGTCCGGCTGGGGGTAGGCCCAGACGGCCGCCTGCTCGGGGGTCACGGCGGTGGGGGCCGCCGCGGCGATGGGCGGGTAGCGCAGCAGGTCCTGCTGGTCGCTGGTGGACTGGAGCTGCGCCACGGCCAGCTGCGCGTAGTCCATGCGCAGGCCGCCCGACCCGCAGTTCTCCAGGACGAGACGCGGGTACCGGTCGAGGACCGAGGCCATCCAGTCGAGGTGGGCGCGGTGATGCCCGAGCAGTCCGGCGCCCGCGCTCTCGCCGCCGCCGTTCTCCGTGCCGGGGCCGATGTTGATGTTGTAGTCGAGCTTCAGGTAGCCGACGCCCCACTCGCCGACCAGCCGGTCCACGACCTCGTCGAGGTGGGCGCGGGCGGCCGGGTGGCGCAGGTCCAGGTGGTGCCGTCCGTGTTCCGTGACGCGCACGCCGCCGCGCCGGAAGAACGCCTCGGCCGGCAGGGTGTGGGCCAGGGGGCTGCGTACGCCGACGACTTCGGGTTCGAGCCAGAGTCCGGGCGTCATCCCGTGGCGTCTGATGGCGTCCAGTACTTCCAGCAGGCCGTCGGGGAAGCGGTTGGGGGCGGGTTCCCAGGCGCCGACGGCGTCCCACCAGCCCTGGGCGTCGTCGTCGTACCAGCCGGCGTCGATGACGAACACCTCGGCCCCGGCCGCCCCGGCCGCCTCGATGAGCGGCAGGAGCCGTTCGGTGGTGGGGTCGCCCATCAGGGTGTTCATGTAGTCGTTGTAGATCACCGGCAGGGTGCGGTGGTCGGGGTGGTCGCGGCGGACGGCGCGGCGGTGGTCGGTGAGTTCACCGAAGGCCGCGTCCAGGCCGCCGGTCTCCGTCCGCACGAGGACGGCGGGGACGGTGTGGAACTCCTCGCCGGGGGCCAGGGTGTGGTGCCACTGGTGGTGGGCGTCGTCGGGGCCGAACAGGGCCACGTAGGCGGCCCCTTCGCGCTCTCCGGTCTCGAAGCGCCAGCCGGCGCTGGACTCGATCTGCCACAGCCAGGCGCGGCCCTCCCCGTCGGTGAGGCCGGCCAGCGGCAGATGGCGGCCGGTGGACCAACTCCCTTGTGAGTAGCGCTCGAAGCAGCCCCTGCCCTCGTGTCCGTGGGCAGAGCGGCTGAGCGGGACGACCCGCTCGCGGAAGGGGGCCTGCCGCCAACGGCATTCGGCGAGCCAGTCGTTGTCCGCCCAGTGCAGGGTCAGTCCGTCGAGGCCGCCGGCCGCGTCGACGATGCCGCCGAGGGTCAGGGTGGAGACGCTCTCCAGCCGGATCGGCGCACTGCCCTCGTTGACCAGGCGGACTCGGGACCGCAGGCAGCCGGTTCCCTCGGTCGCCTCCAACGTGACGTCGGCGGCCAGACCGGTCGCGGGGTCCGCAAGCCGGATCGTCGTGCGCTCCAGGCCGCCGTCCCGGGCCGTCTCGTGTGCGCGGTAGGTCAGACGGTCGCCGATGGCCGTCTCGATGAAGCGTTCCCCCGACCAGATGCGCCCGTGGCCGGTGGCGGTGATCTCCACGAGGGGGACCAGACGGGCCCAGTCCTGGCCGGGTCCGCCGAGTCTCACCGCCCCGGTGGCGTCCACGACGGCGTGCAGGCCGAGCGCCGGGTGCGACCAGACTCGGGACCTCTCGGCGGATTCGACGACAGCGGTCAACGCGATTTCCCCTTCCGGGATGTTCGGTCCTGCGGCGGTTCTCATGGGGGTTGATCTGGGGATTCACGCTCGGCGGGTGAGGGTGTGCCGCGTCGGGCGGATGTGGCCGTCGGTGAACCCGGTGTTTCGGTCTCTTGACGCCCACGTTGTGACCGCTCACAATCCTGGCATGTCTGTGACCGGTCACACAAGGTCGGCCGGCCGCTCCGACCCCGCTCAGGGGCCGCAGAAGGCCGCCAGCATCCGCGACGTCGCCCAGACGGCAGGCGTCTCCCACCAGACCGTTTCGAGGGTCATCAACGGCCACCCGAACGTCCGTGAGGAGACGCGCCTACGGGTGCAGGAGGCCATCGACGCCCTGGGCTTCCGGCGCAACGCCACCGCGTTCGCGCTGGCCAGCGGCGTGACCCGGTCGGTCACGGTGCTCACGTCGAACACCCTCCTCTACGGTTACGCCGCCACCCTTCAAGGCCTGGAGGAGGCGTCCCGCGCCGAGGGCTACACGCTCGGCGTGCGGCTCCTGACTCCCGAGGACGACCTGGACCGCACGATCGCCTCGGCCGCCGACGCCGGCGGCGGGCTGGTGGTCATCGGCTTCGACCGGCTGGGCGCCGCCGCCCTGGACCGCGTACCGGCGCATGTGCCGTGTGCGGCGGTGGTGGAGGCGCCCGCCCCGGGACGGACGCCCGACCGTCCGGCGGTGTGGGCCGACGACCGCGAGGCGGCCCACGCCGCGACCGAGCACCTGTTGTCGCTCGGGCACGACACGGTCCACTACGTGGCCATCCCCGCCTCCACCGGCACCCGGCGCTCGGAGGGGCCCCGCGCCGAGGGCTGGCGTCAGGCCCTGGAGGCGGCCGGCGTCGTCGCTCCCGAGCCGGCCGGCAAGGGCTGGGACGCGCAGGCCGGATACGAGGCCGGGAAGAAGCTCGCCCAGGACCCGGGCGTCACCGCCGTCCTGTGCGGCAACGACGACCTGGCGCTTGGCGTGCTGCGCGCCCTGCACCACGCGGGCCGAAGGGTTCCGGAGGACGTCAGCGTCATCGGCTTCGACGACGCCCCGCACTCCGCGTTCCTGACACCGTCCCTCACCACGGTCCGCATGGACTTCCAGGGGCTGGGCCGCACCGCCTTCGGGCTGCTGCGCACCCAGCTCGACACCGACGGCGAGTCGACCGCGCCGGTGCCCGCCGAACCCGCCCTCGTGATCAGGGAGAGCTCGGGAACGCGCCACGCGTGAGCCGGGCGGGGTGCGCACACCACGCCCGGCTCAGCCGGCCGAACTCTCCTTCCGCCCACTCCCTTTCCGCGCAAGCTCCTTCGCCAACTCCCTTTCCGTCCTGATTCCTTCGCCAAATCCCCTCCTGCCCCGACCGCTTCGCCAACCCCGTCCTGCCCGAACCCCTTCGCCAACCCCCCGTCCTGCCCGGACCCCTTCGCCGAATCCCCTCCTACCCTGACCGCTTCGCCAACTCCCGTCCTGCTCAGCCACTTCGTCAACTCCCGTCCTGCCCGGACCCCTTCGACACCCCCCTGCTGCGCAGACCCCTTCGACAACTCCCCATCGGCACGGCCCCCTTCGCACCTCCCGCCCTGCCGAGGTCTGTTCGACCGGCTTCCTTCAGCGATCACCGCCACCTCAGCCCGCACCGCTCCCCGGCGTCGCCGTACAGCCCAACGCCTCTTCCCGCGACGCCGCCTGCGCGACCCCTCGGTGAAATCCCCCGCGTCGCAGCTCAGTTCACGCGGACCGCAGTAGCCCCGCCGCGCCTCCCCCGTCCCGCCGCCCCGCGGCACAGCCGTACCTCCTCACCCTCGACGAGCAAGGATCCCGCCATGAGAAGAGCCGTCTCCGTCCTTGTCACCGCCTGTCTCCTCGGGCTGACCGCCACCGCCTGTAGCGACAGCACCGCCGGCGGCACGGACGCGGCGCCCCAGGGTTCGGTCGACCCGACCGCGGACCTCAAGGGCGTCAAGCTCACCATGTGGACGGCGCAGAACAGCGTCTCGCAGCCCAAGCAGGCCATCGAGGCGTTCGAGAAGGCCACCGGCGCCGAGATCACCACCGAGGTCATCCCCGACCCCTACGAGTCGAACGTCCCGACCAAGCTGGCCTCGGGCGTCAAGCCGGACCTGATGTTCTGGCAGCCCACGGGCAGCACGCTGCCCTTCGTCCAGCCGCAGCAGAACCTGCTCCAACTCGACAACGAGGACTGGGTCTCCAAGCTCGGCAAGACGGAGCAGAGCCTCGGTCAGGTCGACGGACACCGCTACGCGGCCATCGTCACCAGCCCGGCGGTCCTCGGCGTCTACTACAACAAGGACGTCTTCAAGAAGGCCGGCGTCACCTCGATGCCCAAGAGCTACGACGAGATGCTCGCCACCGCCGCACAGATCAAGGCGAAGACGGGCGTCGCGCCGTTCTTCGAGGTCGGCGGCGACAAGTGGCCGCTCCAGTGGCAGGTCCAGGCACAGATGACCGACCTGCCCCAGTCGTTCTGGGACGACCTCAACAAGAACAAGGAGTCCTGGACCGACAAGGTCGTCGTCGACGCCATCACCAAGTACAAGACGAAGATCCTCGACGGCGGGCTGGCCCAGAAGAACTACAAGACCGCCACGTTCGTCGACCAGGGCAAGGCGATCATGGACGGCAGTGCCGCGATGGCGCTGAACGTCACCTCGCTCCAGGCGCAGATCCAGTCCACCGCAAGCACGGAGGAGATGGACCAGAAGCTCGGCTGGTTCCCCATCGCCAACAGCGCCGCCCAGGCGGAGTACTCGCCCGACCAGACCAACGGCGTCGTCGCGTTCAAGACCGGCGACACCGAGCGTCAGAACGCCGCACGGCAGTTCCTGTCCTTCTGGCTCGGCCAGGACTACCCGGAGTACATCAAGACCAACAAGCTCGTGTCGGTGCAGCCGGCGGTGCCCAACCCGGCCGGTCTGCCGCAGACCGCGATCGCCCAGGCCGAGGCGCTGTCCACGGCCACCGGCGTCTTCCAGGTCAAGGCGCTCACCGCGCCCGACATGCACCTCGCCCTCGCCGACATGATCTACGGCAAGAAGTCCCCCCAGCAGGTCGCCCAGGCCGCCCAGGACCAGTTCGAGCAGATCCTGAAGGCCCGCGGCGTCGACGGTTTCTGACCGACGCCCCCTTCCGCCAGCCCGTCCCCCGGGCTGCTCCCGTCAGGACGCGCCCGGGGCCCGTACCGGAGGTAAGTAAGAGGTGGACACCGCCACCAGGGACGTCGTCGACGCCGCGGACGCGAAGGAGCGGGACGCCTCGCCCCGCCGCGACCGGCGTGAGCGCCGCCGCAGGAAGTCCAACCACCCGTGGTGGTTCGCGCTCCCCGCGCTCGCCGTGCTCGGCGTGTTCTTCCTGCTGCCGAACCTGCTGAACTTCGTCTACCCGTTCACCGACTGGTCGGCGTTCCACCCGCGGATCGGCTTCGTGGGCCTGTCGAACTTCGAGACCATCCTGAGCGACGGGTCGATGGCCCGGGACATCCGCATCACCGTGGTGTACGCGGTCCTGGTGGCCGTCTTCCAGAACGGTTTCGGTCTGGGCCTGGCCCTGCTGCTGGAGCGGGACACGCGATTCAACCGGTTCTTCCGCGCCGTGTTCTTCCTGCCCGTGCTGATCTCCGCGCTGGCCGTCGGTTACATCTTCCGGGCCCTGCTCGCCCAGGACGGCGCGCTCAACGGGGTGTTGTCGTCGCTGGCGGGGCACACCGTGGACACGCCGTGGCTGGGCTCGACGACCTGGACGCTGGTGGTGGTGACGGTCATCCACGGCTGGAAGTGGATGGGCCTGGCCATGCTGATCTACCTGGCGGGCCTGAAGAGCATGCCGGGTGACGTCCTGGAGGCCGCGCGCATCGACGGGGCGGGTTCCTGGCGCACGCTCTGGTCGATCCGGTTCCCGCTGCTGGCGCCCGCGGTGACCTTCAACGTGACCACCGCGCTGATCGGGTCCATGAACACCTTCGACATCGTCCAGGCCACCACGGCGGGCGGTCCCGGCAGCGAGACCGAGGTGTTCAACATCTACATGTTCCGCATCTTCGGCCAAGGTCTGTACGCCCAGGCGTCCGCGATGAGCCTGGTGCTCTTCCTCGTCGTGGTCGTCCTCGCCGTGCCCGTGATCGTCGGCCTGCGCCGGAGGGAGAACAACCAGTGACCACCGCTTTCGCGCCCGCCGCCGGGAGCCGACGTGCCCCGCGCTGGCTCCAGCCGACGGCCGTCGTACTGATCGCCGCCGTCACCATCGGCATCCCGCTCTGGCTGGTCGCGGTGACCTCCGTGAAGCCGCAGGCCGAGGCGATCAAGCCCAACCTGTCCCTGCCGCACCAGGTGCAGGCCGCCGAGAACTACCAGCAGACCTTCGACCAGGGCAAGGTCGTCCAGGGCTTCGTCAACAGCCTGCTGGTCGTCGTCCCCTCCGTCGTGCTCGTGCTGCTGCTGGGCGCCGGGGCGGCCTGGGTCTTCGCCCGCCGCTCGGGGCGGCTGGCCGGCACGCTGTACGCGCTGAGCATCAGCGGGCTGCTGCTCCCGCCCGCGGTCATCACCATCGTGATGGAGCTGCGTCAGATCGGTCTGGCGGGCACCCAGTTGGGCATGATCGCGGTCTACACGGGGATGTACCTGTCCACGTCGATCTTCTTCATGACCGGCTTCATCCGCAATCTGCCGGAGGAGCTGGAGGAGGCCGCGCGCATGGACGGCGCCGGCCCGGCGCGGGTCTTCTTCCAAGTGGTCCTGCCGCTGCTGCGCCCGGTCATCGCCACCGCCACGATCATGGTGATGCTGTTCGCGTGGAGCGACATCTTCTACGCGTTCTTCGTGCTCGGCGGCGGGGAGAAGGCCACGCTCCCGCTCAACCTCTACCAAGTCGCCAGCGCACAGCTGTACTTGAACAACTGGCATCTCATCTTCGCCTATGTGGTGATGATGAGCCTGCCGATGGTGGCGGTGTTCGTCGTCGCCCAGCGCCGGATCGTCGCCGGCATCACCAGCGGAGCCGTCAAGTAGCCCCGCCCGAGACGCCCGGGGCGTGAGTCCCCGCACGCCCCGGCCCCCCGGCTCCAGTCCCGGACCCCCGGTTCCACCCACGATCCTCCCGCGGCGACGCGGGAGGCGGAGGACACACATGCCTCGAACCGAGCACAGATCACGCAAGACGCGGCTCCTCATGGGGGCGGTGACCGTCACCGCGGCCCTGATCGGCACGGCCGTGACCGGTCCGTACGCCCAGGCGGCCACCCCGCAGATCACCGTCGACCTGGCCCAGAGCACCGGCGCAGTCATGCACGGAGCCAACGGAACGCTGTACGGCCTGAGCGACGACGGCGTCCCGGGCGACGAGTTGGTCGCCCCGCTGCACATGACCACCGTGATCCAGAAGGCGCCCGACGGTGCGCAGCACCCCAACGGGGACGCCCTCGCGATCAAGGCGGGCTACGACCGCAACGGCGGTGGCGAGGTCCACATCTACATGCAGGACGTCTACGCCCAGTGGCCGTACGAGAACTTGGGGTTGAGCGACTATCTGGCCAAGGTCGACACCATGGTCCGCAAGGTCGCCGCGCGCCCCGACGCGGACGATTTCGTGTGGGTACCGTTCAACGAGCCCGACGGCAACTGGTATCCGGGGCTGGGCAGTTCGGACAGCACCAAGTACACGAACGCGCTGAACAGCTTCAAGAGCGACTGGACCACCGTCTACAAGAAGATCCGCTCGATCATCCCCGACGCCCGGATCGCCGGCCCCAACGAGACGCGCTACGACGGCAGGCTGATGGGTGACTTCTACCCGTGGGCCAAGGCCAACGGGGTGCTCCCGGACATCACGACCTGGCACGAGCTCGGTCCTGGCTCCCTGTCCGACTTCGAGTCCCACCTCGCCGCCTACCGCGCCATCGAGAAGAAGGCCGGCATCGCCGAACTGCCGGTCAGCATCAACGAGTACGGCAACCGGCGCGACCAGTCCGTGCCGGGGCAGATGATCCAGTGGATGTCCCTGTTCGAGCGGAACAAGGTCTACGCCGACCAGGCCTACTGGAACATCGCCGGCAACCTCAACGACAACAACGCGCAGACCAACATCCCCAACGGCACCTGGTGGCTGCTGCGTTGGTACGCGGGACTCACCGGCGACACCGTCAAACTGACCCCGCCGCAGGCCAACACCATCGACACCGTCCAGGGCATCGCCTCGCTGGACTCCGGGCGCAGGCAGGCGCAGGTCCTGCTCGGCGGCACGTCCGGCACCGTGGACACGGTGATCAAGAACGTGCCCAAGCGCTTCGGCACGAAGGTCAACGTCACCGTCGAGCGCACCGGTTGGACCGGCTACGAGGGGGCCGCCGCAGCGCCGAGCGTGGTGTCCCGGACGACCGCCACCGTCGCCGCGAACGGCAGCGTCACCGTGCCGCTGACCGGCCTGGACGCCATGTCGGCGTACCGGATCACCCTCAATCCGGCCGGCAGTTCCGCGCCCGAAGCGGCGAGCCTGCCCTGGTCCGCGTCCTACGAGGCGGAGAGCGCGGCGATCACCGGCGGCACGGTCTACTCCCAGGGCTCGGTCTCCAACCCCTACGGGTTCGCCACCTCGGGCACCAAGGACGTCGGCAGCCTGAACCAGGCGACCAGCAAGGTCGCCTTCACCGTCGACGTCCCGAAGACCGGCACGTACGACGTGAACGTCTTCTACGGCAACCAGTCCGGCGGGCCCGCCACCCAGACCCTCACGGTCGACGGCGGCTCGCCCCGGACCGTCACCTACGGGTCCACCCTGAACTGGACCTACCGTGCCACGGCGAGCGTGCCCGTCACCCTGACGGCCGGCCGGCACACCCTGACCCTGGCCAAGGGCACGAACGAGGTCACCCTCGACAAGATCGACGTCACGGCGTCCACCGCCCCGGACGCCGTCTACCCCGCGACCTACGCCGACATCAGCGGCTCCCCGTCGTACGACTACAGCGCGGCCGGTGCCGGCGGCGCCGGCGCGCTGATACTGGACACCCAGGACAAGGCGGCGTTCGACGTCTACGCGCCGGCCGACGGCTACTACACCGTGCACGCCGACTACTCCTCCACCGGCGAGGCCACCCTGAGCCTGGACGGGGCCAGGGCCGCGACGCTCGCCGCCACGCAGGGCCAGGTCACCGACAAAGTGCTGCGGCTGTACCTGTCGGCGGGCAACAACCGCATCACCGCCGCCGTCCCGGGCGGCGGCAGCGTCAGTCTGCGCGACCTGCGCGTCACCGGCGCCGTGAGCACGACGGGCGTCGCGACGTACGAGGCCGAGGACGCCGCCCGCGCCGGCACCGCGTCGGTCTCGGCCAACTCCTGGGCGTCCGGCGGGAAGTACGTCGGACACGTCGGCCTGGGCTCCGGCAACACGCTGACCTTCCAGGTGAACGCCCCCTCGGCCGGGCGCTACGTGATGAACGTGCGCTACGCCAACAACGAGGTCGCCGGGTCCGGCAACTACAACACCAACGTGATCTCCAGGGCCGCGGACATCACCGTCAACGGCACCGCCCAGAGGGTCATGTTCCGCAACTCCTACAGCTGGTCCAACTTCTGGGACCTGCCGGTCCCGGTCACCCTCAAGGCCGGCGTCAACACCGTCTCCTTCGGCAACGCCGCGGCGTACGCGCCCGACGTCGACAAGGTGACCGTCGCGCCGCTGAACGGCTGACGTTCGTCACCCGGCCGGGGCTTCTGTCGGGCCCCGGCCGGGTGCGCACACCCCCATCCCCATCCCCACCCTCATCCTTTTCTTCTTCGCTTTCCTCACCCTCATCCGCGCCTGCGAACGGCGTACGAAACCCCGAACAGAAGGGCGGTCCGGTGGTGAACGCCGAGCACACGGAGCATGGGGCGCACACGGAGCCCAGGGAGCACACGGAGCCCAGGGAGCACACGGAGCGCCCCCTCCCCGACACCTACGTCGTGGGAGTCGACTACGGCACGTTGTCCGGGCGGGCCGTAGTGGTCCGGGTCTCCGACGGGGCCGAGCTGGCCTCCGCCGAGCATCCCTACGCGCACGCCGTCCTCGACCGGGAGCTGCCCGACGGGACCCCGCTGCCGCCCGACTGGGCCTCCAGGTGCCGTCGGACTACATCGACGTCCTGCGCACCGCCGTGCCCGAGGCGCTCGCCCGTTCCGGTGTACGTGCGGAGCAAGTCGTCGGGATCGGGACCGACTTCACCGCCTGCACGGTGCTGCCGGTGCTCGCCGACGGCACCCCCCTGTGCGAACTGCCGGAGCTCGCCGGGCGTCCGCACGCCTACGTCAAACTGTGGCGGCACCACGCCGCGCAGGCCCAGGCCGACCGCATCACCGCGCTCGCCGCGGAGCGCAAGGAGCCCTGGCTCCAGCGCTACGGCGGGAAGATCTCCTCGGAGTGGGAGTTCGCCAAGGCGCTCCAACTCCTGGAGGAGGACCCGGAGATCTACGGGCTGACCGCCCGCTGGATCGAGGCCGCAGACCGGATCGTGTGGCGACTGGGCGGGACGTACGTCCGCAACGCCTGCACCGCCGGTTACAAGGGCCAGCACCAGGACGGCTCCTACCCCTCGCCGGACCACCTAGTGGCCCTGAACCCCGGCTTCGCCGACTTCGTGACCGCCAAACTGGACCATCCGATCGGTCGACTCGGCGATCTGGCAGGCCGGTTGACCGCCGAGGCCGCGGCGTGGACGGGGCTGCCCGAAGGCATCGCGGTGTGCGTCGGCAACGTGGACGCCCATGTGACCGCGCCGGCCGCCACGGCCGTGGAGCCGGGCCGGATGGTGGCCATCATGGGCACCTCCACCTGCCATGTGATGAGCTCCGACCAGTGGGCCGAGGTGCCGGGCATGTGCGGCGTCGTCGACGGCGGCATCCTGCCGGGCCTGTGGGGCTACGAGGCCGGGCAGAGCGGCGTCGGCGAGTACCGCCGCCCGGTGACTCGGGCCTCCGAGCGCCGGGCGGGGTGTCACGGGAGCGGGGCGGCGGCCGACCTCGGTGAGGTGCGCTCCACCGAAGTGCCTCGGTCACGAAGCACTTCGGCGGGCGTCGGGGGCCGGGCCCGTGACCGTCCGGGCCGCCGCCGCGGCAGAACCGCGCGCCCCGTTGCTGCGCGTCGCGAGCCAGCCCGCCATCGCCCGGACGCCGATCTCGATGGCGCGCTCGTCCGGGGAGAAGTCGGGGTAGTGCGGGTAGCTCGTGGTGATGGGCGTGCCGGGGGCCCGAACGCCGAGGAACGTGTAGGTGCCGGGGATCCGGTTCAGGAAGAGAGCGAAGTCCTCGCCGCTGAAGGGCGGGAAGGCGGCGTGGAGTTCGGTGACCGTGTCGCGGCCGAGGGTGCGGCGCAGGTGGTGGGCGAGCAGGTGTCCCTCGCGTCGCGGGCAGACCATGGCCGGGAACGGCTCGGCGGGGAAGCGTACTTGGGCCCCTTCGTACGGCAGGGTCAGTCGGCGGATGTCCTCGCGCACCTGCACCCACCGCTCCTGCGGCCAGCAGCGGTAGGAGACGTTCACCTCGGCCTCCCGCGCTGTCGCCCGCAAGGCGGTGAAGCGGGCCAGCGGTCCGTCGGGCTGGTGGGCGTCGGCGATGAGCCGCTCCAGGTCCGCCGGGCCCTGGGGGAGGGCCACCGTCGCGAGGGCGCCGATGTCGACGGCCAGGCGCCGCGCGGCGTTCACCGCGTCCGGCCCGGTGAGCGTCACCTCCGCCTTGTCCTGCCCGGGCATCCCGAATCCCGCGGTCACGGCGAACCGGCCGACCGGAAGGGGCCCGCAGTGCAGCGCGTGGACCTCCTCCACGGCCGTACGCTCCAGCACGCCCGCGTCGATCATCGCGCGGGCCCCGGACAGGTTCTCCTCGGCGGGCTGGAAGAGGAAGACCACCGTTCCGTTCAGGCGCCGCCGCAGCCGCGCCAGGACCCGGGCGACGCCGATGCCCACGGCGGTGTGGACGTCGTGGCCGCACAGGTGTGCCGGCGCGGGGCCGCCCCCGACGATGTCCTTGGGCGGGACGGCGTCCATGTCCGCCCGGTAGGCGACCGTCCGGCCCGGACGCGAGCCCCGCAGGACAGCGACGACTCCGTGGCCGCCCACCCCGGTGGTGACGGTCAGCCCCGCCGCCCTCAGCTCCCGGGCCACCACCGCGGCCGTGCGCAGTTCCAGCCCCGGGGCCTCGGGATGCCCGTTGAAGTCCCGCCGCAGCTGGATCAGTTCATGCCTCAGGCGCGCCGCCTCGGCGTCCACCGCCGCCTGCGTCAGCGGCCCTTCCCCGCCGCCGGCGACTGCGCTCCCCGCGCCTGCCCCTACCGCCGCCGCGCCCAACGCCGCCGCCGTGGCCGCCAGTAACGTACGGCGCGCCAGACCGTGTTCCTCGGAACGGTTCACCAATTCCCCTTTGATCGCTGTGGACTTCGGGTACACACGATCGCCCCGCACCCCTGCTCCCGCCCATCCGGTGAACCACCCTTCGGGGGTGGGGGTATCCACACCTGCGACGCGTCGCCGACCGGGATCGGCGTCCGGCGGTGAGGCGGCGGCGTCGGGCGTAGGGTGGGGTGCGGTACGGACAGCGCGCGCGGGGGGCTGAGCATGAGGGGCGAGTCGGCACGGAGTTGGGGATCTGTCCTCGATTCGGTCGTGGTGTACGCGCAGGGCGCGGTCTGCCGTCGGCTGGCGCGGGGCAGTGTCCCGGCGGACGGTCGGGTGCGGGTGACGGGGCTGCCGCGCTCGATGGATCCGGGCTCGCTGCGGGCGCGTGTCCTGGGTCCTTCCGGCGTGCGGGTCGTCGAGGCCCGGATCGAGGTGGACGCCGAGCCGTCGGAATCCGGTGACTCCGGCGGGCTGCGGCGTGAGATGGAGCGGCTGCGCGACGAGTGCGCGGCGGCGAGAGGACGCCGGGACCGCCAGCGGAGCCGGATCGAGGAGGTCAGGGCTCTGCGCCCGGTGGCGCCGCCCCGCAAGCGCGACGATCCGCACCGCCGGACTCCCGTCGACGCCTGGCTCGGGCTCGCCGACTTCGTCGAGCAGCGGCTCACGGGTCTGCACGCTCGCCTCGTCGAGCTGGAGGAGGCGCTCGAGCACGTCGAGCACGAGCTCGACGTCGCCGCGGACCGGCTCGCCCGCGCCTCCACCGACGCGCCGTCGGCGCACGTTCGGTCCACGGTCTGCGCGGTCCTGACCCTCGACGTCGCCGGTCACGGCGAGGGAGCGGCGGACGCCGAGGTCGAGGTCGAGGTGGAGGTGGAGTACGGCGTGCCGGGGGCCGTCTGGGCGCCGGCCTACCGTCTCACCCACCGTCAGGGAGACGACAGCGGCCGTCTGGTGCTGCGCGCCTCGGTCGCCCAGCGCACCGGGGAGGACTGGACGGGCGTACTCGTCTCCCTGTCCACCGCCGACCTGCGGCGTCGCACCGATCTGCCGAGACTGCGCTCGATCCGGATCGGCCGCCGGCAGCCCGTGCCCGCGCCTTCCGGCTGGCGCGAGCCTCCGCCGGGACTCGCCGACCTGTTCAGCGGGTACGACGCGGCGGGCACCCGTCCCGCCGCGAGCCTCGCGCACGTCGCGGTCGTCGTGGGCGGCGTGGGCGGCGTGGGCGGCGTCGCGGAGCCGGTTTCGGCTCCGTCGCCGCCGGTGCCACCACCGCCGCTCGCCGCGTCCCCGGCACCGCCGCCGTATGCGTCGCCGCCGGTCTACGGCGCGCCGCCCGCCATGCCCGCCGCGCCCGGGGCCGCCCCTGCGGCCTTCGCCGACGTCGAGCGGTCCGCGCCCGACCAGGCCGCCTTCGCCGGCCGTCAGAGGTCCGCCCCCGCCCGGCCGGGCGGTGCGCGGACGGGCGGTCGTCCTCCCGTCGGCGGCCCGCCCGGCGCCGCTCCTTCGGCCAAGGCGCCCGCGGCCTCCGGACTGGCCGCGCCGCCGCCTCCGCCGCCCGTGCCCGGCCCACCGCAGCCGAGCAGCAGCGAGCTGGACTACGCCGCTCTCGCCCTGTCCGGCCCGGACGAGCAGGCCGACCGCAGGGGCCGGCTGTTCCCGGACACGCCCTACGACCCGGTGGCGTCCGAGTACCGCCGTCGCGCCGAGGCCGTCGCCGCGCTGCCGCTGCCCGGACACGCGGTGCGGCCCCGCGAGTCGGCGGGCTCCTTCGATCACCGCTTCGACGCCGCGGCCCGCACCGACATCCCCTCCGACGGCGCCTGGCACACCGTCACCGTCGCCGAGATCCCGGTCGGTCTGCGCACCGAGTACCTGTGCGCGCCGTCCGTGGAGGAGACGGTGTACGCGACGCTGGTGCTCTCCAACGCCACCGACCAGGCTCTGCTCGCCGGACCGGTGGAAGTCACCGTCGACGACGACTTCCTGCTGACCGCCGCGCTCCCCACGCTCGCTCCCGGCGGTGTGCGCCGGGTGGGCCTCGGGCCGGCCGAGGGCATCCGGGTCACGCGCCGTACGACCCTCGACGAGTCGACGTCGGGCCTGCGCAACAACGTCACCGTGCTGGACCACCGCGTCCATGTCGAGCTGGCCAACCGGCTCGCGCGGCCCGTCGCCGTCGAGGTGCGCGAGCGGGTGCCGGTCACCTCCGAAGCGGACGTCCGCATCGAGGAGCGCGCGGACTGGACCGCGCCCGAGGACGGGACGGGGCCCGACCGCCATGCCCCGGGCACCCGCGTCTGGCGGGTGGACCTGCCCGCCGGCGGGACCACCGCCCTCGACGGCGGCTACGAGATCCGCATCCCGGCCGGCAAGGCCCTGGTCGGCGGCAACCGCAGGAGCTGACACCACCATGTCCACGGCCCCGAAGCCGATCGCCCTCCCCGTCACCGCCGTCACCTGTCTGGAGGACCGCGCTCACGTCGAGCGAGCCGTCGTGCTCGACCTGAGGGCGGGAGTCCAGCGGCTGCGGCTCGGTCCCGTCAGCGCGCTGGCCGTGGACCGCACTCTCCACGCCGAGCTGACCGCCGATCACGCCGCGACGGTGCTCGACGCCCGGATCGTCCGCGCCTGGACGCCCCGCGGGCCGCGCCCCGCCGACGACGATTCCGCCCTGCGTCACCGCGCGCAGGCTCTCGAAGAGGAGGAGTTCGCCCTCCTGCGGCGTCGCGACCGGATCACGTCCCGTCTGGACCTGCTCGGCCGCCTCGCCGCCGATCTGCTGCGGGAGATCGGCGAAGGCGCCGGCTACGGGGAGACCGAAGGCCCCCGCTGGGAACGCGAACTGAACCGTGTGGACGACGAACGCGAGTCGGCCGAAGCGCAACTGCACGACGCACAGAGCCGGTTGACATCCATTGAAGACGAACTCGCTGAAGCGCGGCAGGCTTTGGACCTCTCGGAGCAGGAGCCCGCCGAGCTGGTCGGGCATGTCGAGCTGACCGTGGAGGCCGCCGCCGACGGCCCCGTGCGGCTGCGTCTGACCCACCTCACCTCGTGTGCGGTGTGGCGGCCCGCCTACCGGGCCGTGCTCGACGGCGACCGGCTGACGCTGGAGACCGACGCGATGGTCTGGCAGCGCACCGGCGAGGACTGGTCGGACGTCCGGCTGACGCTGTCGACGGCACGGTCCGCGCTGGCCTCCGAGCCGCCGCGGCTGCGCGAGGACCGGTTGACGCTCAAGGACCGCACCGCCGCCGAGCGCCGCACGGTCGACGTCGAGCTGCGCGAGCAGGAGATCGGCGACCTCGGCCCGGCCCCGGTGCTCGGGCTGCCGGGGCTGGCCGACGGCGGCGAGGCACGGGTGCTGCAATCCCCCGCGCCGATCTCCGTGCCCGCGGACGGCCGCGCCCACCGGGTGCCGCTCTCCTCCTTCAGCACGACGGCGAGGAGCGAGTACGTGTGCGCACCCGAGCTGTCCCCGCTGGTCACCCAGGCGGCGCGGTTCGACAACCTGTCCGGTCACGCCCTGCTCGCCGGTCCTGTGGACCTGGTCCGCGGGAGCGGATTCAGTGGCCGCGGCGCACTGGACTTCGCCGCCCCCGGCGCCCCCGTCGAGCTCGCCTTCGGCAGCCGCGACGACTACCGGGTGATCCGGCACGCCGAGGAGTCCCACGCCTCCGCCGGCTTGACCCAGCGGAGCGTGACCACCCACACGGTCCGGCTGCACCTGTCCCGGTTCTCGGCTCCCGGGGAGCGGGACGAGCGGACGGTGACCGTGCGGGAGCGCGTCCCGGTCTCCGAGGTCTCGGCGGTGGAGGTGCGCCTGCGTAAGGAAGCCTGCTCGCCCGCGCCCGCCGAGGTCGACGCGGACGGCATCGCCCGCTGGGACGTCGTCCTGCCTCCCGACGGCCACCGAACGGTCACCCTGGTCTACGAGGTGTCGGCCAGCTCCAAGGTGACGGGGCTCTGAGGTCACTCCTCAGGCGGGAACGGCAGCCGTGGCGAGGCCGTGAACGGGGCTTAGCGGGTCTTCCTTCTACAGATTCCGTCAGGCCGCCAAGCCATCAGGTCATCAGGTCATCAGGTCGGCGTACAGGATGATGTTGTCGGGCCTGTGGCCGTCCGTGAGGTCGCCTCCGCAGGTGATCAGGCGCAGTTCGGGGCGTGTGGTGTCGCCGTAGACCTTCTTCGTGGGGAAGGCCTTCTTGCTCACCTGCTCTATTTCGCGGACCCGGAAGTCCGCGGTGGTGCCGTCCGCGCGGAAGACGGTGATGGCGTCGCCGGCCTTGATCCGGGCGACGTTCTTCAGCACGGCCGGGCCCTTGTCGGTGTCGAAGTGACCGATGAGGACGGCGGGGCCGGTCTCCCCGGGGGTCACTCCCTTGTCGTACCAGCCGATGCGATCCGCCTGGGCGACCGAGGGAACCTCGACCGTGCCGTCGGCGGCCAGGCCGAGTTCCAGGACGGGCCCGGTGTCGACGCCCGCGGAGGCGATCCGCACCCGTACGGGCTTGGACGCGACCATGGGCCGGACGGCGGCGGCCGGGAGCGTCGGCGCGGCGGTCGTGGGGCGCACGTGTGCCGGCGGCGCGGACGACACGGACCCTTGATCGCTGCCGCACCCGAGCAGGGCGGCTCCGGCGAGGAGCGTGAACAGCGCGGCGGTGATGCGGCGTTGGGACATCTGGCCTTCCTGGGCGGGCATACGGAACGGGCGGGCTTCGCCGGTGGCGCGGCGGGGGGCAAGGTGGTGCGGTCGGGGCGGCACGGCAGGGCGTGCCGCGCCCATGGTCCGGCCGGGCGCACAGGGAGGCGATGGTGCGTAACCGGCCGGACCATGGGCGTGGTGCGGGACGTCAGTCGGTACGGCGACGGGCGACCGCCACGTAACCGAGGCCGGCCGCCGCGATCGCGGCGGCGCCCGCGGCCGAGGCGACGAGCACCGAGTGGTCGCCGTCCGTGGACAGTTCCGCTCCGGCGGCCACACCGCCCTTCGGTACGACGGTGGTCTGCGTCGTCGTGGTCTGGGTGCCCGTCTGCGAACCGCCGCCCGTCTGCTCCGTGCCGGGCTGCGGGGTGCCGTCGGCCGGGTCGGTCGGGGGCTTCGTGCCGTCACCGGCGCCGATGTACACCGCGGGGCCCTGCTTGCCGCCGCCCAGGATGTGGTTGCTGAAGCTGCCGTCGGGGTTGATCACGGCGAGGGTGACGTCGTCCTGGCCGACCGCCGGGCGGTTGTTCTTGGCCCAGATGACGCCGATCGACACACCGTCCCGGTAGGCGTCCAGTCCGTAGACGCCGTTCTGGCGCACCAGCTTCACCAGCTTGCCGTTCGGCAGCTTGTACAGGCCCAGCTTGCCGCCGCTGACGGTGCTCCCCGACCAGTGGTAGGTCTGACCGCCGGGCGTGAGCACGATGTACGCGCTGCCGCGCCGGCAGGCGACGGACTTGTTCGTGGCGTCGAGGGTGCAGACGACGCGGCCGTCGACGATGTTCTGCGCGCGGTAGTGCTCGCCCTTGACCCGGTACACCTTGAGGATCGAGCCGTCGGACAGCGTCTCGGTGCGCAGGAGAGTGCCGTTGCCGTCGTCGACCAGTTCGCTGGTGACCTTGCCGTCGGAGCGCAGGGTGACGCGCACGCCGTCGAAGACCTTGGTGTCCGACGCGGCGGCGCCGCCGGACGTGCCCGCCTGGAGCTTGCCGAGGACGGCGCCGGTGCCCTTGGCGTGGACGGTGGCCTGGTACAGCCCCGGATTCGTCTTGTAGACGCGGGCGGTGAGACCGCCCTGGAGTGTGTGCGTCCCCACCAGGTCGCCCAGGGAGTCGCCGGGCTCGCTGCGGTGCGAGGTCAGGCTGCCGTCGGAGGCGAGGACGACCTGGACGTTCCCGAAGGTGCGGGACTGCTTGACGATCGTGGCGGAGCCGCTGGTGGCGTTCAGCGTGCCCAGCACGGAGCCGCCCTTGGAGATCTCGGCGGCGTAGGTGTGCTCGCCGAGCTTGTAGACCTTGCCGGTCAGCCCATCCAACAGGGTCTTGGTGTCGACCAGTTCACCCTTGCCGGTCGTGGCTGACGGTGCGTCATCGGCCGCGTAGGCGGCGGCCGTCGGGGTGAGGACCGCGGCGCCTAGAGCGGCGGCGGTGATGGCGGTGCGAAGGAACGAACGACGCATGACGACTCCAGGTCGAGATCAGAGAAGAGAGAAGCGAGAGTGCGTGAAAGAGCCGCATGCCGCCTTCACTGAAACCCGGAGAGTCGGGGCGTGTGGCCGGCTGCACGATCAAACTTATGGATCTTGTGAGGCGGATTTGTCCGCTCCATGCAACAGATCTGTGACAGCCATGAGGGGCCGCTGAACTGCCATGATGTGTCTACGGTTTCGACGCCGTGACACTCGGACGCTTGGACGTCGAGGTCGCCAGGAACCCGTCAGCGGTCCAGTGCCGGCAGATGGGCGAGGCCGGTGTCGAGCATGATGCGGTCGACCGTCTCGTGCAGCGCGCTGTCCGCGCCGATCACTGTCTCGACGCCGCCCGGCAGCAAGTCGCGCGACCGGTACCAGCCACGCAGTTGCGTCTCACTGACTTCGCCGGCGATCGGCTTGGTGGCATGCCGGACGACGGTTTCGGCGAAGGGCACGTCCAGGTAGTAGGCGTGGGTCAAACCCCGGTGATCAGCGCACAGTTGGGCGAGCATGTCGCCGTAACGGTCGGCGTAGAGGATGCCTTCGACGACGACGTGATACCCGGCGTCCAGCGCATAACGGGCCGTCAGATCGATCAGGCCGATGCTCGCGGCCCCCGGCAGATCCCGCTCACGGAGCACGGTCCGCCGCAGATTGTCCTGACCGACCAACGCCACCCCACGCCCGAACCTCTCACGGATCCCGGCCGCGACGGACGACTTCCCCGAAGCACTGTTGCCACGCAGCACGACCAGCCGAGTCTCTCCGGTGCCCACCATCACGCCGATCACGCTACCGACAACCGACCGGGCTCAGAAGGCGTACCGGATGCGGAGCCAGGGGGTGTGGGTGGTGATCAGTTCGCGGAGGCGGTTCACTGAGTGGGCCTTGGTGCGGGTCTCGTAGCGGACGTTCAGGGCGCCGTTCTCGGAGCGTTTCGTCTCCTGGAGGTCCGGGCGCCACAGGACGTCCTCGGCGCGGGGGTGCCAGCCGAGGTTGACCTCGTGCAGGTCCCTGTTGTGGGTCAGCATGATCACCTCGGCGGCTGCTCGGCGCTTCACGCGGTCCGGCAGGACGTCGTCGAGGTGGGAGAGCAGTTCCGTCCAGGCCTGCTCCCAGCCGGGGCGGATCACGACCGGAGAGAGGTTGAAGTGGACCTCGTAGCCCGCGTCCAGGAAGTCCGCGGCGGCGGCGATCCGGTCGGCGACCGGTGAGGTGCGCAGGTCCAGCAGCCGCGCGTCCTGCGGGGGCATCACCGAGAAGCGGATGCGGGTCCGGCCGCGGGGGTCCAGCGCCAGCAGGTCCGTGTTGACGAACTTCGTGGCGAAGGACGCCTTGGCCGT
The DNA here is from genome assembly GCF_042890065.1 of Streptomyces sp. NPDC002328. Lineage (NCBI taxonomy): Bacteria > Bacillati > Actinomycetota > Actinomycetes > Kitasatosporales > Streptomycetaceae > Streptomyces > Streptomyces sp. NPDC002328. Next base: position 875 of record NZ_JBIARQ010000008.1, on the reverse strand, counting down.
CGGCCACTGCCGGAAGGCGTGCACGAGATCCGCGGTGTTGTCGCAGATCAGCGCGTCCACCGAGCAGTCGCCGTTCTCGCCGATGTCGTACACCCAGGCCTCGGGGTCGCACTGGTTGGGCTCACGCTTGGGGCCCTGCCGGGCGATGTGCCGTCCGATGTGGGCGATGATCCGGTCGATGTTGGTGAAGACGGTCACCGGGTTGGCGTATCCCTTGCGGCGCGGCACATAGCAGTAGGCGCAGGCCATCGCGCAGCCGTTGGAGGCCCCCGGCGCGATCCAGTCGGCGGACCGGCCGTTGGGTCGCGTGCTGGGCGACTTCCGCTCGCCGAGCACGATCGTCTCCCCCTTGACGCGCGCCCACCGCGCCACGTTGCCCTCGTTGCCGTGCAGCCCGGGGATGCCCCAGTGGGACTCCACCTCCACGATCCGCGCCTCGGGGAACCGGGCGATGATCTGCCGGCCGCGCGGTGAGGCGGCTGCCGCGGGCTCGGCGTAGATCTCCCGCACCGGCAGCAGGCGTCGTGCGGCGGCGGAGTCGCGGAAGGCGGGTCGGTGGCGGGATCCGTCGGCGGGTCGGTCCGCGGCTCGGTCGGCAGGCTGCGCCGCGGGTCCGGGACTGAGGGCGTCGAGGCCGAACAGGGTGTCGGAGCCGTCGTCCGAGGCGGCGGACGGGTGGTGCATGGACGCTCCGGGGTGAGGCTGCGGGGACGCGGTGCGGAACGGGGCTGATCGGGCCGGACGTGGGGGGGGGGGGGGGGGGGGGGGGGGGGGGGGGGGGGGGGGGGGGGGGGGGGGGGGGGGGGGGGGGGGGGGGGGGGGGCGCGGGGGCGGGCCGGGCCGCCCGCGCCCCCCCCCCGCCCCCCGCCCCGGGC
>NZ_JBIARQ010000007.1:230158-403541 GCF_042890065.1 Streptomyces sp. NPDC002328 | reverse complement strand
GTTGATAGGCCGGATCTGGAAGCACGGTAACGTGTGGAGGTGACCGGTACTAATAGGCCGAGGGCTTGTCCTCAGTTGCTCGCGTCCACTGTGTTAGTTCTGAGGCAACGACCGTTGCCGGCTTTGAGTGAAAACAAGTGAAAAGTGTGCTTGTTCGCTCGAAACCATTAGGGTTTCGGTGGTTATAGCGTGAGGGAAACGCCCGGTTACATTTCGAACCCGGAAGCTAAGCCTTACAGCGCCGATGGTACTGCAGGGGGGACCCTGTGGGAGAGTAGGACGCCGCCGAACAATCTTTGGAAGGACCCCTGGTCCCAGCGTTCACGCTGGGACCAGGGGTCCTTTTTTATATGCTTGTGCAGTACCGAAGACAGGAGTCACCATGTCCACCAACTCTCCCGAGGACCGACCGGAACGCGACCAGCGGCGACGGGACGGTGGAGGCCGTGGCGATCGCGGTGAACGTGGTGGCTTCCGCCGCGACTTCGATCGCCGCGACAACGATCGACGCGGTAACGACCGCCCTGGCGGCGACCGTTCCGGCAACGACCGTGGTGGCTACGGACGTCGCGACGACACCCGCGGTGGTTACGGCCGCCGTGACGACCGACGCGACGACCGACGCGACGACCGCCGGGATGACCGGCGGAGCGACAACCCCCGTGGTGGCCACGGCGATCGCGACCGCGGCGGCTACGGCCGGCGCGACGACCGCCGCGATGACCGGCGTGACGTCCGCCGTGACGACCGTCGCGACGGCGACCGGGGCTCTCGTCCGGCGTTCCAGCGCGACGACCGCGACCGTGGCTTCCGTCGGGACGACCGCGGCGACCGCGGTGACCGGCCGGCTTTCCGGCGCGACGACCAGCGCAGCGGCGGCGGCCCCGGCTACGGGCGACGCGATGACCGTGGAGACCGCGGCGGGTTCCGCCGTGACGACCGGCGCAGCGACGACCGCCGCGACGAGCGTCGGGATGACCGCCGTGACGACCGCGGCGGCTACGGCCGTCGGGACGACCGCGACCGTGGCTTCCGCCGTGACGACCGCGGCGACCGGCCCGCCTTCCAGCGCGACGACCGCCGGGACGACCGCAGGGATGACCGCCGCGACGAGCGCCGTGACGACCGGCGGCGCGACGACCGCGGTGACCGCGGTGACCGTGGCGGGTTCCGCCGCGACGACAGCCGCGGCGGCGACCGCGGCGGCTTCCGCCGTGACGACACCCGAGGTGACACCCGCGGCGGCGACCGTGGCGGTGACCGCGGCGGCTTCCGCCGTGACGACACCCGAGGTGACACCCGCGGCGGCGACCGTGGCGGTGACCGCGGCGGCTTCCGCCGTGACGACAGCCGTGGCGGCGACCGCGGCGGGTTCCGCGGACGTGACGACCGCCGTGACGATCGCCGTGACGACCGCGGCGGCTTCGACCGCGGTGGTCGTGGTGGCCCCCGTCGTGACGACCGTGGCGGTCGGCCGGGCGGCTTCCGTGGCCGGGACGACCGCGGTGGACGCGACGACCGGCGCGGCGGCGGGCGCTTCCGTGACGAGCGGGACCACCGTGACCGCGACCGCGAGCCGATCAAGCGGCTGCCGATCCCCGAGGACGTCACCGGCGACGAGATCGACAAGGACGTCCGGCAGGAGCTCCAGAGCCTGCCCAAGACGCTCGCCGAGGACGTCGCCAAGAACCTGGTGATGGTCGCGCGGCTCATCGACGAGGACCCCGAGGGCGCCTACGGCTACAGCAAGGTGGCGCTGCGGCTGGCCTCGCGTGTCGCCGCCGTGCGCGAGGCCGCCGGGTTCGCCGCGTACGCCAACCAGAAGTACAGCGAGGCGCTCGCCGAGTTCCGGGCGGCCCGGCGGATGACGGGCGGCGTGGAGCTGTGGCCGGTGATGGCCGACTGCGAGCGCGGGCTCGGGCGGCCGGAGAAGGCGCTGGACATGGCCGGCGCACCCGAGGTGCACAAGCTCGACAAGGCCGGGCAGGTCGAGATGCGGCTCGTCGCGGCCGGCGCACGGCGTGACATGGGGCAGCTGGACGCGGCGATCGTGACGTTGCAGAGCCCCGAGCTGGCCTCCAACTCCGTGCAGCCGTGGACCGCGCGGCTGCGGTACGCGTACGCGGACGCGTTGCTCGCCGCCGGGCGTGAGGGCGAGGCGCGCGAGTGGTTCGCGAAGGCCGTGGAGGCCGACCGGGACGGCAGCACGGACGCGTCCGACCGGCTGGCCGAGATGGACGGCGTGGAGTTCGTCGACGCGCTCGACGAGGAAGCCGTCAAGGACGAGCCGGCCGAGCGCCACGACGACGCCGACGACGCTCAGGACTGAGGCGTCGAGGCGCAGGCATCGAGGCCCAGACACTGAGGCCCAGGCGCTGACGCGCTGGAAGTGAGAGGGGCGGGATCACGGTCGTCATGACCGCGATCCCGCCCCTTTCATGTGTCCGGGGTCAGAGGTCCAGCGCGCGCAGGACCAGGCCGGAGGCCGGCTTCGGGCCGAACGACGTCGACTTGCGGGGCATCGTGACGCCCTGGCGGGCCAGGTCGCGGACGACCTCCTCGCGGACCGGGTGCAGCAGGACCGCCGTCCCGCCGTCGCGCTCCGCCTTCTCGACGGTGGCGGCCGTGTCATGGATGTAGGCGATGCGCGTGGGGTCGTCCTCGGGGATGTGCCACACGTGGTCGAGGAGGGTGGCGTGCAGGACGGTCGCGTCCAGGGTGCGCCAGGCCGGCGGGCGGTCGGTGGGGACCGTGCGGGCGAGGAGGTCCGCGTCCGGGCGGTCGAGGAGGTGGAAGGCGCCGTCGCCGGCCAGCAGGAAGGCGTTGCCCGTGACCGCCGCGTCCCCCAGGGCGTCGAGTGCCCCGGACAGCGGGGAATCCAGGCGGCGGACGCGGAACAGGCCCTCGACGGCGGACAGCGCGTCGCGGACGGGCAGGCCGTGCAGGAGACGGTGGATGGCGCGGACGCGCAGCGGATAGCGCAGCGTGTCGACGAGGAGGACCAGGCCGTGGTCCCAGGGGCTGGGAGAGGTGTGCTCCGCGCGTAGACGGCGGTAGGTCGCCCAGCGGTGGTGGCCGTCGGCGATCAGGGCCTGGTGCGGGGCGAGGTCGGCCTGGACGCGGGCGAGTTCGGCCGGGTCGGTGATCGACCAGAGGCGGTGGCTGTAGCCGTCCTCCGTGGTCGTGCAGAGCAGCGGGGGCTGTTCGGCGGTGCGGTCCACGACGTCCGCGGTCGCGCCGTCGCCCCGGTAGGTGAGCAGGAGCGGTTCGAGGTTCGCGTTCGTGGCGCGCATCAGGGCCGCGCGGTCGGCGACGATGTGGGGCATGACGTCTTCGTGGGGGAGGACGACGCCGGCCGAGGGCTCGGAGACGCGCAGGGCCCCGATCAGGCCGCGCTGGAGCATGCCGTCGGCGTGCCGCTGCTCGTAGACGTAGAGGGCCGGCTCGGGGTCGGGGGCGAGGACGCCGTCGGCGAGCCAGCCGCGGAGGGTCTTCGCCGCCTGTTCGTTGCGTGCGCTCGGGGTGGTGGCCTGAGGGAGGATCAGGCGGACGATGTTGTGCGGGTCCGCGTCCTGGAGCTGATGCAGGCCGTCGGGGCGGACGACGACGTCGTACGGCGGGGAGGTGACGGCGGCGAGGCTGCCGACCCGGTCGGGGTCGTAGCGCAGGCCTCGGAACGGGGTGAGTTCCAGGCCTCGGGGCGCCGTTGCTTCCGAGTGACCTGCTGTGTTCATCCCGGCATCGTACGTGTGTCGGTGGCGTGCGCGATGATCGAGGCAAGAGCGAGCGAACGAGGAGCGATGCGGAATGAGTCCGAGCGTCAGGACGAGGCCCGAGGGCAGTGGGCAGGCCCTGAGCGAGGCGTACGACACGGCGCTGCTCGATCTCGACGGGGTGGTGTACGCCGGCGGGAGCGCGATCGTGCACGCCGTCGAGTCGTTGGCGACGGCCCGCGCGGGCGGGATGCGTCTCGCGTACGTCACCAACAACGCGCTGCGGACGCCCGACGCGGTGGCCGGGCATCTGACGGAGCTGGGGATCGCGACGGAGGCCGATGACGTCATCACCTCGGCGCAGGCGGTCTCCCGGCTGATCAGCGAGCAGGTGCCGGCCGGCGCGCGGGTGCTGGTGATCGGCGGGGAGGGGCTGCGGGTCGCGCTGCGCGAGCGGGGGCTGACGCCGGTGGAGTCCGCCGACGACGATCCGGCGGCCGTGGTGCAGGGCTTCGGCGGGCCCGACCTGCCGTGGGGGCGGTTCGCCGAGGCGTCCTACGCGGTCGCGCGCGGGGTGCCGTGGTTCGCGTCCAACACCGATCTGACGATCCCCAGCGGACGCGGGATCGCCCCGGGCAACGGGGCGGCGGTGGAGGTCGTGCGGATCGCGACCGGGGCCGAGCCGCAGGTCGCGGGCAAGCCGCTGCCTCCCATGCACCGGGAGACGATCCTGCGGACGGGCGCGGAGCGGCCGTTGGTGGTCGGGGACCGGCTGGACACCGACATCGAGGGCGCGTTCAACGGGCGGGTCGACTCGCTGCTGGTGCTCACCGGGGTGACCGACGGGGCGCAGCTCCTCGCCGCGCCGCCGCAGCACCGGCCGACGTACGTCGACGCCGATCTGCGCGGGATGCTCACCGGGCAGCCGGAGGTGACGGCGGACGGGGACGGCTTCCGGTGCGGCGGATGGACGGCGACGGCGGGCGCGGAGAGTCTGCGGCTCGACGGGGACGGCGAAGCCCTCGACGGGCTGCGGGCGTTGTGCGCCGCCGCATGGACTTCGGCGGGGGAGGGTTCGTGCGGGCTGGATTCGGGGAAGGCGTTGGCCCGGCTGGGATTGTGAGACCGTCACCGTCCCGGCGCTGCGCCGGGCCCGCGACCAGGGAACCGACCGCAAAGGAGGGTAGGCTAACCTAACCGGGTGTTGGTCGACAGTGTTCCCGAACAGCGCGCGGAGACCGCCCCCGCGCCCCCAACCCGCCGGGCGATACGTTTCGCCGGACTGCTCCTCTCCGTCGCGGTCCTGCTGCTGGTGGCGATGGCGAGCATCGCCATCGGGGCCAAGGAGTTGTCCCTCGCGCAGGTCTGGCACGGTCTGTTCGAGAGCACGGGGACCTACGCGGACGTCGTCGTCGACGAGCGGCAGTCGCGGACCGCGCTGGGGCTGCTCGCGGGGGCCGCGCTGGGCCTGTCCGGCACCGTGCTCCAGGCCCTCACCCGCAATCCGCTGGCCGACCCCGGCCTGCTCGGCATCAACGCGGGCGCCTCGGCCGCCGTCGTCACCGCCATCACCTACTTCGGCGTCACCAGCCTGAGCGGCTATGTGTGGTTCGCCTTCCTCGGCGCGGCGGCCGTCGGCGCGCTGGTGTGGTTCCTCGGCGGCAGCCGCGGTGCCACGCCGGTACGGCTGGCGCTCGCCGGCACCGCGATCAGCGCCGCCCTCTTCGGCTACGTCCAAGCCGTGATGATCATGGACAAGGCGGCGCTCGCCAGGATGCGTTTCTGGACGGTGGGTTCGCTGTCCGCCGCGACCGAGGACATGATCTGGCAGGTGGCGCCCTTCCTCGCGGTCGGCACGCTCCTCTCACTCGCCCTCGCCCGCCCGCTGAACGCGGTGGCCATGGGCGACGACACCGCCAAGGCGCTCGGCGCCCACCTCGGCCGCACCCGGGCGCTGTCGATGCTCGCCGCCACCGTGCTGTGCGGCGCGGCGACCGCCGCCTGCGGGCCGATCGTGTTCGTCGGGCTGATGGTCCCGCACGTCGTCCGCTCCTTCACCGGCCCCGACCTGCGCTGGATCATGCCGTACGCGGCGATCCTGTCGCCGGTGCTGCTGCTCGGCTCCGATGTGATCGGGCGCGTCGTCGCCCGCCCGTCGGAGGTCCAGGTCGGCATCATCACGGCGATCATCGGCGGGCCGGTCTTCATCTTTCTCGTACGACGGCGGAGGACGGCCCAGCTGTGAAGACCGCACCCCACACCGCACCGGAGAGGACCACGGAGACCGGGCCGGACACCCGGCCGGACGCGCGGCCGGGCGCACGCACCCCCGGCGCTCCCCGCGCCCTGCGCACGCCCGGCGGACTCTCCCTGCGCCTCGACCCGCGCGCCCTGGCCGTCGTCGTGCTGCTGCTGGTCGCCGCGCTCGCCGCGAGCGTGGTGCTGATCGGCACCGGCGACTTTCCGATCTCCGCCGGGGACGTGCTGAAGACGCTGGCCGGCGACGGCACCGAGGGCCAGGAGTTCATCGTCAACGAGCTGCGGCTGCCGCGCGTCCTGGTCGGGCTGCTGGTCGGCGCCTCGCTCGGGCTCGGCGGCGCGGTGTTCCAGGCCGTGTCCCGCAACCCGCTGGGCAGCCCGGACGTGCTCGGGCTCGGGCAGGGGGCGGCGGCCGGCGCGCTCGTGGTGATCGTGCTGATGTCCGGCTCCGCCAACCAGGTCGCCGTCGGGGCGCTCGTCGGCGGTCTGGTCACCGGCGCCGCCATCTACCTGCTCGCCTGGAAGCGGGGCGTGCACGGCTACCGGCTGGTGCTCGTCGGCATCGGCGTCTCGGCCATCGCCACCGCGGTCAACGGCTATCTCATCACCAAGGCCGACCTCGTGGACGCGGCCCGCGCGATCGTGTGGATGACCGGCTCGCTCGACGGCCGTGACTGGAAGCAGGTCTGGCCGCTGCTCGGGCTGTTCTGCGTGCTCGCCCCGCTCGTCCTCGCCAACGCGCGCGGCCTGCGGATGATGGAGATGGGCGACGACGTCTCCAACGCCCTCGGGGTGCGGGTGGAGCGCGTACGGCTGCTGCTGATGGTGGCCGCCGTGCTGCTGACCGCAGCCGCGACCGCCGCCGCCGGCCCCGTCGCCTTCGTGGCGCTCACCGCGCCCCAGCTCGCCCGGCGGCTGACCCGCTCGCCCGGGCCGAACCTCGTGCCCGCCCTGTGCATGGGCGCCGCGCTGCTGGTCACCGCCGACTGGGCCGCGCAGCGGCTGTTCGGCGACGGGCAGCTGCCCGTGGGCGTGGTCACCGGCGTCCTCGGCGGCGTCTACCTGCTCTGGCTGCTGGTCACCGAGCGCCGGGCGGGCCGGATATGAGCCCCCGCACTCCCGAGAACCGCGGGACGAACAACCCTAGGAGCACCGTGAACCGCCTGTCCGCCGAGAACGTCACCCTCGCCTACGACCAGCGGGTCATCGCCGAACAGCTGTCGGTGGAGATCCCCGACAACTCGTTCACCGTGATCGTCGGTCCGAACGCGTGCGGCAAGTCGACTCTCCTGCGGGCGCTGTCGCGGATGCTGAAGCCGAACGAGGGCCGGGTGCTGCTCGACGGGCAGGTCATCCAGTCGATGCCCGCGAAGAAGGTCGCGCGCACGCTGGGCCTGCTGCCGCAGTCCTCCATCGCGCCCGACGGCATCACCGTCGCCGACCTGGTGGGCCGCGGCCGCTACCCGCACCAGGGCATCCTGCGCCAGTGGTCCACCGAGGACGAGCGGGTCGTCCAGGAGTCCATGGCGCAGACCGGCGTCGCCGAACTCGCCGACCGGTACGTCGACGAGCTGTCCGGCGGTCAGCGGCAGCGCGTGTGGATCGCGATGGCCCTCGCCCAGCAGACCCCGCTGCTGCTGCTCGACGAGCCGACCACCTATCTCGACATCCAGCACCAGATCGACGTCCTCGACCTGTGCGCCGAGCTGCACGAGGAGCAGGGCCGCACCCTGGTCGCCGTGCTGCACGACCTCAATCACGCCGCCCGGTACGCCACGCACCTGATAGCGCTCAAGGGCGGCACCGTCATCGCCGAGGGCGCGCCGGACGACGTCGTCACGGCGGGGCTGGTCGAGGAGGTCTTCGGGCTGCGCTGCCAGGTCATCGACGACCCGGAGACGGGGACGCCGCTGGTGGTGCCGGCGGCGCGGAAGGCGCGGACGGGGGCGAAGGCCGAGGTGGCGAAGGTCGCGGCCACCGAGGGCGCCTGAGCTCCTGGGCTACAGGAGTTTCCGCAGGCGGAACAGGTCGCGCAGGCCCGCCTCCAGCCGCACCCGGCCCGAGCCCCACGCCTTCGCGAAGTTCAGCTCGCCGTCGACCAGCGCCACCAGGTCGTCGCCGGCCATCGCGAGGCGGATCTGCGCCTTCTGCGGCGGCGGCCCCTGGAGGGTGTCGTCGATCCGTATGCGGCCGTCGCTCATGCGGCCGGCGAAGGTGACGTCCAGGTCGGTGACATGGCAGCTGACCGAGCGGTCCATGGCCGCGGCATCGCGGGCGTCGCCCTCGGCGTCCCGCAGGTTCTCCGAGAACTTCTCCAGTGCCGCGCGGCACTCCTCGATCGTGGCCATCGCGCTCGACGGTACCTCAGGGGTTCGCGGTAGCGTCGAGGCATGAACGACTCAGTGCCGGACGGCGAGGTCCCGCGGGACGCGCCGGCCGGATCCGGGGACGACCCGTACACCGGCCCCGGGACCGACCCGTACAGCGGCCCTGAGGCCGACCCGCGGTCCGCCTCCGAGGCCGACCCCGGCGCGCCCGCCCCGCTGCTCGTCCCCCGCACGCCCACCGGCCACGCCGAGGTGGACGGGCACCTGGACCGGCTCGCCGACGCCGACCACCTCGCGACCGACGGCCATGTCGAGGTGTACGAGGATGTACACCGGGGGCTGCGCGACGCGCTCACCGCGCTCGACGCCCGCCCGGGACCTCCGGGTCCCGCCCGCCACCCGACCACCACCCCTCAACGAGACCCTTCGGGTCGCCCCCTTTGATTCGCCGTACGGACAACACAGGAGCTGAACCGAACGTGGCAGGAGTCGCACGTCGTCGTCTGGACGCGGAGTTGGTGCGCCGCAAGCTCGCGCGGTCGCGGGAGCACGCCGGCCAGCTGATCGCCGCGGGGCGGGTCACGGTCGGCAGGACCGTCGCGACCAAGGCGGCCACGCAGGTGGAGACCGCGGCCGCGATCGTCGTCGCGACCGACGACGGCGATCCTGACTACGTGTCACGGGGCGGGCACAAGCTGGCCGGAGCGCTGGAGGCGTTCGTGCCGCGAGGGCTCGTCGTCGAGGGGCGGCGGGCGCTGGACGCCGGCGCGTCCACCGGGGGGTTCACCGATGTGCTGCTGCGCGCGGGGGCGGCGCACGTCGTCGCCGTCGACGTCGGATACGGACAACTCGCCTGGTCTCTGCGGAGCGATGAACGCGTCACCGTCAAGGACCGTACGAACGTACGCGAGTTGACGCTCGAAGCGATCGATGGGGAGCCTGTGGATCTTGTCGTGGGGGACTTGTCCTTCATTCCGCTCGGGCTGGTGCTGCCGGCCCTGGCGCGGTGCACCGAGCCGGACGCCGATCTGGTGATGATGGTCAAGCCGCAGTTCGAGGTGGGTAAGGAACGGCTGGGCAGCGGGGGCGTCGTGCGCAGCCCGCAGCTGAGGGCGGAGGCGGTGCGGGGTGTGGCCGACAAGGCGTGGGATCTCGGACTCGGGGTGAACGGGGTCACCGCCAGTCCGCTGCCCGGTCCTTCGGGCAACGTCGAGTACTTTCTGTGGCTCCGGGCCGGGGCGCCTGCCCTGGACCCGGCCGATGTCGACCGTGCAGTGGCGGAGGGGCCGCGTTGACCCAGAATCGAGCTCGTACTGTTTTCCTGCTCGCCCACACGGGCCGGCCCGCCGCGATCCGCAGCGCGGAGCTGGTGGTCAAGGGGCTGCTGCGGTCCGGCATCGGGGTGCGCGTCCTCGAGTACGAGGCCGCCGACCTGCCGCTGCCGAGCGAGGTGGAGCTGGTCTCCGAGGCCACCCCGCAGTGCCTGGAGGGCTGTGAGCTGCTCATCGTCCTCGGCGGCGACGGGACGCTGCTGCGCGGCGCGGAGTTCGCGCGGGCGTCCGGGGTGCCGATGCTCGGCGTGAACCTGGGCAGCGTCGGCTTCCTGGCCGAGGCCGAGCGCGACGACCTCGACAAGGTCGTCGACCGGGTGGTGACGAAGGCGTACGAGGTCGAGGAGCGGATGACCGTCGATGTCGTCGTGCACCGCAACGGTGACATCGTGCACACGGACTGGGCGCTGAACGAGGCGGCCGTGCAGAAGGCCGGCGCGGAGAAGCTGCTCGAAGTGGTGCTGGAGATCGACGGGCGGCCGGTCACCGGCTTCGGCTGCGACGGGATCGTCCTGTCGACGCCGACCGGGTCCACGGCGTACGCGTTCTCGGCGGGCGGGCCGGTGGTGTGGCCCGAGGTGGAGGCGCTGCTGATGGTGCCGATCAGCGCGCACGCGCTGTTCGCGAAGCCGCTCGTGACCTCGCCGAACTCCGTGCTCGCGGTGGAGCTGCTGCCGCACATCCCGCCGGGCGTGCTGTGGTGCGACGGACGGCGGACCTTCGAGCTGCCTCCGGGGGCCCGGGTGGAGGTGCGGCGCGGCTCCGTGCCGGTGCGGCTGGCCCGACTGCACCACGCGTCGTTCACCGACCGCCTGGTGGCGAAGTTCGCGCTGCCTGTCGCCGGGTGGCGGGGGGCGCGGCACTAGCCGGTACGCGAGGGGGCCCGAAGGCAACGAAGTTCGCCTCATGGAGGTAACGCCCGCTCCTCGTTACGGGGGGTGGCGTCGCACGGCGTCGGCAAAACCTCGTATGGTCGGGGGCGTGCTGGAGGAGATGCGGATACGGTCACTCGGGGTCATCGACGACGCGGTCGTCGAGCTGTCGCCCGGCTTCACCGCCGTCACCGGTGAGACGGGCGCGGGCAAGACCATGGTGGTCACCAGCCTCGGGCTGCTGCTGGGCGGGCGCGCGGACGCCGCGCTCGTGCGGATCGGCGCCGAGAAGGCGGTCGTGGAGGGGCGGATCACCGTGCCCCCGGGCGCGCCGGTGGTCGTGCGGGCCGAGGAGGCCGGGGCCGAGCTCGACGACGGCGCGCTGCTGATCAGCCGTACCGTCTCCGCCGAGGGGCGCTCGCGGGCGCACGTCGGCGGGCGGAGCGTGCCCCTGGGCGTGCTGGCCGACCTCGCGGACGAGCTGGTGGCCGTGCACGGGCAGACCGACCAGCAGGGGCTGCTGAAGCTGTCCCGGCAGCGGCAGGCCCTCGACCGGTACGCCGGGGACGCCGTGACCGTGCCGCTCGCCAAGTACACCGAGGCGTACCGGCGGCTGCGGGCCGTCGCCGTCGAGCTCGACGAGATCACCACGCGTGCGCGTGAGCGGGCCCAGGAGGCCGACATGCTGCGCTTCGGGCTCGAGGAGATCGGCGGCGCCGAGCCGCGCGCCGGGGAGGACGTGGAACTGGCGGAGGAGGCGGAGCGGCTCGGGCACGCCGAGGCGCTGTCCTCGGCCGCGACGGCCGCCCACGCCGCGCTGGCGGGCAATCCCGAGGATCCCGAGGGCATCGACGCCGCGACGCTCGTCGCGGGCGCGGCGCGGGCGCTGGAGGCCGTGCGTGCGCACGACCCGGCGCTGGCGGCGCTCGCCGACCGGATCGGGGAGATCGGGATCCTGCTGGGCGACGTGGCCGGTGAGCTGGCCGGGTACGCCGACGACCTGGACGCCGATCCGCTGCGGCTGGCGGCGGTCGAGGAGCGGCGGGCCGTGCTCACCGCGCTGACGCGCAAGTACGGCGAGCACGGTGAGGGCGTCGACGCGGTGCTGGCCTGGGCCGAGCGGGGCGTCGCGCGGCTCACCGAGCTCGACGGCGACGACGAGCGGATCGACGAGCTGACCGCCGAGCGGGACGCGCTGCGGGCCGAACTGGGCGGACTGGCGCAGGCGTTGACCGACGCGCGGGCGGAGGCCGCGGAGCGGTTCGCCGCCGCCGTCACCGCCGAGCTGGCCTCGCTGGCGATGCCGCACGCGCGCGTGTCGTTCGAGATCCGGCAGACGGAGGACCCGGAGGGCGTGGAGGTCGGCGGGCGTGCCGTCGCCTACGGGCCGTCCGGCGTCGACGAGGTCGAGCTGCTGCTCGCCCCGCATCCGGGAGCGCCGCCGCGGCCCATCGCCAAGGGCGCGTCCGGCGGTGAGCTCTCGCGTGTGATGCTCGCCGTGGAGGTCGTGTTCGCGGGCACGGACCCGGTGCCGACGTATCTCTTCGACGAGGTCGACGCGGGCGTGGGCGGCAAGGCGGCGGTGGAGATCGGGCGGCGGCTGGCGCGGCTCGCGAGGACCGCGCAGGTCGTGGTGGTCACCCACCTTCCGCAGGTCGCCGCCTTCGCCGACCGGCAGTTGCTGGTGGAGAAGACGAACGACGGGTCGGTGACCCGGTCCGGGGTGAAGGTCCTGGAGGGCGAGGAGCGGATCCGGGAGCTGTCCCGGATGCTCGCCGGCCAGGAGGACTCCGAGACGGCACGGGCGCACGCGGAAGAGCTGTTGGCGACGGCGCGAGCGGACGCATAGGAGGCGCGGAGGGGCGCGTTCAGGGGGCGTGAACGCGTTCACGCCCGGGTGCGAGCGGGACGCCCTTGAACGGAACCCCGGCTTCCTTCACTCGTGTGGGTGATAGCCGGGGCCGTGTTGCCAGGAGCGCGGCTGCTCGGCGGCACGGAACACCCGTACGTGCTGGCATCCTTGGCACAGGACGTGGAGGAGCCCGAGCGGTCCACCCCTTCGCGCGGCCCTTCTGTACGTTTCCTCGTGACCGTCCGACGCCGAACCAGGAGCCCCGGCCCCGTGAGCAGCCACTCACCGCACGGCCAGTCGCCGCTGCGCACCGTGCAGGTGCTGGGCGGCGGCAACGCCGGCAGCAGCGCCCATGTGCGCTCCCTGGCCGCGGGGCTCGTCGCACGGGGCGTGCGGGTGACGGTGTGCGCCCCCGCCGAGGCCGATCACGCCCACGGCTTCACGGGCGTCGGCGCCGGACACGTGCACGTGCCGCGCAGCAGCGACCCCGGGTCCGTGGCGGCTCTGCGCGCGGCCTGCACGGACGCCGACCTCGTCCACGCGCACGGGCTGCACGCCTCCTTCCGGGCCGTCCTCGCGCTCAGCGGACGCCGCACCCCGCTCGTCGTCACCTGGCACAACCGGGCGCACGCCGAGGGCGCCCGCGCCCATCTGCTGCGGCTGCTGGAGCGGCGGGTGGCGAAAGCGGCGTCCGTCGTGCTCGGCACCACCTCCGACCTCGTGGACCGGGCGCGCCGGACGGGCGCGCGGGACGCGCGACTGGCCGCCGTGGCGCTCGCCGGGGCCCGGCCCGCCGCGGAGGACCCCGACCGGCCGCGCTCCAAGGTGCGGGCCGAACTGGGCGCGATCGACCGCCCGTTGCTGGTGGCCGCCGGGCCGCTGGACCGGCATCGCGGTCATGACGTCCTGCTGGACGCCGCGCGCGCGTGGCGCGGGCTCGACCCCCAGCCGCTGGTCGTCGTCGCGGGGGAGGGGCCGCTGCGGGCGGAGCTCCAAGGGCGCATCGAGGCCGAGGAGTTGCCCGTCCGGCTCGTCGGACACCGCGACGACGTGGGCGAACTGCTCGCCGCCGCCGACCTCGCGCTGCTGCCCGGCGACGGGGAGTCGCGCTCGGTCCTGGCCCAGGAGGCCCTCCACGCGCGTGTGCCGCTGGTCGCGGTCCTCACCGGCGGAGTGCGCGAACTCGTCGGCGACGCCGCGCAGCTCGTCCCGCACGGCGACGCGGAAGCCCTCGCCGCCGCCGTCGTGGACCTCCTCGACGACCCCGCCCGCTGCGACCGCCTCCGCCACCTGGGCGCCCGTCAGGCCGGCACCTGGCCCACGGAGGACGAGACCGTCGCCCAGGTCCTCAGCGTCTACGACGAACTGACCCAGCCCCGCCCGATGATCTGATGGCCGGGAGGCTGCCCGGCCGCCGGGCGCACCGGGTCACGGCGTGTGCGCGCCGCCCGGGTCACGGCGTGTGGCGGCGGGCCCGCAGGGCCAGGCTCAGGGCCAGGACCGTCTGGGGGTCGTCCAGGTCGGTGCCCAGGAGTTCGCCGATCCGGGCCAGGCGGTTGTACAGGGTCTGGCGGTTCAGGTGCAGTTCGCGGGCCGTCTCCGCCTTGCGGCCCGCGTGGGCCAAGTAGGTCTCCAGCGTGGGCAGCAGGGGCGGCTTCGAGCGGCGGTCGTGGTCGCGGACCGGGCCGATCGCCCGCTCCACGAAGGCCGCCAGGTCGGGATGGTCGCGCAGCCGCCACAGCAGCAGGTCGATGTCCAGGCGGCGGGCGTCGTACCAGGGGCGGTCCGCCAGGCCCTGCGCCGCCGTCGCCGTCTCCGCCGCGTGTCTGAGGCCCGCCGAGGCCGCCGCCCAGCCGCCCGCCACCCCGACGACCACGACCGGCGGCCGGGAACCCGGCCGCTGGATCCCGGCCCGCTCCACCCCGGCCCGCAGCGCCGCCGCGACCCGGTCCGCCACCGCCGGCCGCTCCGACTCCGACCGCAGGCCGAGCAGCAGGGGCACCCGGCCCTCCACCGGACGCACACCCAGCAGCACCGGCACGCCCACCGACGCCAGCTCCTCCCCGACCGCCCGCGCCAGCACCGCCCACCCGCCGCCGGGGGAGAGCGTGTCGCCCAGCCGCATCACCACCGGCAGCAGCGTGCCCGTGCCGGGCTTGAAGCCCAGGACGCGCGCCTGCGCCGGCGCGTCCTGCGCCGCTACCCGGCCCTCGGCGAGGTCCGTCAGGAAGTCGCCCCGGCCGCGCGCCGCCAACTCCTCCTCCTGGCGCGCCTGCATCAGCACCACGGCCAGGATGCCCGCCGCCCGCTCCGCGGCGATCCGGTGCACCGGAGCGAGCGGGGCGCGCACGGGGAGCAGCACGAGCCGGGCGCGCGCCGAACCCGCCCCCGCTCCCGACGCCGCCCCCGAGCCCGTCCCCGGCCCGCCGCCGGGCACGTCCACCAGCAGCGAACCGGCGGGCGGCGGCGCGCCCTTGTGCGGGCCGCGCAGCCCCTCCCACACCTGGAGCGGATCCGCCCCCTCCGGCCCGGCCCCCGCGGCGTACAGCAGTTGGCCGTCGGTCGTCTCCAGGAAGACGGGGTTGCCGCTGAAGTCGGCCAGGATGCCCAGCACTTGGGGGATGCCGCCGCCGCCCAGCAGGGCCTCCGTGCAGCGGCGGTGCACCTCCTCCGCCCGCTGGAGCAGGGCGTAGTGGCCGTTGACGATCTCGGTGTGGATCTCCTCCGTGACCGTCACGAACGCCACCTCGCGGTGCAGTTGAACCAGGGGGAGGCCGGTCGCCCGCGCCGTCTCCACCAGGGCCGAGGGCAGGCGCGTGAAGCGCGGGCCCAGCTCGATGACGAGGGCGGCGATGCCCCGCTCGGCCAGGGTGCGGACGAACGCCCGCTGCTCGGCCGGGCGGGTGCCCAGGCCGTAGCCCGTGGTCAGCAGCAGCTCGCCGCCCTTGAGCAGGGAGGCGATGTGCGGGACCTCGCCCGCGTGCACCCAGCGCACGGTCCGGCCGAGCCGCTCGGCGCCGGCCAGGACCTCCGGCAGCCCGCTGTGCAGCCCCGGCAGCTCCAGCGCGCGCCGCACCGTGATGCCGGCGGCCTGGCTGTCGAGACGGTGGGGGTCCGTACGGCTGTCCATGCAGCGGACGCTACCTCCCGTGCCCGGCCGGCTCACTCCCCCATAGGGCGATCACCACGCGAGTCAGGCCGCCGACGCGGGGTAGCGGCGCGGGCATGGACTTCAGTGTGGTTGCCGTGGCCCGTGAGGACGACAGCCCGGTCGACGAGCCGCTGCGGGTCGCGGCGCTCGCAGACCGGCTCGGCTTCCGGGAGGTGTGGGCCGGGGAGGGGCCGACCTGGGACGCGTTCGTGCTCGCGGCGGCGCTCGGACGGGTCACCGAGCGGGCCGCGCTGACGGCCGGGCCCGTGCCGGTGAACGTGCGTGATCCCTACACGCTGGCCCGGGGCGCCGCCTCGGTCGCCGCCGTCACCGGGCGGTCGGTCGGGGTGGCGCTGGGCACCTCCAGCAAGCGGGTGGTCGAGGGCGTCCACGGACTCCCTCGTACCCGGCCCGCCGCCGCCCTGGCGCGGTGCGCGCAGGAGCTGCGCGGTCTGCTGCACGGGGCGCCGGGCGAGCCGGTCGTGCCCGGCAGCCCGTTCGTACGCCGGCTGCCGCCGCCCGGCGGTCCGCTCACCGTGGCAGCGTTCGGCGACCGGGCGATCGAGGCGGCCGTCGCCCACGCCGACCGTCTGCTGCTCGACCTCGTCTCCCCGGAGCAGGTGCGCGATCTGCGCGCCCGGATGACCGCGGCGGCCGAACGGGCGGGCCGCACCCCGCCCACGCTCGCCGCCTGGCTGCCGGCTGCCGTCGACCCCGACCCGGAGTCGCTCGCGCAGGTGCTGGGCAGCATCGCGGGCTATCTGACCGTGCCCGGCTACAGCGACGTGTTCGTGGAGGCCGGCTTCGGCGAGGCCGTCGAACTGGCCGCGTCCGGCGCCGACCGCGCCACCCTGGTCCGCGCCCTGCCCGCGGCGGCCGCGGCCACGGTCGGCCTGATCGGCGACCCCGACACCGTACGGTCCCGGATCACCGCGTACGCCGAGGCCGGCCTCGACGAGATCGCCCTGGTCCCGGCGACGGCGGGCGACCCGGCGGGTGAGCGCACGCTGACGGCGCTCGCCCCGTCCTGACGACGCACCGGAGGTCGGGCCGGCACAGCGTTCCACTCGGCCATTCGGAAACATGGCCGTCTCGGCCGGCCTCACGGCCGGGTCAGCCCGGCTTGACCGCCAGCGTCGCAAAATAGTTCGACATGTATTGAGCGGATGCGTTGGATTGGTGCGGCGCTTCCGCGAAGCCGGTGAGGACGAAACCCGCGGCGAGTTGCCCGCCGATCTGGTCGGTGAGGGTATGGCTGTATTCAAGAGCGGCATCCGCGCCGAATTTCGTGGCGCGTTCCTCGGCGGAGTACTGCGTGACATCGCTATAGGGCAGCTTGTGTACGACGATCATCTCGCCGCGTTCGTCGAGCGCCTCAGGGTCGAACAAGTACACATCAGGGTTGAGGAAACCCGCGAGCAGTGTTCCGCCCGGTCGCAGGACGCGGAAGCACTCACGCCACACCAGTGCCAAGTCTGGTACGAACAGGTTGGAGACCGGATGGAATACGACGTCGAATGTTGCGTCGCCGAAGGAGCTGAGGCCGCGCATGTCGCCCAGAACGGTGCGCAGCTCGAGCCCGTCGCGCGCCGCCACCATCTGGTCCTGGCCGAGCTGGCGGGGTGAGTTGTCGAACACGGTGACCCGCGCCCCTGCGGCGGCGAGGATCGGACCCTGCTGGCCACCGCCGGAGGCCAGGCACAGCACGTCCTTGCCGGTCAGGTCCGTCGGCAGCCAGGAGCGGTCGACCGGCTCACGCCCGATGAGAACGATCGACCAGTCGCCCATGCGGGCGCGCTCGACATCCTCAGCCCCCACCGGCCTCGACCACTCGCTGCCCTCTTGGACATACCTGTCCCAGGCCGCCCGATTGTGGGCGACGGGGTCGACGACAATGTCCTGCACGTTCAACTCCCTGCTACAGCCAAGCGGACGCCTGCGGTACTGACAGTTCGGTGCCGCTAGCCAACACGATTGCAGGATGCGGGCTCAACCGAATTGCCGGGCATCGAAGGGAATTACCGTGGCGGTGTGGTGGCATGCCGGCAGCGTTCATGAATCCCGCTCACCTGTCGTATCCGGCACGGCTACGACAGCCTCGCGCGGAATCCGACACGGGGAACGGGATCCCGCAAGTCGCTCAGCCCCCGTACGCGCCCGACGCCGTGAGGCGCAGGGCCGTGTCGATCAGGGGGACGTGGCTGAAGGCCTGGGGGAAGTTGCCGACCTGGCGCTGGAGACGGGGGTCCCATTCCTCGGCGAGGAGGCCGAGGTCGTTGCGCAGGGCGAGCAGCTTCTCGAAGAGCTTGCGGGCCTCGTCCACGCGGCCGATCATCGCGAGGTCGTCCGCCATCCAGAACGAGCAGGCGAGGAACGCGCCCTCGTCGCCGGGGAGGCCGTCGACGCCCTCGTCGCCGCCCGAGGTCGGGTAGCGCAGGATGAAGCCGTCCGGCGTGGACAGCTCCCGCTGGATCGCCTCGATGGTGCCGATGACGCGCTTGTCGTCGGGCGGCAGGAAGCCCATCTGCGGGATCAGCAGCAGCGACGCGTCCAGCTCCTTCGAGCCGTAGGACTGCGTGAAGGTGTTGCGTTCCTTGTCGTAGCCCTTCTCGCACACGTCCCGGTGGATGTCGTCGCGCAGCTCGCGCCACTTCTCCAGCGGGCCGTCCGCGTCGCCGGACTCGATCAGCTTGATCGTGCGGTCGACCGCGACCCAGGCCATGACCTTGGAGTGCACGAAGTGGCGGCGCGGGCCGCGCACCTCCCAGATGCCCTCGTCCGGCTCGTCCCAGTGCTTCTCCAGGTAGCGGATCAGCTTCAGCTGGAGCAGCGAGGCGTAGTCGTTGCGGGCGAGGCCGGTCATGTGGCCGAGGTGCAGGGCCTCGGTGACCTCGCCGTACACGTCCAGCTGGAGCTGGTGGGCGGCGCCGTTGCCGACGCGCACCGGCGCGGAGTTCTCGTAGCCGGGCAGCCAGTCCAGCTCCGCCTCGCCGAGCTCGCGCTCGCCGGCGATGCCGTACATGATCTGGAGGTTCTCCGGGTCGCCGGCGACCGCGCGCAGCAGCCACTCTCGCCAGGCGCGGGCCTCCTCGCGGTAGCCGGTGCGCAGCAGCGAGGACAGGGTGATCGCCGCGTCGCGCAGCCAGGTGTAGCGGTAGTCCCAGTTGCGGACGCCGCCGATGTCCTCGGGCAGGGAGGTGGTGGGCGCGGCGACGATGCCGCCGGTGGGGGCGTAGGTGAGCGCCTTGAGCGTGATCAGGGAGCGGATCACGGCCTCGCGGTAGGGGCCGTGGTACGTACAGTGCTCGACCCACTCGCGCCAGAAGTCCTCCGTCGCCTCCAGCGACTGCTCCGGCTCGGGCAGCGCCGGCGGCTCCTTGTGGGAGGGCTGCCAGGAGATGCTGAACGCGATCCGCTCGCCGGGGGTGACCGTGAAGTCGGCGTAGGTGGTCAGCGACTTGCCGTAGGTCTCCGCCTCCGCGTCGAACCACACGGAGTCCGGGCCGGCGACGGCCACCGTGCGGCCCTCGTGCTTGTGCACCCAGGGGACGACCCGGCCGTAGGAGAAGCGCATGCGCAGGGTGGAGCGCATGGGGACGCGGCCCGAGACGCCCTCGACGATGCGGATGAGCTGCGGGGCGCCGTCACGCGGGGGCATGAAGTCGGTCACCCGGACCGTGCCGCGCGGGGTGTCCCACTCCGACTCCAGGATCAGGGAGTCGCCCCGGTAGCCGCGCCGCACCGCGCGTGGCGGTTCCGCGTCGGCGGCGTGCGCCGGGCCCAGCCGCCAGAAGCCGTGTTCCTCGGTGCCCAGCAGCCCGGCGAAGATCGCGTGTGAGTCGAAGCGGGGCAGGCAGAGCCAGTCCACCGTGCCGTCCCGGCAGACCAGCGCCGCTGTCTGCATGTCTCCGATGAGTGCGTAGTCTTCGATGCGCCCGGCCACGTGCAACTCCAGTCGAACGGCCACGTCACCCCACGAGGGGGCTGTCGCTAGTGCGGTCAAGGGGGGATGTTGTGCTGCGTCGTACTGCGTCGTTGAGCGTTCAAGCAAAGCAGTCGCCCAGCTTCATTGGCAAAACGCCAATTCTTGCTCAACGAACTGACGAGCTCTCGTTGTTCCGGTGAATACGGACGGGGGTGGTGCCGCGTTCGGAAGGTCGGGCTCGGCAGCGAGTGTCCGAGCAGGATACGACGCACGTAGATGATCTGTGTGCCGCTCCGGGCAACGCGGGTGAGCCGAACGGGTGAGCAGGGGTGATGAGCCGCCGCGTGTGCGCACGTCCGTGTCGGCCCGTGCGCGGAGCGTGGCCGGAAGCCATCTCCCCGAGGCGCTGATACCCTGGTAGCCCGTGGACCGGTGGGCACGAAACCCCCGAACCGCAGCGACGGCACCCCCGGAGATCCCCGGCGGAATCCGCTGGTGACAGCCTCCGGGAGCCGCACCGCACCCCCAGACCGCGACCACGGGAGCCCCCTCTTGGCCATGCCGCCCGCTGCTTTCCGAAACAGCACCACGACGACCAAGCACATCTTCGTCACCGGGGGTGTCGCCTCCTCGCTCGGCAAGGGCCTGACGGCCTCCAGCCTCGGCATGCTGCTCAAGGCCCGTGGCCTGCGCGTCGTGATGCAGAAGCTGGACCCGTACCTCAACGTGGACCCCGGCACGATGAACCCCTTCCAGCACGGTGAGGTGTTCGTCACCAACGACGGCGCCGAGACCGACCTGGACATCGGCCACTACGAGCGCTTCCTCGACCGCGATCTGGACGGCTCCGCCAACGTCACCACCGGCCAGGTGTACAACACCGTGATCGCCAAGGAGCGGCGCGGCGAGTACCTCGGCGACACCGTGCAGGTCATCCCGCACATCACCAACGAGATCAAGCACCGCATCCGCCGCATGGCGACGGACGAGGTCGACGTCGTGATCACCGAGGTCGGCGGCACGGTCGGCGACATCGAGTCGCTGCCGTTCCTGGAGACCGTCCGCCAGGTCCGGCACGAGGTCGGCCGGGACAACGTCTTCGTGGTCCACATCTCGCTCCTGCCCTACATCGGCCCCTCGGGCGAGCTGAAGACCAAGCCCACCCAGCACTCCGTCGCCGCCCTGCGCAACATCGGCATCCAGCCGGACGCGATCGTGCTGCGCTGCGACCGCGAGGTCCCCACCGCGATCAAGCGGAAGATCTCCCTGATGTGCGACGTGGACGAGGCGGCCGTGGTGGCCTGCCCCGACGCGCGCTCGATCTACGACATCCCCAAGACCGTGCACGGCGAGGGCCTGGACGCCTATGTCGTACGGAAGCTGGACCTGCCGTTCCGCGATGTGGACTGGACGACCTGGGACGATCTGCTCGACCGCGTCCACAACCCCGACCACGAGATCACCCTCGCCCTGGTCGGCAAGTACATCGACCTGCCGGACGCCTACCTCTCGGTCACCGAGGCGCTGCGCGCGGGCGGCTTCGCCCACAAGGCCCGCGTGAAGATCAAGTGGGTCACCTCGGACGACTGCAAGACCCCGGCGGGCGCCGCGGCGCAGCTCGAGGACGTCGACGGCATCTGCATCCCCGGCGGCTTCGGCGACCGCGGCGTGCTCGGCAAGGTCGGCGCGATCAAGTACGCCCGCGAGAACCGGATCCCGCTGCTCGGTCTCTGCCTGGGCCTCCAGTGCATCGTGATCGAGGCCGCCCGCAACCTGGCCGACATCTCCGACGCCAACTCCACCGAGTTCGACTCCGCCACCGGGCACCCGGTCATCTCCACCATGGCCGAGCAGCTCGACATCGTCGCCGGCGAGGGCGACATGGGCGGAACGATGCGCCTGGGCATGTACCCGGCGAAGCTGGCCGAGGGCTCCATCGTGCGCGAGGTGTACGACGGCAAGGAGTACGTCGAGGAGCGGCACCGTCACCGCTACGAGGTCAACAACTCCTACCGCGCGGAGCTGGAGAAGAAGGCGGGCATCCTGTTCTCCGGCACCTCCCCGGACGGCAAGCTCGTCGAGTACGTCGAGTACCCGCGGGACGTCCACCCCTACCTGGTGGCCACGCAGGCGCACCCCGAGCTGCGCTCCCGCCCGACGCGACCGCACCCGCTGTTCGCCGGTCTGGTGAAGGCCTCCGTCGAGCGTCAGCAGGCCGAGGGCGCGCGGAATTCGAAGTAACGCACCGGTTGTACGGTGGCCGGGGTGACTGCCTTCAAGAGGTGGTCGCCCCGGTTCTCGTTTTCCGGGTATTCGTTCGCGGCACAGGGAAGGGCACCCCATGACGATCAAGGACACCGCCGAGGAGTGGGAGATCCGGGCGACGGAGACCCCCTTCGTGGGCAACAAGACCTCCGTCCGCACGGACGAGGTGGTCATGCCCGACGGCACGGTGGTCGGCCGCGACTACCAGGTCCACCCCGGCTCGGTGGCCGTCCTCGCCCTCGACGACGAGGACCGGGTCCTGCTCATCAAGCAGTACCGGCACCCCGTCCGCGAGAAGCTGTGGGAGATCCCGGCCGGCCTGCTCGACGTGCCCGGCGAGAACCCGCTGCACGCCGCCCAGCGGGAGCTGTACGAGGAGGCGCACGTCAAGGCCGAGGACTGGCGGGTGCTGACCGACGTGTACACCACGCCCGGAGGCTGCGACGAGGCCGTACGGATCTTCCTCGCCCGCAACCTGTCCGAGGCCGAGGGCCGGCGCTTCGAGGTCGAGCACGAGGAGGCCGACATGGAGCACGCGCGTGTGCCGGTCGACGAGCTCGTGCGCGGGGTGCTCGCGGGCGACCTGCACAACACCTGCCTCGTCGTCGGAGTCCTCTCCCTGGTCGCCGCGCGCACCGGCGACGGGCTCGACGCGCTGCGCCCGGCTCAGGCGCCGTGGCCGGCCCGTCCGTTCGAGGCCTAGAACGGTCGAGGCCTGAACGTTCGAGGCCTGAACGCGGCACGCCCCGGTGTGACGATCGCCTGATCCGATCGGGCGACGCCACCGCCGCGCTCCTCCCGGTACGTCGCAGAGCGTGAACTAGGCTCTGGAATCGCCCGATCCGGAGTCCCGGCGGGCTTGCGCGCGCGGTGGTACGGGAGGGTGGCCCGTGACGGATCAGGCAGTGGACACAGACGGCGTCCAGCTGTCGGGACACGCTGTGACGGAGGGCCATTTCCTGGGCCGCACCCGGGAGTTGAAGGAGCTGTGCGCGGACATCGAACGCGCGGGCCTGGACACCCTGGCAGGGAAGAAGGCCCCCCGCGCACGCGTGCTCCTCATCGCCGGACGGCCGGGATCCGGCCGCAGCGCCCTCGCCGAGGCACTCGTCCGCCGGGTCGCCGCCCGCTACCCCGACGGAGTGCTGCGCGCCCGCCTCGGCGAGCCCGACGGCGCCCCTGTCCCGGTCGAGCGGGCCGCCCGCGAACTGCTCGCCGCCCTCGACCGGCCGGCCCCGGCGGGCGCCTCGCAGGACGACCTCTCGGCCTGTCTGCGCGAAGCGCTCGCCGAGCGGCGCGCGCTGATCCTGCTCGACGACGCGGCCGGCGCCGAGCAGGTCGACGCACTCCTCCCGGACACCCCGGAGTGCCTGGTCGTCGCCGTGTCCGCGGGACCGCTCACCGGCATCTCCGACGTGCGCCCCTGCACCCTGGGCGGCCTGGACACCAAGTCCGCGCTGGAACTGCTGACCCGCCACATCGGCTCCGTGCGCATCACCGTCGACCCGTGCTCCGCCGAGGGCCTCGTCGAGACCTGCCAGGGGCATCCCGTCGCGCTGATCCTCGCCGGCGGCTGGCTCGCGGCCCGCCCCAAGTCGGCCGTGGCCGACCTCGCCAAGCAGCTCCACGCGGAGGGCGACGAGGGCACCCCGCTCAGCCGGGTGTTCGGACTCGTGCACGCCGGTCTGCCCGCGACCGCCGCCCGGATACTGCGACTGCTCTCCCTCGCCCCCGCCGGGCTCGTCGACGCCCACACCGCCTCCGCGCTCGCCGGCTGCTCGATCGGCGCCGCCCGCGGCACCCTGGACGACTTCGCCGCCCTCGGCCTGCTGCGGCCCGTGGCCTCCTCGCCGCCCCAGTACGAGGTCCCCGGCTGTCTGCACCCTTTGCTGCGCACGGCCGCCGAGGCCCATGAGCGGCCGGCCGAGCTCCAGCTGGCCCGCGCCCGCATGCTGGAGCGCACGGTGCGGCTGCTCCAGTCCTGTCGCGCCGTCACCGAGACGGACAACCCGCAGGCCCGCGAGAAGCTCCAGGGCATGCCCCGCGCCCTGCGCTTCGACTCCCCGCACGCCGCCGCCGAGTGGCTGAGCGTCCGCCGGCCCGCGCTGCTGGGCGCCGCCCGGCTCGCGGTCGCCGACGGCGAGCTGGACACCCTGGCCAGGCGGCTGATGGCGCAGCTGGTCAAGGCGATGGTCGCGCACTTCGGCACCCAGGGCGCCGCGCCCGATCTGTACGGCGTCCACCAGCTCGTCCTGGACGTCGCCGAGCGCCGCGGGCTGCCCCGGGAGAAGGCCGCCGCCCTGCTGAACCTGGGCGACGTGGACGCCCGCACCGGGCGCACCGCGGAGGCGCTGGTGCGCTACCGGGCCGCGCTGGACGCCGGACGCGAGGCGAACGACCCGTACGCGACCGGCCGCGCGATGGAATCCGTGGGCGGCGCGCATCTGGAGCTCGGCGACTTCGAGCGGGCCGCCGACTGGTTCGGGCGGGCCCTCGCCCAGCGGCTGGCCCGCGACGAGCGCGTCGACGCCGCCCGCCTGTACGGCCGGATCGCCACCGCGCACACCTACGCGGGCCGCTACGGGGAGGCGCAGCGCGGCTGGCGGGCCGCGGCGGCCGTGCACCGCAAGAACGGCGATGTGGCCGCGCAGGCGCGGGCGTTGAGCGAGCTGGCCCGCGTCCAGGAGTACGCGGGCCGGCCCGCGGATTCGCTGCGCACCTGCCAGGAGGCGGTGGAGTGGGCGCGCCGCGCGCGGGACGCGCGTCTCCAGGCCGCGCTGCACCTGCGGCTGGCCGACACCTGCGAGCACCTCGGCGACCCGGCCGCCGCCCGCCTGCACCGGGGCGCTGCGGAGCGCATCCTGGGAGAAGAGGCCCCCGGCAGTGAGTCAGGGCCGGAACAGGACGCTAACGCCTGCGAAATCCGCAGTACACCTGCTGAAGATTGATGCTTTGAAAGGCTAGACAGCGGGAACACCTTCATTAGACTGGCTCTGCCGCGTTCTCCTGCGGTGTATCCCGGTGTGCCCTTCGCATCCGGGTTCGTACTGATATGACCCCACACCCCCTGAGCCAAGGACCGTGATCGACGTGAAGGTCGGCATCCCCCGCGAGGTCAAGAACAACGAGTTCCGCGTGGCCATCACCCCCGCAGGCGTGCACGAGCTGGTGCGCCACGGCCACCAGGTCGTCGTCGAGCAGGGCGCCGGCGTCGGCTCGTCGATCCCGGACGAGGAGTACGTGACCGCCGGCGCCCGCATCCTGCCGACCGCCGACGAGGTCTGGGCCACGGCCGACCTGCTGCTGAAGGTCAAGGAGCCCATCGCCGAGGAGTACCACCGCCTCCGCAAGGACCAGACGCTCTTCACGTACCTGCACCTGGCCGCGTCCAAGGAGTGCACCGACGCCCTCGTCGAGTCCGGCACCACGGCGATCGCCTACGAGACCGTCGAACTGCCCAACCGCGCGCTGCCGCTGCTCGCCCCGATGTCCGAGGTCGCGGGCCGGCTCGCCCCGCAGGTCGGCGCCTACCACCTGATGGCCGCCAACGGCGGTCGCGGCGTGCTGCCCGGCGGCGTCCCCGGCGTGCTGGCCGGCAAGGCCGTCGTCATCGGCGGCGGCGTCTCCGGCTGGAACGCCGCGCAGATCGCCATCGGCATGGGCTTCCACGTGACCCTGCTCGACAAGGACATCAACAAGCTCAAGGAAGCCGACAAGGTCTTCGGCACGAAGATCCAGACGGTCGTCTCCAACGCCTTCGAACTCGAGAAGGCCTGCCTGGAGGCCGACCTCGTGATCGGCGCCGTCCTCATCCCGGGCGCCAAGGCCCCGAAGCTCGTCACCAACGAGCTGGTCTCCCGGATGAAGCCCGGAAGTGTCCTTGTCGACATCGCGATCGACCAGGGCGGCTGCTTCGAGGACTCCCGCCCGACCACCCACGCCGAGCCGACCTTCCCGGTCCACAACTCGGTCTTCTACTGCGTCGCCAACATGCCCGGCGCGGTCCCCAACACCTCCACCTACGCGCTCACCAACGCGACCCTGCCCTACATCGTCGAACTCGCCGACCGGGGCTGGGCGGAGGCGCTGCGCCGCGACCCCGCGCTGGCCAGGGGCCTCAACACCCACGACGGCAAGGTCGTTTACCGCCAGGTCGCCGAGGCCCACGGCCTCGAGCACGTGGAGCTCGCCTCGCTCCTCGGCTGAGACGCTCCGCCAAGTCACCTTTTCGTAAAGGCGATACGTCAACAAGATGCCGCAAGGGCGTACGCACGGCCGGACCTTGCCCGACAAGGTCCGGCCGAGTGTGTGTATGGTCACTTTGCCGCTCTCGGCCAACTCGCCTCGAACGTAAGCCTTCGACCGATTCGCACACCGGTGAAACCTGCTGTGCGACGGCCGTACGCCCTTGACAGCGGGATGTTTCATTGCCGACACATCGGGCCGGGTCCGGCGGATTGTGTTGCTGCGGATGCCCGACACGCCATAGAGTCGCCAATCGTCGGCATGGTGCCACGCTGACCTTGTCTAGAAGTTTCCTGGTCACCAAGGAGGTAAGACGACTTGTGAATGAGTCGACATTTTCTCCCGGGGGTGGTCATCCAGGAACGCCTACGCGGGGCCCGGGCCCCGCGGGGCGCGAGGCTGTCGGCTCCGTCGCTGTCCGAACCTTCGCAGCCCATCAGAGCCAGAGAAGCCCCCATATGGCTCAGCCAGCACTCCACAGCATGGATGGCCATCACGTGAACGCCATGGCCGGCGACGGAAGTGGCGCGCCCCGCAACCACTTCGCCGACTACGACGAACTGCCCGAAGGGCACTTCTACGACCCCGACGCCGAGTACGAGCCCGACCCCGAGTACGCGGCCACGCTCGCTCCCGACGCGGCACGCCAGCGTCGCGAGCGCATCGGCCCGACCGGTCGCCCGCTGCCGTACTTCCCGATCCCGGGCCCGCTGACCGATCACGGGCCCGCGAAGATCATCGCGATGTGCAACCAGAAGGGCGGCGTCGGCAAGACGACGTCGACCATCAATCTGGGCGCCGCCCTCGCGGAGTACGGACGCCGGGTGCTGCTCGTCGACTTCGACCCGCAGGGCGCGCTGTCGGTCGGTCTCGGCGTCAATCCGATGGAGCTCGACCTCACCGTCTACAACCTGCTCATGGAGCGGGGCATGTCGGCGGACGAGGTGCTCCTGAAGACGGCGGTCCCCAACATGGACCTGCTGCCCAGCAACATCGACCTGTCCGCCGCCGAGGTCCAGCTGGTCTCCGAGGTCGCGCGCGAGTCGACGCTCCAGCGGGCCCTGAAGCCGCTGCTGGACGACTACGACTTCATCGTCATCGACTGCCAGCCCTCGCTCGGCCTGCTCACCGTCAACGCGCTCACGGCCGCCCACAAGGTGATCGTGCCGCTGGAGTGCGAGTTCTTCGCGCTGCGCGGTGTCGCGCTGCTCACCGAGACCATCGAGAAGGTCCAGGAGCGGCTCAACCCGGAGCTGGAGCTCGACGGGATCCTGGCGACCATGTACGACTCGCGCACCGTGCACAGCCGTGAGGTGCTCGCGCGTGTCGTCGAGGCGTTCGACGACCACGTCTACCACACGGTCATCGGGCGCACGGTCCGCTTCCCGGAGACCACGGTCGCCGGCGAGCCGATCACCACCTACGCCTCCAACTCCGTCGGCGCCGCCGCCTACCGCCAGCTCGCCAGGGAGGTGCTCGCCCGGTGTCACGCCGAGTGAGTCTGCCGGGGGCCGACGAACTCTTCCGTACGACAGGGGGGACGGCGCTCCAGCCGTCCGCACCGCGCCGCCCGGCCAACGGCGAGGCGCGGGTACCGGCTCCCGCCGGGGAGAGCGACACGGCGGCAGCGGCGGCCTCGGCCGAGGACGCGCCGCAGGCCGTGCCCGCGCAGGGCGGTGACGGCGAGGGCGCCGAGCACGTGGCGGCCGACGCCGACCAGGGCGACGCCGGGGAGTCCCGCAGCCGGGCCGCCGGCGCGGAGCGCTCCGCGCGCCGCCAGGGAGCCGCGCAGGAAGGTTCTGCCACCGCCGGCGAGGCGACCCAGCCCCGCAAGCGCGGCCGGGCCGCGGCCCGCCGGCCCAGCGGCCGGGAGCGACACGACGAGAAGATCACCGTGTACGTCTCCGCCGAGGAGCTGATGGACCTGGAGCACGCCCGACTGGTGCTGCGCGGCGAGCACGGGCTGGCCGTCGACCGGGGCCGGATCGTCCGTGAGGCGGTCGCCGTCGTCCTGGCGGACCTGGAGGCCCGCGGGGACGCCAGCATCCTCGTACGCCGGCTGCGCGGGCGGTAGCGGTAGCCTGCGGGGGTCATGACCTCGAACGACGTCCCTTCCCCCGCCCCCGCCTCCGGCGGTCCAGCCGGTGGCCGCCGGCGTGCGCTGGGGCGCGGGCCGGGGGCGCCTGCCGCGCCGCCGGCGGCCGAGGCTGAGGTCGCCGTCGAGGTCGAGCCCGGTGGGCCGTCGAGCCCGCCCGCTGCTCCCAGCGGAACGCCTGTCCGCGACGGAGGTGAAGCCGTCCCGGCGGAGGGCGAGTCCTCCGACGGGGAGACCTCCGACGGGGAGACCTCGGACGGGGTCTTCACCGTTCGGCTGGCCAACTTCGAGGGGCCGTTCGACCTGCTGCTCCAGCTGATCTCCAAGCACAAGCTGGACGTCACAGAAGTCGCGCTCTCCAAGGTCACCGACGAGTTCATGGCGCACATCCGGGCGATGGGGCCGGACTGGGACCTGGACCAGACCACCGAGTTCCTGGTCGTCGCCGCGACGCTGCTCGACCTGAAGGCGGCCCGGCTGCTGCCCGCCGCCGAGGTCGAGGACGAGGCCGACCTCGCCCTCCTGGAGGCCCGCGACCTGCTCTTCGCGCGCCTGCTCCAGTACCGCGCGTACAAGCAGATCGCCGACATCTTCAACGGCAGGCTCGACGAGGAGGCCCGCCGCTACCCCCGTACCGTCGGCCTCGAAGCGCACCACGCCGAACTGCTGCCCGAGGTCGTCATCAGCATCGGCCCGGACGGGTTCGCGAAGCTCGCCGTCAAGGCGATGCAGCCCCGGCCCAAGCCGCAGGTGTACGTCGACCACATCCACGCCCCGCTGGTGAGCGTGCAGGAGCAGGCCCAGATCGTCGTCGCGCGGCTGCGGGAACTCGGCGAGGCAAGCTTCCGGGTGCTCGTCGAGGACACCGACGACACCCTCACGGTCGTGGCCCGCTTCCTGGCCCTGCTCGAGCTGTACCGGGAGAAGGCCGTGGCCCTGGAGCAGGAGACCGCCCTGGGCGACCTGCTCGTGCGGTGGACCGGCGGGGACGGGGACGAGACGCCGAGGGTGACCGACGAGTTCGACCGGCCGCCCGAGCCGCCCGAGAAACCCGAGCCGCCCGAGAAACCCGAGCAGCCGGAGAGGCCCGAGGAGGAGAGGACGCCGTGAGCGAGGAGACCATCGGGACCGCCGGAGCCCCGGCCGGGCCGCGCACCGTCGCGGACCTCGCGCTCAAGCCCGCCCTGGAGGCCGTCCTGATGGTCGTGGACGAGCCCGCGACCGAGGAGCACCTCGCGAAGATCGTGGAACGGCCGCGCCGGCAGGTCGCGGACGCGCTGCGCGAACTGGCCGACGAATACACCGTGCAGGGGCGCGGATTCGAGCTGCGGCTGATCGCCGGCGGCTGGCGGTTCTACACCCGGCCCGAATACGCCGCGGCCGTCGAGCGGTTCGTCCTGGACGGGCAGCAGGCCCGGCTCACCCAGGCCGCGCTGGAGACCCTCGCGGTGGTCGCCTACCGCCAACCGGTCAGCCGTTCCCGGGTGTCCGCGGTGCGCGGGGTGAACTGCGACGGCGTGATGCGCACCCTCCTCCAACGCGGTCTCGTCGAGGAGGCGGGCGCGGAACCCGAAACAGGTGCGATCCTGTACAGGACGACGAACTACTTCCTGGAGCGGATGGGCCTGCGCGGTCTGGACGAGCTCCCGGAGCTCGCGCCCTTCCTCCCGGAGGCGGAGGCGATCGAGGCCGAGACCCAGGAAGCCGTACCGTCGTTCGACCCGGACGCCCCGGACCCGGACGACGGCGCGGGGACGACCATGCCTGACACGACGACGACGGAACTTTGATGCGAAGCAGCGGTAGCGGTAGCGGTAAGGGCGGCGGGCGCGGCAACCAGCGCGGCGCCGGCAACAACAGGGACCAGAAGCAGGGGCAGGGGCAGGGGCGTCCCCGCAAGCCCCGTCCCGAGGAGCGCCGCTACGACGTGGGCCCCGGCGCGTCCCCCGAGGGCCCGAAGTCGGGGCGCGGCGGCGCGGCGCGCGGCGGCGCCAAGGGCGGACCCAAGCAGTCCCCGCAGGGCGGTCGCGGCCGTACGGCGCCCGCGCGCTCCCGGGAGTACGAGGCACGCGCCGAGGAGCGCAACCGCGAGCGGTACGCCGGCAAGAAGGACGTCAAGCTGCCCAAGACCTTCCCGGGCGCCGAGCAGGAGGGCGAGCGGCTCCAGAAGGTCCTCGCGCGCGCGGGCTACGGCTCCCGGCGCGCCTGCGAGGAGCTGATCGAGCAGGCGCGGGTCGAGGTCAACGGCGAGATCGTCCTGGAGCAGGGCAAGCGGGTCGACCCGGAGAAGGACGAGGTCAAGGTCGACGGCCTCACGGTCGCCACGCAGTCGTACCAGTTCTTCTCGCTCAACAAGCCGGCCGGCGTCGTCTCCACGATGGAGGACACGGAAGGCCGCCAGTGTCTCGGCGACTACGTGACCAACCGCGAGACGCGGCTGTTCCACGTCGGCCGGCTCGACACCGAGACCGAGGGCGTCATCCTGCTCACCAACCACGGCGAGCTGGCGCACCGGCTGACCCACCCCAAGTACGGCGTGAAGAAGGTCTACCTCGCGCACATCGTGGGCCCGATCCCGCGCGACCTGGGCAAGCGGCTGAAGGACGGCATCCAGCTGGAGGACGGGTACGCGAAGGCGGACCACTTCCGCGTCGTCGAGCAGACCGGCAAGAACTACCTGGTCGAGGTCACCCTCCACGAGGGCCGCAAGCACATCGTGCGCCGCATGCTGGCGGAGGCGGGCTTCCCCGTCGACAAGCTGGTGCGCGTCGCGTTCGGCCCGATCACCCTGGGCGACCAGAAGTCGGGTTGGCTGCGCAGGCTGTCGAACACCGAGGTCGGCATGCTGATGAAGGAAGTCGACCTCTAGACGTCGATCCCTGGACAGGGGGCGGGCGAGCGCGGCTCGCCCGCCCCCTTCACCGTTGTATCCACCGTCGTGGCGGCCGACGTTCGTGCCGCGACCGTCCCGGGAAGGACGTTCCGCATGACCGCCCCCACCACCGTCAGGAAGCGCGCCGCCACCGGAGCCCTCGTGGGCCTCGCGCTGGGCGACGCGCTCGGGTTCCCGACCGAGTTCAACGACGTCCCCTCGATCCTCGCCAAGTGCGGGCCCTGGCGGCAGATGCGCCTGGCCGAGCCCGCCTTCGTCTCCGACGACACCCAGATGACGCTGGCCGTCGGACACGCCCTGCGCACGGCCATGGACCGCGGGCTGCTGGTGCCGTCCCGGCTGGCGCGCCCGCTGCGCGAGGAGTTCGTGAACTGGTACCGGTCGCCGGAGAACAACCGCGCGCCCGGCCGGACCTGTTTGACGGCGTGCGACCTGCTCGAGGACGAGCGCCGCCCCTGGCAGGACGCCGGCCAAGTCGGCTCCAAGGGATGCGGCGCGAACATGCGCGTCGCGCCCCTCGGCCTCGCGCCCGGCCTCAGCGACGAGCAGCGGGCCGGCGCCGCCCAGCTCCAGTCAGGCCTCACCCACGGCCACCCCACCGCGCTCGCCGCCTCCGACCTCACCGCCCACGCCGTACGGCTCCTCGCGCAGGGCGCGCAGCCGGCCGAGCTGATCGGGCTGCTGCGCTCGTACGCCCGGGAGAACCGCAGCCGCTACCACGAGCGCTGGCTCGGCGACCTGTGGACCCGCGCCCAGGACCCGACCCCCGAGCACTTCATCGCCCGCGGCTGGGACGACTGCCTGGCCGTCCTGGACCGCCTGGAGGCGGCCCTGCGCGACCCCTCGCCCGAGACCGACCCCTGCCTCGACACGGGCGAGGGCTGGATCGCGGAGGAGGCCATGGCGGGCGGTCTGCTGTGCTTCCTGCTCTTCCCCGACGAGCCGGTGACCGCGCTGCGCCGGGCGGCCTGCTCGTCCGGGGACTCCGACTCCATCGCCTGCCTCGCGGGAGCCTTCGCGGGCGCGTACGCGGGGGCCGAGGCGTGGCCCACGGAGTGGGCGGACCGGATCGAGTACCGAGGGGAGCTGGTGACCCTCGGGGCCTTGTGGGACCTGTGACGGCCCCAGGCTCCAGGCCGTCGGCCCCCGGCTCCCGAGGGCTCGCGCTCACGCCAGCCGGATGGCGTTCCCCTCCACCGTGATCTGCTCCGCCGGCAGCGGCCTGGTCGCCGGGCCCGCGGTGACCGCGCCGTCCGTGATGCTGAAACTGCTCTTGTGGCAGGCGCAGTTGATCGTGCTGTCGGCGACGCTGGTGACCGTGCAGCCCTGGTGGGTGCAGATCGCGGAGAAGGCCTTGAACTCGCCCTCCTTCGGCTGGGTCACCACGACCTTCTCCTCCTTGAAGATCGTGCCGCCGCCGACCGGGATGTCGGCCGTGGTCGCCAGTTCCTGACCGGCGGAGGCGGCCGGCGACTCGGCCCCGGCGGTCCCGCTGGCGGCGGGCGTCTCGGACTCGGCGGAAGAGCCGCCGTCGCTCTCGCTGCAGCCGACGGCGAGTGCCGCCGCGCCCGTCGCGAGGAGGACCGTACGGCGGGTGGCGGTGTGCGTCATGTCGTCACTCCGAAGGTGCGGAAGGTGCGAAGAACAGCCGGTGAGGCGCTCCGAACGGAGCATCAGCAATCTTGGCACCGAACCCACCGAAGAAGAAGCAACTCGGGAGGGAACGCCGTAAAACGCACGCCGGGCCCGTCTCAGCGGGCGGGCGGCGGGCACCCCCCGGACGCGGGCTGACTAGGCTGGACGCAGAGCCGACGCCTATGCGAACGAGGAGCAGCACCGTGGCGGTACGAGCGGTCCGCGGGGCCGTCCAACTGGAGCGGGACGAGGCCGGCCACATGGACGAGCAGGTCGGAGCCCTGCTCACCGCCATCATGGACCGGAACTCGCTCAGCGCCGACGACCTCATCAGCATCTGGTTCACGGCCACCCCCGACCTGCACAGCGACTTCCCGGCGGCCGCCGCCCGCAAGCTCGGCATCGTCGACGTCCCGCTGATCTGCGCGCAGGAGCTCGACATCCGGGGCGCCATGCCGCGGGTCGTCCGCGTCCTCGCCCACATCGAGTCCGACAAGCCGCGGACCGGCATCAACCACGTCTACCTCGGCACCGCCGCCGCCCTGCGCAAGGACATCGCCCAGTGAGGACCGCGCTCGTCATCGGAACCGGGCTCATCGGCACCTCCGCCGCCCTGGCCCTCGCCCAGCGGGGCGTCGTCGTCCACCTGGAGGACCACGACCCCGAGCAGGCCCGCACGGCCGCCGCGCTCGGCGCCGGCACCGACGCGGCCCCCGACGGCCCGGTGGACGTCGCCATCGTCGCCGCGCCGCCCGCCCACGTGGCCGCCGTGCTCGCCGACGCCATGCGCCGGGGCGTGGCCCGCGGCTACCTCGACGTGGCCAGCGTCAAGGGGGGCCCGCGCCGCGAGCTGGAGGCGCTCGGCCTGGACCTGTCGACGTACCTCGGCACGCACCCCATGTCGGGCCGGGAGAAGTCCGGTCCGCTGGCCGCGTCCGCCGACCTCTTCGAGGGCCGCCCCTGGGTGCTGACGCCCACCCGGGACACCGACACCGAGGTGCTCAACCTCGCCCTGGAACTCGTCTCGCACTGCCGGGCCGTCCCGGTGGTCATGGACGCCGACGCCCACGACCGGGCCGTGGCGCTGGTCTCCCACATGCCCCATCTGGTCTCCAGCATGGTCGCCGCCCGCCTGGAGAAAGCCGAGGAGGCCGCCGTACGGCTGTGCGGGCAGGGCATCCGGGACGTCACCCGGATCGCCGCCTCCGACCCCCGGATGTGGATCGACATCCTCTCCGCCAACCCCGGGCCGGTCGCCGACCTCCTCGCCGACGTCGCCGGCGACCTGGAGGAGACGGTGCGGGCGCTGCGGGCGCTCCAGTCCGCCGACGAGGCCAAGCGGCGCGAGGGGGCCGGCGGCGTCGAGGACGTCCTGCGGCGCGGGAACGCGGGGCAGGTCCGCGTCCCCGGCAAGCACGGGTCCGCTCCGCGGGCGTACGAGGTGGTCGCGGTGCTCATCGACGACCAGCCGGGGCAGCTGGCCCGGATCTTCGCCGACGCGGGGCTGGCGGGGGTCAATATCGAGGACGTCCGGATCGAGCATGCGACGGGGCAGCAGGCGGGGCTGGTGCAGCTGATGGTCGAGCCCAAGAGCGTGGGGGTGTTGTCTTCGGCGTTGCGGGAGCGAGGGTGGGCGGTGCGGCAGTAGGTCGCCGCCTGTGCGCCCGGGTGTGCGGCCGGACGAGTGAGTCGTACCCAGTAACCTTGTCCGGGGCGTGTTCTCGCCCCGTGGTCCTCCGCCTCGCACCAGGAAGGTGTCCCCCCGTGGAAAACGGCGCCGCCCAGCCCGTGATCGTCGCCATCGACGGTCCCTCCGGCACGGGCAAGTCGAGCACGTCCAAGGCCGTCGCCGCCCGGCTCGGGCTGAGCTACCTGGACACCGGTGCGCAGTACCGGGCGATCACGTGGTGGATGGTGAGCAACGGGATCGACATCGAGGACCCCACGGCGATCGCCGCCGTCGCCGGCAAGCCGGAGATCGTCTCCGGCACCGACCCGTCGGGCCCGACGATCACCGTCGACGGCGTCGACGTGGCCGGTCCGATCCGCACCCAGGAGGTCACCTCCCAGGTCAGCGCGGTCAGCGCGGTGCCCGAGGTGCGGACCCGGATCACGGAGCTCCAGCGGTCGCTGGCGGTCTCCGCCGAGCGGGGGATCGTCGTCGAGGGGCGGGACATCGGCACCACCGTGCTGCCGGACGCCGATCTGAAGATCTTCCTCACCGCCTCCCCGGAGGCCCGCGCCGCCCGCCGCAGCGGTGAGCTGAAGGGCTCGGACGTGCACGCCACCCGCGAGGCGCTGATCAAGCGCGACGCGGCCGACTCCTCCCGCAAGACCTCCCCGCTCGCCAAGGCGGACGACGCCGTCGAGGTGGACACCACCGAGCTGACGCTGGCCCAGGTCATCGAGTGCGTCGTCACCCTCGTCGAGGAGAAGCGGGCGGGGAAGTGACACCGCCGTCCGCGCCCTCGGAGAAGGGCGCCGAGGTCGGACGCCGGATCGGCGTCGGGCTGATGTACGGGCTGTGGCGGCCGCGTGTGCTGGGCGCCTGGAAGGTGCCCGCGACCGGCCCGGTGATCTTCGCCGTGAACCACTCCCACAACATCGACGGACCGATGGTCATGGGCGTCGCGCCCCGGCCGACGCACTTCCTGATCAAGAAGGAGGCGTTCGTCGGCCCGCTCGACCCGTTCCTGACCGGCATCGGCCAGCTCAAGGTGGACCGCGAGACCACCGACCGCACGGCCATCACCCGGGCGCTGGGCGTGCTGGAGAACGGTGGGGTGCTGGGGATCTTCCCCGAGGGCACCCGCGGCGAGGGCGACTTCGCCTCGCTGCGCGCCGGGCTCGCCTACTTCGCGGTGCGCGGCGGAGCGCCGATCGTGCCCGTCGCCGTCCTGGGAAGCACGGAGCGGCGCGGACGGTTGATGAAGGGGCTGCCCCCGCTGCGGTCCCGCGTCGACGTCGTCTTCGGCGACCCGTTCGACGCGGGCGACGGCAGCGGGCGGCGCACGCGCAAGGCGCTGGACGAGGCGACCGAGCGCATCCAGAAGCAACTCGCCGCGCACCTGGAAAACGCCAGGCGTCTCACCGGGCGCTAGGCGACACTGAGTAGTGGATCACCTGACGAGGGAGGTCCACCGATCACCACGATGAACGAGGTACGGACTTCATGAACGACCACATCCAGCCCGGCGGCTCGGACGGGTTCGAGCACGATCACGGGGCGCTCGGCGAAGCCGAGTACGCGGAGTTCATGGAGCTCGCCGCCGAAGAGGGCTTCGACCTGGAGGACGTCGAGGGCGCCATCGAGGCGGCCGGCCACGGGCCGCTGCCCGTGCTCGCCGTCGTCGGCCGCCCCAATGTCGGCAAGTCGACCCTGGTGAACCGGATCATCGGCCGCCGTGAGGCCGTCGTCGAGGACAAGCCCGGCGTCACCCGCGACCGGGTCACCTACGAGGCCGAGTGGGCGGGCCGCCGCTTCAAGGTCGTCGACACCGGCGGCTGGGAGCAGGACGTCCTCGGCATCGACGCCTCCGTGGCCGCCCAGGCCGAGTACGCGATCGAGGCCGCCGACGCCGTCGTGTTCGTCGTCGACGCCAAGGTCGGCGCTACCGACACCGACGAGGCGGTCGTACGGCTGCTGCGCAAGGCCGGCAAGCCGGTCGTGCTGGCCGCCAACAAGGTCGACGGCCCCAGCGGCGAGGCCGACGCGTCCTACCTGTGGTCCCTGGGCCTCGGCGAGCCGCACCCCGTCTCCGCGCTGCACGGCCGCGGCACCGGCGACATGCTGGACGCCGTCCTGGAGGCGCTGCCGGAGGCCCCCGAGCAGAGCTTCGGCGCGGCGGTCGGCGGACCGCGCCGCATCGCCCTCATCGGCCGCCCGAACGTCGGCAAGTCCTCGCTGCTGAACAAGGTGGCGGGCGAGGAGCGCGTCGTCGTCAACGAGATGGCCGGCACCACCCGTGACCCGGTCGACGAGCTGATCGAACTCGGCGGCGTCACCTGGAAGTTCGTCGACACGGCGGGCATCCGCAAGCGCGTCCACCTCCAGCAGGGCGCCGACTACTACGCCTCGCTGCGCACCGCCGCCGCGGTCGAGAAGGCCGAGGTCGCGGTCATCCTGATCGACGCCTCCGAGTCCATCTCGGTCCAGGACCAGCGGATCGTGACGATGGCCGTCGAGGCGGGCCGCGCGATGGTCATCGCCTACAACAAGTGGGACAACCTCGACGAGGAGCGCCGCTACTACCTGGAGCGGGAGATCGAGACCGAGTTCGGCCAGGTCGCGTGGGCGCCCCGGGTGAACGTCTCGGCGCGCACCGGACGGCACATGGAGAAGCTGGTCCCCGCGATCGAGACCGCCCTGGCCGGCTGGGAGACCCGGGTCCCCACGGGCCGTCTGAACGCCTTCCTGGGCGAACTGGTCGCCGCCCACCCGCACCCCATCCGGGGCGGGAAGCAGCCGCGCATCCTCTTCGGCACCCAGGCCGGCACCAAGCCGCCGCGGTTCGTGCTGTTCGCGTCCGGTTTCATCGAGGCCGGCTACCGGCGCTTCATCGAGCGCCGGCTGCGTGAGGAGTTCGGCTTCGAGGGCACGCCGATCCACATCTCGGTGCGGGTGCGCGAGAAGCGCGGCAAGAAGAAGTGACGACGTGAGGACGTGACGCGACGGCTGGAGGGCGGCGCCCGGGGGTGGGGCGCCGCCCTCCAGCCGTGTCGGGAACTCCCGTGGCTCAGTAGCCCCGGCGGGCCGGCGGCAGGGCCGCCGGGATGTGCTGCATCCCCGTCTGCCCCTGCGGCCGGCCGACCTGGGTGAGCGGGCCGACCCGCTGCCACTGGGACTGCTGCCCGAGCCCGTTGCGCGCGCTCTGCGCGCCGGCGCTGTAGGCGCTGTAGCCGCCGCTGAACGCGTTGCCGAGCGTGCTGCTGAACGACCCGGTGCTGTGCGGGACGTTCCCGAAGGCGGTGAACGCCAGCTCTTCCTCCCCGCTGCGGTCACCCGGCAGCGAGCGGAACGACTTGACGTACTCGGCGTAGAGCGCGTCGTAGATCGGCGTGGCCGAGGGGCCGCCCTGGGGATCCTGGTCCGGCCGGGCGGTCGAGGTCGGCTGGAAGGCCTGGCGGCGCGGAACGTCGTAGGTGTGCACGTATGTCCAAACGACCCGGCGCGGGAAGGGATGCGGCCGGACGGCCCGCGTCGGGGGGGGGCGGGGGCCCCCCCCCCCCGCCGCCCCCCCCCCCCCCCCCCCCCCCCCCCCCCCCCCCCCCCGCCCCCGTCTTCCGCCCCCGCCCCCGTCTTCCGCCCCCGCCCCCGGCTTCCGGCCCCGGCTTCCGTCGCCCGGTTGCCTGCCGGGGTGCGTCAGGCGGGGCTCAGGTGCCCGCGAGCGGCAGGGCCGCGCCGACGAGCTTGCCGGCCGCCGCGGCCTTGTCCAGCGCGTCCCGCAGCAGGTCCTCCCGGGGCTGACGCCCGATGGAGCCCACCGGCGCCGCGAACATCAGCACCTGCTGGTGCTTGTTGGCGGCGGCCCGCCATCCCTCGGTGACCTGGAGCGGCTGGTGCGCCTGCCACCAGGCCACCGGCTGGCCTCCGTTGGCCGAGGGCTGGAGCACAGCGTGCAGCTGCCCCATCGCCAGCAGCACGGACCAGCCGTGCTGCACCGGCGGCGCCTCGGACAGCTCGGTCAGCGGCATGAAGCCCTGCTCGATGAGGAGCGGCAGGAAGTCGTCGCCGAGACCGGTGGCACCGGGGCGCGCGATGGGCGCGGTCGGCTCGACGACCAGGGCCGGGTGCAACTCCCCGGCGATCAGGACGAGTCCGCTGGTGACCCCGAGCACGGCCTGCTCGGGCACGACCCTGGCGGGGTCCGGGGCGGCGTCGCCGCTGATGGAGCGGACCGCGCCCTGGAGCTGCTCCTCGGTGACCTGGACGACCTGCGAGGGCAGGCAGGTGGAGTGGGCGAAGGCGAGGACGGCGGTCTCGTCCCCGATGAACAGGACGGTGCTGGTGCGCTCGTGCGCGGAGTCGCCCGGGGTGCGGCAGGACGTGCAGTCGTAACTGCCCGGGGCGTTCTCTCCGGCGAGCAGCCGGTCGGCTTCTTCGTCGCCGATCTCGGCGCGTACCTCGTCGCTGACGTCGAGCATGCGCGGCACGGGTGGCTCCCTCGGAATGCGGTGCGTTGGCGGGGCCGGGATGCTCCCCGGCTCATGAAGAAGACAACGGCGGATCTGTGGCGGGAGTCACGCTGCACGGCGAAGGGAATCGAACCGCCCTGCGCGCACGGTCACGAGGTGTGCGGAATCGAACACTCACCGTCAAGTAACGAGATGCTAACGGAAGTTGGTTCCGTGAGGTGGGACACAGATCAACAAGGTGGCTGGCCCGACAAATGGCGACATCGCCGGATCAATCAGTGCGTTCAATGGGGGGTGTTACTTGCGGTAATGGCCAACTGGCCTGCGACAACCTGGAGTTGGTTGATAACGAACCGTCAGAGTCCATAGATTCCTCCGCCGTGTGCAGCCAGCACCGCCCGGGAACGTCCGCCGACCGCGCAGAGCAACACACCGCGCAGCACCACCGTCGGCGGACAGGGCGGAGCGCGACGACCGCGTCCTTGCGCGGACGGCGCGCCCCGCTCGGGGGGAGACCCGGGTTCGCAGAGAGGGATCTACATGTCCGAATG
The DNA here is from genome assembly GCF_042890065.1 of Streptomyces sp. NPDC002328. Taxonomy (NCBI): domain Bacteria; kingdom Bacillati; phylum Actinomycetota; class Actinomycetes; order Kitasatosporales; family Streptomycetaceae; genus Streptomyces; species Streptomyces sp. NPDC002328. Next base: position 364,292 of record NZ_JBIARQ010000007.1, on the reverse strand, counting down.
TGCCGATAACACCCGCTCCACCACCCGCTCCACCGCCCGTACGGGCGCCGGCAAGGCGCGGACGACGGCGGTCATCGCCGGGGCGGCGCTGCTCGCCCCGCTCGGCCTGCTGGCCGCGACCGGCAACGCCGCGGCGGCGGACAGCGGGGTGTGGGACCGCATCGCCCAGTGCGAGAGTGGCGGCGACTGGCACATCAACACCGGCAACGGCTACTACGGCGGACTCCAGTTCTCCGCCTCCACCTGGCGGGCGTTCGGCGGCGCGCAGTACGCCTCCACCGCCGACAAGGCCAGCAAGTCCCAGCAGATCTCCGTCGCCACCAAGGTGCAGCGCTCCCAGGGGTGGGGCGCGTGGCCGACCTGCTCGGCGCGCGCCGGGGCGTCCGGGAGCGCTCCCTCGGGCGGCTCCGCCTCGGCCGACTCGGGCTCGTCGACGTCCAAGTCCTACGGCTCCAAGTCGACCGGCTCGTCCAAGAAGTCGTCGTCCGGCTCGTCGAAGAAGTCGTCGACCGGCTCGTCGAAGAAGTCCTCGGCCGCGAGCGGCTCGGTGGAGCGTTCGGCCGGCTCGGGCCACAGCAGCCGCGACAGCTCCCGCGGCGACTACACCGTCCGCGAGGGCGACACGCTCAGCACCATCGCCGCCGGCAACGGCACCACCTGGCAGCGGCTCTACGCCGCCAACAAGGACGCCGTCGGCGCGAACCCCGACCTGATCATGCCGGGCCTGCGCCTGGCCTTCTGAGGGCCGCTCACGCCCCGGCCCCACCCCGGTTGCCCGGACCGGGCGGGGCCGGGGCGTCCCGCGCGGCTCAGTGGCCCGCCTGATGCTTCTTCGGCTCGGGCTGCGGGATCTGCGCCGCGTACTCCGGGTGGTTCAGGTCGAACGCCGGGGACTCCGAGCGGATCCGGGGCAGCGCGTGGAAGTTGTGACGGGGCGGCGGACAGGACGTCGCCCACTCCAGGGAGCGGCCGAAGCCCCAGGGGTCGTCGACCTCGACCTTGCGGCCGTACCGGGCGGTCCTCCAGACGTTGTAGAGGAACGGCAGCGTCGACAGGCCGAGCAGGAAGGAGCCGATGGTGGAGACGGTGTTGAGGGCGGTGAAGCCGTCCGCGGCCAGATAGTCGGCGTAGCGGCGCGGCATGCCCTCCGCGCCCAGCCAGTGCTGCACCAGGAACGTGGTGTGGAAGCCGACGAACAGCGTCCAGAACTGGATCTTGCCGAGCCGCTCGTCGAGCAGCTTGCCGGTGAACTTGGGCCACCAGAAGAAGAACCCGGCGAAGATCGCGAAGACGACGGTGCCGAAGACGACGTAGTGGAAGTGCGCCACCACGAAGTACGAGTCGGTGACGTGGAAGTCCATCGGCGGCGAGGCCAGGATCACCCCGGTCAGCCCGCCGAACAGGAACGTCACCAGGAAGCCCACCGCCCACAGCATCGGCGTCTCGAAGGACACGGAGCCCTTGAGCATGGTCCCGGACCAGTTGAAGAACTTCACCCCGGTCGGCACCGCGATCAGGAACGACATGAAGGAGAAGAACGGCAGCAGCACCGCGCCGGTCGCGAACATGTGGTGCGCCCACACCACCACCGACAGACCGGTGATCGCCATCGTCGCCCCGACCAGCGTCAGATAGCCGAAGATCGGCTTGCGGCTGAAGACCGGGATGATCTCCGTGATGATCCCGAAGAACGGCAGCGCGATGATGTACACCTCGGGATGGCCGAAGAACCAGAACAGGTGCTGCCACAGCAGCGCCCCGCCGTTGGCCGCCTCGAACACCTGCGAGCCGAACCGCCGGTCCGCCTCCAGCACCAGCAGGGCGGCCGCCAGCACCGGGAACGCCATCAGGATCAGGATCGACGTGAACAGGGTGTTCCAGGTGAAGATCGGCATCCGGAACATCGTCATGCCGGGCGCGCGCATCCCGATGATGGTGGTGACGAAGTTGACCGCGCCGAGGATCGTCCCGAAGCCGGCCAGCGCCAGGCCCATGATCCACAGATCGGGGCCGAGGCCGGGGGAGTACGCCGCGTCGTTGAGCGGCGCGTAAGCGAACCAGCCGAAGGCGGCGGGCCCGTCCGGGATCAGCAGCGAGCCCAGCACGATCAGCCCGCCGAACAGGAACAGCCAGTACGACAGCATGTTCAGCCGGGGGAAGGCCACGTCGGGTGCGCCGATCTGGAGCGGCATCAGCTCGTTGGCGAAGCCCGCGAAGGTCGGAGTGGCGAACAGCAGCAGCATGATCGTGCCGTGCATCGTGAACAGCTGGTTGAACTGGTTGTTGTCCACGATCTGGAGCCCCGGGCGGGCCAGTTCGGCCCGCATGATCAGCGCCATCGCCCCGCCGACGAGGAAGAACGCGAACGACGTGATCAGGTAGAGGTGTCCGATCTTCTTGTGGTCGGTGGTGGTGAGCCAGTCCACGACCACCCGGCCGCGCCGCCTCGCCCCGGTGGTCCGTGCCGTGACCGCCACGGTCTGCGTCCCCATCGCTCGCTCGCCCCTTCGCTCGTCGCGCCCCGGGCCCGCTGACGCCCGCGCCGCACGGGTGCGCGCGAGCTCTCGTCATGATGCTCGCGCGGCGGCCCGCTCCGACAGGGGGCGTACGGAGGACGTGTGGGGGAGCCGTGCATTTCCTATGGTGAGAAGGCTCCGCGAGGCCCTGCGGAATGGGAATGGAACGGGCTCCGGGGACGGTTCTCCGGGCACTTTCCGCCGGGTTTTCAGGGGAGCGGGGACGACACGCGGGAATTACGTTCGAATGCGCGCGAAAGATGCAGGAAACCGCTCGTACGTGTGACACGTCACCGCGCCGGAAGTCGTTTCCCGGAGTCCTAAACGTGTGTCATGGTCCTGTGACAGAAGTGTGACCGGAGTGATCCACATCTCCGGTTCGGGGTTCCCGGGAGGGCGCGCTCCGCCTAGCGTGGCGGTATGGCACCGAATCCCACTCCGCCCGCGGAGCCCCAGGACAGCCCGGACGGGTACGTCGGCCTCGACGCCGAGCGCGCCGAGCGGCTCGCCCGCGAACGGGGGTGGTCGACGGTGCGCTCACTGGCGCCCGGCACGATCGTCACCATGGAGTACCGCGAGGGCCGACTGAACTTCGAGGTGGACGGCGGCCGAGTGACCCGCTCCTGGAAGGGCTGACCCCCGGCCCCCAGCCCCCGGCCCCCCGCCGGCGACGAACGGCGAAGGCCCCGGCTCCTGAGACGTGAGGTTCAGGAGCCGGGGCCTTCGTGCGCGGGCGGGCGAGACGCGAGCGTGGGCCGGAGAGCGCGGGCCGGAGGGTGCGTACCTGTGGCTCGCGTCGGACGGTCAGTCGGCGGTCAGCTGCCGGTGGCGGGGTGGGCTGCCGAGGTGGTTGCGCCGCGTGGCAGCCGGTCGGCGTGCGGTGGGCGGCGGCTGCCGACCGGGGCGAACGGGGGGCGCTCCGAGCGCGTCCCGTGCGGGCCCGTCGTGAGATGCAGCGTCGACCTGGGAGAACGGGCCGGCCCCGAGACCTCGCAGGCCACCGGGGTCTCGCCCGGGGGCGTGCTGCGCGTCGTGATCGGCACGGACACCGGGACCGGCGTCGGCGCGGGCAGAGCGCCGCTCTGGCGGGCGCGCCAGCGTTCGCGCAGCTCGAAGATCCGGACCTCGGCGCGGGCGATCAGCGGCTCGAACCAGGGCAGCGCCAGCAGGATCAGCAGCCCCGCGGCCCAGCCCAGGACCACGTCGCTCAGCCAGTGGGTGCCGAGGTAGACGGTGGCCAGTCCGACGCCGAGCGAGGTCACCGCGGAGAGCGCGGACAGCCAGCGGCGGGCTCTCGGGGTGGAGGCCAGATACGCCAGGATTCCCCAGGTCACGACCGCGTTGGCGGTGTGGCCGCTGGGAAATATATCGCCGCCCAGACCCATCTCGTTGGCGCCGATGGCGGTGGCGTAGTGCGGCCCGAGACGGCCCATGCCGATCTTGGCGGCGCCCACGGTGATGTTGAGCAGGAGCAGCGAGGCGCCCAGCGTGAGCAGCGGACGCAGGGTGTGCTGCCGCCATGATCTCCAGCCGAGCCAGGCGGCGACCATCACCGCGGTCGGGCCGCGCTGTCCGAGGACCACGTAGTAGTCGACGAACCAGTGGATCCCCGGCCACTGCTGGTACGGCCGGAAGAACATGACCTGCCAGTCGAGGCGGACCAGCCACGACGTGATCACCACGAGCCACACGATGGCCAGGTAGAAGGCCAGGGTCGCCGCGAACAGCACGACCCGGTGCCGGCTCATCTTCGGCACATCGATGTGGGACGGTCGTTCCGGCTCTCGGTCGAGCCTGGCGAACACCCGGTCCAGACGGGTGAGGGTTGGTTCGGTACGCACCCAATCGACGTTACAGCGAGTGATCTCAGTTCCCGGCCGATTCCACGGGTTTGTGATGACGATGTGATGTGGGATTGCTCTCAGCGGGGCTGATATTCCTACGGAATCCGTAATCCCGGGCGTTCATGCCCTTCAATTCTTTTGATCGTTCTGAAGGGTTGTTTTAGGAAACTTATGAATACGCTGATCGATCGCCGTGTCACGGCGGACCGGATCCGTTCAGCCACCACGCGCCGTACACGGCCGCCGCCACCGCCGCACCGCCGACCACCAGCGCCGATCGCCGCGTCCGCAGCCGGACGAGGGCCAGGGCGAGCGGGAACAGCAGCGGGAACGCGGGCAGCAGCAGCCGCGGCTTCGAACCGAAGTAGCTCGACGCGCAGAGCGCCAGCGCGAGGACCACGCCCGTGTACGTCAGCAGGGGCCACGGCTGGCCCTGCCGGACGCAGACGACGTAGAGCCGGATCAGCAGCGCGACGCCGACGACCAGACCGACCCCGGCGAGGGCCGACGGGAACGACGTGAACTTGTCGGCGACGAAGCGGGCGAAGGCGTAGCCGCCGTCGAAGCCGTTGCGCCAGCCCGCCTGGACGTCGAGATAGCCGAGCAGGCCCCCGCCGGTGCGGTGGCCCACCCACAGGACGTAACCGGCGGTGCCGAGAGGCGCGAGGAGGAGCCCGAGGGCGCGCCGCACGGCACGCGCGCGCCCGCCGGGAGCGGCTGTGCCGCGCTCCCGCACGAACGAGACCGTGCCGGCCACCCATACCGCCGCCACCACCGCGAGCCCCACCGGCCGGGTCAGCCCGGCCAGCGAGGCCAGCACGCCCGCGGTCACCCACCGCCCGGTGAGCACCGCGTACAGCGACCACGCGGCCAGCGCCGTGAACAGCGACTCGCTGTACGCCATCGACTGCACGATCCCGACCGGCAGCACCGCCCACAGCAGCACCGCGCACACCCCGGCCCGACGGCCGTGCGTGGGGCCGTACACATGGTCGGCGACCGCGAAGATCCCCCAGGCCGCGGCGAGCGAGGCGAGCAGCGAGACGACGAAACCGGCGGCCGCGTACGACAGCGGCGTCGTCGTGTGCAGCAGCCGCTCCAGCCACGGCAGCAGCGGGAAGAAGGCCAGGTTGGAGTGCACGTCGCCGTTCGGCAGCCGTACCTCGTAGCCGTACCCCAGCTCGGCGACCCGCGTGTACCACAGGGAGTCCCAGCGGGCCGTCAGCAGCGTGTACGCGCTCTTGTCGCGCGCGGCGCTCCACACGGCGAGCGCGAGCAGGCCGAGGGCCCGCACGGCCGCGTACCCGAGGAGGGCCGGGGCCGCTCGGCGCAGGGTCGCCGGGCCGGCGGACGTCGAGCCGGCGGACGCCGTCCTCGCCGCACGATCCTCGGTCACGGGAGCGTCGAGATCGGTCACGGGCCCGATTATCGACCGGGCACGCAAGCGGAGAGTGCGCCGGGGCGCACAGGCCGGTGAACTACGTGGCGTACACCACACAGGTTGCCGCTGACTGTGAGAGGTCCGCCACGTGGCCGACGCGCGAACTCGCGTACGCTGCCAATCACTCGTCGTTCGTTGCGCGGGCCGGAGACCACCGCTCCTCTCCGGCCGAGTCGCGGGAGTCCCCGCTCCGCGAGCCCGCCGAATCCGAGGAAACACCTGGGAGGTACGTACATGTCCGGGACGACCGCGGCTGCCGTCGGGCTGCGCCGCCGGGCGGCCGGGGCCGGTGCCAACCGCTGGGTCGTGCTCCTGGTGCTCTGTGTCAGCCTGCTCCTGGTCGCCGTCGACGCGACCGTGCTGCACGTCGCGGTGCCGGCGGTCACCGAGGACCTGCGGCCCGGCGCGATCGAGCTGCTCTGGATCGTCGACACCTACCCGCTGGTCTGCGCCTCGCTGCTGATCCTGTTCGGCACGCTCGGCGACAAGGTCGGCCGCAGACGGGTCCTGCTGCTCGGCTACGCGCTGTTCGGCGTCGCCTCCGCGATGGCGGCGTTCGCCGGGACCGCCGAGATGCTCATCGTCGCGCGGGCGCTGCTCGGCGTCGGCGGCGCGATGATCATGCCCGCGACGCTGTCCATCCTGCGGCAGGTCTTCCCCGACCGGCGGGAACGGGCGCTCGCGATCGGTGTCTGGAGCGCGGTGGCCGCGGTCGGCGCGGCCGTCGGACCGCTGCTCGGCGGCTTCCTGCTGGAGCACTTCTGGTGGGGCTCGGTCTTCCTCGTCAACATCCCGCTGATGCTGATCAGCCTGCCGGTCGGCCGGCTGCTGCTGCCCGAGTCGCGCGGCGCGGGGGACGGGCCGTGGGACGTCGTGGGCGCGCTGATGGCGGCGGCCGGACTGTTCGGCCTGGTGCTCGGCGTGAAGCGGCTCGGCGGCGGGGAGCTGGGCCCGCTGACCGTGGTGCCGCTGGCGGTGGGTGCGGCGCTGGTCGCGCTGTTCGTACGGCGTCAGCGACGGCGGAAGCACCCTCTGGTGGACCTGCGGATGTTCGCGCGGCCGGCGTTCAGCACCTCGGTGGGGTGCATCGTGCTGGCCATGCTGGCGCTGGTGGGTCTGGAGCTGATCGCCGCGCAGTATCTGCAACTGGTGCTGGGGCTGTCCCCGCTGGAGACGGGGCTGCGGCTGCTGCCGCTGACCTTCGCCGCGATGGCGGCGGGGCTCGCCGGGGCGCGGCTGCTGCGGCGGTTCGGGCCGCGGCGGATGGTGTGCGGGGGGTTCTGTCTCACGGCGGCGGCCGTGGTGACGCTCACCGCGATGGGCGAGGCGGACAACCCGGCGCTGATGCTGCTCGGGTTCGTGCTGCTCGGGTTCGGGCTGGAGACGACGCTGTTCGCGGCGTACGAGTCGATGCTGAGCGAGGCTCCGCCGGAGCAGGCGGGGGGTGCGGCGGCGATCGGTGAGACCTCCTACCAGCTGGGGGCCGGGATCGGGATCGCGCTGCTGGGCAGCGTGATGAACGCGGCGTACGCGCCGGGGTTGTCGTCGGTGCCCGGGGTGCCGACCGCGGCCTCCGCTGCGGCGGGGCGTTCGCTGGGGGAGGCGTACGAGGTGGCCGGGCGGCTCGGGGGGCCGGCGGGGGATGTTCTGCGGCGGACCGCGCGGGACTGTTTCGTGCACGGGCTGCATGTCACGTTGCTCGTGAGTGCGGGGTTGTTGTTGCTGGGGGCGGTGATGGCGTTGCGGTTGCCGCGGGCGATGCAGTGTGAGGTGCCTTCGGTGGAGGTGCCGGGGCCTCGGGAGGTCTCAGAGCCGAAGGTCTCGCTGCGCTGACTGACCTGCGGGGCGCGTTCGCCGTCGGCGGCTGCGGGTGGGGGGTGCGCCGACGGTGTTGTGGGCTCGCCGACGAGACGTTCACCTTTTCATCGGTGGTGGACGGGGGGTGTGGGGGTGGGGAGACTAGCGGTGTTAGTTTTTTTGGGTTGTGGAGGTGGCGTCGTGGCGTTCGATCCTGCGGATTTTCTGGGTGTCGACGAGTTGTTGAGCGTCGAGGACCTGGCCGTTCGGGACACCGTGCGGGCCTGGGCCCGGGACCGGGTGCTGCCGCATGTCGCCGAGTGGTACGAGAAGGGGGAGCTGCCCGGGATCCGGGAGCTGGCCCGTGAGCTCGGCGCGATCGGGGCGCTCGGGATGCCGCTCCAGGGATACGGCTGCGCCGGCGCCAGCGCCGTGCAGTACGGGCTGGCCTGCCTCGAGCTGGAGGCCGCCGACTCCGGCATCCGCTCGCTCGTCTCCGTACAGGGCTCGCTCGCGATGTACGCCGTCCACCGCTTCGGCAGCGAGGAGCAGAAGCAGACCTGGCTGCCCCGCATGGCCGCCGGCGAGGTCATCGGCTGCTTCGGGCTGACCGAGCCCGATCACGGATCCGACCCCGCCTCCATGCGGACCCACGCCAAGAAGGACGGCGACGACTGGATCCTCAACGGCCGCAAGATGTGGATCACCAACGGGTCCGTGGCCGGCGTCGCCGTGGTGTGGGCGCACACCGAGGAAGGCATCCGCGGATTCGTCGTCCCCACCGACACCGCCGGATTCTCCGCGCCCGAGATCAAGCACAAGTGGTCGCTGCGGGCCAGCGTCACCAGCGAGCTCGTGCTCGACGACGTACGGCTGCCCGCCGACGCCGTGCTGCCGGAGGTCGTGGGGCTGAAGGGCCCGCTCAGCTGTCTGTCGCACGCCCGGTACGGGATCGTGTGGGGAGCCATGGGAGCCGCGCGGTCCTGCTTCGAGACCGCGCTCGACTACGCGAGGACGCGGGAGCAGTTCGGACGGCCGATCGGGGGCTTCCAGCTCACCCAGGCCAAGCTCGCCGACATGGCGGTCGAGCTGCACAAGGGGATCCTGCTCGCCCATCATCTGGGGCGGCGCATGGACGCCGGCCGGCTCCGCCCCGAGCAGGTCAGCTTCGGCAAGCTGAACAACGTGCGCGAGGCCATCGAGATCTGCCGTACGGCGCGGACGATCCTCGGGGCCAACGGGATCTCCCTGGAGTACCCCGTCATGCGGCACGCGACCAACCTGGAGTCGGTGCTCACCTACGAGGGCACCACCGAGATGCACCAGCTCGTGCTGGGCAAGGCGCTCACCGGACTCGACGCCTTCCGCTGACCCCGGAGGGGGCAGGGCCGGCGAGCGGCCCTGCCTCAGCTCTGGTTGAAGAATCCGTCGGACCGGCGCGCCGCCGGATCCCCGTTGATGATCTCGGTGTTGGCGGGGGTCAGCAGGAACACCCGGTTGGAGACCCGGTCGATCGAGCCGCGCAACCCGAAGATCAGGCCGGCCGCGAAGTCGACGACGCGCTTGGCGTCGGCGGGCTCCATGGCCGTGAGGTTCATGATGACCGGGACGCCCTCGCGGAACAGCTCGCCGATCGCCCGCGCGTCCCGGAAGCTGTCCGGGGTGACGGTGCCGATCCGACGGCCTCTCTCCTCGGCCGAGTCGGTGGCGACCTTCACCCGCGGGTCGGTGACCCAGGCGTCTCCGGAGTCGGTCCCCTCGGAATAGTCGTCGTCGTAGTAACGCTCGTCATCGTTGTCGTCGACGAGGCCAAGCCAGGCACTCGCCTTGCGTACCGATCCCATGGACGCCTCCTCTCACTGCGGTCATTCTTGCCTTCCGCATTCCCCATGGTCGTCCATGATGCGGATGTCGCGCCAAGTGGATAGACGCCGCGCGGGGGGTTTGTGACGGTACTGGTGCACAGCCGATCCGTCGAGAGTCCAAGTGCCCCAAGGGTCCTGCCGTACACAGGTGCTGACTGAGAGTGAAATATGATTCTTCTCGGCGTCCGGGTGACGAGTAGGGCGTACGGGTGAACCGGGCGAGCCGTTGCCGCACGACGGTCCGCGGCTACGATGCCGCACGTCGCGGCAGTTCAACGTCGCACGGATCATGGGGGATCGATCGTGTTCGGAATCGTCAGGCCCTGCCGGCACCGGCTCGGTGAGGGGCTCAGCAGGCAGTGGATGGCGCATCTGTGCGGGCTCTGCCTCGCGCTGCGCAAGGACCACGGGCAGTTCGCCCGGGTCGTCACCAACTACGACGGACTGCTGATATCGGTCCTGACGGAGGCTCAGGCCGAGCGGGGCGAGGGCTCGCGGCGTACGGCGGGGCCCTGCCCGCTGCGGGGGATGCGCACCGCGTCCGTGACGCAGGGTGAGGGCGCGCGGCTCGCGGCGGCCGTCTCCCTGGTGCTGGCCGCCGCGAAGGTGCGCGACCATGTGGCCGACGGGGACGGGCTGCTGGCCCGCCGTCCGGTGGCCTCGGCGGCGCGCCGGGTGGCCGCGGGCTGGGGCGCGGCGGGGGCCCGTACCGGATCCGCCGTCGGGTTCGACACGGCCGTGCTCGTCGACGCGGTGGACCGGCAGCTCGGCATCGAGGCGCTCGCCGGGGCCGGGACGCCGCTGCTGACCGTCACCGAGCCGACCGAGACGGCCACCGCGGCGGCCTTCGCGCACACCGCCGTGCTGGCGGGCCGGCCGGGCAACGCCGAGCCGCTCGCCGAGGCCGGCCGGCTCTTCGGGCGGCTCGCCCATCTGCTGGACGCCGTCGAGGACCGGGAGGCCGACGCCGCGTCGGGCGCCTGGAACCCGCTCACCGCGACCGGCACCTCCCTGCCGGAGGCGCGCCGGCTCGCCGACGACGCCGTGCACGGGATCCGCCTCGCGCTGCGCGAGGTCGCCTGGGCGGGCGGGAAGTCCCCGCAACAGCACGACGCCGAGGCGAAGTTGGCCCATGTGCTGCTGGTGCACGAGTTGCGCGGCTCCGTCGACCGCGCCTTCGGCACGGCCTCGTGCGGACACGCTCACGCGACGGGGCGGCACGGCCCGCCGCCGGGCAATCCGTTCGCGCCGGGCGGGCCCGGCGCACCGCCGTCGCCGCCGGAGCCGCCGCGCCGCGACCGGCGCGGCCTTCTCGCCGGGTGCCTGGTCTGGGCGGGCCTCGCCTGTACGTGCCAGATGTGCTGCGGCGAGTACGAGGACCCGTGGACGCGGGAACCCAAGGACGGCTTCTGCCGGCGCTGCGACGACTGCTCCGATTGCTGCGACTGCTGTGACTGTTGCGGGAACTGCTGCGACAACTGCGGTTGTGACGGCTGCGGCTGCGACTGCTGAGGTGGCTCGGGTCCGTCCGCCGGCGGGGCGGGCCCGGGTCGGTGAGGGAAGCGCTGAGGGAGGGGAAGGCGCGGGTGAAGGCGAGAAAAGGCGAGAAGGAGGCCAGAGAAGGGGAGTGCTCAGGCGGGAATGCGCGGCCGGCGCCCAGGGACCAGGGCGGCAGGTGGTCGGCTCAACAGGAACAGGACCACACTCGACCGAAGTCGATGTGGGAGCGGGTGACCAGCCACTGCTGCGGATGCATGGGCCAAGTGGAACAGGCATCCGATGTCCCGTCAACGAATTGAGATCTACGGCTCACAGTGTGGACAGCCTTGACAGTGAGGGGAAACGCCGCCGTAGTCTCGGGGCACGGCCCTGCTGAGGGGCTCGGCCGTATCGCGCCGCGCGGCGCATCGGTGTGAAGGCACCCGCCCTCACCGTCCTCGGCTCCGTCCGAGCGGGAGGGACACCCGTCCGACTCGCTGTCACGGAGCCTTCGCATGTCCTCAGACACCTTCCTCCCGTCTCCCGGAACCACCCGATGAGGCACTCGCTGGTGATCGTCGGAGCCGGACCGCGGGGGACCGGACTCATCGAGCGGATCGCCGCCAACGCGCCCGAGCTGTACGCCGGTTCGGGCCTCGACATCCATCTCGTCGACCCGCATCCGCCGGGCGCGGGACGCATCTGGCGGGCCGCGCAGTCACCGCTGCTGTGGATGAACTCGCACGCCGAGGACGTCACCATGTTCACCGACGAGACCGTGGACATGGCCGGACCCGTGCGCCCCGGGCCCACCCTGCACGAATGGGCCGGCGTCGACGGACGGCTCTTCGCCGACCGGCAGCTCCAGGGCTCCTATCTGCGCTGGGTGCACGAGCAGGCCGTCGCCGACCTGCCCCCCGAGGTCACCGTCCACCACCACCCGCGGCGCGCCCTCAGGATCGGCGGACCGCGCGAGGGACGCCAGCAGGTCTGGCTGGAGGGCCGGCCCCGGCCGCTCCTCGCCGACCTCGTCGTCCTCGCCCTCGGCCATCTCGACGCCGAACTCGACGACGAACAGAGCGCGTTGGCGTCGTACGCGCGCCAGCACGAACTCACCCATCTGCCGCCCGACTTCACCGCCGACAGCGACCTGTCCGCACTGCGGCCCGGCGAACCCGTCCTGGTGCGCGGCTTCGGGCTCGCCTTCGTCGACCTGATGGTGCTGCTCACCGAGGGCCGCGGCGGACGGTACGAGGGGGACGCCTACGTCCCCTCGGGGCGGGAGCCGGTGCTGTACGTCGGCTCCCGGCGCGGGGTGCCGTACCACGCGAAGATCGGCTACGACTGGACCGGGGAGCGGCCCCCGGTGCCCCGGTTCCTCGGGCCCGCCGAGATCGACGAACTGCTCGCCAGACCCGGTGGGTTCGACTTCCGGCGGGACGTGTGGCCGCTGGTGGAGAAGGAGTTGGGGTTCGCTCACTACCACCGGCTCTTCACGGCCCACCCGGAGCGGACGACCGTCGCCTGGAGTGACTTCGAGGAGAAGTACGCCGCGGCCGACGGGACCGTCGAGCGGGAGGCGCTCGTCGCGTCGGCGGTGCCCGACCCGCGCGACCGGCTCGACCTGGACGCGCTCGACCGGCCGTTGGACGGGGTGCGCCACGCGTCCTCCGAGGAGTTCCAGGAGGCGCTGCGGGAGTACGTCGAGCGCGACCTGAGCCGCCGTCACGACCCCGCGCACAGCACCGACCTGGCCGTCTTCCTCGCCCTGCTGTCCGTCTACGGGCAGTTGGTGCGGCTCGGGGACATCGGGTCGTGGTGGCACGGGTTCTTCAGCTATCTGGCCTCCGGTCCGCCCGGCCCCCGGCTGCGGCAACTGCTCGCGCTGTCACGGGCGGGGGTGCTCAAGTTCGTCGGCGCGGACATGGCCGTACGGGCCGAGGATGGGGTGTTCCGGGCGTCCAGCCCCACGGTGCCGGGGGCCGTCGTGGAGGCGCGGGCGCTGGTGGAGGCCAGGCTGCCCGAGCCGACGGTGCGGCGCGCCCGCGATCCGCTGCTGCGCGCGCTGCACGAGGACGGGGCCGCCGAGACGCCCGACGGGCTGCTGCGGGTGGACCGCGCCGACGGACGGATCCTCGACCGGGCCGGCCGGCCGCACCCTCGGCGTTTCGCGCTCGGACCGCACACCGACGGCCGGACGCCGGGCGCGTTCACCCGGCCGCGAACGGGCGGGCCCGCGTTCCGGCAGAACGACGCCACCGCGCGGGCCGCGCTGACCTTCCTGCGCGCCCTCGGCCAGAGCGCCGCCGCATGACCTCCCACCGACCGACATCCGGAAAAAGGGGTGCTCCGAGATGACTTCCTCGCCCGGCCGCGGCCTGCTGCACCTGGCCGCCGCCGTCGACCAGCCGAGGGTGGACGACATCGGCCGTCACGTCGAGCTGGTGCGGCTCGCCGAGCGCGGCGGGCTCGACTTCGTGACGCTGGACGACGGCTCCCACGGCCGCGGCGGCTCTGCCGGCTCTGTCGGCTCCGCCGGCCCCGGCGGCTCTGATGGTCCTGGCGGCGCTGGCGGTCCTGGCGGTCCTGGCGGTTCCGGCCCGGACGCGCCGGCCGTGCTGTCCCGGGCGGCGGCCGTCACGCACCGCGTCGGACTGGTGCCGACGGTCGCCGTCGCGCACACCGGGCCCGCCCGCGTCCGGGCCGCCGTCGCCGCCGTCGCCGCGCTCGACCGGGTCAGCCGGGGCAGGGCCGGACGGTGGATCGAGGTGGCCGCCGCCGAGGACGAGGCCCGCCTCGCCGACCGCGGCCCCGCCGCGCCGCCGACGGCACTATGGCGGGAGACGGAGGAACCGGCCTACGCCGACGCGGAGTTGTGGGAAGGCGGGGAGGGCGACACCGAACGGGGCCGTCCCGTGCGGGTGATCGACGCGACCGAGGGGCACGCCCGCGCCGTCGCCGCCCGGTACGCCGACGTCGCCCTGGTGCGGGCGGCGAACTCCGCCCAGGCCCGTGCCGTACGGGACGAACTGCGTGCGGCGGCGCGGGAGTCGGGGCGCGACCCGGGCTCCCTGCGCGTCCTGGCCGCCCTCTTGATCGACCTCGGGGACGGCGAGCACGCCGCCGAACCGGGCCACGGCGGAGGCGGCCCCCGGCAGAGCGCCCGGGGCCCGCTCTACCGGGGCGGCCCCGTCGACCTGGCCGACCTGATCAGGACCTGGCACCAGGACGGCGCCGCCGACGGCTTCCATCTGACCCCCGTCGAACCGCGCCGCGATCTGGAACGACTCGTCAACGGCACGGTGGCGCTGCTCCAGCACCGCGGACTGTTCCGCACCTTCTACCCGGGCAGCACGCTGCGCGAGCACCTGGGCCTGTCCCGGTCCGCCCCTCGGTACGCCGTGCCCGGGGGAGCGTCATGAACGCCCCACGGGCCGCGCACCGGTAGATTCTTCTCCCGCGCGGCACGCCGCACGAAAGCTCATCGGCGGGCGACTTCCGGACACCCCCGGGACATGGGTGGCCGAAGGGGAAGGGGTGACGCCGACCGCGACCGACGCCGACGGGCTCGCCGCCGACGGAGAGCCGCTCGCGGGGCTTCGAGTGAGCGTGCGGTACGACGGCTCGCCGCGCGGCCGTGCTCTGCGGCGACCGGGGCGGGGAAGCGCAACCCGGTCCGAGGCGGGACAAGGGGGCGCAACGGGGCCCAACGGGGGCCCAACTCCCACAGTCGGTTCAAAGGTTGACGGCCGAAAGGCGCCCTTGCGCCGACCGTCCGTTCGGCCGAATACTCCCCCACAGCGCTTGTCAGGGGCATTACCTGTCCGAATTTCGGACATGTGGGCGTCCTCGACTGCGCCTCACGGGCCCCGACCCCCACGCGGGCCCCCGACTTCCCCTGGGAGGGAACGAAACGTGAGGATCAAGCGCACCACCCCCACCAGCGGCATCACCAGACGGACCCGGCTGACCGCCGTCGCCACCGGGTTCGTGGCCGCGGCCGCCATCGCGATTCCCCACGCGAGCGCGGCGGACGTCACCCCCTTCAGCGCCGCCGAACTCGGCAGCGCCAGCGGCGCGGTGCTCAAGGCCGACATCCCGGGCACCGCCTGGACGGTCGACGCCAAGACCAACCGGGTCGTCGTCACCGCCGACAGTACGGTGTCGCAGGCCGAGATCGCGAAGATCAAGGAGCAGGCCGGCGCCAACGCGGACGCCCTGACGATCAAGCGCACCGACGGCAAGTTCCAGAAGTACATCCAGGGCGGCGACGCGATCTATGCGAGTAGCTGGCGCTGTTCCCTGGGCTTCAACGTCCGTGACAGCGCGGGGAACTACTACTTCCTGACCGCCGGTCACTGCACCGACGGCGCGGGCACGTGGTACTCCAACTCCGGCCGCACCACGGTGCTCGGTCCGACGTCGGGCTCCAGCTTCCCGACGAACGACTACGGCATCGTCCGCTACACCAACACCTCGATCGCCAAGGCGGGCACCGCCGGCGGCGTCGACATCACCCGTGCGGCCAACCCGACCGTGGGCACCACCGTCTACCGCGACGGCTCGACCACGGGCACCCACAGCGGACGCGTGACCGCGCTCAACGCGACCGTCAACTACGGCGGCGGCGACGTCGTCTACGGCATGATCCAGACCAACGTCTGCGCCGAGCCCGGTGACTCCGGCGGCTCGCTCTACGGCAGCAACGGCGTGGCCTACGGTCTGACCTCCGGCGGCAGCGGCAACTGCACCTCCGGTGGCACGACGTTCTTCCAGCCCGTGGTGGAGGCCCTGAACGCCTACGGCGTCAGCGTCTTCTAGTACGGCGGCGCCCCACGACAGGCGGCAGCGGACGAGCCCCCGCACGCGCGATCGCGTGCGGGGGCTCGGACATGCGTGCTTGTGCCCGGGTGGTGAAGAAGCGGAGGGCGCGCGGTGGTCACCGTGTGCGCTTCCGGAAGTCGACCTTGTGTGCTCCCTGTGGGGTTGGGAAGAGTGGGCGGTCGTCGACCAAGCCTTCCGGTCCGCGGCGGTCCCCACAACCGTGCGGGCCGACCCCCCACAGGAGGACACGAGTTGAAGCATCGACGCATACCCGGGCGACGGGCCGTCATGGCGGGAGCGGGCGTGGCCGCCCTCGTCGCCGCGGGAGTCACCTTCCAGACCGCGAACGCCAGTGAGCCCGCGCCCACTTCGCAGCCCCGGCTGCTGAGCGCCCTCGCGGCCGGGAAGCTCGCCTCGACCCTCGGCCAGGACCTCGGCGCCGACGCGGCGGGCACCTACTACGACGCGAAGACCAAGAGCCTCGTGGTGAACGTGCTCGACGAGGCCGCCGCCAAGACCGTCGAGGCGGCCGGCGCGAAGGCCAGACTGGTGGAGAACTCCCTCGCCGAGCTGAGGAGCGCCCGCACGGCGCTCACGAAGGACGCCACCATCCCCGGCACTTCCTGGGTCACCGACCCGACCGCCAACAAGGTCGTCGTCACCGCCGACCGCACGGTCTCCGCCGCCGAGTGGGCCAAGCTCGCCGAGGTCGCCGACGGTCTCGGCGCCACGGTGGAACTCCAGCGCACCAAGGGGGAGTTCAAGCCCTTCATCGCGGGCGGCGACACCATCACCGGCGGCAGCGGGCGCTGCTCGCTCGGCTTCAACGTGGTCAAGGGCGGCGAGCCGTACTTCCTGACCGCCGGTCACTGCACCGAGTCCATCACCACCTGGTCGGACTCCTCCGGCACGCGGATCGGCGCGAACGAGACCTCCAGCTTCCCCGGCGACGACTACGGCCTGGTCAAGTACACCGCCGACGTCGAGCACCCGAGCGAGGTGAACCTCTACAACGGCTCGACGCAGTCGATCACCGGCGCCGCCGAGGCCACCGTCGGCATGCGGGTCACCCGCAGCGGCTCGACGACCCAGGTGCACTCCGGCACGGTCACCGGCCTGGACGCCACCGTGAACTACGGCAACGGCGATGTCGTCAGCGGCCTCGTCCAGACCGACGTCTGCGCCGAGCCCGGCGACAGCGGCGGCTCCCTCTTCTCCGGCAGCAGCGCGATCGGCCTCACCTCCGGCGGCAGCGGCGACTGCACCTCCGGCGGGGAGACGTTCTTCCAGCCGGTGACGGAGGCGCTCTCGGCGACAGGCGCCCAGATCGGCTGACCCGCCCGCCCACCCTCCGAACCCACCGAGGTCCCGCCCCGAGCACGAGGGGGCGGGGCCTTCTGCGTGTTCCCGGTGCGTTTTCGCAGGTGAGGGGCGCTCGGACGGCAGTCGTACAGATGTTCGGGAATTGGTCTATGGTGGGGGTGAGGGGTTAGGGAACAGATGTTCGAGAGTCGGTGTGGGCTCACGAGTGCGGGAGGTGCGTGTGCCGGGGTTCTCGCATCTGCGCACCGTCTCCGGGTTCTCCCTGAGGTACGGGGCCTCCCATCCGGAGCGGCTGGCCGAGCGTGCCTTCGAGCGGGGCATGGACGCCCTCGCTCTCACCGACCGCGACACCCTCGCCGGGGCGGTCCGCTTCGCCAAGGCCTGCGCCAAGGCCGGTGTGCGCCCGCTGTTCGGCGCCGACCTGGCGGTGGCGGGACCCGAGCCCGTACGGAAGGAAGGGCCCGCACGAGGGGAGAGGCGCCGCACCCCCGTGCGCGGCGGCGCCTTCCTCGACGAGTCGGGCCCCCGCGTCACCTTCCTCGCCCGCGACGGCGCCCGGGGCTGGGCCGACCTGTGCCGGCTCGTCACGGCCGCCCACGCGGGGGAGGGCTCCCCGCTGCTGCCCTGGGCGGACAACGGTGGAGACGGCCTGACCGTCCTGCTCGGCCCCGCCTCCGACGTCGGCCGCGCCCTCGCCGCGGGCCGCCCCGACCGCGCGGCCAGGCTCCTCGTCCCCTGGCGGGAGATTTACGGCGACGCCCTGCGCCTGGAGGCCGTCTGGCACGGCCGCACCGGCACGGGACCCGGCTCGCTGCGCCTGGCCGCCCGCACCGTCGGCTTCGCCGCCGAACAGCGGATCCGCCCGGTGCTCAGCAACGCCGTCCGCTACGCCGACCCCGGCCAGGGCCCGGTCGCCGACGTCCTGGACGCCGCCCGCCGGCTGGTGCCGATCGACCCGACCGGGGAACTGGACTCGGGGGAGGCCTGGCTGAAGGGGCCGGACGCCATGCTGCGGGCCGCCGAGCGGATCGTGGAGGCCGCCGGCTTCCGGCGCGACACCGCCCACCGTCTGCTGGAGCAGACCCGGGCCACGGCCGCCGAGTGCCTGGTCGACCCCGAGGACGACCTCGGCATCGGCGCCGTCCACTTCCCCGAGCCGCACCTCGTCGGGGCCGGCCGCCGCACCGCCCAGCGGACCCTGGCCTCGCGGGCGGCGGCGGGGATGGTGCTGCGCGGCTACGACGGGCGGCGCGCGTACTGGGAGCGGATGCACCACGAGCTGGACGTCATCGCCCACCACGGCTTCGCCTCCTACTTCCTGACGGTCGCTCAAGTCGTGGACGACGTACGGGAGATGGGCATCCGGGTCGCCGCGCGCGGCTCCGGGGCGGGCTCGCTCGTCAACCACCTCCTCGGCATCGCGCACGCCGACCCGATCGAGCACGGGCTGCTGATGGAGCGCTTCCTGTCGAAGGAGCGGGTCGTGCTGCCCGACATCGACGTCGACGTGGAGTCCGCGCGCCGTCTGGAGGTCTACCGCGCGATCATCGGCCGGTTCGGCGCCGAGCGCGTCGCGACGGTCGCGATGCCGGAGACCTACCGGGTCCGGCACGCGATCCGGGACGTCGGCGCGGCCCTGTCCATGGACCCCGCCGACATCGACCGCCTCGCCAAGTCCTTCCCGCACATCCGCGCGCGCGACGCCCGCGCGGCGCTGGACGAGCTGCCCGAGCTGAAGGCGCTCGCCGGGGAACGGGAGAAGTACGGAAGGCTGTGGGAGCTGGTCGAGTCCCTCGACGCCCTCCCGCGCGGCGTCGCCATGCACCCCTGCGGAGTGCTCCTGTCCGACGCCTCCCTGCTCTCCCGCACGCCGGTCATGCCGACCAGCGGCGAGGGCTTCCCCATGTCCCAGTTCGACAAGGAGGACGTCGAGGATCTCGGGCTGCTCAAGCTCGACGTGCTCGGCGTGCGGATGCAGTCGGCGATGGCGCACGCGGTCGCGGAGGTGGCGCGGGCGACAGGGGAGCGGATCGACCTGGACTCGCTCCCGGAAGGGGACCCGCGGACGTACCGGCTCATCCGGTCCACCGAGACGCTCGGCTGCTTCCAGATCGAGTCGCCGGGCCAGCGGGACCTGGTCGGGCGGCTCCAGCCGGCCGGCTTCCACGACCTGGTCGTCGACATCTCGCTGTTCCGGCCCGGCCCGGTCGCCGCCGACATGGTGCGGCCGTTCATCGAGGCCCGGCACGGGCGCGCGCCGGTGCGCTACCCGCACCCGGACCTGGAGGAGGCGCTGAAGGGCACCTACGGGGTCGTCGTCTTCCACGAGCAGGTCATCGACATCGTCGCCGTCCTGACCGGCTGCGGGCGCGGCGAGGCGGACCGGGTGCGGCGCGGGCTGTCGGACCCGGAGTCGCAGGGGCGGATCAAGGTGTGGTTCGCCCAGCACGCGGCGGCGAGGGGATACAGCGCGGAAACGATTCAGCGCACCTGGGAGATCGTCGAGGCCTTCGGCTCGTACGGCTTCTGCAAGGCGCACGCGGTCGCCTTCGCCGTGCCGACGTACCAGTCGGCGTGGCTGAAGGCGCACCACCCGGCCGCCTTCTACGCGGGGCTGCTCACCCACGACCCCGGGATGTACCCCAAGCGGCTGCTGCTGGCGGACGCGCGGCGGCGGGGGGTGCCGGTCCTGCCGTTGGACGTGAACCGGTCGGGGGTCGCCCACCGTATCGAACTGGTGTCTGAATCACCGTCCGGGGCCGCCTCCGGGGTCGGTGCGTGGGGGCTTCGGCTCGCCCTCTCCGATGTGCACAACATCAGCGAGGCCGAGGCGAGGCGGATCGCGGACGGACAGCCCTACGCCTCACTGCTCGACTTCTGGGAACGGGCCCGCCCGAGCCGCCCGCTAGCCCAACGCCTCGCTCAAGTAGGCGCGTTGGACGAGTTCGGGGCCAACCGACGCGACCTGCGACTGCACTTGACCGAGCTGCACCGGGGGTCCCGCGGCGCGGGCGGCGGCCAACTCCCGCTGGCCGGAGGGCGGAAGACGGCTCCGGCCGGGCTGCCCGACCTCACCTCGGCGGAGCGGCTCAGCGCCGAGCTGGGCGTGCTGTCCATGGACGCCTCGCGCAACCTGATGGACGACCACCGGGAGTTCCTGCGCGAGCTGGGCGTGGTCTCGGCCCGGCGGCTGCGCGAGACGCGGCACGGGGAGACGGTGCTGGTGGCGGGCACCAAGGCGGCCACCCAGACCCCGCCGATCCGTTCCGGCAAACGCGTCATCTTCAGCACCCTGGACGACGGCACCGGCCTGGTCGACCTCGCCTTCTTCGACGACTCCCACGACGCCTGCGCCCACACCGTCTTCCACTCCTGGCTGCTGCTGGTGCGCGGGGTGGTGCAGCGGCGCGGCCCGCGCAGCCTCAGCGTGGTGGGCGCCGTCGCCTGGAACCTGGCCGAACTGCTGGAGGTGCGGCGCGAGGAGGGCCTCGAAGGGGTCGCGGCCCGGCTGGCCGAACCGGCCCTCCCCGCGCCCTCGGACGGCGAGGGGGACTCGCCGGGCGACGCCGACGGACCGGCGCGCAGACGGCTCGCCGGTTCGGACGGGCTGCCCGCGCCGGCCGGTTCCGCGGCCCAGGACGCGATGGAGCGGCGGCACATCCGCATGCCCACGGGGTACGAGATGCACCCCTGGGCCGATCTGCGCCCCGCGGGCGAAGGGCCCGCGGTGGGAAGGAAGTTGTGGCACCAGAGTCCGGGGAGTGCGGGATGACCATCCTCTGCGTACGTTTCCGTCCGCCGTCGGCACATGAGGTGGCGTTTCCTGAACTGCTCGCCCTGCTGGAGGAGTTCACCCCGGTCGTCGAGGCGCTGCCGCCGGACGGGGCGCTGGCCGATCTGCGGGGCGCCGAACGCTACTTCGGCCGCGGCGCGGTCGAACTGGCCTCGGTGATCCGGGTCCGCGCCCTCGCGCTGCACGGCGTCGACTGCGTGATCGGCGCCGGACCGGGCCCGACGCTCGCCCGTGTGGCGCTGCGGGACGCCCGGCCCGGGGCGACCTGCGCCGTGCCCGAGGATCCCGACGATCCCGAAGGCGCGGTACGGGAGTTCCTCGCCGGGAAGCCCGTCGCCGTGCTCCCCGGCGTCGGCGCCGCCACCGCCCGCACCCTGTGCGAGTACGGCCTCGACACCCTCGGCCGGGTCGCCGCCGCGCCCCTGTCCACGCTCCAGCGCCTGGTCGGCGCGAAGGCGGGCCGGGAACTGCACGAGAAGGCGAACGGCGTCGACCGCGGCCGGGTCGTCCCGAACGCGGTCTCCCTGTCCCTGGCCACCGAACGCCCCTTCCCGCGCGACGAGTTGGACCCGGTCCGGCACCGCAGGGCGCTCCTGTCGGCCGCCGAGGAACTGGGCGCCCGGCTGCGCGCCCTGGAGAAGGTCTGCCGCACCCTGACCCTCACCGTCCGTTACGCCGACCGGTCGTCCACCGCCCGCAGCCGCACCCTGGGGGAGCCGACCGCGCACTCCGCCGACCTGACGAGGACGGCGTACTCCCTCTACGAGGCGCTCGGCCTGCAACGCGCCCGGGTCCGCGCGATCGCCCTGCGCGCCGAGGGGCTCGGCCCCGCCGGCCGGGCCTCCCGCCAGCTCACCTTCGACCCCGTCGACGAGAAGGCCCGCCGTATCGAGGAGGTCGCCGACCGTGCGCGGGCGAAGTTCGGGCCGAGGGCGGTGATGCCCGGGGGACTGGCGGCCTGAGCGACCCCGGTGCCGGGCGGCCCACTTGGCACAAGGACAGGCTCAGTTGGCCCACGGGGGCGTGATCCGGGTGCCGTCGGCCAGCACCGCCTCCAGACCGAGGGAGGTGGTGACCCAGGTCAGCGCGGTGTGCCCGGTCGGGTTCGTCAGGCCCAGGGTGGCGCCGGCGTGGACGATCAGCGTGTCGCCCGCCGTGATCCGCTCGGTGCGGCCGTCGAGCGTGACGTCCAGCTCGCCGACGAGGAGATGGAAGATCTCCTCCCGGCTGACGGTGTGCGCCGGCGCCTTCGTCCCCGGCGGGATCTCGCCCCGCCAGGCGGCCAGTTCCCTGCTGCCGGTGAGCGGGGTGGCGTACGAGACGAAGCGGGCGCCGTGGATCTCGTGGGTGACGGCGTCGGCGGAGCGGACGACGGGCATGGAGGACTCCTCGCTCAGTGGATTTGGTCAAGCCGCTTGACCGACTGACAGGACCTTATGGTCAAGCAGCTTGACCAAATCGTCAAGGGTGTTTCAATGCAGGCGTGCAGAACTCCGAAGCCCTCGCCCTGTCCGCCGCCCTGCTCGCCGTCGCCGGCGACCTCACGCGCCGCATCGACGAAGGGGTGCGGGCCCGTGGGTTCGAGGGGCGGCCCGCCTACGGGTTCGCCTTCACCCGGCTCGCGCCGGACGGGGCGACGGTCACCGAGCTGGCCGTCCATCTGGGCGTCACCAAGCAGGCGGCGAGTCAGCTCGTCGACGAGCTGGTGCGCAAGGGGTACGTCGAGCGGGGGCCGCATCCCGACGACGCGCGCGCCCGGCTGGTCGTCCTCACCGAGCGGGGGTGGGCGTGCACCCGGGCGGCGGAGGAGGCCGCGGCGGAAGCGGTGCGGGCGTGGTCCGATGTGCTCGGCGAGAGTGAAGTGCGCGTGTTGCGCGACCGTTTGGGACGCATCGCCCCCTACGGTCCCGTCAGGCCCGCCTGGTGACGGAACGTCAGGAGCAGCACGGACACCGACTGTCACCGGAAGTTTTTACCGACGCGTAACTTCTCACTTCACCTACTCGCCCGTAACTTGACAAGTGAACAGCATCCTCGTGATCCGGATCACAGGCGTAAGGCCGTCGACCCTCCCTTGAGCCGCAAGGAGATCACGCGATGCTGCCCTGGAAGCGCCTGGCCAGACCCCTGGCCGCCCTGCTGCTGGCCACCGCGGCCCTCACCGCCACCGCCCCCGCGACCTCCGCCGCCCCCGCCACCTCCCTCTCCGCCGCCACCGCCTCCGAGTCGTCGTCCGCCGCCTCTTCGTGGGGCGGCTGGAACGACTACGACTGCGAGCCCTCCGCCGCCCACCCCCGCCCCGTCGTCCTGGTCCACGGCACCTTCGCCAACTCCGTCGACAACTGGCTCGCCCTCGCGCCGTATCTGACGTACCGGGGCTACTGCGTCTTCTCCCTCGACTACGGCCAGTTGCCGGGCGTCCCCTTCTTCCACGCCCTCGGCCCCATCGAGAAGTCGGCCGAGCAGTTGTCCGCCTACGTCGACCGGGTGCTCGCCGCGACCGGCGCCGCCGAGGCCGACATCGTCGGTCACTCCCAGGGCGGCATGATGCCCCGCTACTACCTCAAGTTCCTCGGCGGGGCCGCCAAGGTGAACGCCCTCGTCGGCATCGCCCCCAACAACCACGGCACCACCCTGGCCGGGCTCACCCACCTGCTGCCGTACTTCCCCGGCGCGGAGGACCTCCTCACCGCCGCCACTCCCGCCCTCGCCCAGCAGATCGTCGGCTCCGAGTTCATGACGAAGCTGAACGCGGGCGGCGACACCGTCCCCGGCGTCCGCTACACGGTCATCGCCACCCGGTACGACCAGGTGGTCACGCCGTACCGGTCGCAGTTCCTGAGCGGCGCGAACGTGCACAACGTCGTCGTCCAGGACCTGTGCGCGCTCGACCTGTCCGAGCACGCGCTGCTCGGGCTGACCGACCGGATCGCCTTCCACGAGGTGGCCAACGCGCTCGACCCGGCCCGCGCCACGCCCACGACCTGCGCGTCCGTCCTGAGCTGACGCGGGCCGTCTGCTGACGCAGATCGTTCTGCCGGGGCCTGACCGACCTGAGCCGCCGGTCAGGCCCCGGAGTCCGTCCGGTCAGCGGCCGTGCCGGCCGCCGACCGCGCGCCGCCGCACCGACAGGAACAGCGCCGCCGCACCCAGCGCCAGGACGGCGGCCCCGCCGACGGCGAGATACGGGGTGCTGCCGTCGCCGCCGGTCTCGGCGAGGTTCTGACCAGGGCGGGAGTCGGCTCCGGCAGCCTTCGGCCTGTCGGCCGCCGATGCCGCCGACGCCGCCGGGGTGGCGGAGGAGACGGACGTGGAGGGCGCGGAGGGCGTGTCCGAGGCCGGTCCTGGCGTCGGGTCCGTGGTGGTCGTGGCGTCGTGGCCGCCGTGGCCGCCGTGCTCGATCGTCGACTCGTCCGCGCCGTCCGCGCCGTCCGCGATCTGCTCCTCGGAGGGCGCGGAAGCGGACGGCGCCGGCGCGGATCCGCCCGCGCTCCCGCTCCCGCCTTCGCCCCCGCCGAAGACGACGTCCGAGCAGGAGTAGAACGCCTCCGGGCTGTCCGAGCGCTGCCACACCGCGTACAGCACATGCCGTCCCGAGCGCTCGGGCAGGCTGCCGGAGAACGTGTAGAAGCCGCCCGCGGCCACCGGGTCCACGGCCGTCGCCACCGGGCGCGCGAGGTCCAGGTCGGACCAGGCGAGCGGCTGTGCCGGGTCGTAGCCGGCCTTGGTGACGTGCACCGTGAAGGCGCCCTTGTGCGGAGCGGTCACGCGGTACTTGAAGGTGTACGAGCCGCCGCGCACGCTCGTCGCCGGCCAGTCGGCGCGGGCCAGGTCGAGGCCCTTGAACGCCTCGTTGTTCGCGCTGCACAGCTTGCCGTCGGGGATCAGCTGCTCATGGCGGCCGTTCGCGTCGCCGATGCGCACGCCGTTCCAGTCGTACAGCGCCTGCGTCCCGCCCGCCGCGACAACCGCCTCGCAGGCGTCCGACCTCGGGCTCTCGGGGCCCTCCGCGTAGCACTGGGCGACCCGGCTCACCGGGTCGCCCAGCGAGCCGTGCGCGACCGCGGGGGAGGCGGACAGCGCGGTCAGGGCCAGCGGGGTCAGTCCCAGGACGGCGACGACGGCGGCCTCACGGCGTGCGGACATGGTGGATCTCCTCGAACCGGCGGTGATGGGTGCCGGAACAAAGAAACCCTGAAAACCCCTGCTTGCGAACGGTCCTGGCGATCTTTAGGACCGCCTTAAGGAACCCCTGAGCCTGCGCTCAGACAGGAGGCTGCCGCGCTCGCGCTCTCAGCCGTCCGGCCACCAGGTGCGCGCGATGTCCTTGCGCACCTCGGGCCGTCCGGCGGGGCGCTCGTCCGCCTCTTCACGGAGCCGGCGGGAGTCCGTCTTCTTCAGGGGCTTCTGCACGGTCGTACGGCGCATGGCTGCCTCCTTCGGAGCTACCGGGTTCCGCGATTCCACGGAGGTAGACCCTTTTCCGGAGAGTTACTCATCGATGCCTGTTCTGTCAGTGGCGGGTGTCACACGACGTGGGTGTCCGTGGCGGGTGCGCCTCAGGTGAACAGCGACTGGAGACCGCCCTCGACCACGGCGAACGCCTCCAGCGCGGCCAGGGCCGCCAGGGCGGCCGCCGCGGCCTCGGGGTCCCGTTCGGCCAGTCCGCTCTCCGCGAACTCGTCCTCGTCCAGCCTGCGGACGTCGGTGCCGTCGGCGGAGCGCCACAGGTCCAGGTCGAGGTCCTCGACGACCAGCTCGGCGCCGGTGAGCATCGCGGGGCGGGTGATGTCGCAGTACCAGCCCTTCAGGACGCCGGACGGGTCGCGGACCTCCTTCACGGAGTACCACCGGTCACGCCAGTAGTGCTCCGTGAAGACGTCGCCCGGCTCGAACCGTACGAAGCCGAAGTCGCGTACGCCCTCGCCCGCCCAGGAGGCGCGGACGGCGATCCGCACACCGTCGTCGGACAGCACCTCGGCCGGGTAGCGGATCTTCGTCCGGCCTGCCTTGACCAGGACGACGTCCACGGCGTCCCCGTGACCGACGGCGGCGGCCCCGTGGCCGACGGCGTCAGCCGAGTGTGCGGACATGGCGGACCTCCGTCGCGCAGATCTCGTACCCGAACCACTCGTTGATCGCGAGCATCGGCCCGTTCCCGCTGTCGTTCCCGGTGAACGCCTCCCGGTAGCCCGCCGCGCGGGCGCGGTGCAGCGAGTCGTTCTTCGCCAGCTTGGCCAGGCCCCGGCCGCGGAACGCGCGGGCGGTGCCGGTCATGCCGCTGGAGTAGCGGGTCGCGCCGTCCGTGCGGGCCGCGGTGAACGCGGCGGGACGGCCGTCCACCACGGCGACCGTGCTCAGGCCGGTGTCGAGGAGCGGGTGCCGCCAGGTCTCCTCGATCCAGGCCTCGTAGTCGGTGATCTCGGCGCCGACGTCGCTCGGCTCGTCGGCGGTCGTCTCCGCGTCCAGCTCGAACAGCGGGCGGGGATCGTCGGCGAAGTCGGCGGCGGTGCGCAGTTCGACGCCGGGCGGGGGAGCCTGGAGCGGCGGCAGCGTCCCGTCCGCCAGGTCGAGGCGGAGGAAGTGGGCGGAGCGGCTCGCCCGGTAGCCGTGCCGCTCGGCGAAGCCGCGGTTGTCCGGCCCGTCCAGGACCCAGGCGTACACCCGGGTCGCGCCGTGCGCGCTCAGGTGCTCCTCGCCGACGCGGGTCAGCAGCGAGCCGGCGCCCCGGCGCGTCCGCCCGGGATGCACGTACACGTTGACGAAGCCCCGCCCGGGCTCCGGGCTCTCATGGGCGAGGCCGACCTGCGCCGTGCCGATGATCTCGCCGTCCTCCTCCGCGACGAGCTGCCGGAAGCGGGCGTCGGGATGGGTACGGACGAGGTCGTGGACCACGGACCGAGGGGTGGACACCATGAACGGCAGCGCGAGCCGTCGCACCCGGACGAAGCCCTCGACGTCCGCGGGCACCTCGGGACGCAGATCACGCACGATGACGGTCATGGCCCGCACGCTATGCGGCCGCCGCTTCGGCATGCCTCCCATTTTCCCGACGGTACGGGAGAATCGGGCCGTGACCTTGAAGATCGACATCCTTGAGGGCGCCGCGGGCGGCGCTCCCTACGAGCAGGTGCGGGCGCAGATCGCCGAGCAGGCGCGGTCCGGCGCGCTGCCGGTCGGCTACCGGCTGCCGACCGTGCGGGGGCTCGCCGAGTCCCTGGGGCTGGCGGCGAACACCGTCGCCAAGGCGTACCGGGCGCTGGAGACGGACGGGGTGATCGAGACCCGGGGCCGCAACGGCACGTTCGTCGCCGCCGCGGGCTCAGCCGCGGCGCGTGAACTGGCCGCCGCCGCTCAGACGTACGCGGAGCGGGCGCGCCGGCTGGGCCTCACGGAGGAGGAGGCGTCGGCGGCGGTACGGGACGCCCTGCGGGCGGCTTACGGGGAGTGAGGCCGGCACCGGGTTCACCGGCGTGCGTCGGGCCCATCGGGCGTGCGCCGGGCTCACCGGCCCACGAGGGAGCCCGGGGCGGGGACGCGGGTCGGGGTGAGGCCCGCTCGTTGCGCCGTCCTCCCGAACGCCACCGCGTCGCGCACCGCCGCTCCGCCCGGATCGTTGTTGAAGTACGCGTACACGTCCGCGTCGGCGGGCCAGGTCGTCGCGACGCGGTCGAGCCAGGTCTCCAGGGCCTGTCGCCCGTACCGGGGCCAGGGGTGCGCCCGGCCCTGGTGGAAGCGGACGTACCCCCAGTCCGCCGTCCGCCACAGCGGGGTGACCGGGCGGGACAGGACGTCGGCCCAGCACAGGGCCGCGCCTCGGGACTCCAGGACCTCGCGGACCGCCGGCGTCCACCACGAGTCGTGCCGGGGCTCCACCGCCACGCGCGTACCGGACGGGAAGCCGGCCAGACAGGCGTCCAGCAGCGCCGCGTCGCAGCGCAGGTTCGGCGGGAGCTGGAGGAGCACCGGGCCGAGCCGCGCCCCGAGCCCGGCCGCGTGGCTCATCAGGCGGTGCACCGGCTCCTCCGGGTCCTTCAGCCGCTTTATGTGCGTGAGATAGCGGCTGGCCTTGACCGCGACCGTGAAGTCCGGCGGGACGCGCTCGCCCCAGGACGCGAAGGTCTCCCGCGACGGGAGCCGGTAGAACGCGTTGTTGATCTCGACGGTGGCGAAGTGCGCCGCGTACTCCTCCAGCCAGCGCCGCACGGGCACGTCGGGCGGGTACAGGACGCCCCTCCAGTCCTTGTACTGCCACCCCGACGTGCCGACGAGCAGGGCCATGACTCCATCAAAGCACCACGCAACCCGTCACAGCACCCGCGGAACGCGGCACCCACGGAGTCCGTCAGGGCGCTAGAGGTACAGCCCGGCGTCCGCCCCGCCCCGCGGCTCCGGCAGCGACGTCGGGGACGTGCCCCGGCGCAGCGCGTACAGCTCCGCCAGGGTCGAGCCCTCGCGGCCGACGCCCTCCTCGGAGCCGAGCCACGCCACCGCCTCCGCGCGGGTCAGCCCGCCGACCTCGATCCGGGCCAGACAGCGGCCGGGGCGGACGACGGCCGGGTGCAGACGCTCCAGGTCCTCGTTGGTGGTGACGCCGACCAGGACGTTGCGCCCCTGGCCGAGCAGGCCGTCGGTCAGGTTCAGCAGCCGGGACAGCGCCTGGCCCGCCGTGTGCTTGGCCTCGCCGCGGATCAGCTCGTCGCAGTCCTCCAGCAGCAGGAGCCGCCAGCGGCCCTTGCCGGGGCCGTCCTCCTCGCCGATCGCGATGTCCATCAGGTAGCCGACGTCGGAGAACAGCCGCTCCGGGTCCAGGACGCAGTCCACCTGGCACCAGTCCCGCCAGGAGCGGGCGAGGGTGCGCAGCGCGGAGGTCTTGCCGGTGCCGGGCGGGCCGTGCAGGAGCAGCAGCCGGCCGGCGATGTCCTCCGGGGTCGTCGTCATCAGGCGGTCCATCGCGTCGGCCACCGGGGCGGTGTAGTTCTGCCGCACCTCGTCCCAGGTACCCGCGGAGATCTGACGCGTCGTGCGGTGCGGGCCGCGGCGCGGGGACACGTACCAGAAGCCCATCGTCACGTTCTCGGGCTGCGGTTCGGGCTCGTCGGCCGCGCCCTCCGTGGCCTCGCTCAGGATCTTGGCGGCCAGTTCGGGGCTGGTCGCGGTGACCGTGATGTCGGCGCCCCGGTTCCAGCGGGAGACCAGCAGGGTCCAGCCGTCGCCCTCGGCGAGGGTCGCGCTGCGGTCGTCGTCGCGGGCGACGCGCAGCAGGCGTGCGTCCGGCGGGATCAGGTCGGCGCCGGAGCGCACGCGGTCGATGTTCGCCGCGTGCGAGTACGGCTGCTCGCCCGTCGCGAAGCGGCCGAGGAACAGCGCGTCGACGACGTCGGACGGAGAGTCGGAGTCGTCGACGGTGAGCCGGATCGGCAGAGCGTCGTGTGGGTGCGCGGACATGCTGGCCATGATCCGGCACGCGGGGCCCGTGTGCACCCGGTTTCCGTGCTGCGCGTCGGTGTGTCGGATTCGTCCGGTCGCACGCGCGGAGGTCCCGACGGCCCGAGCGGCCGTCGGGACCGTCCGTTCACGAGACGGCGTCCGCCGCTCTGCGCCGGATCCGCCGGGTTCGGCGCACCACCGCGTACCCCTTGGTGAGGGCGCGGTCCCGGGCGAAGACGCGGGCGACGGCCCGGCCGTCGAGGAGCCGTACGAACTCCTCGGCGTCCGTGCCGCGCCGTACGGTCACCCGGCGCAGGGCGTACGGCCCCTGGGCGCGCCGCGCGAGGGAGTTGCCCACGGCGAGCGCCTGGGCGAAGCCGTGCTCCCGTACCGCCGTCCGCACTCGTCGGCTGGAGTAGCCGTACGGGTAGGCGAACGACGCCGGCGGGGCGCCCGACTCGGCGGCGACGATGTCCCGGCAGCGGGTCAGCTCGGCGCGCAGCGCGGTGTCGTCGAGCTGGTCGAGCTGCGGGTGGGTGTGGCTGTGGCCGCCGATCTCGACGCCGGCGTCAGCCAGTTCGCGCACCTGCCGCCAGTCGAGCATGGCGTCCAGGCCGCCGCCGGTGTCGTGAGCGCCCCGGATCCAGCCGGTGGACACGAACAGGGTGGCGGGGAAGCCGTGTCCGGCCAGCGCGGGGAGGGCGTGGCGGTGCACGCCCTCGTAGCCGTCGTCGAAGGTGATCAGCACGGGACGGTCGGGCAGGGGGCTGCCCGAACGCCAGCGCGCCGCCAGGTCGGCGGTGGTCATCGGCGTGAGGCCCCGCTCCGCGATCAGCGCCAGCTGCTCGCGGAACGCCTCCGGTGAGACCGAGAGAGCGCGGGTGGCGTCGTTCGGTTCGGCCGACACCGCGTGGTACATGAGGATCGGAACCTGAGCCTCCGTCACCCGCCCACCTCCTGCGAGGCCTCGACCGGATCCACCCCGGCGCCGGGCTGAGCGAGGGCTGCGGGTACCCCGGCACCGCGGGGTGCCACCGCGCCCTCGCGGTGCGCCCGGGTGGCGCGACTGCCCGTAGCTGGGGCGTCTGGTGCATCCGGCCCGGCGCCCTCGCCCGCCCGGGCGGCGCGACCGCCCGCAGTCGGGGCGTCCGGTGTGTCCGCCCCGGTGCCCTCGCGGTGTGTCCCGGTGGCTTGGCCGATCGCAGGTGCCGTGTCCGGTGTGGGGGCGATCCGCGGTGCTGTGAATCTCGTGTTGTTGCGGTGGGCCCTTATCGTGCCCACCGCGTAGCCGCTCGCCGCTGTCAGGACGCCGGTGACGATCGTGGCGGCGCGGCGGGCGCCGCCGGGGCGGGAGCGGAGGCGGTCGCGCAGGCCCCGGACCACTCCCGCCGGCAACACCCGGGTGGTGTACCGGCGTTCGGATTCGAGTCCCTTCTCCGCGCCGACGCTGCGGGCGACCAGGGCCTTGGACAGCCCCTCGGCGTAGGTGCGGGTGCGGAAGTAGGCGAAGCGCTCGCGGGCCTCGGGCACCTTGTGGTGGATCACCGCGCGGTCGTCCATGAGCAGGATCGCGTCAGGGAGGGCGCGGCTGAGCCGGATGCACAGCTCCGTCTCCTCCCCGCCCAGCGGACGCTTGTCGCCGTCCCGTCCGATCCCGGTGGCGAAGCCGCCCGCGAGGTCGAACGCCGTACGCCGGAACGAGGCGTTGCCGCCGAGGACGTTGCGCACCCGGACCAGGCCGGGCGGCACGCCCCGGTAGGAGCAGCCCACCACCCAGTCGAACTCGTCGGGGAACCAGACGGGCCGCCGGCCGGAGGCCCAGACGGGCAGGGTCCGGCCGCCGACGGCCATCACACGCGGGTCGTCGTAGCCGGCGGCGAACCGGCGGAGCCAGTCCCGTTCGGCCACGGCGTCGTCGTCGAGGAAGGCGATGACCTCGCCGCGCGCCGCCGCGATGCCGGTGTTGCGGCCGGCCGACAGCCCGCGCGGGCCCGCGTTGGGCAGCACCCGCACGTCACCGGTCTCGCCGTACTCCTTCGTCAGGCGGTCGAGTAGCGCCGGGTTGTGGTCGACGACCAGCAGGGTCTCCAGCGCCGGGCGGCTCTGCGCGCGCACCGAGGCGACCGCCGCGAGGATGTCCTCCCAGCGGTCCTCGGTGTACGCGCAGACGACCACCGACATGGCGGGCCCGCTCAAGACACCTCCCCCCGGACCGAGTCGAGCACGGGCGAGTCGAGCACGGGCGAGTCGAGCACGGGCGAGTCGAGCATCGGCGAGCGGCGGGCCGCGCGGCGCAACGCCCGCCGGTTGGACCGCTCCTTGAGGATGACCCGCAGCACCCGCAGCCCGTCGCGCACGGCGCGCAGATTGCTGACGCCGTGGATGCGCAGATACTCGTGGCTCGGGATCTCCTGCACCTTGAGTCCCGCCTTGACGACCCGGATGTTCATCAGGGTCTCGACCTCGAAGCCGGTGCAGTCGAGCTCGATCTTGTCGAGGCAGTGCCGCCAGAAGGCGTTGTAGCCGTAGCACAGGTCGGTGTACCGGGCCCCGAACTTGCGGTTGACGATCGCGCACAGCACCCGGTTGCCGAGCCGGCGGATGAAGGTCATGTCGTCGGTGCCGCCGCCGTTGGCGAAGCGGGAGCCCTTGGCGAAGTCGGCGCCGGAGACCAGCGCGGAGACGTACGACACGATCTCGTTGCCGTCGGCCGAGCCGTCCGCGTCGACCATGACGATGATGTCGCCGCTGCACGCCTCGAAGCCGGTGATCAGGGCGTCGCCCTTGCCCCGACCCTGCTGCCCGACGACCTTGACGCCGGGCCACAGGTTGCGCGCGACCCGCACGGTGTCGTCGGTGGAGTTGCCGTCGACCAGGACCACTTCGTGGATCCAGTCCGGCAGCGTCTTGAACACGTACGGAAGGTTCTCGGCCTCGTTCATCGCGGGGATGACCACGCTCACCGGCGGCGCGATGGCCAGGTGAGAGGAGATGGGCCGGTACTTGCCGACGGTGGACGGAGCCTCGAAATCCTGGCCCTGTGTCGCCGGTTGAAGAACGGAACTCATGAGTCTGGTCCCTCTCGTCCGGTGGGCCGCCCGCCCCTGGGCGGCCCGGAATCCGCGTCCGGTTCGAAAGGGGGGTTGGTTCTCACCCACGGCCGCACGGCATGACGGAAGACCTCTCCGCCCGGCCCCGCGACACGGCACACGGAGGACTTCTCCGCACGCCGGGTGAGCTGGCATTGCTGGTCGGCCCCGGAGAAGAATGGCAGCCGACTGCGCGGCACGGCCCGATGACAAGTGCGCTCACCGAGCTCGGCACCCCCCTGCCGCGCCCCGCGCCGGAGACCATCGCGGTCCTTGAGCCCTCCCCTAGAGCCGCTTGCTGACGGTCCGATGCGGGTGAGATGTCTGACGGTATTGACGAATACGCCCGTATGGCAAGACCTGGAAAAGAACCTCACCTTTTTGTTCGTTTGACCGTTACACAGTGAGTCGTCCCCCGGCCGCCCCGGACTTCGTTAGTCATGGACCTGACACAAGCGTTCCCCGGAGGCAGCCTTCGCCTCCGGGGAACGGGGTCAACTCACCGCCGCTTCAGCGGCCCTGCTCAGGGAACGATCTTCAGCAGACGGTTCGGGGAACCGGTGCCCGGGCTGGTCACCTTGCCCGCGGTGGAGCCGTTGACCAGCGCCGTGGCGACCTGGGCCGGGGTGGCCGAGGTGTGGCCCGCCAGGTAGACCGCCGCCGCGCCCGCGACGTGCGGGGTCGCCATCGACGTGCCCGAGATGGTGTTGGTCGCGGTGTCGCTGGTGTACCAGCCCGCCGTGATGGAGGAGCCGGGGGCGAAGATGTCCAGGACCGAGCCGTAGTTGGAGTAGCTGGCCCTGGCGTCGGTGCTCGTGGTGGCGCCGACGGTGATGGCCTCCGTGACGCGCGCCGGGGAGTACGAGGAGGCGTTGGCGGAGCTGTTGCCCGCGGCGACGGCGTAGGTGACGCCGCTGGCGATGGACCGGCGCACCGCCGCGTCCAGGGTGGTGGACGCGCCGCCGCCCAGCGACAGGTTGGCGACCGAGGGGCCGGAGTGGTTGGCCGTCACCCAGTCGATGCCGGCGATGACGCCCGCCGTGGTGCCGGAGCCCGCGTTGTCGAGCACGCGCACCGCCACGATCTTCGCCTTCTTGGCGACGCCGTAGGTGGAGCCCGCGATCGTGGTGGCGACGTGGGTGCCGTGGCCGTTGCCGTCCTGCGCCACGGTGTCGCCTTCGACGGCGTCGTAGCCGTTGACGGCCCGGCCGGTGAGCTGGGTGTGGGAGATGCGCACGCCGGTGTCGATGACGTACGCCGTGACGCCGCTGCCGGCGGTGTCCGGGTAGGTGTACGTGGTGGACAGCGGCAGCGAGGTCTGGTCGATGCGGTCCAGGCCCCACGGCGCGCTCGACTGCGTGGTGTCGGCCACCCGGACCGTCTGGTCCTGCTCGACGGCGGCGACCGACGGGTCCGCGGCCAGTCTGCGGGCCTCGGCGGCGGAGAGGGTGGCGGTGTAGCCGTTCAGCGCGGCGCCGAACGTCTTCTTGACCGTGCCGCCGTACTCCTCGACGAGGTCGCGGCCCGTCGCGGAGGACGCCTTGAAGCCCGCGTCCTGCTTGAGCGTGACGATGTAGCTGTCCTTGACGGCGGTGGGGGAGCCGGCCGCCAGCACCCTGCCCTCGGCCGGTGCGGCCTGGGCGGGTATCGCGGTGAGCCCGCCGACGAGGGTGGCGGCCGCCACGGCGGCTGCGGCGGCGATGCGGACCTTGTTGCTGCGAAGTTCTGCCATTACGAGGGAGTCCTCCTCTAGGCGGCGCGCGCCTGGGTGGGGTGCGCGTCTGTGGGGGATGCGCGCGGAGTCGCGCACACGGCGTCGAGCGTCGCGGCGTTCCGCTCTCGGCTTGCGGCAAAGCCTGTGCCATCTACAGGCGTAGAACAAGGGGGTTGACGGGCCGTCAACAAATTTGACATGGCCACGCAATAAACCTGCCCGGATCAATCGTGTTACCGGTTGAAAAGCTTGGCATGGACACTTCCCGTCAACACGCGTAGTTGCTACGACGGTTGTGGCAGAGATCCTGCTAAAGGGAGGTTCCATGAGACGTTCCCGACTTGTCGTACTCCTGAGTTCGCTCCTCCTCGCCGCATGCGCCGCCCTCACCGGGGCGACCGCGGCCCACGCGTCCCAACTCGCCGCAACCGGCGGCTACGTGGCGCTCGGCGACTCCTACTCCTCCGGTGTCGGCGCCGGTGCCTACATCAGCTCCAGCGGCGCCTGCAAGCGCAGCAGCAAGGCGTTCCCGTACCTCTGGAACGCCGCCCATTCACCCTCGTCGTTCGCGTTCACCGCTTGCTCGGGCGCTCGTACGGGTGATGTTCTCTCCGGTCAGCTCGGCCCGCTCAGCGCCTCCACCGGGCTGGTCTCCATCACCATCGGCGGCAACGACGCGGGATTCGCCGACGTCATGACGACGTGTGTGACGAGCTCCGACAGCGGCTGCGTCTCCCGGATCAACACCGCACGCGCGTACGTCGACTCCACGCTCCCCGGCAAGCTCGACGGCGTCTACTCGGCGATCCGCTCCAAGGCGCCCAACGCGCGCGTGGTCGTCATCGGTTACCCCCGCTTCTACAAACTCGGCACGACCTGCCTGGGCCTGTCGGAGACCAAGCGCACCGCCATCAACAACGCCGCCGACCACCTCGACGCCGCCATCGCCAGGCGTGCCGCCGCCCACGGCTTCGTCTTCGGCGACGTCCGCACCACTTTCACCGGCCACGAGATCTGCTCCGGCAGCTCCTGGCTGCACAGCGTCAACTGGCTCAACATCGGCGAGTCCTACCACCCGACCGCGTCCGGTCAGTCGGGCGGCTACCTGCCGGTCCTGAACGGCGCGGCCTGACCACGGCCCGCCGATGACCCCGGGCCCGCCGACGGCCCTACTCGGTAGGTGAGGACGAGGGGGAGGTCCCGCTCGACGGGGCCTCCGTCTCGCAGGTCACCGAGAACGGCACGTAGTTCGACGTCGCGCTCACCGGGCCGCGCACCTCGACGCCGATCGAGTTGCGCTGCGTCCCGCTCTCCGCGTTCGTCGACACGACCACCTTGTCCTGCTTCGACTTCCCGCCGCCCGACGGGAAGTCGAGCGTCTTCCACGTCTGGCCGGACAGCTCGCCCTCCCGCGTCACCCAGCGGTAGGTCACCGTCGCCGGCAGCCGCCCCACCGTGAGCGTGACGGCGAAGGCCGGGGCGGAGGCGTCCGGCGGCGGACAGGAACCGGTGTAGTCCGTGTGCGCGCCGGTCACGTTCGCCGTGACGGACTGGGCCGGCGCCTCACTCGTGGCGCTCTCGCTCACGCTCGCACTCGGGCTCGCACTCGGCGAGGGGCGCTCGCTTTCCTGCGTCCTGCTCGCCTCGGGCGTCGCCGACGGCGTCACCCCCTGCGGCTCGCTGACCGTGACGTCCTGACCGGCGTCGTCCTTGCCGTCGTCCTTGTTCAGCAGCGCGTACGTCAGCCCCGAGACCGCCAGCGCCAGCGCCACGACGCCGGCGATCAGGACGCCGGCCGCACGGCGGTTGCCGTCCCGCTCGGTCCTGCCGGTCGTCTCCGGCCTCGTCTCCGAGCCCGACCACGGCGGGGCAGGCTGCGGCGACGGCATCCGGCCCGTGCGCCCCGACTGCGCGAACGCGTCCGTGCGCGCCGTCCCGGCCGCGCCGGTGACCGTCGGCGGGTACGGGGCCGACGGCACGGCGCCGGTCCGCACGGACCCGCCCGCGGCGACGATCCTCAGATCCCGCTCGGCGTCGGCGGCCGACAGCCGCTCGCCCGGCTCCTTGCGCAGCAGCCCCTCGATCACCGGGGCGAGCGGGCCCGCCCGGCGCTGCGGCGGCAACTCCTCGTCGACGATCGCGCGCAGCGTGCTCAGCGGCGTGTTCTGACGGAACGGGGAGTTGCCCTC
Source organism: Streptomyces sp. NPDC002328 (assembly GCF_042890065.1). NCBI lineage: Bacteria > Bacillati > Actinomycetota > Actinomycetes > Kitasatosporales > Streptomycetaceae > Streptomyces > Streptomyces sp. NPDC002328. The sequence continues at coordinate 327,988 of NZ_JBIARQ010000007.1, read as the reverse complement.
CACCGCCGCGTACATCAGCACACCCAGCGACCACAGGTCCGACTCGGGCCCCGGCGTACGCCCGAGCGCGCGCTCCGGCGCGAGGAACTCGGGGGAGCCGATGACCTCGCCCGTCATCGTGATCGCGGAGCTGCCCTCGACCGAGGCGATGCCGAAGTCGGTGAGCACGACCCGGTCGTCGTTCGACATCAGCACGTTGGCCGGCTTCACGTCCCGGTGCAGCACCCCGGCCTCGTGCGCCGCCCGCAGCGCGGCCAGCACCTCGGCCCCGATGTGCGCGACCCGCGCCGGCTCCAACGGACCCTCGGCGTCCAGCAGTTCGGCCAGCGAGATGCCCCGCACCAGCTCCATGACGATCCACGGCCGGCCGTCCTGCGCGGCCACGTCGTACACCGTCACCACGTTCCGGTTCGCGACCCGGGCCGCGGCCCAGGCCTCGCGCTCCAGCCGCGCGTACATCCGCTCCACGTCCGAGACCGCGAGCCCCGCCGGGGCCCGCACCTCCTTCACGGCGACCTCACGGTGCAGCACCTCGTCACGAGCCCGCCACACCGTGCCCATGCCGCCCTCGCCGAGCGGGGACAGCAGACGGTAGCGGCCGGCGATCAGACGTTCACCGCCCGGTTCTTCGGACACCGATCCCCCTTCGCATCACCGCGAACACCTCCACAAACGTAGCTCAGACGAGGACGGATGCGGCCCCCTTGAGGACCAGTCCCACCCCTAGGGCGACGACGACCAGCGCCGACCACAGCGGCATGTTCCGGCGGACCAGCACGGCGGCGGGGTGCGCCATCCAGCGCGGGCTGCGGTCCAGGAACCGGGCCGCGCCCGTGCCCATCTTGACGACGGCGAACCCGGCGGCGGTGAGGGTCAGCGCGAGGCCGACGCCGTACGCGACGACGAGCAGCAGCCCGAACCAGGCGTGCCCGAGGGCCGCCGCGCCGACGAGCACGACGACGGCGGACGGGCTGGGGACGAGTCCCCCGGCGAAGCCGAGGAGGATCGTGCCGCGCAGGGTGGGGGCGACGGGGTGCGAGTGGGTGAAGCCGCCGTGGGTGTGGGTGTGCATGCCGTGGCGGGTGTGACCGCGGTCGTGTCCGTGCAGGTGGTCGTGGCGGTGACCTTCGTGGCCGTGGTCGTGGTGCTCGTGGGTGTGGCCGTTCCCGTGGTCGTGGTCGCTGTGTCCGGCGGTCGTCGTACCCGCGGTGGAGCCGACCAGGGCGAGCTGACGGGCCGACGCCTCGGCGTGCTCGTGGGTGTGGCCGTGTGAGTGGCCGTGGTCGTGCGCGTGGCTGTGCCCGTGGTCGTGCTGGTGCTCCTGGTCGTGATCGTGCTCGTGGTCGTGCGTGTGCGCGTGACCCTGGGCGTGTGCGTGGCCGAGGTCGTGGCGGCGGTGGTGCCAGGCGCGGCGGGCGAGGGTGGCGCCCGCGAACAGGACGAGCGCGCCGCTCGCCACGCCCAGCCAGGCGATCACCGACGGGGCCGCGGCCGAGCCGGCGGTGACGAGGAGGCCGAGGGCGACCACGCCCAGGGTGTGGGTGACCGTGACCGACGCGGCCAGGGGCAGGACGTCCTTCATCCGGGCCTTGCCGCCCCGCGCGGCGGCGGTCGCGGCCATGATGGTCTTGCCGTGCCCCGGGGCCACCGCGTGCATCGCGCCGAGGACGACCGAGAGCAGCAGGGCGAGCGCGGCGAAGCCGACGGTGAGGTCCTGCCGGGCGACCAGGCTGTCCAGGGCCCGCGTCCAGCGGTCGACGCCGCGCGGCAGGACGGACGCGCCGGGCGCGTCACGCTCCTCCGCTTCGAGGGCCGCGCCGCCGGGCCGCACCCGCAGGGACGCGGTCGCGGTGTCGGCGGGGGAGGAGAGCAACTCCTGCGGGTAGTCGGTGAGTTCCTTCGACATCGACTCGGTCGGCACATCGGAGCCGGTGAGCGTCATCCGGTCGCCGCGCGCGGTGATCTCGCGCCAGCCCGGACCGGCGGAGGCACCCGCGCCGTGGAAGGAGAGGGAGACCGTCGTGTCCTCGGGCAGCGGGGCGGTCAGCCGGCACTCCACGCGCAGGGTGTCCAGCCCGGCCTGCCCCGGCCGTACGACGGCCTTGGCGGCGCCGGCGGTGAGGGGGACCGGGCGGCCGTCGACGGTGAGGGCGCTGTCGGCGGCGGCGGTCGCACAGCGCTGCCGGGCCCACTCGGTCATGCCGAGCCGTTCGACGTCAGGCTTCGCCTGGGTCGCCGGGATCTCGGCGAGGTCCTCGACGTGGTCGACGCGGAGCTGACCGGGGGCGACGACCAGACCGTCGTAGCGGTTGACGGTGAAGTTGCCCAGGGGGTGCGCGCTCGCGCTGCTGGAAGGGAACAGCACGAGCGCGCACCCGGCCGTCAGGACGGCCGCGCAGGAGGCGAACAGACGACGGGTCCTCACTTGTCCGCCTCCAGCGTCTTGAGTGCCGAACGCGCCTCGCGGGCGCCCTCGGAGGAGAAGCCGGGGTTCAGCTTCAGTGCCGCCGAGAGATGGGTGCGGGCGTCCTCGGCGTGGCCCGTGGCGCGTTCGATCACGCCCCGGTGGTACAGGAAGGTCGCGTTGCGGTAGCCGGTCGCCGTGGCCTGCCGGGCGTAGGGGAGGGCCTCCGCGTCCTTGCCGTTGACGTGCAGCGCCCAGGCGAGGGCGTCCGCGGTGTGCACGGTGCGGCGGCGGTCCCACTCGGCGCGGGCCGCGCGCAGCGCCGCCGCCTTGTCGCCGTGGTCGGCGGCGGCGAGCGCGGTGTCCAGGTCGGCGTTGACGCCGTTGGCGCGGGCGAGGGCGGTCCAGGCGTCGACCAGGGTGTACTGGTCCTCGGCCTTGGCCGCGTCGCCCTGCTCGCCCCGGGCCTCGTACAGCTCGCCCAGTTCGACGAGCGGGCCGGGCAGCGGGAAGCGGGCGACGACGTGCTCGAGGCCCGTGATCGCCTCTCCGGGCCGCCCGTTCGCCGCCTGGGCGCGGGCGCGGCCCTCCAGCGCCGGGAGGTAGTTCTCGTCGGCGGCGAGGGCGCGGGCGTAGTAGGTGAGCGCCCCGGTGTAGTCGCCCTGGTTCCAGACGAGTTGGCCGAGCTGGGTGGCGACGTAGGCGATGTCGCCGGGCGAGGACGACGCCGCGAGGGCGCGCTCCAGGACCCGGCGGGCGGTGGCGACGTCGCCGCGCAGCTCGTGGACGTAGGCGTAGCGGGTGAACACCGGTACGCCCGGGCGGCGTTCGTCGGCGGTGACGGCGGCCTTCTCCGCGTCGGCGTACCGGCCGAGCTCGACGAGCGCGTCGACACGGGAGCACAGGGCGCGTTCGCTGTAGGGGTTCTGCTCCAGGGCCTGGTCGGCGTACTTCAGCGCGCCGGGGAAGTCATGGCGGGCGGCGGCGAGGGCGGCGCGCCCGGCGAGGGCCTGGTCGTTGTCGGCCCGCAGCTCCAGGGAGCGCTTCAGGGCCTGCTCGGCCTGCGGGTAGCGGGAGGGGTCGCCCTTGGTGCGGGCCTGCTCCACATAGGCGAGACCGAGGGTGGCCCAGCCGCCGAAGTCCTTGGGCTGGGTGCGCAGATGGGCCTGGAGCGAGGTGATGCCCGCGTCGAGGTCCCCGTCGGCGAGCAGCCCCGGCGAGACGGCGGCGGCAGCGGCGACGGGCACGCTCCCGCCGTCCCGAGCGGCCCCGAACGCGATGGCCCCGGCGGTCATCGCCACGGCCAGCATGGCGGCACACGCTCCGAGTTGCACGGACCGCCACCGCCGCCCGGCGGCGGCGACCCGCCGCACCGCGGCGACGCGCACGTCGACACCGTCCCCCTCCGCCACCGGCGCCTCGGCACCGGGCTCACCGCCCGCGGAGGACTCGGCGCCGGGCTCGCCGTCCGAGGCGATCTCGGCGGCGGGGTCCGCGGCGGCCTCGGTGGCGGTCTCCGACGTCTCGTCGGCCGGCGGAGCACTCGTCTCCCGCGAAGTCGCGGAGGCGGCCTCGGGGTTCTGGCCGGCAGGCGGTCGTTCGCGCTCCGGTTCGCCGTCGTTCGTACGCGGGGACATGCCCTCTCCTCGGTCGCCTGGGGTGGTTCAGCCTGCTGGTGGCGCGGCCCGCGCCGTGGGGGATGAGTACGCGGGCCGCGCCAGTCGGTGGGGGGTTGGGGCCGGGGAGCGCAGGATTCTCCCCGGCCCGGTCACGAGGGGGGCAGGCCTAGTAGGCGCGTCCCCGCGTCCGGCGCCACCACATCAGGCCGCCGCCGATGAGCAGGATCCCCGCCGCGCCCGCACCGGCGGACAGGGCGATCAGACCGGTGTCGCCGCCGGCCCAGCCGGACGACTGGAGCGAGTCGCCGAGCTGGTTGCGGACCTCGTTGCCGGCGCCCTTGGCGACGGGACCGCGCGAACCCTCGGTCGGCAGCGCGACGTACGGGAAGGCCTTCTCGAATTCCTTGTCGTTCTTGTCGACCGCGTCACCGAGGTCGTTCTTGGCACCGAGCAGCTCGCCCTCGACGACCTGGAGCGCGGCGTCGATCACGTCGTCGGTGAGCCGACGCCCGTTCGGGAAGCCCGCGTTGTCGCCGTCCAGCACGCCCAGCCGCTTGGGGCTGGCGGCCGGCTTGATCGAGGTGTTCAGCCGCAGCTGCTCCGAAGGCGTCACGTACGGAGGCTGGTTGAGGCCCTTGACACCCTTCAGGAACACGTCCACGAGGTCGTTGCGCGGCTCGGCGGGCGCCTTGATCTGGTAGATCGCCTCGATGAGCTTCGGCAGCTCGGGGTTGGTGACGTTCTTCAGGAACTGGGCGTCGTCCTTCGGGTCGGACGCGTTGAACTTGTCCTTGTCCTTCATGGGGTTGACGACCTCGTTGACCAGCGGCATGCCGAGGCGGGAGACCTGCTTGTAGTCGCCCTTCGCGTTCTCGCGCTGCGTGGTCGACCAGATGCCGACGATCGGCTGGTCGTGCGACTGGGCGATCAGGTCGTTCGGCACCTGGAGGGCGATCGAGTTGACGTTGTAGCCCTTGAGCGTGTCGTTGCCGACCTCGGAGAGGTTCCCGCCGTACAGCAGGTCGAAGACGCGCAGGTCCAGGAAGAACGGGTCGTCGGCCTGGCCGGCGAAGGTCTTCGCGCCGTTGGAGAGCTTGTAGATCGCCTGCTCGCGCAGCTTGGCGTAGTTCGGCATCGACGCCTTGCCGACGTTCGACGGCGCCACCGGCACGTCGTCCGCGAGCTTCGTCTTGTGCTGGACCTTGCCCTTCTTCAGCTTGAACAGCTCCAGGTCGTACGTCTGGAGGACGTTCAGGTCGGGGTCGTCCAGGCTCTCGACCGCACCGGTGTTGTAGAGGAACGTCTTCTTGTTCTTCACATGCGTCTTGAACGTGTACCGGAACAGCAGGTCCTCGCGCGCATCGCCGTCGTTGTCGATGCGGAGGTCGTACTGCGCGTCCTCGGCGAAGGGGAAGAAGTTCGGACCGCCGGCCGGTTCCTCGAACGGGGTCCAGTTGGCGACGATCGTCGTCGTGTCCGGGTGGTCCGGGCTGACGAACGCGTACACGTCGGTGTTGTCGAACTGCGGGGTGCCCGAGATGAGCGGGGCCTCCCGGTGGCTGGAGGCGGCGGCCTCCCCGGGCGCCAGCGTGGCCACGCCGGCGGCCGTGAGCGCGCCGGCGGCCAGTGCACCGCATATGAGGGTCGCGACGCCCTTGCGCCCGGACCCGCTCCTGGAGATAGCTGTCATGCCGTCCGTCCTCTGTCCCAACTTGCCTGACGGACAGAGATACGGAGCGGAGGGCCGGATCGGATTGGTCAGATCCAAAAAACTTTTTCTTTGCTGCTCACCCGCGTTTTCGGCCATCTCGTCCGTACCTCCTCCGGAGGTGTGTGCGTTGCGAATGCCTGGTAAGACAGGACGGTCCGGGTGCGGCCGTGGGGAGGGGGACCGGATGGAGGCGGACGAGCTGTTGCTGCTCGTCGCGCGAGGCGACCAGATGGCATTCGAACAGCTCTACACACTGGTGTCGGGACCGGTGTTCGGTCTGGTGCGACGGGTGGTGCGGGATCCGGCGCAGTCGGAGGAGGTGTCGCAGGAGGTGCTGCTCGAACTCTGGCGCTCCGCCGCGCGGTTCGACCCCGGGCGCGGCAGCGCCCTGTCGTGGATCCTCACCCTGGCCCACCGGCGCGCCGTCGACCGGGTGCGCAGCGTGCGCGCGGCCGGCGAACGCGAGCAGCGCGAGGCGCAGCGCTCCCACCATCCCGCCTTCGACCAGGTGACCGAGGAGGTGGAGGCGGGCCTCGAACGTGAGTGGGTGCGTCGCTGCCTGGACCGGCTGACGGCACTTCAGCGCCAGTCCGTCACCCTCGCCTACTACGACGGCTACACCTACCGAGAGGTCGCCGAACGGCTCTCGCTGCCGCTCGGCACCGTCAAGACCCGTATGCGCGACGGACTCACGCGGCTGCGCGACTGTTTGGGAGGCGCCGCATGAGCGGACTGTCCGGCCTCTTCCGCCGCGAGGACCTGCACTCGCTGGCCGCCCCCTACGCCCTGGACGCGCTCGAACCCGACGAGCGCCGCCGCTTCGAGAAGCACTTGAGGACCTGCGACCGCTGCACCGCCGAGGTGCGCGAGCTGGCCGAGGACGCCGTGCGGCTCGCCTGGTCGACGGCCGCCCCGGCACCGCTCGCGATGCGCGACCGGGTGCTGGCCGCCGTACGGTCCACCCCGCAGGATCCCGCGCCGGCGTTCGCGCGGGAGCAGCGCGCCACCCAACTGCCGCCGCACGTCTGGGGCACGCAGCCGCTGCCCGCGCGCACCCGTGCGCCCCGTGCGCGCCGCCCCCTGTTCGCGTCGTTCGCCACGGTGGCGGCGGCCGCCGCCGTCGTGGTCGCCGCGTTCTTCGCCGTGCAGGCGAACCGCACCCAGGACCAGCTGACCGCCGAGCGGGCCCAGGCACGTGAGATCGCCCACGTTCTCGCAGCTCCCGACGCCCGGGCGAGCACCGGCAAGGACGCTCAGGGCCGCAGTATCGGAGTGATCGCCTCCGCATCGGCGGGCGAGGCGATCGTCACGCTGAGCGGATACGGCGGCCTGCCGACCGGACAGGTGCACCAGCTGTGGGTCATGCGCCCCGACGCGCAACCACGCTCCCTCGGCCTCTTCCAGGGCGACACGCCCTTGGTCGCCACCGGTCTCGATCAGTCCTCGGCGTCACTCGCAGTGACCGTCGAGCCCGACGGCGGGTCGGCGCAGCCCACTACGCAGCCGGTTGTCCAACTCACCCTGAAATCGGTCGGATTCGGAGAGTGACGGAAGAGGCATCGTCAACCCCCTTACGGGGAAGGTGAATCCTGGGACCGCGATACACGTGTGCCCCGCCGGGGCGATAGGGTTAACCTGCCCGGGCCGGGTGGACTCGTACGGGTGGGGAGTGACATGGAACAGATAACGATGCGCAGCAGGGCGAGGGTCCCTGCCATCACCTGCGGGAGCAGCGCGACCAGCTCGCGGCTCGACCGCCACCTCTCGGTGCTGTCGGGTCCCGCGATACCGCAGCGCGAGACGGTCGAGGCGACCTCGCTCATGCGGGAACTGACCGCGCGTGAGCCCGCCCGACGCAGCCCCAGGGGCGCCCGCGTCAGCCGTGTCTCGCTCTTCGCGCCGCTGCGGCGGCTGCGCCGTTCGCTCTTCGGCGGCAACAAGCACTGAGCCCCGCGCTCAGGCGGCCACACCGTCCCGGCGCAGCGCTGCGATCTCCTCGTCCGTCATCCCCACGGCACGCAGCACCGCCCCGGTGTGCTCCCCGAGCGCGGGCACGGCCCCCATCCGCGCCTCCGCCCCGCCCGGCAGTGTGATCGGAGGAAGCAGCGCCCGCAGCGGCCCGGCCGGCGAGTCCACCGCCCGCCACCGCTCACGGGCCGCCAGCTGCGGATGCTCCGCCAGTTCGCGCAGGTCCCGCAGCCTGGCGCAGGCGATGCCCGCGCCCTCCAGCCGGGCCAGCGCCTCGTCCGCGTCCAGCGCGCCCAGCGCCGTGGCCACCAGCGCGTCCGTGCGCTCCCGGTGGGCGACCCGCGCCGCGTTCGTCGCGTACGCCGGATCCGAACCCAGCTCCGGCCGCCCGATGACGTGTTCGGCGAGCCGCCGCCACTCCCGGTCGTTCTGCACCGACAGCAGCACCCGCCCGCCGTCCGCCGTCGGGTACGCGTCGTAGGGCGCGATCACGGCGTGCGCGAGGCCCGTGCGCGCCGGGGCGTCGCCGCCGTGCATCGTGTGATGCAGGGGGTGCCCCATCCACTCGGCCAGCGCCTCCAGCATCGACACCTCCACCGGACCGCCGCGCCCGGTGACGCCCCGCCGCACCAGCGCCGCCAGCACCCCGGAGAAGGCGTACATGCCCGCCGCGATGTCGGCGGCCGGGATGCCCGCCTTCACCGGCTGCTCGGGCGTCCCCGTCACCGACACCAGCCCCGCCTCGCACTGCACGAGCATGTCGTACGCCCGCTTGTCCGCGTACGGGCCGCTCGCGCCGTAGCCCGAGATGTCGACGGCGACCAGCCGCGGATGCTCCGCGCACAGGGCCGCCGCGTCCAGGCCGAGCCGGGCCGCCGCCCCCTGCGCGAGGTTCTGCACGAACACGTCCGCGCCGGCGATCAGCCGCCGTACGACGTCCAGCCCGCGCGGGTCCTTCAGGTCCAGCGCGACCGACTCCTTGCCGCGGTTGCACCACACGAAGTGCGAGGCGAGGCCGCGGGCGGCGGTGTCGTAGCCCCGCGCGAAGTCCCCGCCGTCGACCCGCTCCACCTTGATCACCCGCGCCCCGAGATCGGCGAGCTGCCGGGTGGCGAACGGCGCGGCGACGGCCTGCTCGACGGCGACGACGGTGACGCCCTCCAGGGGCGGCGGGAGTAGGTCCATGGGATGGATCATGACCTGCGCCGCCCCGTTCTGTCATGGCCGCGCGTACCGGCGCACGGCGAGCGGCGCGAACACCGCGAGCAGTACGGCGCACCAGGCCAGTGACCCGGCGACCGGATGTGCGACCGGCCAGGCGGCGCCGTCGGGGACGGGCGCGTTGCCGAAGAGGTCCCGCAGGGCCGTCGCCATCGCGCTGAGCGGGTTCCACTCGGCGAGCGTGCGCAGCCAGCCCGGCAGGTCGTCCGTGGGGATGTAGGCGTTGGACAGCAGCGGCAGCATGAAGGTCGCGCTGCCCAACTGGCCGGCCGCCTCCTCGCTCCTGGTCAGCAGCCCGAGGAAGATCCCGATCCAGGTGCAGGTGAACCGGAACAGCAGCAACAGGGCCACGGCGCCCGCGGCCGCCGTCGCCGGACCCTCGACGCGCCAGCCCACCGCGAGACCCACCAGCAGGAACGGCACCGTCCCGGCCGCCGTGACGAGGGTGTCGGCGACCGCCTGCCCGAGCGGCACGGCCGCCCGGCTCACCGGCAGGGTGCGCAGCCGGTCCGTCACCCCGCGGTGGACGTCCTGCGCCGCCTGGAACATGCCGGTCATGATCCCGTTGGCGGCGGTCGCGACCAGCAGGCCCGGCACGAGGAACGACCGGTACTCGGCGCCGGGCATCGCGAGGGCGCTGCCGAAGACGTAGCCGAAGAACAGCAGCATGGTGATCGGCATCGTCTGGGTGAGGATCACCAGCGCCGGGTTGTTCCTGACGCGCAGCAGCTGGCGGCCCAGCATCGCCGTGCCGTCGAAGACGAGGGTGCTCATGCGGCGACCTCCTGGTCGGCTGCGGCGACCTCCCGGTCGGCGGTGAGGCGCAGGAACACCTCGTCGAGGGTCGGCGGGCGCAGGGTCGCGTCCAGCAACGGCACGCCCGCCGCGTCGAGTTCGCGCACCAGGCGGGGGAGGGTGAGCGTGGAGTCCCGGGTGACCGCTCCGACGGCTCCGCGCTCGTGGTCGAACGCCGCCTCGGCGCCGGTCAGCCGGTCCAGGACGTCCGCCGCCTTCACGAGGGCGTCCGGGTCCGCGACGACCGCCTCGGCGTAGGAGCCGATGAGCGCCTTCAGTTCGCTGGGCGAACCGGTGTGCGCGACCCGCCCCCGGTCCATCAGGGCGATGTCGTCCGCGAGTTGGTCGGCCTCCTCCAGATACTGGGTGGTCAGCAGGACCGTCGTGCCGTCCTGTCTCAGTTCGCGGACGGCGTCCCGGATGCCGCCGCGGCTCGCCGGGTCGAGACCCGTCGTGGGCTCGTCGAGGAAGAGCACCTCGGGCCGGCGGATCAGGCTCGCCGCGAGGTCGAGGCGGCGCCGCATACCGCCCGAGTAGGTGGACGCCGGCCGGTCGGCCGCCTCGGTGAGTCCGAAACGGTCCAGCAGCTCCGCGCTCCTCCCGCCGGGGTCGCGCATCCTGTGCAGCCGGGCGAACAGGCGCAGGTTCTGGCGGCCGGTGAGGTCGCCGTCGACCGACGCGTACTGCCCGGTCACGCTGATGGCCCCGCGGACGGCGGCCGCTTCTCGGACGAGGTCGTGTCCGGCGATCCGGGCCGACCCCGCGTCGGGCCGCAGCAGCGTCGTCAACAGCCGTACGGCCGTCGTCTTGCCCGCTCCGTTCGGGCCGAGCAGGCCGCAGACGGTGCCCCGGGGGACGGCGAGGTCGAGGCCGTCGAGGGCGCGCACCTCGCCGAAGCGCTTCTCCAGACCTTCACTGAGTACAGCGTACGTAGAAGTCATGTGTCGACCATAGCGCACTACGTACGCTGTACGTAACTAGGATGGTGGCCGAGGTGATGATCGATGGCTGGCCGAGCGGCCGTACCCGAAGTGATCTGGGCCCGTCCCGAGCGGACGGGCCGGGGTCCGAAGCCGGCGTATACGCGGGCGGACATCGCGACGGCGGCGGTGCGGATCGCCGACGCGCGGGGGCTGGACGCGGTGTCGATGCGGCACGTCGCCGCGGAGCTGGGCTGCGGCACGATGTCGCTGTACAACTACGTGCCCCGCAAGGAGGACCTGCACGAGCTGATGGTGGACGCGGTCAGCGGGGAGCATGAGCTGTGGGAGCCGAGCGGGGACTGGCGCGGCGACATGCTGCGGGCGGGGCGTCAGACGCGGGCGCTGATGCACCGGCATCCCTGGCTGCCGCGGCTGATGTCACCGGTGTACGGGTTCAGCCCCAACGCGCTGCGCTATCTGGAGCACTGTCTGGCCTGTCTGGATCCGCTGGACCTGAGCTACGGGATGAAGATGCAGCTGGTGGGGATGGTCAACGGGGTGGTGACGATGTACGTCTCCACCGAGCTGGCCGGCGCGGAACGGACGCGCTCCCTGCCCTGGTCCGAGGAGGAGGAGAACGCGGTGCGGATCGCCTACCTGGGGGGTCAGGTGGCCAGCGGGGCGTATCCGCGGATGGCGGCGGCGTTCGCGGAGGATCCGGGGCCGATCGACATGGAGGCGGTGTTCGAGTCGGCGTTGGTGAGGGTGCTCGACGCGTTCGCGCCCCGTCCCTGAGGAGGAGCTCAGAGCAACGTGAACTGGCCTTCCGGGCCTTCCTCCTGATGGTCCAGGACCGAGGCCGGCCCGCGCGTCCAGCCCGGCGGCGGGAGCACGCCCGCCTCGCGCAGGTCCGCCGTCGTGATCCGGTCCGTCGGTTCCAGCTCGTCCTGCTGCGGGCGCAGTTCCGCCAACAGCGCCAACACCGTGATCAGTTCCAGGAGTTCCGAAGTCCAGGCCTGGGGCCAGGCCGTCGGGCGGATCGAGCCGAGTGTGCCCGGGGCCGGCTCGGTCGTTCGCGCGGTGAACCACTGCTCCAGGACCCGGACGCCGCCCGTCTCGAAGTCCCACGCCTCCGGCGGGACCGGCGCGATCCGGCCCTCGTCGAGGTGCAGGGCCTCCTCGTCGCGGTCGTAGCGCACAGCGAGCGGGACGGCGGGCAGCGGGGCGCGCACGTACGGGCGGCGACCGCCGGGGAGCTTGGGGCGCGCGCCGTCGCGGCGCAGCAGCCACAGCAGACGACGGCCCAGTTCGACGCCCCGGGCCCACAGCCCGGGGTCCCGGGTGAGCGGGACGGTGAGGTCGGGCCGTACGGCGGCCAGCGTCCAGGCCAGGAAATCCAGCGGGTCGGCGGAGTGGCCGAGGTGGGCCAGCAGCCCCGGGGCCAGGTTGGGCTCCTCGCCGCCGGGACGGCGGTACAGGGGTCGGACACGGCCCGCGCGCAGCGACGGGAACAGCGAAGTCGCCAGCAGGAAAGGGGAGTAGGGGGTCTCCACCACGAAGACCTGACGCTCGTCCGCCACCCGCCACAGCTCCGGGCGGGCCGCGTCGATCAGCCGGTGGTCCGGGATCAGCCACTGCTCGTCGAAGGGGGCGGCGAGCACGCGCACCGGTTCGGGACAGGGCCCCGAAGCGTGGCACAGCCGCACCGTGCCGGCGGGGTGTCCGGGCAGCTGTCCGACCGCCGTGAGCAGGGTGCGGGCGCGTGTCGGCTCGAACAGGGCCTCGCGGTCCGGGCCCTCGGCCTTCGTCAGGGCGTCCCAACGGGCCTTCAGGGAAGCCGGGTCGGGCGCCGCCGGCCACGCCCGGCCGAGCCGCGGCGGTGCGACGGACCACGGCATGAGGTCCGCCAGCGGCGGAGCGTCGTCGTGCGTCACGCTGGGCATCGTACGACGGCCTCGCGCTCCGTAGGTCAGGTGGCGTCCAGCGTCACCGTGAAGGAGAAGCGGTCGCCCCGGTAGTGGATGACGGCCACGTCCAGAGGGCGGCCGTCGGGGTCGCAGGTGACGCCCGTGTAGTGCAGGATCGGGCTCAGCAGCGGCACCCGCAGCAGCCGGGCCGTCTCCGGGTCGGCGAGCCGCGCCTCCACCGTGTCCGTGATGCTGCCGATGTCCGCGCCCACCACGTCCCGCAGCACCTTCGTCATCGGCCAGCGGACCAGATCGGCCGGGTCGATCCGCGCGGCGAGCTCCGGACGGACGTAGTTGCGGGCGTGGTTGGTCGGCTCGCCCGTCTTCTCGTCGCAGCGCAGCCGGTGATAGGCCGCCACCTCCGTCATGTCCGGGAAGTGCTCGGCGAGTTCGGCCGGGGTCGCCGTCGTGCCGTGGTCCAGCAGCTCCGTCGCCATGCCGGACTGCTGGGCCACGATCGCGTCGACCGAGCCCAGCAGCCGCACCGGCGCGCCCCGCCGCACGCCGGGCTCGATGAAGGTGCCGCGCCGCCGGTGCCGGGTGATCAGCCCCTCGTCCTCCAGTTCCTTCAGCGCCTGCCGCATGGTCAGCACGCTCACCCCGTAGTGCCCCGCCAACTGCTCCTCGGTGGGCAGCCGCAGCGGCTCCTGGGGCGAGCGGCCCAGTATCGAGGCGCGCAGCGACTGCGACACCTGATACCAGAGCGGCAGTTTGCGGTTGAGGACGATCGAGTCCGGGGCGAAGGAGGTCACGGGGCTATCCGTACCGGTCGGGGAACGGTCAGTGCAACGGGCGGAAGTGCCGTTCGAGGCCCGACCACACGTCGTCGTAGCCCTGTTGCAGATGGTCCGCCCCGGCCGCGCCCGGGGTGAGGGCGATCGGCCAGCGCGTCTCGAACATGAACGCGAGACCGTCGTCGATCCGCTGCGGCCCCAGCTCGGCGGCGCTCGCCCGGTCGAACGTCTCCCGGTCCGGGCCGTGCGCCGACATCATGTTGTGCAGCGAGCCGCCGCCCGGCACGAAGCCCCCCTTCCCGGCCGTCTTCGCGTCGTACGCGCCCTCGATCAGGCCCATGTACTCGCTCATCACGTTCCGGTGGAAGTACGGCGGCCGGAAGGTGTCCTCGCCCACCAGCCAGCGCGGCGCGAAGACGACGAAGTCCACCCCGGCCAGGCCCGGGGTGTCCGACGGGGACGTCAGCACCGTGAAGATCGACGGGTCCGGGTGGTCGTAGGAGACCGTCCCGATGACGTTGAAGCGGCGCAGGTCGTAGACGTAGGGGACGAGGTTGCCGTGCCAGGCGACGACGTCGAGCGGGGAGTGGTCGTAGGTCGCGCTCCACAGTCGGCCGCAGTACTTGTTCACCACCTCCACCGGGCCCTCCACGTCCTCGTACGCGGCGACCGGCGCGCGGAAGTCACGGGGGTTCGCCAGGCCGTTGGCGCCGATCGGGCCGAGGTCGGGGAGACGGAAGGGCGCGCCGTAGTTCTCGCAGACGTAACCGCGGGCGGTCGGGCGGTCCGGCCCGCCCTCGGGCGCGGCGTCCAGCAGCTCGACGCGGAAGCGGACGCCGCGCGGGATCAGCGCCGTCTCGCCGGGCTCGACGTGCAGCAGGCCGAACTCCGTCCGCAGCAGCAGACCGCCCTGCTCCGGGACGATCAGCAGCTCGCCGTCGGCGTTGCCGAAGACGCGGTCCATCGAGGCGTCGGCGTGGTACAGGTGCACGGCCATGCCGGCGCGCTGGGCGGCGTCGCCGTTGCCGCCGAGGGTCCACAGGCCCGCCAGGAAGTCGGTGCCCGGCGCGGGCGCGGGCAGCGGGTCCCAGCGCAGCCGGTTCGGGTCGGGGACCGTCTCGGCGAAGGGGGCCGTGCGCAGGGCGCCGCCCTCCACGCGCGTGAACGCCGGGTGCGCGGCCGAGGGGCGGATCCGGTAGAGCCACGAGCGGCGGTTGTGGGCGCGCGGCTCGGTGAACGCCGTGCCGCTGAGCTGCTCCGCGTACAGGCCGAGGGGGGCGCGCTGCGGCGAGTTGCGGCCCTCGGGCAGGGCGCCCGGGACGGCCTCCGAGGCGTGCTCGTTGCCGAAGCCCGACAGGTAGGTCAGCCCTTCGGCCGTCTTGCGTGCGTCCCCGCTGCTCATGCGTGCTCCCTTGCGCCGCCGATTCCTATGCGACACCGTAGGATTGCGTTTTCCCGCGCGCAAGAGGTCGTCCCCGGCCGCTCACTCCCCGGTCCTCCATCGCAAGGACGATCACCGGCCGCCGGAACCAGACTCCAGGGGGATCCCCGCTGTCGTACCCGTGTTCTACGCTCCCCGGCATGTCGTGGAAGCGCGGAACGATCGCCGCACTCGCGGTCGGTGTCCTGCTGGCCGGATCCGCGGGTTGCGGCACCAGCGGTGCGGCGGAGGGCGGGGGCACGGCCTCACCCGTGGGCAGGGTCCTCGAGGACACCGACGCCGACGGACGCCACTACCGTGAGGTGGACGAGAAGGGTGCGCCCCGGGTCAGGGTCGAGGTGGAGCCCGACGCCGACGGCAGCTGGGACGTCCGGCTGACGGTGACCGACTTCCGGTTCTCGCCCGTGGGCGCCGGGAAACGCGCGACGCCGGGCCACGGCACCGCCCGGCTCTTCGTGGACGACCGCCCGGTCGCCGAGCTGCGCCGGACCTCCCACCGCATCCCGGCCGGCTACCTCCCGCACGGCACCCACCAGGTCACCGCCCGCCTCTACGCCGACGACGGCACCGTGTGGGCGGTCGACGGCGAACCCGTCGAGAGCACCGCGGCCATCACGGCGTCATCGGCGGAACCGAAGGGCGCGACGCGTTGAGTGCACCGGCCACCTTTCTCCGTACCCGGGGGCGAGGTTCACCGGACCGCGGCGGAAAGGCATCATGAAGCCCGTGCCCCATGCGACATCGCTACGCCGTGCGCCCGTGCAGCGGCGCAGTGCCGAACGTCTGACCAGAATCCTCGACGCCTGCGCCGACCTCCTCGACGAGGTCGGCTACGACGCCCTGAGCACCCGTGCCGTCGCCCAGCGCGCCGGCGTCCCCATCGGCTCCGTCTACCGCTTCTTCGGCAACAAGCGGCAGATGGCCGACGCCCTCGCCCAGCGCAACCTGGAGCGTTACGCCGAACGTGTCACCGAGCGCCTGAAGGGCGCCCAACGCGGGGACTGGCGGGCCGCGATGGACGCCGTGCTGGACGAGTACCTGGCGATGAAGCGCACCGCCCCCGGCTTCTCCCTCGTCGACTTCGGCAACCAGATCCCGGTCGGCACCCGCGCCGAGCCCAACCACCGCGTCGCCGACCGCCTCACCGAGCTGCTCTCCGACTACCTCGGCCGCGAGCCCGACGACGAGCTGCGCCGCACCTTCCTGATCGCCGTCGAGACCGCGGACACCCTCGTCCACCTGGCCTTCCGGATGGCTCCGGACGGAGACGCGAGGATCATCGAGGAGGCCAGGGAGCTGCTGCGGGCGTATCTGGCGCGGGCGCTGGACTGAGGCGCGCGGGCGCTGGACCGAGGCGTGCGCCGGACCGAGGCGCGCAAGGCCTCCCCAGCGTCCGTACCGGTCGGTATGCTCGCAACGGAAGAGGCACCGCTGCCCCCGGGAGGACCCGTGTCCCGCACCGCCCTGCGAATCTGTCCGTTGTGCGAGGCCACCTGCGGGCTGACGCTCACCCTCGACGAGACCCGGGTCACCGGCGCCCGCGGCGACCGTGACGACGTCTTCAGCAAGGGGTTCATCTGCCCGAAGGGCGCCTCCTTCGCGCAGGTCGACGGCGACCCCGACCGGCTGCGCACCCCCCTCGTGCGCCGGGACGGCGAACTGCGCGAGGCCACCTGGGAGGAGGCCTTCGACGCCGTCGCCGCCGGGATCCGGCAGGTCGCCGACCGGCACGGACCGCACGCCGTCGGCGTCGTCCTCGGCAACCCCAACGTGCACACCGTGGCCGGCGCGCTCTACCCGCCGGTGCTCCTCGCCGGGCTCGGCACCCGCAGCCTGTTCACCGCGTCCACGGTCGACCAGATGCCCAAGCACGTCTCCAGCGGGCTGCTGTTCGGCGACGCCAACGCCATCCCCGTGCCGGACCTCGACCGCACCGACCACCTGCTGCTGATCGGGGCCAACCCGCTGGAGTCCAACGGGAGTTTGTGCACCGCGCCCGACTTCCCCGGCAAGCTCAAGGCCCTCAAGGCCCGCGGTGGCACCCTCACCGTGATCGACCCGCGCCGCACCCGCACCGCCAGGCTCGCCGACCGGCACATCGCGATCCGGCCCGGCACCGACGCCCTGCTGCTCGCGGCGATGGCCCACACCCTCTTCGAAGAAAGCCTGGTCGATCTGGGGGAATTGACCCCCCATGTCGAAGGAATGGCCGAACTCCGCGACGCCGTACAGGACTTCACCCCCGAAGCCGCGTCCGAGGCCTGCGATGTGGACGCCGCCGAGATCCGCGCCCTCGCCCGCGAACTCGCCGTCGCCCCCACCGCCGCCGTCTACGCCCGCATCGGCAGCTGCACCGTTCCGCACGGCACCCTCGCCAGCTGGCTCGTCGACGTCCTCAACATCCTCACCGGCAACCTCGACCGGCCGGGCGGCGCCCTCTTCCCGCAGGCCGCCACCGACCGGACGCCCCGCCCCGCCGGCCCCGGCCGCGGATTCACCCTCGGCCGCTGGCACTCACGGGTGAGCCGGCACCCCGAGGCCAAGGGCGAACTGCCGCTCTCCGCGCTGGCCGAGGAGATCGACACCGCCACCGAGGAGGGCGAGCCGGTCCGCGCGCTGATCGCCGTGGCCGCCAACCCGGTGCTGTCCGCGCCCGACGGCGACCGCCTCGCCAAGGCGCTCGACTCCCTCGACTTCATGGTCAGCGTCGACCCCTACCTCAACGAGACCTCCCGCCACGCCCATGTCGTCCTGCCGCCGCCCCCGCCCTCGCAGAGCCCGCACCACGACTTCGCCTTCAACACCCTCGCCGTCCGCAACCAGGTCCGCTACACCCGCCCCGCGGTCCCGCTGGAGCCCGGCCGGATGGCCGAGAGCGAGATCCTCGCCCGGCTCACCCTCGCCGCGACCGGCATGCACGGCGCCGACCCGTCCGCCGTCGACGACCTGGTGATCGGCCAGACCCTCGGCAAGGCGGTGAAGGAACCGCACTCGCCCGTGCACGGACGCGACCCGCGGGACCTCGCGGCCGAGCTCACCGGCGACACCGGCCCCGAACGCCGGCTCGACATGATGCTGCGCCTCGGCCCCTACGGCGACGGCTTCGGCGCCCGGCCCGACGGACTGAGCCTGGCCCGGCTGCTGGAGCACCCGCACGGCATCGACCTCGGACCGCTCCGCTCCCGCCTGCCGCAGCCGCTGAGGACCGCGAGCGGACGGATCGAGCTGCTGCCCGCGCCGATCGCCGGCGATCTGCCCCGGCTGCGGGCCGCGCTGGCGGAACGCCCCGACGGGCTCCTCCTCGTCGGACGCCGCCATCTGCGGTCCAACAACAGCTGGATGCACAACGTCCCCGCCCTCACCGGCGGCACCAACCGCTGCACCCTGCACATCCACCCCGACGACGCCGAACGGCTCGGCGTCCGCGACGGCGCCCCGGTGCGCCTGAAGGGCGCCGGGGGAGAGGTGACCGCCCCGGCCGAGGTCACCGACGGCGTCCGCAGGGGCGTCGTCAGCCTCCCGCACGGCTGGGGACACGACCGTCCCGGCACCCGCCTCAGCCACGCCTCCGCCGACCCCGGCGTCAACGTCAACCAGCTCCTCGACGGCAGCCTGCTCGACCCGCTGTCCGGCAACGCGGTCCTCAACGGCGTCCCCGTCGAGGTGTCCGCGCTCGCCGCGCCCGCGACGGCGACGACGGCCGCCGGGGCGGCCCCGCAGCCCGAAAAAGTCATGCCGCTGACCTGAGCAAAGCTGTGACCAGGACTTTTGCGCTTATTGCTCGCACGTCAACGTCTTGTTAACACCGTTTGAACGGTCCTAACGTCGACGCACCGCCGACCCCCAGGTGGGATGTTCAAGGGCGAACGTTAGGTATCCACTCATGCTGACCATCCTCGGCTTCGCCATGATCGCGACCTTTCTGGTCCTGATCATGATGAAGAAGATGTCGCCGATCGCGGCGCTCGTGCTGATCCCGGCACTCTTCTGCGTCTTCGTCGGTAAGGGCGCCAAGCTCGGCGACTACGTCATCGACGGCGTCACCAGCCTCGCCCCCACCGCGGCGATGCTCATGTTCGCGATCGTCTACTTCGGTGTGATGATCGACGTCGGCCTCTTCGACCCGATCGTGCGGGCCATCCTGAAGTTCTGCAAGGCCGACCCGCTCCGCGTGGTCGTCGGCACGGCGCTCCTCGCCGCGATCGTCTCCCTCGACGGCGACGGCTCCACCACCTTCATGATCACCGTCTCGGCGATGTACCCGCTGTACAAGCGCCTGAAGATGAGCCTGGTCGTGATGACCGGTGTCGCCGCGATGGCCAACGGCGTGATGAACACGCTGCCCTGGGGCGGTCCGACGGCCCGCGCCGCCACCGCGCTGAAGCTCGACGCCAGCGACATCTTCGTGCCGATGATCCCGGCGCTCGCCGTGGGCCTGCTCTTCGTCATCGCCCTCTCGTACGTCCTCGGCCGCCGCGAGCGCAAGCGGCTCGGCGTGCTGACCCTGGACGACGTCCTGGTCGAGGAGGGACCCGGCTTCGTCAAGGACGAGGCCGCGGCGAAGGCCGAGCGGAAGGAGACCGAGACGGTCCTCGTCGGCGCGGGCTCCGCCGCGGCCGGCACGGGCGGCACGGGCGCCTCCGGCGACGCCAAGTCGCCGGTGAGCACGGGCGGTTCGGGCTCCGGCACGGACGCGGACGCCGACGACGAGCCCGAGGAGACCTTCGCGGTCCTCGACCCCGAGCGGCCCACCCTGCGTCCCAAGCTGTACTGGTTCAACGCGCTGCTCACGGTCGCGCTGCTGACCGCCATGATCATGGAGTACCTGCCGATCCCGGTCCTCTTCCTGCTCGGCGCGGCGCTCGCCCTGACGGTCAACTTCCCGCACATCCCCGACCAGAAGGCCCGGCTCGCCGCCCACGCCGACAACGTCCTGAACGTCTCCGGCATGGTCTTCGCCGCCGCCGTCTTCACCGGCGTCCTCCAGGGCACCGGCATGGTCGACCACATGGCCAAGTGGATGGTGGACGTCATCCCCGAGGCGATGGGCCCGCACATGGCCCTCGTCACCGGTCTGCTGAGCCTCCCGCTCACCTACTTCATGTCCAACGACGGCTTCTACTTCGGCGTCCTGCCGGTGCTCGCCGAGGCGGGCGCGGCGCACGGCGTCTCGCCGCTGGAGATGGCCCGCGCCTCGCTCGTCGGCCAGCCCCTGCACATGTCCAGCCCGCTGGTCCCGGCCGTCTACGTCCTGGTCGGCATGGCCAAGGTCGAGTTCGGCGACCACACGCGGTTCGTGGTGAAGTGGGCGGCGCTGACCTGCCTGGTGATCCTCGCCGCCGGAATGCTGTTCGGAATCATCTGATCGCACGGAGGAAAACCATGGGGCCCGGTGGGAACCGCGGCTGGCTGCTCCGCCTCGTCATCGCCTTCGGCTTCGCGCAGGGGGCGGTGTCGATGGCCCGGCCCGCCGTCTCCTACCGGGCCCTCGCGCTGGGCGCGGACGAGCGGGCGGTCGGCGTCATCGCCGGCGTGTACGCGCTGCTCCCGCTGTTCTTCGCGGTCCCGCTGGGACGCCGTACCGACCACGGCCGGTGCGCGCCGCTGCTGCCGGTCGGGGTGGTCCTGATATCCGGCGGCTGCGCGCTGAGCGGCGTCGCCGGCTCGCTGTGGACGATGGCCCTGTGGAGCGGGGTGATGGGCCTCGGACACCTCTGCTTCGTCATCGGCTCGCAGTCCCTCGTCGCCCGCCAGTCCGCGCCGCACGAACAGGACCGCAACTTCGGTCACTTCACCATCGGGGCCTCCCTCGGCCAGTTGGTCGGACCGGTCGCGGCGGGCGGGTTGATCGGCGGCCACGACATGGCCGGCAGCAGCGCGCTCGCGCTGCTCGTCGCGGGCGCGGGCGCGGCCGTCGCGTTCACCTCGCTGTGGCGCATCGAGCGGCGCGACTCGACGGGCAAGTCCCGTACCGCGAAAGGGGACCGGGTGCCGGTCGGCCGGATCCTGCGCGCGCGGGGCGTGCCCGGGGGTATCCTCGTCAGCCTGTCGGTGCTGTCGGCGACCGACATCCTCACCGCGTATCTGCCGGTGGTGGGCGAGCAGCGGGGCATCGCGCCGTCCGTGATCGGCCTGCTGCTCAGTCTGCGCGCGGCGGCCTCCATCGCCTGCCGCCTGGTGCTCACCCCGCTGCTGCGGCTGCTCGGGCGGACGGCGCTGCTGACGGTGACCTGCCTGCTGGCGGCGCTGCTGTGCGCGGGGATCGCGCTGCCGGCGCCGGTGTGGGCGCTCGGCGTGACGCTCGCGCTGCTCGGCTTCTGCCTCGGGGTCGGCCAGCCGCTGTCGATGACGACGGTCGTCCAGGCCGCGCCGGACGGCGCCCGCTCCACGGCCCTCGCGCTGCGCCTGACCGGCAACCGCCTCGGCCAGGTGGCGGCCCCCGCCGCCGCGGGGCTGATCGCCGGGGTGGCGGGGGTGGGGGCGCCGTTCGTGATGCTCGGGGGGTTGTTGGTGCTGTCATCCGGGGTCGCACTGCGATCACCTGCGGCGGCACCGAAGAACCCCGAGGCGGCGTCGGCCGGGCGAGGGTCGGACAAGGGGACTGTCGGGGGCGGCTGATTGTGGGTCGGTGCGGGGGACTGGGCATCGGCGGGAGTGGCCCCACCCAGGGGCGCGGGGAACTGCGCGAACGACCACGGACGGGGCCGCACCCGCCTTGCCGCCTGTGGGCCTACGGCGCCCGCCGCGGGGCGGTGCGGGGCGGCGCGGGGGACCAGGGATCGGCGTGAGTGGCCCCACCCAGGGGCGCGGGGAACTGCGCGAACGGCCACAGACAGGCCGCACCCGCTCCACCACCCGTGGGACCCGCTCCACCGCCCGTGGGCGCCGGGCGCCCGAGGCGGGCCGTTGGGCCAGGTGAGGGAAAAGTGACGGTGTGTCGAGGGGTGTCGGCCGGGGGTGAGGTGTGGGTGTGAAAGAGAGTCAGGTGAAAGCGCGATTTGTATGAAAATCGTCTGACTCGGAGGAACATCCATGTCCACCTTGATGCTCCCGACCGCGGCCGGCGCACGCCTCGGCGTCACGGCCCTCGCGGTGCTCGGCGCCGCCGGGGCCACCTGGCTCGCAGCCCCCACCGCCGTGGCCGCGCCCGGAGACGGCGCCGACATCAGGATCCACAATGAGCGCGTCCCCTTCGGAGTGTCGAAGGACGACCCCGTGGTCTGCCGGTTCTACCTCGACGCCGCCAACTTCGGCGAGGTGACGAGCGTCGCGTACACCATCGAGGCGCAGCCCCCACTGCCCACCGCCGCCACGGTCTCCGGCACCATCACCCTCGCCGGCGGCGCCGGCCACACCGACACGCTCGGGCTGGCCGACGGGCAGTACCGGCTCACCTGGACCGTCGTCGGCGGCACCGGCCCGCGCGAGAAGGTCTTCCGGGTCGACTGCGACGACGACCGCCAGGGCTTCGGCAACCAGTCGAACAACGGCAACGGCAACGGCAACGGCAACGGCAACGGCGGCCAGGGCAACGGCCCGCAGTCCAACGGCAACGGCAACAGCAACGGCGGCGGTCAGGACAGCGGCCGTGGCCAGGACCCCGGCAGCCCGATCTCGGACAGCGGCCGTGAGGGCGAGGGCCCCAAGGGCGGCGTCCACGCCGGCGGCGGCGGCCTCGTCGACACCATGCAGGCGTACACCCCGCTGAGCGCGGCCGCCGCCGTGGGCCTGGTGGTCCTCAGCGGCGCCGCGTACCTCCGGCTGGTCCGCCGTCGCTCGCATGGTGCCGCGTAGGCGCCGACGCAGGCCCTGGTACCGGACCCGCGTCTACCGCCTCGTCAGGACGGCCGCCCTCGCGGCCGTCCTGGTGACGGCCGGGGTCCGGTGCGGCGGCCCCCACCAGTCGGCCGACCCGGCCGCCGGGGGCGACGCGCGTTCCCGGGCCGGGTCCGCGTCGGCCGCCCCGACGCCCCCGCCCCGCCCGCTGCCCCGCTCCCGGGCCACCACCCTGCGCGTGCCCTCCCTCGGGATCGACGCCCCCGTCCTCGGACTGCGGCTCGGCCGCGACCGGCAGCTGGAGACCCCGCCGCTCGACAAGCCCAAGGTCGTCGGCTGGTACGAGGGCGGGCCCAGCCCCGGCGAGCGCGGCACCGCCGTCATCGTGGGCCACCGCGACACCAGGACCGGCGCCGCCGTCTTCGCCGCCCTCGCCCGCGTGAAGGCCGGCAGCCGGGTCGAGACCCGGCGCGCCGACGGCCGCACCGCCGTGTACACGGTCGACCGGGTCAAGGTCTTCGACAAGGCCCGCTTCCCCGACAAGGAGGTCTACGGTCCTCGCAAGCGCCCCGAACTGCGGCTGCTCACCTGCGGCGGTCTCTTCGACCGCAGGACGGGCTACACCAGCAACGTCGTCGTCTTCGCCCACCTGGCCGCGACCCGCTGACCCCGCCCCCGCGCGGCCGGCGGGTCCGTGAGGCGTCGCACCCGGGGTGCCCCTGGCGTCCAAAAACTATCGACGCTAGTTTAGGGCGCGGACGACGAGGACCGCCCGAAGGGAACGCGAGCGATGAAGGCACACGACGGCATCTACCTCGACGGCGCCTGGCGCCCCGCCGCAGGCCAGGACGTGATCGAGGTCGTCGACCCGGCCGACGAGCGGGTGATCGCCACCGTCCCGGCCGGAACCGCCGAGGACATTGACGCCGCCGTGCGGGCCGCCCGCGCCGCCCTCCCGGGCTGGGCCGCGACGGCGCCCGCCGAGCGGGCCGCACGCCTCGCCGCCCTGCGGGACGCGCTGGCCGCCCGCAAGGACGAGATCGCCGAGACCGTCACCGCCGAACTCGGCTCCCCGCTGCCCTTCTCCCAGGCCGTCCACGCCGGCCTCCCGCTCGCGGTCGCCGGCTCCTACGCCGAACTGGCCGCCGCGCACCCCTTCGAGGAGAAGGTCGGCAACTCCACCGTCTTCCACGAGCCGATCGGCGTGGTCGGGGCCATCACCCCCTGGAACTACCCGCTCCACCAGATCGTCGCCAAGGTCGCCCCGGCCCTCGCCGCGGGCTGCACCGTCGTCCTCAAGCCGGCCGAGGACACCCCGCTCACCGCCCAACTCTTCGCCGAGGCGGTCCACGAGGCCGGCGTCCCGGCCGGCGTCTTCAACCTCGTCACCGGCCTCGGCCCGGTCGCCGGGCAGGCCCTCGCCGAGCACCCGGGCGTCGACCTGGTCTCCTTCACCGGCTCCACCGCCGTCGGCCGCAGCATCGCCGCCACCGCCGGCGCCGCGATCAAGAAGGTCGCCCTCGAACTCGGCGGCAAGTCCGCCAACGTCATCCTCCCGAGCGCCGACCTCGCCCGCGCGGTCAACGTCGGCGTCGCCAACGTCATGTCCAACTCCGGCCAGACGTGCAGCGCCTGGACCCGCATGCTGGTCCACCGCGACCAGTACGAGGAGGCCGTCCAGCTCGCCGCGGCCTCCGCCGCCAAGTACGGCGACCGCATCGGCCCGCTCGTCAACGCCAAGCAGCGGCAGCGGGTGCGGGGTTACATCGAGCAGGGCGTCGCCGAAGGGGCCAGGGTGGTCGCGGGCGGACCCGAATCCCCGCACGAGCGCGGCTACTTCGTCAGCCCCACCGTCCTCGCCGACGTCACCCCCGACATGACCGTCGCCCAGGAGGAGATCTTCGGCCCGGTCCTGTCGATCCTGCGCTACGAGGACGAGGACGACGCCCTGCGCATCGCCAACGGCACCGTCTACGGCCTCGCCGGAGCCGTCTGGGCCGGCGACGAGGCGGAGGCCGTCGCCTTCGCCCGCCGCATGGACACCGGGCAGGTCGACATCAACGGCGGCCGCTTCAACCCCCTCGCGCCCTTCGGCGGTTACAAGCAGTCGGGCGTCGGCCGCGAACTCGGCGCGCACGGCCTCTCCGAGTACCTCCAGACCAAGTCCCTCCAGTTCTGAGGAGCCCTCACATGGTCCGAGCAGCCGTCCTGCCCGCCGTGGGCGCGCCCCTGGAGATCACCGAGATCGACCTCCCCGATCCCGGGCCCGGACAGGTCCGCGTCCGGCTAGCCGCCGCCGGCGTGTGTCACTCCGACCTCTCCCTGACCAACGGCACCATGCGCGTCCCGGTCCCGGCCGTCCTCGGCCACGAGGGCGCGGGCACGGTCGTCGCCGTCGGCGAAGGGGTTGCGAGCGTCGCGCCCGGTGACGACGTCGTCCTCAACTGGGCCCCGTCCTGCGGCCGTTGCCACGCCTGCGGGCTCGGCGAGGTCTGGCTGTGCGCCAACGCCCTGGTCGGCTCAGCCGACGTGTACGCGCGCACCGCCGCCGGCACGGACCTCCATCCCGGCCTGAACGTCGCCGCGTTCGCCGAGGAGACGGTCGTCCGGGCCTCCTGCGTCCTGCCGTTGCCCGACGGCGTCCCGCTCGCGGACGCCGCGCTCCTCGGCTGCGCGGTCCTCACCGGCTACGGCGCGGTCCACCACTCCGCGCGCGTGCGGGCCGGCGAGACGGTCGCCGTGTTCGGCGTCGGCGGAGTCGGCCTGGCGACCCTCCAGGCGGCCCGCATCGCCGGGGCCTCGACGATCGTCGCCGTGGACGTCTCCCCGGAGAAGGAGGACCTCGCCCGCGCCGCCGGTGCCACCGACTTCCTCGTCGCCTCCGACAACACCGCCCGCGAGATCCGCGCCCTCACCGGGAAGCAGGGCGTGGACGTGGCCGTGGAGTGCGTGGGCCGGGCGGTCGCCATCCGCACGGCCTGGGAGTCGACCCGCCGCGGCGGCCGGACCACGGTCGTCGGCATCGGCGGCAAGGACCAGCAGGTCACCTTCAACGCCCTGGAGCTCTTCCACTGGGGCCGCACCCTCTCCGGCTGCGTCTACGGCGACTCCGACCCGGCCCGCGACCTCCCCGTGCTGGCCGCCCACGTCCTCGCCGGCCGGCTGGACCTGTCCGCCCTGGTGACCGAACGGATCGCCCTGGAGGGCATCCCGGCGGCCTTCGACAACATGCTCGCCGGGAAGGGGGGACGGGCGCTGGTGGTCTTCTAGCGGGAGCCTCCTGCCTGGAGGTTTTCTCCCCCGGAGGTCTTCTGGTGGGAGGTCTTCGAGGGGACGTCGGCCCCGTCGCTCACGGGTCGCCGGCGTCGCCTCGACCGCGACACCGCCACCCCCGCCAGGCACAGCGCCCCGCCCGCCAGCGTGAGCGGGCCCGGCACCTCGTCGAGCGCCAGCCACGACATCAGCACCACCAGCGCCGGGACGGCGTACGTGGTGGCGCCCATGCGCCCCGCCGTCGTCCGGGCCAGGGCGTACGCCCAGGTGGTGAAGGCGAGCGCGGTCGGGAACACGCCCAGATAGACCATGTTCAGCGTGGCCGACACGGGCGCCTGGGCCGCCTCGTGGACCAGCTGCCCGGCGAACGGCAGACACAGCAGCGCCCCCACCAGGCACCCGAACGTCGTCACCTGAAGGGCGCTCGCCGTGCCCAGCGCGGGCTTCTGCGCCACCACCCCGCCCGCGTACCCGACGGCGGCCAGCAGGCACAGCACCACCCCGAGCAGCGAGGAACCGTCCCCGCTGGACATGGACAGCCCCACGATCGCCGCGCCCGCGAAGGACACCGCCATCCCGGCCAGCAGCCGCGGCGGCAGCCCGTCCCCGAGGAACCGGGCCGAGAGCAGCGCGATCAGCAGCGGACCGACGTTCACCACCAGGGCCGCCGTCCCCGCGTCCACCTCCCGCTCGCCCCAGTTCAGGACCACCATGTAGCAGCCGAACCACAGCACGCCCGACACGGCGATGCCGCGCCAGGACGCCCTCGGCGGCCACCCCTCCCGCCGGACCAGGCAGATCAACCCCAGCGTCAGGACCCCGGCCAGCAGCCGGCCCAGCGCCAGCGCGCCCGGCGAGTACGCGCCGCCCGCACTGCGGATCGAGACGAACGCCGAGGCCCACAGCACCACGGTGACGGCAGCCGCACCGGCCGCGAGGAGTTCCGTACGACGAGGGATGTGCATCATGCTCCAGAGGCTAGGAAGGGAAAGGGGCGCGGGGCTCGCGGATTTCGGACCGACGGCTACCGGAGCGCCGCCCCGTCGACGCCCAGCAGGTCGGCCAGCGCGCGTTCCCCCGCCGCCGTCACCCGCACCGCCCGCTCGGAGCCGATGCGTTCGCACCATCCCGCGTCGAAGGCGTGCCGGCACAGGGCCGCGCCCGCGACGCCGGCGAGATGGGGCCGGCGCTCGGTCCAGTCGAGACACGCGCGGGCGAGCGGCCGCCGGCCCCCGCGGTCGAGGCCGATGCCGACGCCCTCGAACCACCGCAGTCCCGCCTCCGTCAGCGCGAACCCCGTCTCCCGGAGCAGCAGTCCGCATGCCCCGAGGGCGTCGGTGACCGTGATGCCGAGCCGCCCGGCGAGATGGTCGTAGCAGGTGCGGCCACGCGCCATCGCCGACCCCGCGCTCGACGCGCGCAGGCTCCGGGGCCCCGCGACGGCGTCCGGGGCGACCTGGGCCGCGAGGTCCTCCACCAGCTGGGCGACCCGGGCGTCGGCCAGCCGCACGTAACGGTGCCGGCCCTGCCGTTCCTCGGCGAGCACGCCGCCCGCGACGAGCTTGCCGAGGTGCTCGCTCAGGGTGGACGCGGCGACACCCGCGTGCCGGGCCAGCTCGCCCGCGGTCCACGCCCGGCCGTCGAGCAGCGCCAGCAGACACGCGGCCCGCGTCTCGTCGGCGAGCAGCCCGGCCAGCCGGGCCAGCAGCGGGGCCCGCGGATCCCTGGTGGTCATGCCACCCAGCATGCGCCACGGACGTTTCGGCGCCCGCCGAAGTGTCCCGGGGTGAGGGGCTTGGGCGCCGTCACGCGGCTCACGCGCCGCGCCGGACCTGCTCGTACTGCTGCGCCAGCCCGTCCAGCAGCGCCGTGAGACCCGTCTCGAAGGCCCGTTCGTCGACCTTCTCCTGCTGGTCGGCCAGCAGATGGGCCTGCCCGAGGTGCGGGTAGTCGGCCGGGTCGTACGCACCGGCGTCGCCCACGAAGCCGCCCGCGAAGGAGCCGAGCGCGGAACCCATGATGAAGTACCGCATCAGCGCGCCGATGGAGGTGGCCTGCGCGGGCGGCCAGCCGGCGTCGACCATCGCTCCGTAGACCGCGTCCGCGAGCCGCAGCGCGGCCGGACGGCGGCCGGGGCCGCGGGCCAGCACCGGGACGATGTTGGGATGGTCGCGCAGGGCCGCCCGGTAGGAGACCGCCCAGTCGTGCAGCGCGGTCCGCCACTCCCGGCCGTCCTGGAACATCGCCAGGTCGACCTGGGCGCTCACCGAGTCGGCGACGGCCTCCAGGATCTCGTCCTTGGTGCGGAAGTGGTTGTAGAGCGAGGGCCCGCTCACCCCCAGCTCGGCGGCGAGCCGGCGGGTGGAGACGGCCACCAGGCCCTCGGCGTCCACGAGCGCGCGGGCCGTCTCGACGATGCGGTCGGTGCTCAGCAAGGGCTTGCGCGGTCGGGCCATGGCGCACATAGTAGGGCGGGCACCAGAAACTAGCAGTGCTAATTAAAAGGTGGGGTGACGCGTCATGCAGCTGGGGCTCAGCGAGGAGCAGGAGGCCGTCCGACGGCTGGCCCGGGACTTCGTGGAGCGCGAGATCGCCCCGCACGCCGTCGCCTGGGACCGCGCCGAGGAGGTCGACCGCGGCATCGTGAAGAAGCTCGGCGAGGTCGGCTTCCTGGGGCTGACGATCGACGAGGAGTACGGCGGCTCGGGCGGCGACCACCTCTCGTACTGCCTGGTCACCGAGGAGCTGGGCCGCGGGGACTCCTCCGTGCGCGGCATCGTGTCCGTCTCCCTCGGGCTGGTCGCCAAGACCGTCGCGGCGTGGGGGAGCGAGGAGCAGAAGCGGCGCTGGCTGCCCGGCCTGACCTCGGGCGCGTACGTCGGCTGCTTCGGTCTGACGGAGCCCGGCACCGGCTCGGACGCCGGGAACCTCACCGCCCGCGCGGTCCGCGACGGCGACGGCTATGTCATCGACGGCACGAAGACGTTCATCACCAACGGCACCTGGGCCGACGTCGTGCTGCTCTTCGCCCGCTCCACCGACGCCCCCGGGCACAAGGGCGTCTCCGCCTTCCTCGTCCCCGCCGACACGCCTGGACTGACCCGCCGCACCCTGCACGGCAAGCTCGGCCTGCGCGGCCAGGCCACCGCCGAACTGGTCCTGGAGGGTGTGCGGGTGCCCGCGTCCGCGCTGCTCGGCGAGGAGGGCAAGGGCTTCTCCGTCGCGATGTCCGCCCTCGCCAAGGGCAGGATGTCGGTCGCGGCGGGCTGCGTCGGCATCGCCCAGGCCGCGCTGGACACGGCCGTGCGGTACGCGGGCGAGCGCGAGCAGTTCGGGAAGACCATCGCCCACCACCAGCTCGTCCAGGAGCTGATCAGCGACATCGCGGTCGACGTGGACGCCGCCCGGCTGCTCACCTGGCGGGTCGCGGACCTGATCGACCGCGGGCTGCCCTTCGCCGTCGAGTCCTCCAAGGCCAAGCTGTTCGCCTCGGAGGCCGCCGTGCGCGCCGCCAACAACGCCCTCCAGGTCTTCGGCGGCTACGGCTACATCGACGAGTACCCGGCGGGCAAGCTGCTGCGCGACGCCCGAGTGATGACTCTCTACGAGGGCACCAGCCAGATCCAGAAGCTGGTGATCGGGCGGGCGCTCACGGGCGTCTCGGCGTTCTGAGGCCGCGTGACGGCGTTGTGAGGCGCGTGACGGCGTTCTGAGTACGGGACTGAGTAGGTGCGCGGATGTGGCGTGGGCCACGCCGGCCCGATGCTGTGCCCATGAGTGACACACCGGTCAAGCAGCAGAACACCGCCGCGTTCTACGGCCAGGCGGTCGCGTCCTTCGCCGTGGCCATGGCGGCGACCGCCGTCGGCATCTACCAGTTGAACGCCGACGCCTGGGTGCGGGCCTTCCTGGCGATCGCCGTCCTCTACCTGGTGACGTCCGCCTTCACCCTGGCGAAGGTCATCCGGGACCGGCAGGAGGCCGGGCAGATCGTGAGCCGGGTCGACCAGGCCCGCCTGGAGAAGCTCCTCGCCGACCACGATCCCTTCGAGAAGCTCTGAGCGACCCGGCTGAGCGGGCGATCTAAGCGAGCGCTCAGCTTCGGCGGTATGGTGGAGCTCCTGTACCGAGAGGGGCGAACCAGCGATGAGTACGGCGGAGGAGACGACCGGCGGCGAGATCGAGCCGTGGGAAGAGGTCACCCCTGACGCGGCCCGGCGACTGCTCGTCGCCGCCGTGGAGGCCTTCGCCGAGCGCGGCTACCACGCGACCACCACCCGCGACATCGCCGGCCGCGCGGGCATGAGCCCGGCCGCCCTCTACATCCACTACAAGACCAAGGAAGAGCTGCTCCACCGCATCAGCCGGATCGGTCACGACCGGGCGCTGGACATCCTGCGCACGGCCGCGAACGGCGACGGCAGCGCGACGGAGCGGCTCGTGGAGGCGGTGAGCTCGTTCGTGCGCTGGCACGCCGGGCGGCGCACCACCGCCCGGGTCGTGCAGTACGAGCTGGACGCCCTCGGCCCGGACGCCCGCGCCGAGATCCTCGACCTGCGCCGGCAGGTCGACGCCCAGGTGCGCGGGATCATCGACGAGGGCGTGGCGAGCGGCGAGTTCGAGGTGCGGGACGTGCACGGGACGACCCTCGCCGTGCTGTCCCTCTGCATCGACGTGGCCCGCTGGTTCAACGTGGACGGCCCCCGCACGCCCGACGAGGTCGGCGCGCTGTACGCCGACCTCGTGCTGCGGATGGTGGGCGCGGCGAAGTAGCCGCGGGGGCGGTGCGGGGCCGGGGAAGGGCCGTGGCCGCGACCGGGGGCCGCGGTCAGAGGTAGTCGCGGTCAGAGGTAGTACCGGGCCACCGACTCCGCGACGCACACCGGCTTGTCCCCGCCCTCGCGCTCCACGGAGAACGCGACGGTGACCTGGACGCCGCCGGTCACCTCGTCGACCGCGCTGATCGCCGCCGTGGCGCGCAGCCGGGAGCCGACCGGGACGGGGGAGGGGAAGCGGACCTTGTTCGTCCCGTAGTTGACGCCCATCTTCACTCCCTCGACGGAGATCAGCTGCGGCCCGAACAGCGGCAGCAGCGAGAGCGTCAGGTACCCGTGCGCGATCGTGGTGCCGAACGGCCCCGAGGCCGCCTTCTCCGGATCGACGTGGATCCACTGGTGGTCACCGGTGGCCTCGGCGAAGAGGTCGATCCGCTTCTGGTCGACCTCCAGCCAGTCCGTGTATCCCAGCTGCTCGCCCACCGCAGCCCTCAGCTCGTCCACGGACGTGAAGATCCTCGGCTCAGCCATGTCCCGGCCTCTCGTGTGATGTCTAAGCGACTGCTTAGCATGGTCGCGGTCGGGGGCGCTGTCAACGGACCGGAGGGGTGAGGCGGTGGGTAGGCTCTGGGAAGTGCCCCAGATACCCGAGAAGATCCACGAGCTCACGGTCGGCCAGCTCGCCGCCCGGAGCGGCGCCGCCGTCTCCGCCCTGCACTTCTACGAGTCCAAGGGGCTGATCAGCAGTCGGCGCACGCCGGGCAACCAGCGCCGGTACTCCCGCGACACGCTCCGGCGCGTCGCCTTCGTGCGCGCGGCGCAGCGGGTGGGCATCCCGCTGGCCACGATCCGCGAGGCCCTCGCCGAGCTGCCCGAGGAGCGCACCCCCACGCGTGAGGACTGGGCGCGTCTGTCCGAGAACTGGCGGGCCGAACTCGACGAACGCATCAAGCAGCTCAACCGCCTCCGCGACCACCTCACCGACTGCATCGGCTGCGGCTGCCTCTCCCTCGCCACCTGCGTCCTCTCCAACCCGCACGACGCCTTCGGCGAACGGGCGGCGGGATCACGGCTGTGGGTGGAGCGGAAGGGGTGCGACGGGAAAGCCTGAAGCCCGCCGTGCACTCCCGCCGGCCACCAGTCCCGCGCAGTGCGGCCGGTAGGGCGGGTGCGGCCCGCATGTGGCCGTCCGCGCAGTTCCCCGCGCCCCTTGGTCAGACCGCTCACGCCGATCCCCAGTCCCGCGCAGCTGCGGGCAGTCGTGCCGCTGGGGCGATGGGGGAGGGTGGGCGCGGCGGCACCCCGTGCAGTCGGGCGGGTGCGGCCCGTCCGTGGCCGTTCGCGCAGTTCCCCGCGCCCCTGGGCGGGGCCACTCACGCCGATCCCCAGGCGCCCTACTCGTACTCGGTCCCGCCCTTCCTGGTCAGGTACGCCGCGCTCACCGCCTTCGCGATCGCCCGGCCCCCCGTCACCGGGCTGTACCGCTCCACCGCCGGCCGTATCACCAGCCCCTCCCGCAGGTGCAGCCCCCGCCCGGACACCGTCTCGCGCCCGCTTGCCAGCGCCAGCACCTCCGCGCTGTCGTACGGTCCCTCGAACAGCCGTGGCACCAGCGGCAGTTCACCGTCCAGCACCTCGACCACCTCCGCCGAGTCCAGCCACCGCACTGCGCCCCCGACCTCCACGGACACGTCGAACACGGCGTACCCGAGGTCCTCCCGCCGCCCGTCCGCGCCGTACGTCAGGTCCTGCACCCCCGCGCCGTACACCTCGCCGAAGATCCCGACCCGTCGCGCGCCGAGCCGTTCGGCGATCCGGGCCGCCGTCTCCGCGACGCCGTGCCCCCGCACGGCCCGCCAGTACAGGTTCCGGGCCTCCTCCTTCAGCGCCAGCGACTTCCCGCCGAAGCCCTTGGAGGACGCGTACACCCGCTCCTCGTCGGCGACATACGTCATCAGGCACGCCGACCCGTGCAGCTTCTCCGTCAGCACCACCTGCTCGCCCGGCTCGAAGACGTCCGGATAGCGCTGGATGTTCTCGATGTCCACCCAGGGCAGCAGGTCGAGGGCCCTCTCGACGTCACCGTCCATGGTGGGCGGGATCGGCGGCACCCACTTGGTGATGCCGAGCCGCTCCGCGAAGTCGGTCCCCGCCTCCACCGCCCGCTCCAGGTCGACGTCCGCCAGCGCCTTCGGCCGGCACACGATCCCCTGGGACAGCTCGCCCCGCAGCCGCACCGCCTTGACCCGGTCCGCCCCGCTCCCGGCCAGCCGCCCGGTCAGCCCCAGCTCCTCGATCAGGCCGGCCGGCAGCACCGCCTGCTCGGGGATGTAGACCGCGGCGTCCCCGGTGCGGTACGCCCCCTTGGCGACGACCGCTCGGTACAGGCCCACCTGGGCCAGTTCGAGGGCGTCGGCGTTGGGGTGTTCATGGACGGTCAGCACTTCGGCGGTGACACGCAGGGTCGACATGCGGTGCTCCTTCAGGACCTCGGAGAGGTCTCGTCAGACGGGTCTCATCCCGCCCAACTCTCCTTACGGGAAAGGGATGGAGCGAACGGATTATCGACTGCTACCGTCACGCGCCCCGCCCGCACCCCGTCCGCGCTCCTCCACGCGCCGCACGCTCCCGCCGCAGGATCGCCAGCCCCGCCGCCACCAACTCGGCGTTGGACGCCGCCCGTCGCCCGTCCGGCAGGAACAGCGTGTCCTCCAGGCCGATGCGCGACGCCAGCCCCAGCCGCCCCGCCAGCCGCAGCACGGGCCACGCGCCGCCGTCCTCGCCGTGCAGCAGCACCGGGCGGCCGAACGCCCCGTCCAGGGCGGACAGCAGGGCCCGCGCCGACGACTCCGCGCTCTCCGCGTCCGTGTCCGTCACCTCGGCCAGCACCCGCAGCACCCGCGGCGCGCTCGGCGAGGCGGCGAAGCGCGCGGCCCCGTCCGTCCCGGACCAGATGCCCGCCTCCACGCCCACCCCGCGCTCCAGCAGCGCGGCGGCGAGTTCCTCCGCGCCCGGTTCATGCCAGTTGACCGAGGCGTGGTCGGGCAGCACAATCCACGCGCGCACCCGTGCCGCCCGGCCTGCGGGGTCGGGCTCGGCCCAGGCGCCCGTGGTCACGCCGACCGGCACTCCCACCCGTGCGCGTATCGCGTCGACCGTCGCCGCGACCGCGTGCGGCGACAACGTGTCCCGCCCGCACGGCGTCTTGGGATGGACATGGACGTCGGTGGCCCCCGCCGCGACGGCCTCGGCCGCGGCGTCGGCCGACGCCTGGGGCGACAACGGCACCACCGCACCGTCGCCCGCCCCGCGCGCCCCGTTCAGACAGACCTGCACCATGCCCCGATGGTGACATCCGCCACTGACAATCCATCCGGCGGAACTCCCGGCGAAGGCGCATCAGGGGGTGCGGCATCCCCGGCGCACCCCCAGCCGTACACGCGCCTTGCTCCCGGGCCGACCGGCGGTTCACCGAACTGGTCCGCGCAGCCGGTCGGCCGGTCGGCCGCTCCGCTCAGGCCGACATCAACAGCCGTCCCCGCCTGGCGTACGCCAGGGCCTCCGGGGTGAGCACGGGCCGGGGCACGAGTATCCCGCAGTCCGTGCAGACCGGACCCGCCGACGGCTCGTGGTCCAGGTCGTACTTCCACTGGAGCCGCTCCCCGCCGCACACCGGGCAGCCGGAGCCCGGTTCGCGCTCCAGCGCGGCGATCAGCCGGCGCAGTACCTCGGCCAGCGGCTCACGGGGATGCACCCGCGGGTCGTCGCACCACGCAACACCGAAGCCGCCCCAGGTCAGCCGGTGCCAGTCGTCCACGCTGCCCGGCCGGCGCAGCCCGTCGTACTTCTCCTTCTTGCGGCGTTCGGCGAACTCGACCTCGTAGGCGAGCCACACCGCCCGCGCCTCCTCCAGTTCGTCCAACGCGGCCACGAGCCGCGCGGGGTCGGGGGAGCGGTCCTCGGGACCGAACCCGGCCCGGGAGCACAGATGGTCCCAGGTCGCCCTGTGCCCGTAGGGAGCGAACCGCTCCAGGCACTTGCGCAGTGAGTAACGCCGCAGCGCCAGATCGCACCGCGGGTCACGCACCTGTCTCGCCAGACTCCGGAAACCGGCCATCGCCTTGCACCTCCGTCACATCTGCACCTGCACTTCGGTCACTTCGGCGTCCATCACGCACGGACTTCGCGCACAGTCCGCGAGGACTCCGCACGGCGTCGCCGAATAGACGTATCGACAAGCGATTCGGCTCCCTTCGGCTCCGTCCGATGTGCGACGCCGCCCATAAGCCGGATGAGGCGACTCTGAAAAGTGACGCATGTTCATCTTCAATACCGGGGATACCGGCGGTAACCTTCCGGCCACCCCCGTCGCTAGGAGTTGCCGATGCCACGGCGAATCCCATGCACCGCTCCCGTCAGACTGAGAACTCCCGGCAGATTCCCCGGGTTCCTGAAGACGGCCTCGGTATGCGCCCTCATTGCCGGTCTTTTGACGCCACTTTCCGTCGGGACGTCCCGCCCGGCGGCGGCGGCCGAGCTCGCGGCCGCCGCCGACCATTGCGGCAACCAGTGTTCCGACATCCTGCCGCCCGGCCAGAACGGCAACGCCACCCTCGCCCAGATCCTGCTCAACCAGGCCTTCGGCACCCAGCCCGCGCACGCCGAGGACCAGCTCGGGCCCTACGCCAACCTGGCCAAGGGGCACACGACCCTCACCAACGCCACGATCAACACGTTCTTCAACGACGCGTCGTTCGGGGTCCCCGCCGATCAGGTCGCCTCCACCGTGAAGCCCGCCGGACGCGGCGACGTCACGATCGTCCGCGACAAGAAGACGGGCGTGCCGCACATCACCGGCACCACCAGATACGGCACCGAGTTCGGCGCGGGATATGCGGCGGCTGAGGACCGGCTGTGGCTCATGGACGTGTTCCGGCACGTCGGTCGCGGTCAACTCACCTCCTTCGCCGGCGGCGCCGCCGACAATCAGGGCCTTGAACAGCAGTTCTGGCGCAACGCCCCGTACACCGAGGCCGATCTCCAGGCCCAGATCGACAACGCCGTGGCCACCAACGGCGCCCGCGGACAACAGGCGCTCGCCGACGCCAATGCCTACCTCGACGGCATCAACGCGTATATCGACGCCTCCGACAGCGGCCGCTACTTCCCCGGTGAATACGTTCTGACCGGCCACAAGGACTCAATCACCAACGCGGGGACCATCGCCCGATTCAAGATCACCGATCTGGTGGCCCTCGGCTCGGTCATCGGCGCGCTCTTCGGCTCCGGCGGCGGCGGCGAGGTCGACAACGCGATCTCCCTGCTCGCCGCGCAGGAGAAGTACGGCGTCGAACAGGGCACCAAGGTCTGGGAGTCGTTCCGCGAACGCAACGACCCCGAGGCCGTCATGACCCTGCACGACGGCCAGAGCTTCCCCTACGCCGTCCGGCCCGAGAACCCGCAGGGCCTCGCCCTCCCCGACGCCGGCTCCGTCGTCGGGGAGCCCCTCGTCTACGACCGCACCGGCAGCGCCGCCGCCTCCACCGCCGCCACCGCGTCGTCCACGGCGGCCGCCACCGCCCTCGGCTCCGCCCGCCGGGGCATGTCCAACGCCCTCGTGGTCAGCGGCGACCACACCGCGAGCGGCCACCCCGTCGCCGTCTTCGGCCCCCAGACCGGCTACTTCGCCCCGCAACTCCTGCTGCTCCAGGAGATCCAGGGCCCCGGCATCAGCGCCCGCGGCGCCTCCTTCGCCGGCCTGAGCATGTACGTCGAGCTCGGCCGCGGCCAGGACTACGCCTGGAGCGCCACCACCTCCGGCCAGGACATCATCGACGCCTACGCCGTCGAGCTCTGCCAGGACGACTACCACTACCTCTACCGCGGCGTCTGCACCGCGATGGAGAAGGTCGAGCAGAAGAACGTCTGGAAGCCCACCACGGCCGACAGCACCCCGGCCGGCTCGTACACGATGCGCGTCTGGCGCACCGAGTACGGTCCCGTCACCCACCGCGCGACCGTCGGCGGCAAGAAGGTCGCCTACACCACCCTGCGCTCGTCCTTCCTCCACGAGGCCGACTCCATCATCGGCTTCCAGATGCTCAACGACCCGGACTACGTGAAGGGCCCGGAGAGCTTCCAGAGCGCGGTGCAGCACATCAACTACACCTTCAACTGGTTCTACGCCGACTCCGAGCACACCGCGTACTACAACAGCGGCGACAACCCGGTGCGCGCCGCCGGCGTCGACGCCGAGTTCCCGGCGTGGGCGCGGCCCGCGTACGAGTGGCGGAGCTGGGACCCGGCGACCAACACGGCGGCGTACACCCCGCCTTCGCAGCACCCCAACTCCATCGACCAGGACTACTACATCTCCTGGAACAACAAGCAGGCGAAGGACTACGCGACCGCGTCCTGGGGCGACGGCTCCGTGCACCGCGGCAACCTGCTGGAGACCCGGGTGAAGAAGCTCGTCCAGGCCGGGGGCGTCACCCGCGCCGCGCTGGTGAAGGCGATGGCCGACGCCGCCCTCGCCGACCTGCGCGCCGAGGACGTCCTGCCCGACCTGCTGAAGGTGATCAACAGCTCGGCGGTCACCGACACCGCCGCCGCGGCGGCGGTGAGCAAGCTCCAGGCCTGGCTGACGGCCGGCGGCAAACGCACCGAGACCACGGCCGGTTCGAAGACGTACGGGCACGCCGACGCAATCCGCATCCTGGACGCCTGGTGGCCGCTGCTGGTGAAGGCCGAGTTCGAACCCGGCCTCGGCGCCGGCCTGTACGCCGCGTTCACCGCCAACCTCCCGGTGGACGAACCCCCTTCGGCGGCACACGGCCCGACCGGCGCGCACGCCGGCAGCTCCTTCCAGTACGGCTGGTGGAGTTACGTCGACAAGGACATCCGGGCGGTGCTCGGCGAACCGGTCCAGGGCCCGCTGGCGCAGAAGTACTGCGGCGGCGGCAGCCTGAGCGCCTGCCGCACCACCCTCATCGCCACGCTGAAGGAGGCGGCGGGCAGGACGGCGGCCCAGGTGTACCCCGGCGACACCCTGTGCGCGGCGGGCAACCAGTGGTGCGCCGACTCGATCGTGCAGCGCACCCTCGGCGGCATCAAGCACGGCAACATCAGCTGGCAGAACCGGCCCACCTACCAGCAGGTGGTGGAGTTCACCTCGCACCGGTGACCGCAGCCACCGGTGACCGCAGCCACCGGTGACCGCACCGGCCACCGGTGACCGATCGCGCGGCGGGCCGTGTCTCAGCGGATGCGGCCCGCCGCCAGCACCAGCCGCGCCAGTTCGGGGTGCACGATGTCGCTGTGCGCCCCGGACGGCGGTCCGCCCCGGCGTACGACGGCCGCCACGTCGACGTTCACACAGCCCGACGTCGGCAGGGGAGCGGCCAGCGCCTCGGCGAGCGTGCACGCGCGGGTGCCCGGCACCGCCCGCACGCCCCCGTACCCCATCGCCCCCCACTTGGCGTCCGACACCCCGGGGATCCCGAACTCCTCGGCCGCGCCGCGCGC
Source organism: Streptomyces sp. NPDC002328 (assembly GCF_042890065.1). NCBI lineage: Bacteria > Bacillati > Actinomycetota > Actinomycetes > Kitasatosporales > Streptomycetaceae > Streptomyces > Streptomyces sp. NPDC002328. Next base: position 289,857 of record NZ_JBIARQ010000007.1, on the reverse strand, counting down.
GTCGCCCGCCATCCGGGAGGCCAGCGGATAGACCGTGCCCAGCGCCGAGTCGTGCCGGGAGTGACAGCACACCAGCGGTCCGTCCACACGGCTCTGCCGGCCCTGGAGCACACCTCCCGCGCGCGCGTCGTGCGGCAGCCGCGCGGCGAACGCGTAGTGGGAGAAGGCCCCTTGGAGCAGGGTCACCGACTTCACCGCGCGCACGCCCTCCGGCAGCCCCCGCAGCGCGAACGACACCAGTCGCCCGCCGAAGCTGTGCCCCACGAGATGCACCCGCAACTGCGGTGCCGCGCCGGCCAGTCGGCCGACGAGCGGACCGAGCCCCCGCTCGCCGACCGTCCCCGCCCGCCGCTTCATCGCGTAGTACGTCGCCTGCCGCAGCAGCTCGTGCGCACCGTCCCAGGGGTTCGGCATCCTGAACTCGGCCTGACCTGGCGGCACTTCGTGCTCGGCCTCACCGGGCGGTGCTCCGCACCGGTCCAGCGCCCGCGCGAACTCCTCGCAGACCTCCGCCGTCGGCTCGTGCAGCATCCGCGGCACGCCCTCCGCCTGGATGTCCGCCGCGCACCGGGTGTCCGCCGCGAACGGGTCCTGCGGCCCCGGCGGCACCTCGTTCACCAGCAGCCGCACCAGCCGTCCGAACTCCTCCAGCCCGGCGTCTCCGGGCGGCCGTCGCTCCAGCAGCCGCGCGATCCGCTCGACGACGTCGGCCCGGCCCGGGAACGTCCCCAGCAACGCGACCCGCGTGTCCTCGTCGAGCGCCGGACGCCGGGGCGGTCCCGCGGCCGTCTCCGCCGCGACGGAGCGCGGCAGATCCGGGATCGGCTCGTCCGCGAACCGCATCGACGGCCACACCACGCCCACGTACCCGATCCTCGCCGCCGGGGCGAGCCGGGGGAACGGCGCGAAGAAGCGGCTGTAGAGCGCGGTCGCGCCCGAGCGGTCGTTGTTCCAGCCGTGCGCGAACGCGACCAGGTCCCGCACCCCGTGCCGGACCGCCCCGGCCAGCAGCCGGTCCCGCTGCCCGCCGTCCACGTCACCGTCGGCGTCGAAGGTCACCTCCCAGTAGGGAGACACGCTCATCGCGCCCGCGGCGCCCTGAGCGTCCGCGGCCCCCGCAGCGCTGGTCGCGCTCGCAGCGCTCGTCGCGTTCGTCGCCGGATCCGCCATGACAGGCCCCCTCGCCCCCGCAGCGTGCGCCAGGTGAGCGCATCGTCCTGCCAACGGCGGCTGTTGGCCAGACGTCACGCGCCGGTGACGTCAGCACCCTTCTCTCGAACATACCGACCGGTTAGTCTGACGGCTACGAGGAGCAGCGTCGAAGGGGACCGAAGGTGGAAGCCGTGCTGGGTGCCAATGTCATCGTCACCGGAGCGGGAGGCGGCATCGGGGCCGCGCTCGCCCGGCGGTTCGCCGCCGAGGGGGCCCGGGTCGTCGTCAACGACCTGGACGCCGACCGGGCGAAGGCCGTCGCCGACGAGATCGGCGGGATCGCGGTGGCCGGCGACGCCTCCGGGATCGTCGGCGAGGCGCGCGACGCCCTCGGCGGCACGGTCGACGTCTACTGCGCCAACGCCGGCGTCGCCTCGGGCGGATCCGAGGCCGCCGACGAGGCCGTGTGGGCGCTCGCCTGGGACGTCAACGTCATGGCGCACGTCCGCGCCGCCCACGCCCTGCTGCCGGGCTGGCTGGAGCGCGGCCGGGGCCGGTTCGTGTCCACGGTGTCCGCCGCCGGGCTGCTGACGATGATCGGCGCCGCTCCCTACAGCGTCACCAAGCACGGCGCGTACGCCTTCGCCGAGTGGCTGTCGCTGACCTACCGCCACCGCGGGATCAAGGTCCACGCGATCTGCCCGCAGGGCGTCCGCACCGACATGCTGGACGCCACCGGCGCCGCCGGCGACCTGGTGCTCAAGCCGACGGCGATCGAGCCGAAGGACGTGGCGGACGCCCTGTTCCAGGGCATCGACGAGGACCGCTTCCTGATCCTGCCGCACCCCGAGGTCGCCGGGTACTACGGGGCGAGGGCCGCCGACCCCGACCACTGGCTGTCGAACATGAACCACCTCCAGCGGAAGTGGGAGGCCGCCTCGGCCGCCGAACGGCCGGGCCAGTGAACGCGGGGTGTACTGCTGGGGGGAGACTGGCCACCTGCCCGCACCCGCGACAGGTGGAGGTCCTGCCCGACCCGCCCGGGACGGCGAGTGGGAAGATCCTTCGTCGGGAACCGCGTTCCCGCGCGCACGACAGCCAGTAAGGCACAGTAAGGCAGACGGAAAGGCAGGTGGCGGCAGTGCCCAGGACGACGGACGGCGACGGGACGCCCGTGCCGCAGCGGCTCCTCGCCGCCGCCACCCGGCTCTTCGCGGAGCAGGGCTACGACCGCACCTCGGTGCAGGAGATCGTCGAGGCGGCAGGCGTCACCAAGGGGGCGCTCTACCACTACTTCGGCTCCAAGGACGACCTGCTGCACGAGGTGTACGCGCGCGTGCTGCGCGTCCAGCAGGAGCGCCTGGACGCGTTCGCGGACGCCGACGAGCCGATCGAGAAGAGGCTGAGGGGCGCGGCGGCGGACGTCGTCGTCACGACGATCGAGAACCTCGACGACGCGATGATCTTCTTCCGGTCGATGCATCATCTGAGCCCGGAGAAGAACAAGCAGGTCCGGGCGGAACGGCGGCGCTACCACGAGCGGTTCCGGGCGCTGGTGGAGGAGGGGCAGGAGACGGGCGTCTTCTCGCGCGCGACGCCGGCCGACCTGGTCGTCGACTACCACTTCGGCTCGGTCCACCACCTGTCGACGTGGTACCGCCCGAACGGCCCGATGAGCCCGCAGGAGGTAGCGGACCATCTGGCGGACCTGCTCCTGCGAGCCCTGAGGCCGTGACCGCGGGTGTTCCTCGCCCCCGCCGCCCCTACCCCGTCCCGTACCTGGGGGCTGCCGCCCCCAGACCCCCGCTTCGGCCCTGGACGGGCCTCGTCCTCGAACGCCGGACGGGCTGAGTGACCTCACCCTTCCTCCCGACCGATCGGGCGGTGGGTGGGCATAGGCCGGGGGTCTGGGGGCGGAGCCCCCAGGTACCCCCGCCGGGTCACACGTACTTCTTCAGTTCCCGTCGCGCCAGCGACCGCTGGTGCACCTCGTCCGGCCCGTCCGCGATCATCAGCGTCCGCGCCCCCGCGTACAGCTCCGCCAGCGGGAAGTCCTGGCTCACCCCACCCGCACCGTGCAACTGGATCGCCCGGTCCAGGATGTCGACCACCGCCCGAGGCGTGGCGATCTTGATCGACTGGATCTCCGTGTGCGCCCCCCGGTTGCCCACCGTGTCCATCATCCAGGCCGTCTTCAGCACCAGCAGCCGCAACTGCTCGACCGTCACGCGCGCGTCGGCGATCCAGTTGTGGACGACACCCTGCTGCGCCAGCGCCTTGCCGAAGGCGTCCCGGGACACGGCCCGTCGGCACATCAGCTCGATCGCCCGCTCGGCCATCCCGATCAGCCGCATGCAGTGGTGGATCCGGCCCGGCCCCAGCCGCGCCTGGGCGATGGCGAAACCGCCGCCCTCCTCGCCGATCAGGTTCGCCGCCGGCACCCGCGCCCGGTCGAAGACCACCTCGGCGTGACCCCCGTGGGAGTGGTCCTCGTAGCCGAAGACCTTCATCGCCCGCTTCACCGTCACACCCGGCGTGTCGCGCGGCACCAGCACCATCGACTGCTGACGGCGGATGTCCGCCCCGTCCGGGTCGGTCTTGCCCATCACGATGAAGATCGCGCAGTCCGGGTTCATCGCCCCGGAGATGTACCACTTGCGGCCGGTGATGACGTAGTCGTCGCCGTCCCGCTCGATGTACGTCGTGATGTTCGTGGCGTCGGAGGAGGCCACCTCCGGCTCGGTCATCGCGAACGCCGAGCGGATCTCCCCGGCGAGCAGCGGCTCCAGCCACTGCTTGCGCTGCCGGTCGTCGCCGAACTGCGCGAGCACCTCCATGTTGCCGGTGTCGGGCGCGGCGCAGTTCAGCGCGGTCGGCGCGAGCTGCGGGGAGCGGCCGGTGATCTCGGCCAGCGGCGCGTACTGGAGGTTGGTGAGGCCGGCGCCGTACTCGGAGTCGGGCAGGAACAGGTTCCACAGGCCCTGCCGGCGGGCCTCGGCCTTCAGCTCCTCGACCACGGCCGGGGTGTCCCACGGCGAGGCCAGCAGCGCGCGCTGCTCCTCGGCGACCGCCTCGGCCGGGTACACGTACTCGTCCATGAAGGCGAGCAGCTTGCCGCGCAGTTCCTCGGTGCGCGCGTCGAACGCGAAGTCCATGGCGTCAGCCTTCCTGGAGGGTGGTCAGTCCGTGGTCGATGAAGACGGGGACGAGCTCGCCGATGCGGTCGAAGCCGCCGCCCACCGTCTGGCCCAGCGTGTAGCGGTAGTGGATGCCCTCCAGGATCACGGCGAGCTTGAACCAGGCGAACGCCGTGTACCAGGCGACGTCCGACACGTCGCGCCCCGAACGGGCGGCGTACCGCTCGACGAGCTCGGCGGGGGAGGGGTGCCCGGGGGCCGAGGCGGTGGTCGAGACCGGCGAGTCCGGGACCTCCAGCGGCACGCTGTACATCACCAGCAGACCGAGGTCGGTCAGCGGGTCGCCCAGGGTCGACATCTCCCAGTCGAGGACGGCTCTGATCGTGTCGTTCTCGCCGATGAGGACGTTGTCGATCCGGTAGTCGCCGTGCACCACGGCCGGGGCGGGCGAATCGGGGAGGCTGCGCCCGAGCGCCGCGTGCAGCTCGTCGACGCCGGCCAGGTCGCGGCTGCGGGAGGCGTCCAGCTGCTTGCCCCAGCGGCGCAGCTGACGGTCCAGGAAGCCCTCGGGCCGGCCGAAGTCGGCGAGCCCGACCTCGGCGGGGTCCACCGCGTGCAGGTCGACGAGCGTGTCCACGAGCGAGAGCACCGCGTCGCGGGTGCGCTCGGGGCCGAGGGGCGCGAGCTGATCGGCCGTGCGGTACGGCGTGCCGGTGACGAACTCCATGATGTAGAAGGGTGCCCCGAGCACCTCTTCGTCCTCACAGAGCAGCACCGGGCGCGGCACCGGCACGTCGGTCGGGTGCAGCGCGCTGATCACCCGGTGCTCGCGCCGCATGTCGTGCGCGGTGGCCAGCACATGGCCGAGCGGCGGCCGGCGTACGACCCACTTCGACTGGCCGTCGGCGACGGCGTAGGTGAGGTTCGAGCGTCCGCCCTCGATCAGCCGGCCGGTCAGCGGACCGTGGACGAGGCCGGGCCGCTCGCGGTCGAGCAGGGTGCGCAGCCGGTCCAGGTCGAGGCCGGGCGGGTGGTCGGGGCTCATGCGTCGCTCCTACGGCAGGTGGACGAGGACTCGCGAGGACGGACGAGGACCCACGAGTGACTCGACCTATGATGCCGACCGGTCGGTATGTAGTCCAGAGGCCGTGCTCAACGTGATCGGAGCCACCCTAGGACGGCGGCTCCCCGGGCAGAACCCGGGGAGCCGCCGCAGGGCGTCTCTCGGCGGCGCGGGGCACCGGTCAGTGATCGTCCCAGTGGCCGTCGTGCTCGGCGTGCCGGTGGCCGTCGTGCAGGTAGTCGAGGTGGTCGCCGTGCCGCACGTGCGCGTGCCCGCAGTTCTCGCCGTGCCGGTGCTCGTGCCCCTCGTGGGGCATGTGGCCGCCCGGCTCGCACTCGTCCCAGTGGCCGCCGTGCTCGCGGTGCAGATGCCCGTCGTGCGCGTAGTCGATGTGGTCCCCGTGGGGGACCTCCGTGTGGCCGCAGTCCTTGCCGTGCACATGGGCGTGAGCTGTGTGCTCCTGGTGAAGGGTGGTCATGGTGCTCACCTTCGGGGGTACGGGGATGACGACGGACAGGCTGACACGCGAACGGCACATATCCGGGCATCCGGGCTTGCGTGGCGTTCGAGTACCCCGGAGGGTCGGTGGCATGAAGGGCATCAGATACAGCCGGTACGGCGGTCCCGAGGTCCTGGAGTACGGGGAGGTGCGCGACCCCAAGGTCGGGCCCGACTCCGTCCTGGTCAAGGTGCGCGCCGCGGCCGTCAACCCGGTCGACTGGAAGTGCCGCGAGGGCTATCTCGACGGGATCCTCGACGCCGTCTTCCCGGTGGTCCCCGGCTGGGACGTCGCGGGAGTCGTCGTCCAGCCGGGCGCCTCAGTCACGGAGTTCGCGGTCGGCGACGAGGTCGTCGGCTACGTCCGTGAGGACTTCCTCTCCCGCGGCACCTTCGCCGAGTACGTCGCGGCTCCCGTGCGCACCCTCGCGCGCAAACCGCGCAACCTCACCTGGGAGGAGGCCGCGGGCCTGCCGCTGGCGGGGCTCACCGCCTACCAGGCGCTGACCAAGGCCCTCGAGGTCAAGCGGGGCGACACCGTCCTGGTCCACGCGGCGGCGGGCGGCGTCGGCTCGATCGCCGTGCAGCTCGCCCGCCACCTCGGCGCACGGGTGATCGGCACGGCGAGCGAGGCCAACCACGACTTCGTGCGGTCGCTGGGCGGCGAGCCCGTCAGCTACGGCGCGGGCATGGCCGAACGGGTGCGCGGGCTGGCGCCCGAGGGCGTCGACGCGGCGTTCGACACGATCGGCGGCGACACCCTGAAGGCCTCCGCCAACCTGCTGGCCCCCGACGGCCGCCTGGTCTCGATCGCCGACGGCGACGTCGTCGACTACGGCGGCCACTACTGCTTCGTCCGCCCCGACGCCGAGGACCTCACCCGGCTGGCGGAACTGGCCGAACAGGGAGTGGTGTCCGTGCACGTCTCGCGGACGTTCCCCCTGGAACGCGCGGAGGAGGCCCACCGGCTCAACCAGGAGGGCCGCACCCGGGGCAAGATCGTGATCACGGTCGACTGGGAGGCGAAGCCGCCGGAGTGACCGGCGCGGCGCTGGTGCGTCTCAGAGCACCAGCGCCGCCCCGCACACGGCCAGCGCCACCGTGCACAGCGCCGCCGCGGCGGCGTGGCGCGGGCTCAGCGCGGGCGGCGCGGCGCTCTCGGCGAGCCGGCGGATCCGGCGGTGCGCGAGCAGCAGGAAGCCCAGCCAGAGCCCGCAGCACAGCGCGCACGCCACGACCCCGACGGCCGACGCCCCGCCGTGCACCGCGGCCCTCCCGGCCAGCACGGCCACCACCGTGCTCGCCAGCGTCGTACGACGCCAGGCGAGCCGCGTCCGCTCGGGCTGGAGGCCCGGATCGCGCCCGCCGCTCACCCGTCCCACCCGAGCAGCACCACGACGACGATCGCGACGGCCACCACGGCGACGACGAGACTCAGCAGCGCCGGGAACCGGGAGACCGGCAGATCCTCACCCCGCCGCATCGCCCGCTCGCACCGCACCCAGTGGTTCACCGCGCGCAGCGAGCACAGCACGCCCGCGGCGAGCAGCGCGAGCGCCAGTCCCACCCGCCAGCCCCACGGCAGGTCCGGCAGGAACTGGTCCACCGCGAAGCCGCCGCCGATCAGCGCGAGCGCGGTCCGCAGCCAGGCCAGGAACGTCCGCTCGTTGGCCAGCGAGAACCGGTAGTCGGGCGTCCGCCCCTCCCGCCTGACCTCGTCGGGCGCGAACCACAGCCGGGCGTTGCGCACGAACTCATCCCCGCGCACGCAGCGCCCTGAGCCGCTCGTACGCCGCCAGGCCGTCCGGCACCCACGGCCACTCGGTCAGACGTCGCCCGATCTCCTCCTCGGGGAGGAAGTCGTGCCAGGCGACCTCCTCCACCTGAGGGCTGACCGGCAGCTCGCAGCGCACCTCGTACACGGCCGACCACCAGCTCGCCCCGTCGCCGTCGTACAGGAACTTGAAGAGGAACCGGGGCCGGGGCAGCCCGGTCACGCCGAGTTCCTCCTCGGCCTCCCGCAGAGCCGCGTCGTCGTAGGCCTCGCCCGCGCCGACCACCCCACCGATGAACATGTCGTACAGGGACGGGAAGACCAGCTTGGTCGCGGTACGACGGTGGACGAAGACCCGCCCCTCGGCGTCCCGCGCCTGGACGAAGACACACCGATGGCGCAGCCCCAGCGCGTAGGCCTCCCCCCGCGGGGAACGCCCGACGACCCGGTCGTCCTCGTCGACGATGTCGAGCATCTCCTCAGCAGCGTTCATGCCCCCATCCAAGCAGGCGCTTCGCCACGGACGGCGACCGCGCCCCCGGGCGTCGCGCCGGTCACGCCCGTCCCGCCTCACTGCGGCTGGAGGTCGCGGAAGCGTTCGCGTTCCGTGCCGCCCTGGGGCATCGCCGGGTGCAGGCCGAGCAGGACGATGCCGGTGACGATCGCCGCCAGGCCCGCCGACTCCCAGGCCAGGGCGCCGGTGTCGGTGCGCAGCCGGTCGCCCAGGAAGCCGACGCCGCAGACGATCCCGGCGATCGGCTGGGCCGCGGTCAGCGCGGGGAGCGACAGGCGCAGCGGGGCCGTCTCGAAGGCGCTCTGGACCAGGACCAGGCCGGTCACCCCGAGCGCCAGCACGGCGTACGGCTGCCAGCCGGTCAGCAGTTCCAGGAAGCCGCCCTCGGAGAAGCGCTCGCCGCTCACCCGGGTCAGGGCGTCCTGCACCCCGTACAGCAGGCCCGCCGAGAGGGAGAGCAGCACCGGGCCGGTCGACACGCGCGCGTGCCGCTTGGCGTACGCCGTGAGCAGCAGGGCCAGCCCGACCACCGCGCCGATGATCAGCCAGTGCCGCAGCGGATCGGTGACCGCGGTGCCGCCGCGCGGCTGGCCGGCCACGATGAACGCGGTCACGCCGCCGGCGAGCAGCAGCAGACCCGCCCAGCCCTGCCGGCCGAGGGGCTGCCTGGTCTGGTGGCGGGAGAGGGCGAGCGCGAACAGCAGGTTCGTCGCCAGCAGCGGTTCGACGAGGGAGATCTCGCCGTTGCCGAGCGCGACCGCGCCCAGCGCCATGCCGACCACCATCAGCCCCATGCCGCCGAGCCAGCGCGGCATCCGGACGAGGTCGAGCAGCAGCCGGGGCGAGAGGAAGTCGCCGAGCGGCGCCTTCTGGGCCGCGTTCTGCTGGAGGACGAAGCCGAAGCCCAGGCAACAGGCCGCGCTCACGGCGAGAACCAGAACCAGAACCGACACGCTGCGTACCTCGATCATCGGGTCGGGCCACGACATACGGGGTGGCCGACTTCAGTGTCCCAGCGCCATCGGCGGCTGTCCCTGGGAATGCCCGTAGGGGTGCTCCCGGGGAAAACCCGGAGCCGGGCGCCTGACGCGGTCGCGGCACACCCGAGGGGACCGGCGCGGGGCCGGGTCGCGGGCGCGGGGCGACCGTACGGCCATGCTCCGCGACCTGAACTAGCCGCGCCATGGCGTACGCCACATCCGCCCCGCGGCAACCGCTTCCACCAGCGACGGAGCCCGTCAAGTCCTCTCTACCGGGGGGTAGTTGACACCTGTCACGGAATCGCGGCCCTTGACGGTAAGCGCTGACTGCGGTTTGGGTGTGCGGCTGTCGGCCGAACGCGTGCCGACGCCGTACCCGTCACGAGGAGGGTGAGAAGTCCCACGGTGCCCCTACCCTTAACGGACGGCAGAGCCCCCGCTCCGCCCCACGCCGACGTCCGCGACGTCCCCGACGCCCTTGACGTCCGTGACGCCCATGATCCCTGTGACGCCCTCGACGACGTCGAGCTCGTCGCCGCCCGGGCCGCCCTCGCGCAGGGCCGCCGGCAGCCCGCACGCTCCCTGCTCGCCCGCACCGGCGACGACTGGGACCGCCGCGGGCACCGGATCGCCGTCCTCGCCCTCGACCCGCACGCCGCCGCCTGGGCGGGCGAATGGCTGCTCGCCGAGCCCGACTCCGCCGACGCCGCCGTCCTGCTCGCCCTGGCCCGGGTGCGCGGCGCCCTGCGCGGCACGCACGACCCGGCCGCCGCCCGCGCCGCCTGCCGGGACGCCGCCGCGCTCGCGCCCGCCGACCCCACCCCCTGGCTCGGCCTGCTCCGCCTGGAGCGTGACGCCGGCGCCGACGCCGTCCGGATCTTCGAGGAGATCAGGATCCGGCACCGCGACCACCATCACGCCCACCACCTGATGGTCGCCCTGCTCGCCGAGCGCCGGGCCGCCGCGGGACCGGACCCGCTGCACGAGGTCTACGACTTCGCCGCCTGGGCCGCCGAGCAGGCCCCCGCCGACTCGCCCCTGGTCATCCTCCCGATCGTCGCGCACGCCGAGCGCTACCGAGCCCTGGCCGTCCGCGGCCTCGCCCCCGCCGACCCGGCCACCGCGCCGCACTGGCGCGACCACCGGTGCCGTGACGTGATGAAGGCCGCCTTCGACTGGTGGCTGGAGTGGGAGCACGACGACCACCCGCGCCGCCTGGTCGACCTGAACTACCTCGCCCACGCCAAGGTGTGCGAGGGCCGCCCCGCCGAGGCCGCCGCCCTGTTCCACCGCATCGGCGACCATGTCACGCCGGCCCCCTGGTCCTACCCGGACCGCGACCCGTACGCCGCCTTCCGAGCCGCCCGGGACCGGTCCCTCGGCACCGGACGGCCCTGAGAAGCCCGTAAGGGAACCCCGGGAACCCTGGCCCCGCCGCACCCCCGAGTGCTCGAATGGACGAGTGAATCCCGAACCACACCCCGAGGAGCGAGGCGGACGACCGCCCGAGGAGCGGGGCGCGTCGCCCGAGGAGCGGGGCGCGCCCGTCGGCCGGCGGGTCTTCCTCGGCACCCTCGGCCTGGGCGCCCTCGGCGTCTTCGCCGCGCCCACCCTCCAGCGCGGCCTGGAGGACTTCCTCGGCGGCGCGGCCGGCAAGGACCCCACCGGTCTCACCGGCCTGCTCCCCAACGGCGGCGGCTTCCGCTACTACTCCGTCGCGTTCTCCGTCCCGCACAAGGACGCCGACACCTACCGCCTCACGGTCGACGGCCTCGTCGACCGCCCCGGCTCCTACACCCTCGCCGACCTCAAGGCCCTGCCGCAGACCCGTGTCGTCAAGGACGTGCAGTGCGTCACCGGCTGGCGGGTGCCCGGCACGCCCTTCGAAGGCGTCCGCCTCTCCGCGCTGCTCGACGCGGCCGGGGTGCGCGCGGGCGCCGGCGCGGTCCGCTTCACCTGCTTCGACGGCGTGTACACCGAGAGCCTGACCCTCGCGCAGGCCCGCCGCGCCGACGTCCTGGTCGCCCTGCGCATGCGGGACGAGGACCTGGGGCACGACCACGGCGGCCCCGCCCGCCTCTACGTCGCCCCCATGTACTTCTACAAGTCGGCCAAGTGGCTCTCAGGTATCACCGTCACCGAGAAGGTGAAGCCGGGCTACTGGGAGGAACGGGGCTACGACGTCGACGCGTGGGTGGGCCGTTCGAACGGACGCGACGATGAGCCTACGAGCTGACGCCCCGCCGGCCACCGCCGCCCGGATCCACCGCTTCAGCCGCGCCGAACGGTGGATCCACCGCACCACGGCCGCGCTGATGGGCGCGTGCGTGCTGACGGCGGCCTTCCTCTACATCCCCGAGTTCGCGCGGCTCGTGGGCCGCCGCGAACTGGTGGTCCGCGTCCACGAGTGGGCCGGGCTCGCCCTGCCCGTGCCCGTCCTGGCGGGCCTCGCCTCCCGCGCCTTTCGCGCCGACCTCGGCCGGCTCAACCGGTTCGGCCCGCACGACCGCCGCTGGCTGCGGGCCGCCCTGCGCCGCGACCGGCGGCGGGAGTCCCGCCCGGCCGGCAAGTTCAACGCGGGGCAGAAGGTCTACGCCGCCTGGATCGCCGGGGCGACGCTGGTGATGCTCGGCACCGGGCTGCTGATGTGGTTCACCCACCTCACCCCGCTGGTGTGGCGGACCAGCGCGACCTTCGTCCACGACTGGCTGGCCCTCACCATCGGCGTCGTCCTCGCCGGCCATGTCGGCATGGCCCTGCGCGACCCCGAGGCGCGGCGCGGCATGCGCACGGGATCGGTGAGCCGGGAGTGGGCGGAGCGGGAGCATCCGCTCTGGCGCGACTGACCGGAACCCGGAAGGGGCGCGCGGATGTCCCGCGCGCCCCTTCCGGGTGGTCCCGTACCCCTAAATGACCAGCGACAGCAGCAGCACCAGCCCGCCGGCGACCACGGAGATGATCGTCTCCATGACCGACCAGGTCTTGATGTTCTGCCCGACGGTCAGCCCGAAGTACTCCTTCACCAGCCAGAACCCGGCGTCGTTGACATGGCTGAAGAAGAGCGAGCCGGCGCCGATGGCGAGGACGAGCAGGGCCGCGTGGGTCGTCGACATGTCGGCGGCCAGTGGCGCGACCAGCCCGGCCGCCGAGATCGTCGCCACCGTCGCCGAACCGGTGGCCAGCCGTATCGCCACCGCGATCAGCCACGCCAGCAGCAGCGCCGGGATCGACCAGTCCTTGGAGATGTCCAGGACCATCTGGCCGACGCCGCAGTCGATCAGCGTCTGCTTGAAGCCGCCGCCCGCGCCGACGATCAGCAGGATGCCCGCGATCGGCGCGAGCCCCTTCTCGACGAGCTGCGAGATCCGCTCCTTGGAGAACCCGGCGGGCCGGCCCAGCGTGAAGATGCCCACGATCACCGCGGCGAGCAGGGCGATCAGCGGGGAGCCGATCACGTCGAACACGCGCTGCACGGTGGTCTCGGGGTCGTCCACGACGATGTCGACCAGGGCCTTGGCCAGCATCAGCACGACCGGGAGCAGGATGGTCGCCAGGGTGGCGCCGAAGCCGGGGCGCTTCTCCAGCTCCTCCGAGGGGCGCTGCGGGATCATGCGGTCCGGGGCCGGGACGTCCACCCAGCGGGCGGCGTAGCGGGAGAAGACGGGACCGGCGATGACCACCGTCGGGATCGCGACGAGGACACCGAGGGCGAGCGTCACGCCCAGGTTGGCGCCGACCGCGTCGATCGCGACCAGCGGGCCCGGGTGCGGCGGCACCAGCCCGTGCATCACGGACAGACCGGCCAGCGCCGGGATGCCGATCCGCATCAGCGAGTAGTTGCCCCGTTTGGCGACCATCAGCACGACCGGGATCAGCAGCACGACGCCGACCTCGAAGAACAGCGGCAGACCGATCACCGAGGCGATCAGGACCATCGCCCACGGCATGGACCGGCCGCCCGCCTTGGCGAGGATGGTGTCGACGATCTGGTCGGCGCCGCCGGAGTCGGCGAGCATCTTGCCGAGGATCGCGCCGAGCGCGATCAGCACGCCCACGCCGGCGACCGTGGTGCCGAGACCGGCGGTGAAGCTGGCGATGGCCTTGTCCAGCGGGGCCCCGGCGAACGCGCCGAGCGCGAGCGAGCCGATGGTCAGCGCCAGGAAGGCGTGGAGCTTGAACTTGGTGATGAGCAGGACGATGACGGCGATGCCCGCCAGCACGGCGATGCCCAGCTGGGCGTCACCGGCCGAGGTGATGGGCTCGGCGGTGTCCGCTGCCAGCATCTCGACGCTGAGTCTGGTCACGGGGGTTCCTTGGAGAGTACGGGGGATGAGGGAGGGGAGGGGTGGGGAGGGGGTACTGCGGTGCTACGGGTACTCCGGGTGTGCCGGGGAGTCCGGGTGCTCCAGGGAGTCCGGGGTCTCCGGGAGCGTCAGGGGGGCCGCTAACCGGCGTCGGGAAGCTTCCCGAGCGCCTGCGCGGCCCGCTCGGTGATCTCCTCGGGCGTGCCGGAGACGTCGACCGCGACCCCGGCCTCGTCCGCGTCGAGCGGCTGGAGCGTGGCGAACTGGGAGTCGAGCAGCGCGGTCGGCATGAAGTGCCCCTGCCGGTGCGACATCCGGTCCTCGATCAGGGTCCGGTCGCCGGCGAGATGCACGAACACCACGTCGGGCGCCGCCGCCCGGAGCCGGTCGCGGTAGGACCGCTTGAGCGCGGAGCAGCTGACCACCCCGCCCAGTCCGGCCCGCCCGTGCGCCCAGACGCCGATGGCGTCCAGCCACGGCCACCTGTCGTCGTCGTCGAGCGGGGTGCCGGCCGACATCTTCGCGATGTTGGCGGGTGGGTGGAAGTCGTCGCCCTCGGCGTACGGGGCGCCCAGCCGGGCCGCGAGCAGCGGACCGATCGTGGTCTTGCCCGTGCCGGCGACGCCCATCACCACGACGACGTGGGGGGTGCGCATCTCTGCCTGCCTCGCTGTCTTCCTCGACACCTGATGTCGACGACACTGAAACGCATTAGGTACGACGAATTCAAGAGTCTGTGACATATAAGTCTGACTTTTTGAGTCCTTGATCCACCCCGTACGCTGAGTGCATGACCACTCCGGGCCGGGGTCTGCACGGCCAAGTACTGGACACCCTCGGCCCCGCGATCACGGCGGGCGAGTATCCGCCGGGAAGCGTCCTGCGCACCGATGAACTGGCCCAGCGCTTCGAGGTCTCCCGCTCCGTGATGCGCGAGGCGGTCCGCGTGCTGGAGTCCATGCACCTGGTCGAGTCCCGCCGCCGCGTGGGCGTCACGGTCCGCCCCAAGGCGGAGTGGAACGTCTACGACCCGCAGGTCATCCGCTGGCGGCTGGCCGGCGCCGACCGCCCCCACCAGCTGCGCTCGCTCACCGTGCTGCGCTCGGCGATCGAGCCGGTCGCGGCGGGCCTGGCCGCGCAGCACGCCACGGCGGAGCAGTGCGCCGAGCTGACCGAGTGCGCGCTCGGCATGGTCGCCAACTCACGCGGCCACCGCCTGGAGGGCTACCTCTTCCACGACGTGGCCTTCCACCGGGTGATCCTCGCGGCCTCCGGCAACGAGATGTTCGCCCGCCTCGGCGACGTCGTCGCGGAGGTCCTCACCGGACGCACCCAGCACGAGGTCATGTTCCACGACCCCGATCCGGCGGCCGTCACCCTCCACGTCAAGCTGGCCGAGGCGGTCCGCGAGGGCGACGCGGCCCGCGCGGAGGAACTGACCCGGGAGATCACCGCGGGCGCGCTCCAGGAACTGGACATCCTCGCCCCCTAGCCGACGCCGGCCCCTAGGGGATCACTCCGCCGCCCCTCGGAGGTCACTCCGGGCCGGGGAACTCTCCGTCCACGTACACCCACGCCCCGTCCACCCGCTCGAACCGGCTCCGCTCGTGCAGCGCGCCGCCCCGGTAGGTCGCCCGGAACTCCACGACCCCGGTCGAGTGGAACGCGGAGCCGTCGGCCGTGGCGAGGATCTCCAGACCGGTCCACCGCGTCCCGGGATCAAGGTCGAGCCGCCCGGGCCGGGTCCGCGGATGCCAGGTCCGCAGCAGATAGGCCGCGTCGCCCTTAACGAAGGCGCTGTACCGCGACCGCATCAACACCTCGGCGGTCGGCGCGGCGGCCCCGCCGCAGTGGTAGCGACCACAGCAGGCCCCGTACCCCTCGGCCGAACCACAGGGACAACCGGCGGGGCCCACCGCCGCCGGAACCGACCGGACCGACCGCCCGGAGCGCGCACTACGTCGAGACATGCCCCCCATTGTGCCGCTCGCCCGCCCCCCGGCCCCCACGCCCACCCGAACAGCGCGGGCGGCCCCCGCCCACGGCCCTCGCCTCGCTCCCTGCCTGCGCCCCGGTCCTCGCCGCCCTTCGGTCAGGCCCGCGCCGACGCCCCCGCCCCGGCCTTCGCCGCCCCCGCCCCGGCCCTCGCCCCCCTGCCTACGCCCCCGCCCTCGGCAGTGCCGGCAGTGCCGTCCCGTGCACCCATGCCTCGAACAGTTCGTCCAGCGGTTCCGCCGCGAAGCGGCTCGCGTGGGCCGTGAACGTCGTCGTGGTCACCGCGCCGCCGCGGTGCAGCCGCGCCCAGCTCCGCAGCATGCGGAAGAACGCGTCGTCGCCCAGCGCGCAGCGCACCGCGTGCACCGCGAGGCCGCCGCGCTCGTAGAGACGGTCGTCGAACATCGACTTGCGGCCGGGGTCGGCCAGCAGCAGGTCCTGCGGGAGCGAGGACAGCAACCGGTGCGCCACGGCGGCGTGTTGCTGCGCGGTACGGCCGCCCGACCGCTCCGACCACAGCCACTCCGCGTACTTCGCGAACCCCTCGTTGAGCCAGATGTGCCGCCAGTCGGCGATCGACACGCTGTTGCCGAACCACTGGTGCGCCAGCTCGTGCGCCACGAGCCGCTCCGAACCCCGCGCCCCGTCCACGTGGTTGGCGCCGAACAGCGACAACCCCTGCGCCTCCACGGGGACGTCGAGCTCCTCCTCCGTCACCACCACCGCGTACTCGTCGAACGGGTACGGCCCGAACAGCTCCTGGAACAGGTCCATCATCGCGGGCTGCCGCGCGAAGTCCCGCGAGAACCGGGGCAGCAACTGCGCCGGGATGTGCCCGTGCTGCGGCACCCCGCCCGGCCCCGGGTCGCCCAGCAGCACCGTCTGGTACTTGCCGATCGCCAGCCCGACCAGATAGCTCGACGTCGGCGCGGACTGCTCGTACACCCAGGTCGTCGTCGACGCCTTCGTCGTCCGCGTCAGCAGCCGCCCGCCCGCCACCACCGCGTACGCCGACGGCGTCGTCACGGAGATCAGGTACGACGCCTTGTCGGCGGGCCGGTCGTTGCACGGATACCAGGAGGGCGCCCCGACCGGCTGGCTCGCCACCAGCGCGCCGTCCGCCAGCTCCTCCCAACCCAAACCGCCCCAGGGGCTGTTGACCGGCCCGGGATTGCCGGACCAGTGCACCTCCACGGTGAAGGCGGCCCCGGCGCGCGGCGGCTTGGCGGGACGCACCCGCAGCCGTCCGCCGCGGTGCGTGTAGTGCGGCTGCCGGCCGTCCACCCGCACCCGGCCGATCCGGAAGCCGGCCAGGTTCAACTGGAACTCGGTCAGCGGCGCCCGCCCCGCGATGGCGAAGATCCGGGCCGTCCCGGACAGCCGGTTGGGGCCGGGCCGGTAGTCCAGCGCGAGCTCGTAGCGGTGCACCCGGTAACGGGAATCCCCGTTCGCCGGGAAGTAGGGGTCCGATCCCCCTGACTGCTGTACTGCCACTGCCGCGTCCGCTCCCTGCGCCGTGCCGCCACTCCCCGCCGGTGCGCCGCCGTCCGGGTCCGGCCGACCGGCGCTCAGGGACGCCATGCCTCGATCGGGTTGCCGAGCCAGCGGGTGTCGTCCGGAACGGACTCCGCGGCCATCACCAGCGACGCGGGACCCAGGGTCGTCCGGGCCCCCACCGTGCTGCCGGGCAGCACGATCCCGCCAGGGCCCAGCGTGGCGCCCTCACGGAGGACCACAGTATCCGTCCGCAAGATCCGGTCGTGGAAGAGGTGAGTCTGGAGCACACAGCCCCGGTTGACCGTCGCCCCGTCCTCCAGCGTGACCAGGTCCGTCTCCGGCAGCCAGTAGCTCTCCACCCACACGCCCCGGCCGATCCGCGCCCCGAGCCCGCGCAGCCACGCCGTCATCACCGGCGTGCCCGGCGCCGAGCCGGCCAGCCACGGCACGGCCACCACCTCGACGAACGTGTCCGCCAGCTCGTTGCGCCACACGAACCCGCTCCACAGCGGATGCTCCCCGCTGCGGTGCCGCCCCACGAGCAGCCACTTCGCGCCGATCGACAGCACCGCCGCCGCACCGCCCGCACCCAGCAGCACCGCCCCCGACAGCAACGCCGCCCACGGCCCCAGCGCGCACAGCGCCGCCGCCGTCAGCACCGCGAGCCCCGCCGAGCAGAACACCGGCACGATCCGGCACAGCTCCACCAGCGCGCGCGCCCACAGCAGCCGCGCCGGCGGCTCGTACGTCCGGCTGTCGTCCCCGTCCGCGGCGGCCCGCGGCAGCCGCACCGGCGGCAGCCCCAGATACGAGCTGCCCTTCTTGGCCTTCTTCGGCGTCGCCGACAGCACCCCGACCAGCCCGCCGTCCGGCACGCTCCGCCCCGGCGCGGTCATCCCCGAGTTCCCGAGGAACGCCCGCCGCCCGATCTCCGCGCGCCCGATCCGCATCCAGCCGCCGCCCAGCTCGTACGGAGCGGTCAGCGTGTCGTCGGCGAGGAACGCGCCCTCGCCGACCGTCGTCAGGCTCGGCAGCGCCAGCACGGTCGACACCTCCGCGCCCCTGCCGATCCGCATCCCCAGCAGCCGCAGCCACACCGGCGTGGCCAGCCCCGCATACAGCGGGAACAGCGTCTCCCGGGAGCGGTCCATCAGCTGGGTGACCGTCCAGGCCTGCCAGCCCACCCGCCCGTGCGTCGGATACGTCCCCTCCCGCAGCCCCACGCTCAGCAGGCGTACGGCGAGCAGGAGCACCAGCGCGTACGCCAGCCCGTACGCCAGCGTCGCCGGCACCAGGGCCAGCGCCGCCCCGCGCAGCGGCGCGTCCGGCGTGACCAGGGCGTACGCCACGGCGAACGCGGCCCCCGCCGCCGGCACCGGCAGCAGACTCAGCGCGACGCCCGTCACCCCGTACACCGCCCGCCACACCGCGCCCCGGTGCGGCCGTTCCTTCGGCCAGTTGCGCTTGGCCCGGCCCAGCTTGACCGCGGGCGCGCCCGCCCAGCGCTGACCGGTCGGGACCTGCCCGGCGACCGCCGAGCCCGGCGCCACCTCGGCCCGCTTGCCGACCCGCGCGCCGGGGAAGAGCATGCTGCGCGTGCCGACGACCGCGTGCGCGCCGACCTTCACCGGGCCGATCACCAGCCGGTCGCCGTCCAGCCACCAGCCGGACAGGTCCACCTCGGACTCGACGGCCGCGCCCCGGCCCAGCTTCAGCATGCCGGTGACCGGCGGCAACGCGTGCAGATCGACGTCCGGCCCGATCCGCGCGCCCAGGGCGCGCGCGTACCGCTCCAGCCAGGAGCCGGTCAGCGAGGTCGCCCCGCTGACCTCGGCCAGCCGCTCGGCGGTCCACAGCCGCAGATGCACGCTCCCGCCGCGCGGATGACGCCCCGGCCGCACACCGCGCAGCAGCAGCCGCGCGCCGCCCGCGCCCAGGGCGAGCCGTCCGGGCGGGCTGAAGAACAGGAGCGCGCCGGCGATCACCAGCCACCAGGGCGCGGCCGGCAGCCAGCCGTACCGGGGCAGCACGTTGCCGAGCGCGGCCAGCACGACCGTCCAGCGCAGGCCCAGCACGGTGAACAGGGGGAGGAGCAGGAACAGCTGGATCGCCTGCGCGCGCCTGGGCACCGGGTCGACCGTGCGGCGCGCGCCGTCGTCCTGCGCGGACTCCTCCAGCCGGCGGGCCAGCTTGCGCAGCACGGGCTGCTGATAGACGTCGAGGACGGCCGCGCTCGGGTAGCGGGCGCGCAGCCGGGTGGTGAGCTGGGCGGCGGCCAGGCTGCCGCCGCCGATCGCGAAGAAGTCGTCGTCGGCCCCGGCGACCGGGATGCCCAGCACCTCCGTCCACTGCTCGGCGAGCCACGCCTGCGTGCCGTAGAGCTGGGCCGCGGGAGTCTCCACGCCCTTCAGGGGCCACGGCAGGGCGTCGCGGTCGACCTTGCCGGAGGTACGGGTGGGCAGCTCGGCGACCGGCGCGAGCAGCGGGACGAGCGTGGCGGGCAGCTCGGCGCGCAGCTTCTCCACCGCCGTGGCCTGGTCCCAGCCGTCCTGGGTGACGACATAGCCGACGAGGAGCTGGTTGCCGCCGCGGGCGGTGCGCACGGCCGCCGCGGCACCCGCGACCCCGGGCAGCGCCTGGAGCGCCGCGTCGACCTCGCCCAGCTCGATGCGCCGCCCGCCGAGCTTGATCTGCTCGTCGGCCCGGCCGAGGAAGACGAGCCCCTCGGGATCGGCGCGCACCAGGTCCCCGCTCCGGTACGCCCGCTCCCAGCCCAGTGACGTCAGCGGCGCGTACTTCTCGGCGTCCTTCTCGGCGTCGAGATACCGCGCCAGCCCGACCCCGCCGATGACCAGCTGGCCGCTGCCGCCCATCGGCACGGGCTCGCCGGCCTCGTCCACGACGGCCAGCTCCCAGCCCGTGAGCGGCAGCCCGATCCGGATCGGCTCCTGCCCGCTCATCAGCGCGGCGCAGGCCACGACGGTCGCCTCGGTCGGCCCGTACGTGTTCCAGACCTCGCGCCCCTCCGTCACCAGCCGCTGCGCCAGCTCCGGCGGACAGGCCTCACCGCCGAAGATCAGCAGCCGTACGTCGTTGAGGGTGTCCGGCTCCCACAGGGCCGCCAGCGTCGGCACCGTCGAGACGACGGTGATCTCCTGCTCCACCAGCCACGGCCCGAGGTCCGCGCCGCTCCTGACCTGCGCGCGCGGCACCGGCACCAGGCACGCGCCGTACCGCCAGGCCAGCCACATCTCCTCGCAGGACGCGTCGAAGGCGACCGACAGGCCCGCCATGACCCGGTCGCCGGGCCCGATCGGCTCCTCGACGAGGAACAGCGCGGCCTCGGCGTCCACGAACGCGGCGGCGCTGCGGTGACTGACGGCGACGCCCTTCGGCCTCCCGGTGGAGCCGGACGTGAAGATGATCCACGCGTCGTGCTCGACGCCGGGCCGGGCGGCCGGGACGCCGGAACGTCCGTCGGTCGCCTCGTCCACGGCCGCCTCGCGCAGGGTCGCCTCGTGCACGGTCAGCTCGTGGCCGGCGCCGACGACGGCCCGCACCCGCGCCTCCCCGAACACCAGCTCGGCCCGCTCGTCGGGGTCCTCGGCGTCGACGGGGACGTAGGCGGCCCCTGCGGCCAGCACGGCCAGGATCGCCACGTACAGATCGTTCGTGCCGGACGGCACCCTGACCCCGACCCGGTCCCCGAGCCCGACCCCGGCGGCGGCCAGCCCGCGCCGCAGCCGCTCCACCTCGACGGCCAGCGCGCGGTAGGTCAGCGGGGCGACCCCGTCGTCCAGGGCCAGCTCGTCCGGGTAGGCCCGAACGGACGCGTCGAACACGTCGACGAGCGTGCGCGGGGAGGCGGCGGGGCCGCCGGAGAAGCGGGCCGTGTCGCCGAGGTGCTCGCGGATCTCCTCGTCGAGCAGGCCGAGAACGCTGTCCTCGTCTATGGCTGCCATCGGGTCCTCGCGTCTCGTTCCCGGAAGGCTCCGGGGGGCCGGCGGGCCCGTCGACTCGGTAACAAGCCGGAAATTTTAGTACGACGCTAGGCTCGCCCCGTTGTGTCGGCGAGCGGAGACGACCGTCCGGGCGACGCCCGCAGCCGTGGGCACGGCGGTGACCTGCGGACCTTCCGCGCCCGCGAGACATACCCCACACAACGACCGAGGGCCCCGACCTCACGGTCGGAGCCCTCGCTCATGTGCAGTGCAGTGGGACGTTCACGAGATCCCTTGACCAGGCGTAACAGAGCTAATTGATGTTGAGGTTCCCGCAGGCCGCATGATCATTCCCCGAGTGTATGCGCATGCAATTATTGCTGGGATGTACTTACGCTCCGTGGTGGCGACGGGGTCGGACAAGGCCGGGCTTATGCATCGTGGACGATCTGGAGCGCAAGAGTCTTGCCGTATGCAAGGCAGCTGCGGGTGACCGACGGGTGCGGCAGTGGAGATCACACCTTAGGGCTGGAGCTCTTCGATACCGCCCACGTGGCGGCGGAGCCACCGGCTGAGCGTACGGTTGCCGAACTGGGGCACTGCGAGCCCGATAGCGAGGAGGAGGCGCACCCTCGCGCCCGTTGCCATCGGCGTCGACGCCTTCTCCGGAGACCAGGTGGACCTCTGCCGTCAGCTGGTCGCCAGAGGCTTAATCCCGGCTGCAGCTTTCAGGCACCGCTGAGCCGATAACTGACGTAGGCGATGCGCCGAGAAACAGGTACCCAGCACGGGACGTTGATGGCCCCCTGCCCCCGGATTCCTCATGCTGTTTGTCGAGCCGTTCGGCCGCATCCCCTGGTCGCTGACCGTGGACCTTGACCCGGCCTTCTTCCAGGTACGGCTCCAACAGATCAACGACTTCAACGTCCAGCAATGGATGCGAGTGCATGGACCACATCATCCACTGCTCTGTCGAGGCAAACCACCCGATCTGAGTAGAACTATGCGGCAGTGGCTTCTGCCCAATGCTCCCTCACCCGGCGACGCATGCGACAGCGTCGTGGCTATGGATGCTTTCCAGATTGCGGACCCTCACCGAGTGACGAAGACCCCGCTCGCGGCAGACGTGGCTGACTTCACGGGCAATGTCTTCGACGAACACAGGGTGGTCGTACGCCTGCATCGTCAGCGCACGTTCATCCGGACGCTTCACCAAGGGCACGACGGGAGCGGACGCACACCGTTCCAAGAGTCGAACGGCCTGCTGCACCCCAAAGGGATAGGGAGTGTCTCCGTGCCCTGTCACGGACAGCGTGACGCGGCTGCGCTGGTTGTGGGCGCCGTAGTCAGAGATCGCTTTCGAGCACGGGCACAGACTGGTGACCTCGGTGGTAACCGACGTGATCACCGTCGTGTCTCCGTCGTCCCAGCGGCCGTCGAACCGGACATCGTGAACCTGGTACGACTCGGCGCCAGTCGCTGGCGCGACCACGGTCGTGCTCAACGGGACGGCTACCGACACCGCGAGCGCCGGTGCATCCAGGAGGTCCGCACCGACTTTCAGCACGTGCGGCAGCTTTCGCGGATCGAACCGGCGAAGGGACTCGTGGGCGAGAGCCACCATGCGGCTCATGTGGGTGCCACGGCGGTCATGCTGGAGCCGTACGGTCACTTCGATCTCGGCGATGCCCTCCTGGCGAAGGTGGCCGTCTTCGAAGTACAGCGGGTAGCGCAGGCCGCTGATGCCGACCTCGTCGATCTCGATGCCGCGGGTGTCGGTCTCGTTTTGGATATCGTGCATCGCTCACTCGCCCCGATAGGTGCAGCCGGACGTGCACGTCTCGCGGACGGTGAGCGCGGAGAGGTCGGGCAGGGTCGGCTTCAGCCGCTCCCAGATCCAGCGGGCGAGGACCTCGCTCGTCGGGTTCTCCAGGCCCTCAATGTCGTTGAGGTAGTAATGATCGAGCTGCGCTTCGAGGGGCTTGAAGGCCTTCTTGAGGTCGCCGAAGTCCATGACCCAGCCCGACTCGGGGTCGACGGGAGCCTCGACATGGACGATGACCTTGTAGGAGTGGCCGTGCAGGCGCGCGCACTTGTGGCCCTCGGGCACGTTGGGCAAGCGATGTGCAGCTTCGAAGGTGAACTCGCGGAAGATTTCCATTACTGAATTCCCAGATACTTGTGCGTCTGGAGAGAGAGGATCCAGCGCGGGTTCTTCATGCAGTAGTCGACAGTCGCCCTGGTGTTGGCTTCAACGTCCGGGCCGTCCATGGGCTGGAGCCGGAAGTACCGGAAATCCAGGTGCTCGAACTGACGGGGGTCGCCGCCCAGTTGGGGGTAGACCAGTTTCAGTTCGTCTCCGCGGGTCACGACGAGTTCGGAGCCGATCTTGGGACTGACGCAGAGCCAGTCGATGCCGTTCGGCGGTACGCGGGTGCCGTTCGTCTCGACGGCCACCTCGAAGCCGCGGGCGTGCAGGGCGTCGATCGCCGCTTCGTCGAGTTGTAGGAGCGGTTCGCCGCCGGTGCACACCACGAAGCGGTGGCCCCTCGACGACGACGGCCATGCCTGCTCGACGGCTTGAGCGAGGTCGTCCGGGGTCCGGAACCGGCCGCCACCTTCCCCGTCGGTTCCGACGAAATCTGTGTCGCAGAACTGGCAGATCGCACGGTGACGATCCTTCTCCAGGCCCGTCCACAGATTGCACCGGGAGAAGCGGCAGAAGACGGCTGGACGGCCTGCGTGACTCCCTTCACCTTGCAGGGTGTAGAAGATCTCCTTGACCAGGTAGGTCATTCTCACGCGCCCTGGTACTGCACGGGGTCGGTGACGCCGGCCTCAGCGAAGCCCTTGAGGCGGAGCAGGCAGGTCTCGCAATGTCCGCATGCCCGCCCCTGCTCGTCCGGGTCGTAGCAAGAGGAGGTGAGGGAGTAGTCCACGCCGAGGCGCAGGCCCTCACGGACGATGTCGGCCTTCGACATGGCGATGAGCGGCGAGTGGAGCTTGAGACTCTGCGTGCCCTCGACCCCGGCGCGGGTGGCCAAGTTGGCCATGCGCTCGTAGGCCTCCATGTACTCGGGGCGGCAGTCCGGGTAGCCGCTGTAGTCGACCGCGGTCACTCCGGTGAAGATGTCGCTCGCCCCAACCGTCTCCGCATAGGCGAGGGCGAAGGAGAGGAAGATCGTGTTGCGTGCCGGGACGTACGTAACGGGAACGCTGCTGCCGGTGTCTTTGTCCCCGGTGTCGTCCAGAGACTCGTGCTTCGGAACGTCGATGTCCGACGTGAGCGCGGATCCGCCGAAAACTCGCAGGTCGATGTCCGCGATGACGTGCCGAGCGACCCCTTGCGCCTCAGCCACGCGCTTCGCGGCCTCAAGCTCCACGCTGTGCCGCTGCCCGTAGCGGAAGCTCAGCGCGTACGGCGCGTAGCCCTGGTCCTTGGCGATCGCCAGAACGGTCGTTGAGTCCAGTCCGCCACTCAGTAGAACGATCGCGGGACGCTCCGCCATGCCTGCTCCTAGTTAGCTCCGTGTGTACTGCGGCAGCCTACGCGAAAAGTGGCAGGTAGAGTAACGACAACAGACTGGTAGTTATGAGCGTCGGGAGCCGAGCCGCGTGAGGCAACTTTCACTTGTGGTCACATGTACGGACCGTAAGGCTGTAGCGCCGGAAGCCTCACTGCACGCAAGGTCACTGCCAGTTGGGACCGTGGAGGAACGCTCGACCACCTGGAAGGGGCGCGTCGCGGACGCCTCCGCTACCACTCCACTCGACAGGCTCTACTGCGGCGACCACTGGACACAGTCGCGTCGCCTCATCGCTACGGCCGCCAAGGCTGGTTTCGACGCACGGCTATGGGTCGCGTCCGCCGGCCTCGGCCTTCGGCCAGCATCCGAGCCGGCCCCGGCATACGCGGCGACATTCAGCACGCGACACGCTGACTCGGTAGCCACCTCTGCGGATGGAAGCGCCCAGTGGTGGAAGCACCTACAAGAGGGACAAAGTCGCACAACATTGCAGGAACTCGGAAAAAGCGGTCCAATCTTGATGGTTCTGTCCGAGGTCTACGCGAAGGCCATGGAAGCCGAACTCCGAGCTCTAGGTGCCGTTGCGAGCGAGGCGCTGCTGGTAGGCGGTGTCGAAGAGATCCCCGGCATCCGAAGAGTCGCCTCCGATGCACGGCTGCGACTCGCGCTCGGCGGAACCCTCACGAGCCTCAATGTCCGCATGGCCGCTTCCTGGCTCCAGCACTGCGAAGACAGTCGGCTGACCTCTGAGACCACCAGTTCCGCCTGGCACGGATGGGCGTCGGCTGTACCGAAACCGGAACAACTCAACCGTCAGCCCATGACCGATGCAGAGGTCATCGCCTTCATCAGGCAGGAGCTGGGGGCTCAACCGGGCGTCTCACGGACGCGGCTGTTGCGGATCTTGCGCGACAGCGGCCGAGCATGTGAACAGAGCAGGTTTGCCACCTTGTTCAAGCGAACCATGGGGGATCAGTGACCGAGAACCTCATCACACGCAGAGCTCTGCGGATCAATCAGCACCCCGACATCCCCTTGTACCTTTTTGCCTTGGAAGCCGGAGAAGTCGACCTCGTAGCCGACGTTGCGCGGATCTCACGCGATGAGGCCGGAAAGCTCCTCGGCTACCAGCGCCCCGAGAAGAAGCAGCACGTAAAGCAGATCTTGGAGTATCTGGACGGGGACGAGGTGCTGTTTCCGAACGGACTCATCCTCGCACTTCCATCCTCAGTACGTTTCAGAGGAAGCCGCGGCCCGAACCCGAGCGACGGCCTTGCAACCATCGGGATGCTTGAGATCCCACTGCCAGAGTCACGGGAAGCTCCACGTCCGGCTCTGATCGTTGATGGCCAGCAGCGGAGCCTGGCTCTTGCGCGTACCCGGAATGCCAAGTTGCCTATCACAGTGGCAGGCTTCGTTTCCGAAGATCTGCATGTCCAGCGCGAGCAATTTTTGCGGGTAAATACAGTGTCGCCACTTCCCAGCGACCTGGTCTCCGAACTCCTGCCGGAAGTGAACACTCAGCTTCCTACCAAGCTCTCATCTCGAAAGCTTCCGGCGATCTTGGTGAATGCACTAAGCCAGGATGCCGACTCACCCTTTAAGGGCCTTATCAAACAAGCGTCGACGACAGCTAGCAGGAAATCTGAGACTGTCGTTAAGGACAACAGCCTGCTTCAGGCGATCACCGCGTCATTGTCGCCTTCTGGGGTGCTCTTCCCATACAAAGACTTGTCCAGCGGAACCATCGATACGAGCACTATTCGCAAGATCCTCGTCGTCTACTGGACGGCCGTGCGGGACACCTTTCCTGACGCCTGGGGAATCTCTCCCAATAAGAGCCGATTGATGCACGGCGTCGGCATTCGGTCAATGGGACAGCTCATGGATCGCGTCATGGAGCGAGTGATGTTTGAAGTAGACATCAACTCGGACGAGGCCTACAGCAAGGTCATGGCCGAATTGGCCCTGGTCGAACCCTACTGCCGCTGGACCAAGGGGCGCTGGCCAGAGATTAACTACAACTGGAACGAATTGGAGAACATCACAAAGCACATCAACATCCTGTCAAATTACCTGATTCGCGTTTACCAGAAGGCAAGGATGGGCGCAGCGTGAGGTTCTACTTTCCGGACAGCCAGGACCAGGTCAGTCCGAGTTATGACTTCCTCAATGACGAGTATTCTCCTTTTCGCGTCCGGCAACGGGACGATTTCTACGCCCATCAGGCTGTGAAGCCGGCACCTTATGACGGCATCCTGGTCAGCAAGGCCATTGTCGACGGGTCCGTCAAGGGGGCGGGCAAGTACAGCGCACCGCAGCGTGAACGTCTCTACCGGCTTGGTGTGCGGAATTTCTTCCGGCTTCCCATGACGATGAGCAGCCTGGGAGACTGCGGAGCCTTCAACTACATCGACGAAGAGCGCCCACCCTATACGGTTGATCAGGTACTCGACTTCTATATCGGCTGCAAGTTCAACTCCGGAATCAGCATCGACCACGTGATCTTCGGATATGATCCCGAACTCGCCGAAGAGGATGCAAACCCTGCATGGGTAAAGCGACGTGAGATCTCGCTGGAGTTGGCTGAAGAATTCATCGCTGCTGTCAGATCACGCAATTCCAAGATCCTCGAAGAAGACGACAAGCTCGAACCGGTCGGCGCAGCACAGGGCTGGAGCCCGGACAGCTACGCCGACAGCGTTGCCCGACTTCAGAAAATGGGCTACAAGCGGATCGCCCTAGGCGGCATGGTCCCACTGAAGACGCCCGAGATCGTGGCGTGCCTGAAGAGGATTGCACAAGTTCGCGCCGAAGGAGTTGACTTCCACCTCCTCGGAATCACTCGCGTCGACAGCATGGAAGAATTCGCGAAATTCCACGTAGAAAGCTTCGATAGCACTTCTGCTTTCCGTCAGGCCTTTATGGATGAACGCAACAACTATCACACCGCAGACACGGCCTACACGGCGATTCGCGTTCCGCAGGTCGACGGAAATCCAGCTCTCAAGCGACTGATCCTGGCCGGCGTCGTATCCCAATCCGAAGCAATCAAGGCCGAGCGAGAGTGCCTTCAACTGCTACGTGATTACGACAAGGATTTGGTGGATGCCTCAGAGGTCTTGGATGCCTTGCGCCGCTACCAGGTGCTCCTCGGTGATGCCAAGAAGCTGAAGCAGTTGGACAACCAACTGAAGCGATACGGCGCCACGCTGGCTGACAGGCCATGGAAGCACTGCACATGCGACCTCTGCCGGGAACACAAGATCGAGATGGTCATATTCCGTGGGTCCGAGCGTAACAAGCGCCGCGGATTCCATAACATGACGGTACTCGAAGCAAAGATGCGCAAGCTGTCGTTCACATAATCACCCAGAACGCGCATAACACCCAAAGTAACCCAACAGGAGATGATGTGGCCGACCGCTACGAGCTGAAGCTACCCGCCCTCAAGATCCTCCAAGGCACCAAGGAGATCTACTGCTTCGCCGTCGACGGCAAGAAACTGCATGACTTCGCCGCCGTATCGCGCATCCGCCGTGATGACCAGAAGCGGTTGCAGGGGTACCAGCGGCCCGAGGTCCTCAGCCACATCCGCTCAATCCGCCGCTACCTCGAGTCCGAGGGAGCAATGCTCCCTAACGCCGTGGTCCTCGCGTTCGACGAGCGGGTGAGGTTCGAACCAGCGGTCCGCGGCGGCGATGTGAAGTACTCCATCCCGGGCGAGCTGATCATCCCGGTCGACGAGTCACTGGCCGACGACGAGAAGCCGGCCTGGCTCGTGGACGGACAGCAGCGCAGCGCCGCCATCAGGGACGCTGACCTCGCTGAGTTCCCTGTCGCCGCCGTGGGCTTCATCGCATCTGGGCAGGAAGAGCAGCGGTCGCAGTTCATCCTGGTCAACTCCACCAAGCCGCTTCCCAAGGGACTCGTGTACGAGCTCCTGCCCGAGACCACTGGCCAGCTGCCGCGCTCTCTCGCGCGCAGGGCACTCGCCGCGAGGCTCATGGTCCACCTGAATATGGGGGACGGTCCCTTCAGCGGAAGGATCAGCAGTCCCACATCCCCGACCGGAGACATCAAGGACAACAGCGTTCTGAAGATGCTGGAGCACAGCATCTACGAGGGCGCCTTGTACCAATACCGCAACGCCACCGACGGCACCGGGGACGAAGAGCGGATGCTGGCCCACCTGCTGGCCTTCTGGACGCCAGTGGCAAGCATCTTCCGCGACGCGTGGGGGAAGCCCCCGAAGGAGTCCAGGCTGACCCATGGGGTGGGCATCCAGGCGATGGGCTTCGTCATGGACCGGCTCACTGCGGATGTCCCGGTCGACAAGGTCGATTGGGATGACGTTCGTGCCATTCTGCGTGGGCTGGAAGAGCACGTGGCCTGGACCTCGGGGAAATGGAACTTCGGAGATGACCATCAGCTCAACTGGAACAGCCTGCAGAATACGTCCAAGGACGTACGGTTGCTCAGCAGCTATCTGCAAGCCCGAGTCAGCGCATAGCCCATAGCTCGCGCCTTGCTGCGGCGGCCGCCCGGTCCTGGGCGGCCGCCGTTCTGTTAGGACTCTGCTGCTGCGAGGCGGAGCGCATCGACCGCAGCGCGGAGGAGTGATGCGGAGCCACTCCCGTTCGCATATCCGACGTGCTTTGTCGTCTTGTTCTGATCAATGAAGCCGGTGGCCGCGTGCTTGGCGCAGCGCGTGGCCAAAACGATCACATTCGCAGTACGGGCCTTCTGCCGCAACTGCGGCGTGCCTACGTGGTCGTAAGCAGTCAAGACCTTCACAGCGGGAGCGAGCCGCTTCAGTTCCTCCTGGCATCGGGTGAGCACTGCCTCGTCCAGTGAGTAGAGCAGCAGTGTCGCCGAGGGGATCTCGACGGGCGTGCTCTCCTTGCCGTCTTCGCCAGCAGGAGCATCCCAGGAGAAGCTGATGCCTAGGTCTTCAGAGAGACGGCGCGCGAAGGCAAGGTCTGCCTCAGTGAGGCGGCGGCTGTGTGCAGACAGAGGCCCGAGCAGTTGCGAGCACAGGCTCGTGCGGGCCTCAGGATCAGGGCACGCTGCAAGGAACAAGCGGTCGACGAAGTCCAAGACAACCGAGGCCCGTTCGGGAGCAACCCACCGATCCGTATCCGAACCAATGTCCCTGAGGATCTCCGCGTACTGCTCGGCACAGGGAGCAGCGCGAAGTGCGATCTCCATCAGCGCCTGCAAGGCCGCCAAGTCGCCAGGGCTGTAGCGGTTGAAAAGCACTGCGTTGCGGATGAATGCGTGGGCGCATTCGGGTGCGGGGTCGTCGTAGCCCACGGCATCGATGAACGAGCCTACTGCGCGCCATAGTTCTCGCGCGGCACCGTCGCTCAACCCGTCCAGGAACTCGGCGAGGGTCCCATCGTGCTCTGCAGGAGTGGGCCACAGGGTCCACTGTTCCTCATCCAGCGCGTCCTTCGCCGCGCTGTCGCCCTCGGCGAGCGCGAAGAACAGGGCTGGCCAGTCGTTGATCGGAGTGGCCGTGTCTGCCGACTCCTCGGGTTGCGCGACTGTGGAGGCATCAAGGTCGTCCGAAGTCTGCGCAATGAGCGCATTGGCCTCGTTCAACACAAGCGTGGGGATCTCGGGTGTTTGGTCAAGGTCCTCAGCAGCCGCCACGAACCGGCGTGCGGCCTCTGCGTTCTTGAGGATCACGCAAGCCAGAAGGAGCACTGTCATGGCCTGCGGTCCATACGACCGCGGGTCGCCTGCGAGCAGCTCGGGGACGGCCCTGCCGTGGGTGATGAGGTTGGACTTGGCCGCCTCCAGATTCCGAGCCGCGAGTGGCTCCTCCAGAGCAACGGTGTACACGGCGTTCAGGATTGCTGCCTTCACCGGCGCAGGAGGATCTTGCCGGGCCACGTCCTGGAGTGCCGGGAACCACAGCACCTTGGTACTCGCTCCGAGACGGTCAAGTCTCTTGAGCTTGAGATGCGCGAGATTCGTCGCAGTAAGCCCGCCCGCGGCAGCGAGTTGCTCAAGGAGGTCAAGCGACGCAGCTTCGCCGCCGGCCGCGAGAGCCGCGTCGAACTCGGCGATGAGACGCCCGACTGGCTTTACTACGCGCCACAGCCTTGGCGGACGCCTCAGGTAGGTCTGCTGCATCAGTAGCAGAGCATCAGTCAGGCCCTGCCGATACTTGTCGCTCTCCCCGGTTGACAGCCGGAAAGTGGAACGTTCGCCGGCCAGGTCGATGACGGCGCGTTCCACGGGATCGTCCCGGTCGAGGAGGGTTGGACGAAGGCCACCGCGCTCCATGTTGCAGTAAATGTACGTAGGCCCGGCAAATGCCTCAATGAGTTCAGCTGTCTTGCCGGCATCTGCTGGGTCACGTGCGATGGCGTACATCGAGTACGACTGGTTTTCGGCGACCCAACGAGGGAGAACGATGGGCGCGTCGTTATCGCCCAGCGCGATCTTGACGAAGGGCTCGGTGCGCGCTGTCCACGCGTGCTTGGGGTCCATCTTGGGCCACGCGTCGTTGCCCTCGCCGAAAAACCTGTGCAGGAACGCCTGGATACGATCAATGGTCCAGGACGTGGTCTGGTTCATTCTCCGTTCCCCCACCGCTCGGCCAGGTCAATGCGTGCTTGAGCGGCAGCGTCGCTGCCTGCCCGGTAAGTGATCTTTTCGTCGTTCCGGGCCATGCCTCGGATCGTGAAGTTCATCGATCCACTCAGCATCCAGTCATTCCCGCACAGCGTCTTCTCGTGGATATCCGGGTCACGGACGATGTGAAGCTTCCTTCCTGATGCCGCCTTCATCAGGCGGCGTAGAAAGTCCTCGTTGTGGGGATCATCGCGGGTCACGACGTGTACCTGTGCGCCACCATGGGCAATGCGGGCCACGGCGTCTGAGAGTCGGCACCCCACGGGAGGGGTGTCTCCAAAGAGTGCGTCGTAGGCGCCGTGGCTGTTGTCGAGGACCTGGACGTCGGTGATCCATGCGGACACCAACCACAGGTGGTCGCTGGGTGCGATGAACTCCGCAATCAGCGCGGCGGACAGCATGGTGTCAACGCGAATCGCGGTGTGCCGCCCAGTGCGGAGGGTTCGTTCCTGGGATTTCACTGGGCTGCCTCCCTCAATTCGACCCTGACTCGAATCTCGTTCTGGTGGCGGACCACGCCGCAGACTTCTCCGTAGACGCGCAGCACATCCCGGTCGATGGGCGTGACCGGAACCTGCTTCAAGGCTTGAGCCATCAGAGTTGCGTCTCCCGCTGGGCAGACCAGCTCGACAGCCGAGGTCGCGGTCAATTGCTGCCGGTAGGCGTTATCCCAGGTGGGCTTGGTGACGTCGATCACCGGTATACGGTCATCGTGTGCGGCTTGGACCAGCAGACGCTCGAGGACGGGGCCGTCGGCGTATGGCTGGTAGTGCTTCAGGTCTTGAGTGCGGGCCTGGTGGCCACGGGGCCACAGAAGACTGAAGACCTGGTCTGCGGTCAGGGACCGGGCGCCTTCCAACTGGAGCTTGCCGGATCCTACGGCGTATGCGATTACGCGAGCGTCGACCTCGACCCGGAGACGTTGCTCCACCTCCGTCCATGCGTCAACAAGGACGAGAGCGGTGACGTCAGTATCGGGTCCAGACCCCGGGCGCAGAAGTCGCGTGGACAGGGCAGCAACAGCTGCATGCCGAGGCGGGCCGTCGAGCCGTGCCCACGCCTCGCGAAGGACGTCCAGAGCGTCCTCGGCTTCTTTGGCGGAACTGCCGGCCCGGAGTGTCGCCATTGCCTGGGCAGCTGTTCCGCTGGGTTCGTCGATGACATGCCGGAGGAACCGGGTCAGCGTGGCGTCGACGTACTCGTATTCGCTTGGCGCGAGGCTGCTCGTCACAAGCCCCCAGAATTGCCGGGGATCCTTCGAGTAGAAGTCGACCAACTGCTCGACGATCCCCAACCCACCCACGGACGTTTCGCTGAGCCACACCTCGGTGAGCGAGTCCTCTCCCTCACCGGGAAGTGTGTCAACGATGAGATCGCCGTCCTGTGCGTTCGGGCACGCGCGTTGAGCAGCAGCGAGAATCGCAGCTGCCATCGTGTCGCGGTATGTGCGCCGCGCGAGCGGGCTGGTCTCGGCTGAGATGTCCTCTGCTACCAGCAGCTCTGCTGCCCTGTCCAGAGCTGTGATGACCGTGCCGTTGGCGACAAGCTTGATCAACTCTGACACGAGTCGATCACCGTCGACCTCCTGCTCAGTCACGTCGGAGTCACGGTAGAGCACTTGGAAGATCTTGGAGAGATCGTGAGTCCAGGAACCGTTCTTCAGCAGCACACGGACGTCAGCGTTCGTGCGGTTCCCGTCGAGTCCGGCCAGAGCGAACGCGGTCAGATAGATCTGGGCCAGGCGCTCCCTCTGGAAGCTGTCGGAGATCTCGGCCAAGGCCGGATCATCCTGAACCGTGTGCAAGAAGGCCAGAGAGCGCCACTGAGGCGTGGTGAGGTACTCCCTGACAGCTGGATCGTCGAGGTTGAGCGGCTTGAGTGCGAAACGGATGGCATCGACGCCCAAGGCGAATCCGAGTGCGGCCGGTCGTCCCCGGAGTTCGTATCGAACAGTGCGGGCTTGACTGTTCTGCCGTTCCCGGCGGACGTTGCACTCAGCGCCGAACGTCATGCGGCGCACTTGTACAGGGTTGCCGGCCGCGTGGGTCGCAAAGCTGACCGTGTCAATGCGACGTTGCCAGGGGGACGGCTTTGGCACGGTGCCCTCACTGAGGGGCGCGTCGTCCTCCACGACGATCTCGGTGCCCCACTGCGGCTGGCCGTGGGACTGGTCCACGATGTCGGGATCGGGTTGGGAAAGCGCCAGGCTCAAGGGGCGGACGACTTCGAGGTTGGCGCCATCATGTCCATGAGGCTGCCAGGTGCCCTCCAGCCTGCCCTCGGTGACGATTTCCCTCAGGTTGAGCACATTGCCGTCGTCGTCGGGGATGGGGAGCCACGTGCGGTGAGTGTCGTCCAGGTACCCGAAGCGCCGGCTGACCCGTCCCGGCACGGCTTCAGTCAATGCCTTACCGATGGGCATGTGCTCGATGGATCCGTCCCCGTTGTCGAAGGGGAGTTCCAGATCGACCTCAGGAAGGTTCAGCGGCTCGAACAGGGTCCGGGTGATGAACTCGGGGAGCATGGCCTTCTTGCCCATGCCGGGGTCGTTTACAAGAGGTTCCCAACGGGAGCGAAGCCGGCGAAGAGCCGTGGGCACGACGGCCAGGAGGAGGGAGCGAGGCTGTTCCCACAACACGGCCTGTGCGTCGTCAACGCTGATCTTCAACGCCTTGACGAGGTGCCGTGCAAACTCGTCCTGGACACGCTCCTCGGTCAGCAGTTGATGCAGGATTTTGATCAGTCCGAGGCGCTCGTTCTCGTACTCGGACAAGATTTTCGGGTCATCCGGGGTCGTCAGGAGCTTCCGCACGTCGCCGCGCCCGACCTGGGCACGCATCCTGCGCCCGGCCCAGTCAAGAAGAGACTGGGCTCCCTGGATCTTGAGGACGTACCGGTTCTTGAGCGGCAGGGTCGTAGCAGCGACCTCCGGAGCAAAGAGCGTTTCGTAGCCCTGGTAGGCCAGGCGGTCGCGACCGTAGTCCGACAAGGTCACGATGGTCAGCGGCCGAGTTCCGCGCTCTCGGCCAGCGCGGCCGCGGCGCTGGATGAACGAAGCAGCATTCCGCGGTGCCTTGTGCTGAAGGACGAGACCAACCCGGGGATCGTTGAAGCCCACCTCCAACGACGCCGTAGCAATCGTGAGGTTCGCATTGCGGTTAACCCCCGCGTCCTGCGATGAGGTTCGCCCGATGATCAAGGGATGCATGCGGAGATCGGGGTCGAGTTCATGTCCGATCCGCTCGACGAGCTCCCAGTTCTGTCCCTCGAGGTAGCGAGGCCCGGGCTCAGGGCGCGCACGTGACCGCAACCCGGCCAACACGTCACCCCGGCGATTCGTGCGCCCGCGGTGGTCCTGGTCGCCCTCGGCGTCGCGGAGGTACTTGTAGAAGCGGTTGGTGACGTCCAGGGCATCCGTGAATAGGAACCCGGTCGAGCCGTAGAGGAAGGCGTCGTCACCGTTGTCGAGTACGCGGCCCCAGAGCATCGCAGTCTGGATCGACGTGGACAGGAGACTGGCTCCCGAGACTGGGTCGCCTCGCAGCGCGAGCGCGTACTCGCGGCCTTCCCGCACCATGGTGGCATCTTCGGGTGCAATGGAGTCCACGTCACTCTCGCGCAGGCCGACCAACTGTGCGAAGAACTGGTTCGCGTCGCGCAGTGTGGCGCTGAGGCCCACGAAAGTTACGGGTTTGCCTACTGCGTCCCTCCATCTGCGTAGGAGGTAGGCGACCTGCGCCCCGTGCACTCCCGAGTAGGTGTGCACCTCATCGAGGAGCATCAGGGACGGCACGCTTCCCCCGCGCCAGCCCAGGAGGCTATCGAGGTAGCCGTCGGCGCTGCAGTTGTTCAGCATCTCCGTAGTGGTGAACAACAGGTGCGGCGGGTTCTTCTTCAAGGACTCGCGAGTCAGGGCGAGTTGGCCGTCCGGGATTTCGTCCCCGCAGCGTCGGCATATGAGGCGTTCAACGCGTTCAGCGCGGTCCCTATCGGACCAAATCAACTCGCCGTCTTCACACTCAGGGCTGGGACAGGGAAGGAAGGGACACACGGCGCCGTCCCCTACGCGTGCCCAACGGCCGGAACCTCGTCCGGGCTGAAGTCGCCAGTCGTCGGCGTGATTCGGGGTGCCTCCGTAGAGTGCGCCGAGACGCAGAGGCCTCTTCCCCTGGCTGACGAGCGCGCTCTGAACGCTGCGAGCATTGACGATCGCATCGCGCAACTGATCCCGCAACAACTCAGTTCGCGGATACAGAGCCAGAGTGTGGATCCTGTTCTGGACCCTGTTGGTCGCGTGCTCCGCTATGGCTGCGAAGGCGGGCAGGTAGAAGGACAGCGTCTTGCCGCTACCGGTGCCGGCGCTGACGATGATGCCCTTAGAACGGTTTTGGCCCTGGAGTGAGGAGAAGACGGCTTGCGTTGCCTCCAACTGAAAACGGGCGAGCTTCTTGCCGCCCAGTTGGTCCTGGGCAACGCGGCCTTGGAGATCGCCCCAACCGGGAAGGGTACGCAACTCCTTGAGTGCTTGGGAGCCTGGAATATCTCGATCAGGGTAACGGCGATAGCGAACGTGTAGGCGGTAGTCAGCAACGAGTCGCTTCCCTTGCCGCCACCACCCGTTGGGGGTGTCGTCTGCCCAGTCTCCGCGAGGGCGGAAGAGTTGACGCAGTCCGGCGGTCAAGCGCAGAGCTTCGGCAAAACGAGTGCGGTAGCGGATTGATCCGTCGCTAGGCCAGGGCACCTTGAAGAGCAGCGCGCGGCCCTGCAGCTCGCGGAGGATCTCGACGGCTGATAGTACTGGCGGATTGTCGCATTCGTCGAGGAACTGCTCGATGCAGTTGAGGACGTCATCCTCTGAGAGTGCACCTTCCGTCATGCCCCACATGAGGAGGGGCAACTCAAGGTCT
This sequence comes from Streptomyces sp. NPDC002328, assembly GCF_042890065.1. NCBI lineage: Bacteria > Bacillati > Actinomycetota > Actinomycetes > Kitasatosporales > Streptomycetaceae > Streptomyces > Streptomyces sp. NPDC002328. The sequence continues at coordinate 253,920 of NZ_JBIARQ010000007.1, read as the reverse complement.
TCAAGTTGGTTCAGGAGTTCGTTGGCGAACTTCCGGCCTACTATGCTCTGGTTCACGAACCCTTCCTCTTCAGGGTGATGTGGGCGTCCATCCGGCATTCGCGAAGGAGTGCGATCTCTTCGTCTGTGACGTCGCTTAGCGTCAGGCCAGGTTGCTCGCGTAGCCGATTTAGCAGGTCGCCGAGTGCTTCCGGCGGGTCTTGAGTGTCTTGAAGGAGTTCCGCTAGGCCGGCGTACGTGGTCGCGAATGTGGTGATGGCTTCTTTAGAAGCCTTGCCCCTGGCGATTCGCTCCAGTTCAAGTTGTCGCTTGGAAGCCTGCTTCTCCGTTTCGAGTTCGACGAGCATCGAGATTCGCGCAAGGGGCAGGTCCGCGAGGAGTTGCTCAGTCCAGGCTGACCAAGCGGATTGATTCTCTTCCGCGAGACGATCGGTAACTGCCTGTGTCTTCTTCTTCGCCGTGTTGAACACCTGGTTGGAGGGGAGTCCGCTGGGTCCCAGACTGCGTTCGAATCCAGCTCTGCCGTCATCGATGCCGGACAAGTCGATGTTGAGTCCCGCGCCGCGGGACTGTAGGGCCTGTGTGACGGCCAGCTGCGAGCGAAGCTGGTTGAGCTGAGAGCGGAGTTCCAGCAACCGGCTTGATACACGAGTGGCCTGCCGCTGTGAATCCTCACCATCCGCGATGCGTGAAGCGTGATCCTCAAGCAGCTTTGCCTTCTCGTACACTGACATCCGAGTCACGGTTGATCAGCCCCTTCGACTGCCAGGGAATGCCATTCGGCAATGAGTTCCTGCACGCCCTCGGCTGCGCTCTTGGCGGCCGAAGAACTCGCCCGCATCTCGGCACCCTTCAGTGCCTCATCAAGCCACTCATCAGCGACACAAAGCAGGTTCCGGATAACTTCGATGGAAGCTCCTCGGTCCTGGGCGGCCGTGCGGATGCACGCAATCAGACGCGACGCCTCAGGGCGATCGTCGTCGAAGCACCGGGCCAGGTCATCTTCCAGAGCGGAGATCGTGGACCACTCCACAGCAACTGCCTGCTCGAGGAGAGCATCGAGTTCACGCGCTCGTTGGGCGGGCAACGACAGACTGACCTCTCTTGCCCTGTCGACGGCAGTTCTGATGCTGGCCAGGGTGTGGTTCCCCGGGGTGCTGCGGGGTTGCCGCATTCGGATGTCGCTCAGCCAGTCCTTGAGCACCGTGACTTGCCCGTCGATCAGCCTGGACCATGACGCGAATGGTTTGACTGCGGGCTTCACCCACTCTGGGACACTGCCCGTTGGCGTTTCCCACGCCCAGGTGGCTGTTGCCTCTTCCAGCAGAGGGATTGCCCGGGCTGCATCGATCATGCCCACGGCTCCTCTGCTGCCCTGCGAGATGCCGATCCCGGTACGAATACGTTTCACCAGGGCACTGCGCGCCGACAGGTGCTGGTTGAGGGCGGCGGTCCACCGGTCCGGCCTTGACATGACGCCGGTACCCTTCCAAGCTTCGCCGTCGTCCACCGCTGCCGCCAGGAGCTCTTCGATGCTCATGCCAGGCCAGCAGCGACCAGCAAGAACGGCTCCCAGAACGGACGCTCGTAGGCCAAGGACAAGGTCGTCGTCCGTGATCTCCAAGTTGCATTGAACTCGGGATGCCAGCGCACCGGCGTGCCGCTCGGCGAGGGTCGCGAGCCTGCGGATGTCCTCACCGCGTACCTGGTCCAACCCGTTCTGCGCACGGATCAAGCTCTGGAAGAACCTGCTGTTCGTGGCACTTCGCTTGAACTGAATCGGCGCGCTATCAGCGCCTGTGATGCCTGCAACCGCAGAGCCTTCGATGCTGACGACGGTGCCGTTATTCGGCCAGCCCTTCTCCTTCACGTTGCTCTGCGCCTGCATGAGCGGCGCGTTCCAGCGGTACCGCTCCGCTACCGCTGTTGCGATGACTGTGCGGATGGCTCGGGCGTGATCCTGCTTGAGATCGTCGCCGCGGGTCACCCACTCCTCGATGTTCTGAAGGCTCCGCTGAACGGACAGGCGATAAGTCTTGTCTTCCGTCTTGGCAGTGCCTGGCGTGGCGCTCCGTTGGGGGGAAGGCTCAGCCTCACGTTGTGGCTGCTGCGGAGGGGCTTGGACTCCCGCAGCCAGGGGGTTGAGAGCAAACGCCTCCAACACCGTGGGATCGATTTCGATGCCCTGAGCAGCGGCGTCGCCCCAGAACTCAAGGATCAGCTGTCGCCGTGGGCCGGCCACCCGATCATTGGTATCGATGAACGATCGCACGGCTGTGTCGAGCGTTGTGTCGATGTCAGCCGTAGGGAAGCTTTCGGAGAAGGCCGCATCGGGAAACTCTCCGCGCCGCAGTGAACCAGCGTGCTCAATGAGAATTGGTCGTACCACACTCCCGAGCACCGTTCGGGGGACGAACCCCCAGGGTTCATCCTTCGAAGCGGTGGAGTGGACCATGCGAGTCAGGGCTGAGCGGTTGAAGGGGTAGAGCCCGTATCCATCCGCTGATGCTCCAAACGCGTCGTGGCAACGGGGCTGCAGGGGGCAGGTGTCACATGCGTTCGGCGGTTCGGCGCCGCCTACCTGTTCCAGTTGATCCTTGCCGATGCGCGCTGCGTTGAGGTAGCGGCCAACGAATGCAGCGATGGCTTCTTCACCGGTGTCTTCTTCGCTGAACGGAACATCGAGGTCATATGCGTAGCCCAGGTTTGCTTGTACACGGGTGAGCGCGGTCTCTGGCAAGTCACGGAAGTAGCCAGTTGTTACCGCCATAAGGGTCCGGATGGGGGCTAGTCGTGTCGCTCCCTCACGGTGAGCGGCTTCGACAACGGCGTCCAGCAGGTCCTTCTGCACACCCTGAATGAGAGCAAAGTCTTCGATGAGGAGAACAATCTCTTTGCCCTGTCGGTGGTACTCCTCGCGGACAAGGGTCATCGCTTCCAGCAAGCGGCCCATGCCGAGGTTGAAGCTGCGATTGATCGCAGTCTCCAAGTGCTCGTTCAGGAGGTCGATCGCGATCTCCTGGAGTTCGGCCTTGGCGCTGAGAATCTGTACCCACTTCTTGGCCAGCGCCGAAGCCTTGCTGACATCTGTGATGTCTAGCGGGAGATCATCAACTGTGAACTTCGGCGGGCGATCTTTGTCACCCTTGGTGCGGTCTCGTAGGAGGTACGTGGCCAGTTGTGGAACAAACTTCTCGGGCTGGAGCATGAATTCGCTGACGTGCGGATCGTCAAGGAGTGCTCCGAGACCATGAGGGCCGAAGAGTTGCCGCGCCGGCCCCGAGACGCCGCGGCCGGTCTCGGCTACGAGGGTCTCGTTGAGGGAGTGGATCAGCCGCCGAGCCAGCACTGATGCGTCGATGTCAGCGGTAAATTTGTCGATCTCCGCTTTGAGTTGCTTCAGTTCATCACTATCTGCCTTGGCGATCAGGCTTTGCACCACTGCCTTGAGGCTTGTTCTGTGCTTCTCAAGGTAGATGATCTCGCGATCACGGCGCCCGTTGTCGACCAGTTCGAGGTGCTCTCGGACCCATCTGACGAGGTGAGACTTTCCCGACCCGGACTCGCCCACGATGGGCATAAGGAGTGCACCGCTGTTGGACTCATGATTCAAGAAGTCGTGAAGAACCGTCCGCTCGTCGACCGGCTGACCCTCAAGCACGAGTTGCCGGCCGTCGAGCCGCGCTCGCTGGATCCGCAACGGCGCATGAGTGGCCCGAAACACGGCCGCAGATGGCGAGATGGCTTCAACGCTAATGGTATTGGCGGCCGTTGCGGGATCCCAGCAGACCTTTCCGCGCAAGTCAGGCACTGGGGGCCTCCTGGATCGTGATGTCGCTTACGTAGCGAGGACTCGAGGGCTGCTCTGGATCGCTCACCTGCAGCACCAATGCGGCATCGGAATCGAGTTCTAGGCGCAGCCAGCCCTCGTCGTTACCGCGGAGCAGCGCAAAGGAGAGAGCAGGGCCCGCTACACGGTCACCGGGGTTGGGGAGGTGGAGAGCCAGGGAGTATTGGCCGCTGGAGAGTACCGGCAAGTGCTCGCGGACGCTTCGGACGGCTGTTACGGCATTCACCTGGCGGCCCGGCTCCCATAGGCACTGCATGACGTATCTGACCGCTGCGGTGCAGTCGGGTACCAATCGACTGCCACCTCCGCCGGCAAGGAGTGGTCGTGCTGCGAGCCCTAGCGCGGGGGCCCAGTCGCAGAACTGTCGCCATCGCTCGGCGTTCACGACAGCCGGTCCCGCCTCGGGTCTGAGAGGGGTCTCCTTCATGAGATCCTGCGCCTGGTCCCAGTCCACAGCAGGGCCCATGGGATCTAGCGTGAGGAACCATGCCAGGGCACGCGTGAGGTCTCGGGATTCCCTCTGTTCATCGTTGTCCCCCAAGCCGCTGTTGCGCTCAGGTGCAAAGACGGCGCTGCGCAGCGCAGCCGCGAATGCGTCCCAGTCTTGGCCGTCGAGATGCTCAGCGGGTCCCATGAGCGTCAGCTCACCGGTGGATTCGGCGACGTGGAGCAGCCCGAGCTCCCGCAGCGTCTTGACGGCTTTGTTGAACATCTCCGACGCGTCTTTGTCACCGGATGCGAGGGTCGGTGGACTCAGCAGAGCGCGGGCGCCGTTGAGTGGTACCGGCTTCTTCGAATGGGCCAGTAGACGGACGACTGCCCACATGGGGTCGGGGCGCGAGGCGTCCACGTTGATCAGGGCCATCAGAACGACTCCAACGCGGTCTGTACGGAGAAACTTTGAGCATGAAGAGCACCGAAGGCCAGGCCTGGGCGACTCGGATCCGGCGTACTTCGCGCGTGGATCAAGTAGGTCACATCTGGTGAGTCAAGCCGCGACCTGAGCACCCGGTCCATCGGTGACAGATCATCGTCCAGAACCCAGACGATGGGGCCTTCGTAGAAGCGGAGCAGATCTGCGTCGGTGTCGCAGATGATCGGCCGCGGTGCCACATCCTCCTGAAGAGCTTCGGCTAGAGATGGGGTGATCCCTGGCCCACCAATCACATTCATGCCACGAAGGGCCAACATCTCCAGCAGCCGAGGCACCTTGACCTGACGGTCCGTCTCGGTCCCCCACCACAAACTGAGGCAGGACGCGGTGCCACGCATGCTTCGGAGTGGATCGCGGCTGGTCCGCCTAGGGGCTGGAACCAGTGGATGAGGGTCTCCGGCCAGCTTGTAGAAGCCGTTCTCCTGCGGAAGGCCTGTCGTTCTGCAACTGGGGCAGCCTCGGCAATTCACCCCCGTCAGCAGTGGGGCGCCACCTTGCTGAACCCGGTAGTAAGTGCGGAGAACCTCGCCTGTGCATCGATCACCGCGTAGCAGGGTGCGGAGATCGGATAGGGCCTGTCGCTGCGCGGTGATTGAGCGCCGGCGCTCCGCTTCGAACCGAGTCCGGAAGTGCTCCTCGTCGTTGGTCTGAGTGTCTTCGAGCGTGACGTCCACATGCGTGGATGCCACCTCGTAGAACCGGTCGAGGCGTTCCTGGAAGGCTGCGCGTGGTTCGTCGTCGTGTCGCTGGGGCGGCTCAGGAACGTGGAGACCGATGAGCCCGGCGCGCAACATGAGGTTCAAGGTGCGGATGTTCCAGTCGCGGTTTGCCTCCGAGGTGTCGTGGACGTTGTCCGGGATGGAGTCAAGGTTGACGAGGTAGTGACGCTGACGTGGGTATGTCTTGTCCCTGAGCGTCCACATCCACCGCCACCTCGACCACGCTTTGTCTGCACCGATGATTGCTTGCCGATTGATGCCCTCGGCAACGGGCTCATCCCGGGGGGCGGACGCCAGGTAGGCCACGGACGGACGTCCGTCCCGGCCTGTGCGCCCTACCTCCTGGTAGTAGCGGTCGACGGTTTCGGGCAGGCAGGCGTGCACCACACTGCGGACGTCGGGTAGGTCTACACCCAGGCCGAAGGCTGAAGTTCCTACGACGATGTCGTACCGGGTGGGGATAGGGCCGGAAGCGGAACGGCCGCTCCAGCCTTCCACTGCGCTTCGGCGTTCGTCGGGGCTGGAATAGCCTGCGACGTCAGCTACTCGTGCGAAGCCGGCTGTGCGTAGGCGGTCGAGCCACGCCTTGGCGTCTTTCCGCTCTGTCACGTACAGAGCTAGTGGTTTCGGTAGACGGTCGACGGCGCGAAGGATTGCCTCGGTGCGCTGCTCCTCGTCGGTGAAGGCATCGATGTAGTAGCTGGGTTCATGGCGCACCTGGGCGCCCCAAACGATCTCGGCTGGCTTGGGGTCTGCGAAGAGTTTCTCGAGCGTGGTTACCTGCTGCTCGGTGAGTGTGGCGCTCATGCAGACCGTCACGGGTGCGCGTCCGGGTGGTGCTGCGCTCAGCCAGGTCCGACGGTGGACGGACATGGTTTGGAACTCAGGTCGAAAGCCTTCGCCCCATTGCTCGACGAGGTGGGCCTCGTCAATGACGAAGTAATGAAGGTGACCTGCCTCGGCAGCATCTTCCAGCGCAGACTTAAGTCCAGAAACGAGTGATTCAGGGTTCGTGAAGACTAGCCGCTGTTTACCTGTTCGGATATCTTCTCGTATTTGTTGCTTGAGGTTCTCGTCGAGGCCGCCGATGTAAGCGTAGCGGCCGGAGAGACTTCGTCGCCCGCGGCTGTTCAGCAACTCCTGGGCACGACGTTCCATGTCCAACGCGAGCACGACAGTCGGCACTACGACCAAGGTGACGCCGATACGGTTACTTGCGAGCAGAGCCGGAGCCTGTACGAGGGCGGTCTTGCCGTGGCCAGTGGGCAAACAAGCGATGACAGTGCTGCCAGGCTCTGCGAGTGCCACAGCGCGCGCAGCTTGCCGCTGCCCGATTGACTTGTACTGGGCGTAACGGCTGCCGAGAGCACGGATCCAGAAGGGGTCAGCTGGACACGGCTCCAACTCAAGCTGTGGTTGGAGGCTTTCCCCGAGGTGGACCTGCTCCAAGTCGTACGTGGCTGCTTCGTCAGCTTTCTGATCTTCCCCGCCAGGATGCCACGGCCGGGCTGTGACCAAGACGCGACGGCTGTCCGGGAGCGCATGGCAGTGCATCTGTTCCCACTGTTCTCGCGTGGGCAGCGGTGCGCCAGGTGGAATTGAGAGACCATAGGTGTTTCCGCTGGCCTGAGCTCCCAGAAGAATCTGCCGTGTCAATGCTGCCACGTCACGCCACGAGGCCGTCTGTTCAGCGAGGCCGTCGAGGGCATCCTTGAGCCGTCGCAATGTGCCGCTGTACTCCGGCTCCTCCGGCGTCGGGACAACGAACGGCCAGGTGTCAAAGAGTTGCTGTGCACCAATCCAACTGTCACGCACTTACCTGTGCCCCCTTTCTCCCAGCGCGGAGAACGCAGGTTGCAGACATGAGCCGTACGCTGGGCTGCATGAGGCCGTCGATGAGCAGACCGGCGGTCTTCACGTCTGTCAGTTGGCTTTCGTCCTCACGCAGGAGACGACCGGCAGCCCTGCGGGCCTCTGCCTGCGCCCGAGTCACGGTGAGTCGCCGGCGACCGCGTTCCTGGGCCTCGGCGCAGAGTGCCTTCAGGTCAGTGACGCGGAAGAGTTCGTCGCGTGCGACCTTCTCGGCGTTCTCAGCAGCATGGCGGAACTCCGACCAGCCACCGAAGACGTCGATGAGGACACGAATCCGCTGGCCACTCAGGTTTTGGCACTCTTTGTCGTAGGACTTGTTCAGCCATTCGAGCGCCGAGGCCAGCGTCAGCGCCTCGGCGCTTCCAGCCCGCACCCACACTCTGCGCGTGAACGGCGGAAGGAGGAGATCGGCCTGGCGCTGCAACGCCCGTTTCACCTCTTCCCGGTTGGCCATCACCTCTGCCGCCACGGAGACGTCGGCCTCAACCAGGAAGTCGAAGCCGAAGTAGGGCTCCGGGTCACCCATGTGGCCGGGGTCCACGCGCTGGTAGGCAGTGGCCTGGCCACGTTCGTCGATGTCGCTCAACGCGGCGAGCGCGTCGATGAAGGGGTTGCCTATGCGGAACAACCTTGTGCCAGGATCACGCAGGGCTCTGGACCGGTTGAACGTCCCCTGGGCCATTGCAGGATCCAGCGCCGCGGTCTGCGCCACGTAGAGCCGCGGCGGCACCTGCGGCCGTGACCCTGCGAGGTCGAAGACGCTCTTGCCGGCTGTGCGCTCGTAGTGGCGGATGTTGATACCACCAGATCCTGCGCTTGTGTACCGGAAGACGCCGCGCTGGATCTCCCTCCACTCCAGTTCTAGCCCTCTGAGGTTCTTGACCATGCTGTCTCGGCCATCGACATCAAGGTAGATGGCTTCGAGCATGTCCATCTTCTCAATCTGTTGGCGCGCCTCGCGGAGCTGGTCTTGAACTCGTTGCTGAGAGGACGCGAGCCCGGACGGGCCATCTCGTAGGGCGTCGCTCCAGACAGCGTCGCGGCCTTCTGCGATGGCGTCCTGCAGTGTCGACACGGACCTCGAGAAGACGTCGTAGCCGTCACGCAACAGGTTCAGCCACGCCGTACCAAGGGCTTCATCCTCGGCGCTTGCGCTGACCACGTACTGGCTGGCTTCATCGAGATGGCTGACGGACTCGCCACTGGGATAACGGTCAACCCGCCCGATCCGTTGTTCGAGCTGGTTGGGGTTCCACGGCAGACGCATGTGAACGACGGCACTCGCGACCTGAAGATTCAGCCCATCCTCGGCGGTGTGGTCGGCGACAAGGACGGACGTGCCCGGCGCCGTACGCCACTTCGTGACCGCATCCTCTGAAGCCACCGCTCCGGCTTGTGCGGTGTGCTCCACAACACAGGCTGTACGAGACAACCGCCGTAGGCGCGCTGCAAGTTGGTGCGCCAGCAATCCCGGGCCGCAGAAGACAACGATGCGTCCACCGCGATTCAGAATTGGGATGAGGGCGTTGACCGTCGCCTTGAGCGGCTGGTTGCCCTCTGCCTCGCCGAGGTGCCTCTCTAGCTCGTCGAGTGCTTCCACCTCTGCAGGGATGAGAGTGGGCGCGGCGAGCATGGTCTGCTCCTGGGCACTAAGACCGGCTCGTTGCGCCGCCTCGGCATCTCTGCGGACCCGCCAGCGCAGGGCGTCGACGAAGTCGTCGAAAGGCCCACCAGTCCTGGACGTGAGTACACCGAGGATGCGGGCGTACGCGGTGGTCTGATCTTCAAGCCCGGCATCGAGCAAGGAACTCGAGACGCCAATCCGCCACTCCGTAAGGGCGGCTTCGACCGCGTCGAAGGTGGACGGCAGGGTGATGACGTCCGAGAGCTTCCGCCCGCGGACAGCGTAGGGTTCGCCTTCTTCGGAATCGTCTTCGGGCCTCTCCACCTGGTCGCGCCGGTGTCGGATCACCCGGCGGTGGAGACGGTACGTCTCGCTGATGTGGCCCCGCAGCTCCTCTACGCGCAGGGAGAGCTCATCGGGTTCTACTTCATCGCGGAGGTCATCGTCCTCAGTGAGACATTCGACGATCCGCTTTGCAAGGTGCTCAAATCGGGGGTCATCGGGAAGGATCCGCCGGATGTCGTCGAGCGTGGACCTCAGCAGAAAGGTGAATGTGGCATCCAGGGCGTAGACGCTGTCGGCCAACTCGGCTCGTAGGGCATAACGGTGCTCGAAAGCTTCGCGGTCGTCCCAGCTGTAGAGGTCGCGGTCGAGCAGGTGCAACAGGCCGAGGTGAGTGGTGTAGTGCGAAGTCACGGGGGTCGCGGACAGGAGCAGAAGCCTTGGTGCGGAGTGCGCCAGGGCGGCTAGTTCCCGGTAGGGCGAGAGGCCCTCATCGGCGTTCTGTACCAGTGCATGGGCTTCGTCCACGACGACAAGTGCACTGTCGTGGTACGCGGACCACTTCTCCGGCGTCTCGTGAGACGTGATCACAATTCGGGCCGATGGAAAGTCGTCGACGAAGAACTTGTTGCGGAGCTCCTTGTCCCACTGGCGCCGCAGTGGCTCGGGGGCAACGACCGTTATTCGTGTCTGCGGATCGTCCAGGAGAGTCTGCCGGATGACGAAACCAGCCTCGATGGTCTTCCCGAGGCCTACTTCGTCTGCGATGAGGTATCGCTGCACTGGATCAGTGAGCACCGTCATTGCCGCGCGGATCTGATGTGGGAAGACCTCGGCAGCCGAGGACAGCAGCGCAGCCATGTTCGCGCAGGCAGCTCGTTGGGCAACGAGGTCACGCAGGAAGGGAAGCCGAGCGTCGCGGAAGAACCCCGACTCGCTACCACCACTCGTGAGGACTTGGAGGGGGTCACGAACGGGGCGGTCCCAGCGCACTCGGAGATCGCACTCGTTCGCGCTCTCGTTCCACTTCTTGTTGGGGACCTGGATGAAGTATTCCGGGAGACGCTCCCCCGTGACCCGGCCCGCGAGCCAATCTCCGGTGCTCGGTTCGCGCCAGTAGACCCGCGTTTCGGCTTCGAGCTTGGCACGCCAGCAGCTGCTCGCCGGCACACGCTGAGAGTGGACGACCTCCTCGGCTACTGATTCGAAGAAGTCGACGCGCAGCATCTCGCCGTCGATGGCGCCAACCCGGCCGATGCCCGGAGCCCCCGTGAACTCGACGAGGTGTCCAACCGCGAAGCCCGAAGACATCCGTCTGCTCGCCCCCCACCTGCTGATTTAACAACTGGCACGAGCTTAAGCGCATCCACTGACAACGCAGTCGACGGAGTAGATCGGGAATTCGCATGCATTTTCGATACTGGAGAGTAGGTGCCCCTGCGGCGTCTCCCTACGGTCGCCGCATACTCGTCTAATGGGGACTAAGTGGATCTATCGGGTTGGTTCGCTAAGTGCATCGCGCCGCAGATTACGGCTGAAACAACGTCTTGCTCAGAGGTGACACCGCCATCGCAGCGAGCCGTGCACAGCAACGACGCTCGCGCGACCGCTGGGGAACGACCTCCGCCTGACCTGCGAGTGCATGCCCGAGGCGCGCTCCCAGGTGCGCCCGCATGTAGCCGACTCATGCCGCCCTGGTCTGCATATGCTGCCAGCAGTGCACTCATTCCCAGACAGACTCTCCAAGGCCAGGAGCCGTGCCGATGTCAGTGGCCTGGGTTGTACTGTCTGGGCGTTCGCCTCGCTGTCCGTCCACGGCGTGGTATCGGCGCAAACCACCACATCACTGAAACAGAAAGAAGACCGTGAACGTCCCCGCCCCTGCCGGTATCGCGGCCCTCGTCGCCTACGTCGCCACCATCCCTGCCGCCAACCTTGCCGTCACCCACTTCGGAGCTGTTCCCGTCGGCTTCGGCTACGCCGCCCCTGCCGGCGTCTACATGGTGGGTCTCGCCTTGGTACTTCGGGACCTCGCCCGTGAGTCCGCCGGCCGTGGTGCTGTTCTCGCGGCCATAGCCGTCGGCACCATCCTGTCGTACTTCCTTGCTGACCCGGCGCTGGCTGGCGCCTCAGCCGCCGCCTTCGCGGTGGCCGAGACAATGGACTTCGTCGTCTACGAGCCTCTCCGGAAGCGCGGCCTGCTGATCGCGATGCTCGCCTCGAACGCCGTCGGCCTGCTCGCAGACAGCCTCCTCTTCCTCAAGTTGGCCTTCGGTTCCGTCGAGTACCTGCCCGGCCAGATTCTCGGCAAGGCGTGGATGACCTTCGCTGCAATCGCGGTGCTGGCCCTCCTTCGACGCCGCAAGCAGGCGAGCGCGAACGCCTGATCACCCTCAGCACCGTTGGTGACGTCATCGGGGGTGCCGGTGTGGGCTTCGCGCGGCACTGACCTGTGCATGCGCAGTACCGGTACAACTCCCCGTGAATGTCTGGCCATTGACGCCAGGGCACGAGTCGCAGGGTCAACTTGCCTCGCTCCTTGCGCCTCCGATACGGTCGCGTCATCAATGAGGGCCCCACCATGCCTAGGTCTGGTGGGGCCCTTTTGTGTCCTCTCGAACCCGGGGGGACCGAATGTCGCGTGCCACCGTCTTCTTCAGGTTTGGCGGCCAGGGAGACGGCGGCGGTGCTCATGCGAAAGGACAACTGGTGAGTACACACCATGGCACAGGCTCCAGCCAGCAGCCACCCGGGCATGGCCCCGCGGATGACGTCTGGGGCCCGGAGGCGCCGTCGTCGACGTCCGCCCATGTACGGCGCGCAAACGTACAACTGCTGGTCGGCGGCCGCACCGTCTTCGCGGTGTACATCTCGCCCGCGATTGTGGCCGGTGCAGCAGTTGCGTCCCTGGTGCTCGGGGCGGCGAGCTGGGGCCACTGGCCTTGGCCGTAGAACCGTGAGGCAGGCCGCGGGAGCACCTGCTCCCGCGGCCTTCGGGCGGCCATTTAAGGCACAGACGGAGTGCTGCAGTGTCTCGCGGGCGTGGCCCGGGCCGCGCGCTATCTGTAGCGGCGGGTCGGCACGAGCCCGGCCTTCGCCGGCCCTGCCCACCTCAACCGCATTCCGGGACACAAGACCGATCTGAGCCGGCGTTGCCGGCTCGAGCAGACCCATCCGGGATAGTGAGGCTTCGTTCGCCTCTGTACGCGAGACCCCAAATGGAACTCGTGGTTACGGTGGGGCAGCAGACCAAGCGTCTGGAGATGAAACTGGAGGACGCCGCTCTGAGGCTTAATTCGGTAAACAGCGACATCACCGGAGGTCGTTGCACAATTCGCAGGCAACGGTCGCTGCAGTAGCCGTGCGGCCGGCCGCTGCCCAGACGCGGACCAGATTCGTCGCATCGAGCTCCGAGATGAAACTCGCGTCGATCCAGGACACGAGTGGCCGGTTAAGCGGCCGCATGTCAGGATCGGACAGTGCCTGTTTTTCTGGATGCTTCCGAGAGTTCGGGGCGCCCTGCCGTGCCGCCTCCCAGGATGCGGCGGGTGGTGTTCGTCGCGGTGCTGAGCTCGGACGGACGGCTTGCCCTGGTGGCAAACGACCTGTCTGGAGCTCTTCCCCTATGGGTACTCCCTTCAGGATCCGTCCGAGCCACAGAAACCTACCGTGAGGCGGCAGTGCGCGTACTCCGCGATGCGGTCGGCGCGATGCCGGTGCGCGAGGGCGCTGTTGAAGGATGCCGCTGGGCTCAGGTGCCTGTGCCCGTAGGCCGGAGCCGTCGAGAGGCACACGTGTTCATCTTCTCGATGTGAGGTCTCAGGACTTCCTTGACGGTTTGTCGTCAGGAGATCCATGACGGTCCCTCTGGGTGCCCATGCCTTTGACGTAGAGCCTGGTGATCGGCCCGGGGTTCTTGCGGGGCCTGACAGCGAGTTCGTCCTCGCCGTGCAGGATCCGGTAGTGGGTGTCCTCGATGACGACGGTGACGATCTTTCCCGCATGCCGCGGGCCGAGCTTGATGAACTGGCCGTTGATCATGAAGCGGCCGCTCGCATGCACCTTGCGCTGGGCCCGGATAGCACCAGCAGGCAGGGGCGGAGGCGGCAGCGGGGACGTCGCCGTCCGTGACCCGTCGATCTGCCCCAGACGGTCGGCCGGAACGGGGCAGGGCCACGTTCCCATCAGGGCGTTGTCGGCGATGGCGTGCATGAGGTGTCCGTCGAGACGGAGGGTGATCGTGCGGCCGGCGAGGGCGAATCCGACCTGGTAGCGGCCGCCGGCCAGGCAGACGATCCCGTCGCGATGGACCTTGCGGTCGACCTCGACGGGTTCGCCGGCGGCGAGGATGGCCGTGCCGCTGCGGGCCCTGGGCAGGGCCGGGGGTGCGGGCTCGGGACCGGCCGGACGGGCTCCGTAGCGCATGGTCAGGTAGGCGAGGTCCTCCGGCCGCAGCCGGGACGGGACCGTGGTGACGAGGTGCCCGTCGAGGAGGAAGTGGACGCTGCGGTGATTCGCCCAGACCGTCAGCGTCCGGCCGGCCAGTGCCTGGTGGATGCCGACTCGCTGCCTACCCGTCACCAGGGTGATCTCGCCGCTGGGAGGCACCCGCACGTCGAACTCGATCGCGGTGCCCTGCGGGGGCAGGACGGGCGGTTCGACGACCTCAATGGACAACTCCGGCTCGGCGACGGCCTGTTCGGGATGCTGGTCACTGCCGCGGACGGCAGCATGGGGACGGAAGAGACTGACCGGGGTGGCCATGCTCAGGGCCTGGTGCGGGCGCTGGTGGTTGTAGGCGTGCACCCAGCCGTCGATCGCTTCCTGGGCCGCGGCCAGCGACTCGAACGGCGCCACATGATCGAGGAACTCCTCGCGCAGGGTGCGGTGAAAACGTTCGATCTTGCCCGTGGTGGTGGGTGAACGCGGCTTGGTCAGCCGCTGGGTGATGCCGTTCTCCCGGCAGATGCGCTCGAAGAGCACCTCCACTGGCTGGGGGCGGGTATGACGGCCGGTGAACTGCTTGCCGTTGTCGGTCAGGACCTCGAAGGGCACCCCGTAACGGCGCATCGCGGCGGTGAAGGCCGAGCACACCGCGCGGGCACTGGGCACGGCCACGACGGAGGAGATCACGACGAAACGAGAGTGGTCGTCGATGCCGGTGACCATCTTGCACTCCCGCCCGTCGGCCAGCGGCACCCCGCCGACCAGGTCCATCTGCCACAGGTGCATGGGCGCTTCGCGCTGCCACCGGCGGTACTTGCGCGGGTGTTGCTGTTCCTGGGTGCGGACCAGGCCGTTGCGGGACAGCACACGATGGACAGTGGCCCGCGAAGGCGCCGACTCCAACCCGCGGGCAGCCAGTTCGTGGGAGATCCGGCGGGCACCCCACCGGGGATGCCGGCGACGCAGTTCGCAGATCTCGGCTTCAACCTCTGCAGAGAGGCGCGTGGGGCTGTTCCGCGGGCGCCGGGAGCCATCCAGCAGTCCGGGCATGCCCTCCTGCTCGAACCGCCGCCGCCAGCTGTGCAACGTCTGACGCGAGGTGCCGTACCGGGCCGCGACTTCACCGATCGGGGACCCACCGAGCACCTCGCGGACAGCCCGGTAGCGGTACTCGGCCAACTGCTGAACATCCACGTCACCGACGGAAGCAGCCCTGCAGCATCGGTGGTCGGGGGATGGCCGACGTTCAGTCGAACGTGTCAACCATGTCCAGAGCACAAACGGTCAAGCATCTCCTGAGACCTCACACCGACACATCTTTCGTCTCGCTGCGGCTGATGCTCCGCCGGAGCATCAGCCCTGGGGAGCGACACGCTGGGCGGGGCCTGAGCAGTGGCAGGAGTTGTGCACACTGTGCGATCTGCCAGATGTGGATGTGCTGTTGACGGGATACCTGGAGGGGTGGATCCCGGACGGGCGGATCACGTTGGGGCCTTGAGGCCCGGCACCTCGGCACCCGCTGTCACTCTGCCCTGGCGATCGCGGTGGCGGTCTCCTGCAGGGCCGTGGCAATCGCTGGCATGTCCTGTTCACGCAGACGTACGGCGGGTGCGTACACGGAGATCGCGGCGAGCGGTTCCCCGATGCGGTTGCGGATGGCCACGCCTACGCCGTGCAGGTCGTGTGCACTTTCCTCGAGGTCTGCCGCCCATCCCCGGGCTCTAACTTCCTCCAACTCCAGCTCAAGCAGTGGCCACTCAGTGATGCTTCCTGCCGCCGTGGCAGGGAGCGCGGCCGGGAGTTCCGCGCGTACATCTGCCGGGTCGCGCAGTGCGAGCAAAGCCTTGCCCGCCGCTGTGACGTGGGCGGGGAGCTCCTGTCCGAGCGGAACGCTGACGCGCAGGACATGCCGGCACTCGACTCCGTCGAGTAGTCGGACGACGGCCGCATCCAGGGAGTACAGGCACACCGTCTCCTGCAGCTTCTCGGAGAGCTCCTCCAGGGGTCTGCGCGCCTGTCGTCGGACGTCCAGCTTGGCGATCGCGGCCAGTCCCATGCGCACAAGCTGCGGACCCGCTGAGTATCCGTGCTGGCCAGGATCGTGACGCAGGAAACCTGTGCGCTGCAGGGTGACCAGGATGCGGTGTGCGGTGGAACGTGAGATACCGAGCTCCCGGGCGGTTTCGGTAACACCAACTTCCCCCCGGTCATACGCCAGAACTAGAACATCCAGGGCCTTCGTCACCGACGCCAAGGCCTCCGTCGCCGACAGATGCTTGCCATCCACCATGAAGGAACCGTAACGCTCAAACGTTCCCGGAGACCGGGAGCTTCGACAGAATCCACAGGTCAGAATTCTGCGATGGCACGTCTCACAGTTCCGGTGCGGCATCGCTCGAACCCGGCGAGCCAACTCTTCGTCAAGACAGGTCGATTCCTGCGATAACCCCGACCGGACTTGCCGTGCTTGAGCGCACTGCTGACCGTTTGATAGCGCCTCACAGGAATGGCGTGCGTGCCACAGTGTGCCGTCCCTACACTGGCAGCGGCCTTCCTTAGGAGTTCGCTATGGCGGGATACCAGACCAGCGCATCTGCGTCAGACAAGGGTGTCTACATCGGCCAGGCCCGGCATGCCGTGAAGGAGCTGATCACTTCACTGCGCGGCGAGTTGGCGACATTGGAAGCTGCGTACGCGATGATGCGCGAGGGTGCCGAATCCACCGATGTCCGCGAAGAGCCACCGGACACTGGCGAGGACGCGGGAACCGCCCAACCCTCCAGGGAGGGTCCGCCTGAAGTTTCTGTCGCCGACGAGGATCCTTCGTCCGAAGATGCGCGCCCGGGCATGGGCACTCGGACCCTGGGGCCACCGCGTAACGGAAGCATGCGCGATGCGATCCTCACACTCCTGTGCGCCGCCCAAGAGGCAATGTCCATCACCGATATCGCGGCGGCGGTGCGCCCGGGAGCGGACGCGACGGTCCGCTCATCCGTAGGAAAAACCCTCAACCGTATGAAGCAACTTGGCGAGGTGGAAAACGTGGCACCGGGAATGTTCCGGGCCGTGCTGTCATCCCGGGCCGCTTGATCCACCCGAGGACGACCCTAACCCAACAAGCAGGCCTCCCTCGATTAGCGGTCGAGGGAGGCCGCCAAACACGCGAACACATCCCGGCAGACGCGTACGCCTTCCGACCGGACTGGCAGGACCGCACCAGCAAGCACATCGCATCGGACTGGCTGGCCAGGTACCCGCGGATCATCGGCCGTTGTGACGGTGCAGTGCTGCAGACCCAGCGGCTGCGCACAACCTGGCTCGTCGAACTGCTGAATGCAGGTATTCCGCTGAAGGTGATCCTCAAAGCGTCGGGGCTCGGGACCCTGCACAGCCTCTCGCGCTACCTTGTCTTCCTCTACGACGTGCCCGAAGCGGAGGCGTCCGATCTGTTGCGGGGGGCGGCATGAGCAGGAAGAACCCGGAGGACAAACCTTGCCGGCGTACCGGCCTAGCCCTACGCCCTGCACCGCAGGCCCCCGGCCGGACCCTCAACGACCGCGTTGTGAGGCAGGTCTTCGACCTCGTGCGACTCAGCGGAGTACTGGAACGCCTTCCCTCCAACGAGCTCCGGCCAGGCCCGAAGGGCTTCCCGTTCCGCACAGTGCTGATCGGCCTGATCTTGTCGCAGTACATGGGCAAGAGCGCGAACATCAACGACGCATGGGAGACGCTCTTCTTCGCCCTGTCTCCAGGGTCCAAAGCCCTCCTTGACGTCCCCGACGTCGACCTGCACATCCGCGAGGGCGCAACCCGAGAAGAAATCGACCGGGTCGCGCACCACCAGTACGCGACGTCGAAGCGCGTCTACCGGTCCTGGGCCTCGATGACCCGGCGCCTCGACCCGGCACCACACGACCGCCGCAAGCGACTGTCGCTCAGCGAGGCCAAGAAGATCCGACGGAAGTGGAATGCCCTCGCCAACCAGGAGACCGTGCGCAACCTGGAGGCCATCGCCCAGGATCTGATTCTCGCTCCGGTGATGGCTTCCTACCGGCGCGGCGACTTCGCTCGGTGGCCTGGCCACATCTCGGTCGACGACACTCCGGTTCCGGTCTGGGGCAAAGAGCCGGACTACCACCAGGACCGGGCCTCGCTTGAGATCACCGCCGGGATGTACGTGAAGGGAGGAACGCAGAAGAAGTCGCCCAGCGGCAAAGCTGCGGCCTCCACGAACACCGGCACCCGGCGCGGCACGGCAAACAAGCCAGTGCCTCGCAAGACCAAGTCGGGACAGGAGAAGAAAGCCAAGGCGCCGGAGAAGAGAGAGTTCCGCTACGCCATGATGGCCGCGTTCCCGGGCCATGGCCATGGCGACCTCGCCGGCGCCTACCCCGCGGTCTGCCTCGGCATGATCCTTCACACCCCGGGCACCGAACCCGGCCCGGCCGCCCTGCGCGCCATCCAGCCGGCCTTCGAACGAGGCCTGGTCAAAGACCTGTTCTGCGCCGACCGGGGCATCACCCAGGCCAAGCCTCACAACC
The DNA here is from genome assembly GCF_042890065.1 of Streptomyces sp. NPDC002328. Taxonomy (NCBI): domain Bacteria; kingdom Bacillati; phylum Actinomycetota; class Actinomycetes; order Kitasatosporales; family Streptomycetaceae; genus Streptomyces; species Streptomyces sp. NPDC002328. Next base: position 235,653 of record NZ_JBIARQ010000007.1, on the reverse strand, counting down.
TGCATCTGCAGCTGCTCAAACTCGGCCTCAACGCGGTGAAGCACTACAACGACGACAAGGTCGACCGGCAGGGAGAGTTCCGCGGCATGCAGCTGGTCGGTGGCGAGTTCTACTGCCCGCTGATGCCCACCCCGCTCATCACTGCGGGCGCCACGTACATCGACAGCCGCACGGACGAGGACCGCGCCCACGCACTCAACCTGGTCCAGTCCCGGAAGGACTACCAGACCAAGATCAAGGAGTACGGGCCCGCAGGGGACCAGCGTCGGCAGTGCCCCGCCCTCGGGCCGCACGCCACGGTCACCTGCTATCGCCGGCCCCAGCCACGCCCGTCCACCGTCGTCGACCTCGACGCCCCCACCGTGCGTACCCCGGCAGCCCTGCCCACCATCCCCAAGCCCAAGCGGGACACCCCCGTCTACCCCGACATCTGCAGGGGGAAGAGCATTACCGTCCCGGGCACCGTGTTGGCCAAGTGGCGGCAGAAATACCCCCTGTTCACCCCTCTGTGGCAGGAAGCCTGGTCCGGACTGCGCAGTCAGAACGAGGGCGGCAACGGCAACCTGAAGAAGTCCGCCCTCGACAGCATCGACAACCCCCAGCTCCGCCTGCCGCACGGACGCGTCGCACAGACCCTGCTCAATGCCGTCATCATCTTCGTGGCGAACCTCAGAGCCATCCGACGGTTCCTCCGCGACCAGGGCATCCAGCCCCGCAAAGCCAGCCCGCAGAGCGCCGCAATCCAACCCGGTGAGCCCTCCGGCCCGCCCCTGGCGCGACCGCTTCCGGCCGAGCAGGTCGAGCCGCCGCCACGCGAGTGACACACCTCCGCCGCGCTCCGCCCCCTGAAAACCCCACATGCCTGCGCCACGGCTACCAGCCGTCGCGTAGGCATGCCCTGTTTCCGCAGGTGAGGGGCGCAGGACCTGTACCGCCACCGCCTCACCCCTGCATCGGGCCGATCACGAGGCTCGAGGCCCCAGAAACGACGAATTACCGGTGAGTCACATGACTCGACCGGTAATTCGTGAACGCTTCGGGACGATCTCGCGAACGTCCCGTGCAGTGTCCGAGGGGGGACTTGAACCCCCACGCCCGATAAAGGGCACTAGCACCTCAAGCTAGCGCGTCTGCCATTCCGCCACCCGGACAAGGTGTCTGTCGCGCGGGTTCTCCCCGCGGCGACGAGGTAAACATTACCAGGCCCGCGGCCGTGCCCGATCACAGGCGTCCTGGGCCACCGTGCCCGGCCTCCCGTCGGTCGCGGCCGACGGGCACGGCGTGAACGGTGTGTGGCGGGGCGGGCGCGGTCTTGGGCATGAGGCGGGGGAGGGGGAGGATGAGGGGGACCACCAGCAGTGACAGCGGGAGGAAGCAGCGTGAGCGCGACGGACGACACGGGCAGGGGCGTCACCGGCGAGGACGAGGTCGTGGACCTCTGCCGGGATCTGATCCGGTTCGACACCAGCAACTACGGCGACCACTCGGGTCCGGGCGAGCGCAAGGCGGCCGAGTACGTCGCCGAGAAGCTCGCCGAAGTGGGTCTGGAGCCCCGGATCTTCGAGTCGCACCCGGGCCGCGCCTCCACGGTGGCCCGCATCGAGGGCACGGACCCGTCCCGGCCCGCGCTGCTCATCCACGGCCACCTGGACGTCGTACCGGCCAACGCGGCCGACTGGACCCACGACCCCTTCTCCGGCGAGGTCGCCGACGGGTGCGTGTGGGGGCGGGGCGCCGTCGACATGAAGGACATGGACGCGATGACCCTCGCGGTCGTCCGCGACCGGCTCCGCTCGGGGCGCAGGCCGCCGCGCGACATCGTGCTCGCGTTCCTCGCCGACGAGGAGGCGGGCGGCACCTACGGCGCCCGTCACCTCGTCGACCGCCACCCCGAGCTGTTCGAGGGCGTCACCGAGGCGATCAGCGAGGTCGGCGGATTCTCGTTCACCGTGAGCGAGGAGCGCCGGCTGTATCTCGTCCAGACCGCCGAGAAGGGCATGCACTGGATGAAGCTGACCGTCGCCGGCACCGCCGGCCACGGTTCGATGATCCACCGGGACAACGCCATCACCGAGCTGTCCGAGGCCGTCGCCCGGCTCGGCCGACACAAGTTCCCGGTGCGCGTCACCAAGACCACCCGCGCCTTCCTCGACGAGCTCGGCGACGCCCTCGGCACCCCGCTCGACCCGGAGGACATGGAGTCGACGCTCGCCCGGCTCGGCGGCATCGCCAAGCTCATCGGCGCGACCCTCAGCAACACCGCCAACCCCACCCAGCTCGGCGCCGGTTACAAGGTCAACGTGATCCCCGGCGAGGCCACCGCCCACGTCGACGGACGCTTCCTGCCCGGCCACGAGGAGGAGTTCCTCGCCGATCTGGACCGCATCCTCGGCCCCAAGGTCCGGCGCGAGGACGTGCACGCCGACAAGGCCGTCGAGACCACCTTCGACGGCGCGCTCGTGGAGGCGATGCAGTCCTCGCTGCTCGCCGAGGACCCCACGGCGAAGGCCATCCCGTACATGCTCTCCGGCGGCACGGACGCCAAGTCCTTCGACGACCTCGGCATCCGCGGCTTCGGCTTCGCCCCGCTCAAGCTCCCGCCGGAGCTGGACTTCGCCGGCATGTTCCACGGCGTCGACGAGCGAGTGCCGGTCGACGGGCTCCAGTTCGGCGTCCGGGTGCTCGACCGTTTCATCGACGCGTCCTGACGCCTCCCCCCCTGAATCCACCTGATTCCGCCCTGAATCATCCCGGCGAAACGACACTTCAGCATTCGGCCGTGTGTGCGGGTGCGACTGAGACGAGTGAATGCGCCGATAAGCGCGTAGCCCCACTAATTCCTCCTCGTTACTGGTGATGCGATCCGCTGCTCGGGATCGCTTTGCCGAAATGGTTTGCCGACACGGTTTGCCAACAAGGTTTGCCAACAAGGAGGAACAATGATCAAGAAGGTCGTCGCCGCTGCGGCCGCCACCGGTGGGCTGGTTCTCGCGGGCGCGGGCATGGCCGTCGCCGACTCGGGCGCCCAGGGTGCCGCCGTGCACTCCCCGGGCGTTGCCTCCGGCAACGTCATCCAGGTGCCCGTGCACGTCCCGGTGAACGTCTGCGGCAACACGATCTCGGTGATCGGGCTGCTGAACCCCGCCTTCGGCAACGCCTGCGTCAACAAGTGACGTCGACCCACTGAGGGGTCGTCCACACCGTCGGCCCCGGAGCGCACACCCGCGCTCCGGGGCCTACCGGTCTTTTCTCCCGGCAGCGCGCAATCGCCGAGGAATTCGAAAGAAGAAAGCAGGGATTCAGTCATGCGACAGGTCACCCGCAAAGGCCTCATGACCGTGGCGGCAGCCACGGGCGTGATCGCCGCCGCAGGCGGCTACGCCCACGCCGACTCCGGTGCGAACGGGTTCGCCTCCAACTCGCCCGGCGTGCTGTCGGGCAACACCGTCCAGGTGCCGGTGGACGTGCCGGTGAACGTCTGCGGCAACACCGTCGACGCGGTCGGTCTCCTCAACCCGGCCATGGGCAACGCCTGTTCCAACCAGAGCGAGAGCAGGTCCGGCGGGAAGGGCGGCAAGGGCGGCGGCAAGTCGGAGGGACGCCACGGCGGTCACTCCGGTCACGGCGGGCACTCCGGAAACGGCGGCCACGGCGGAAACGGCGGTCACGACGACCGCGGTGGACGCGGCGGTCACGGAGGCCACGGCGGTCACGGCGGTTCCGGAGCGCACGGCGGCTCGGGCGCGTACGGCGGCTCGGGCGGCGCGCACGCGGGCGGACACACCGCCGGCTCGCCCGGCGTCGGCTCCGGCAACCACGTCCAGGCCCCCGTCCACGTGCCGGTGAACGTCTGCGGCAACAGTGTCGACGTCGTCGGCATCCTCAACCCGACCATGGGCAACCGCTGCGACAACGACAGCCGCCCCGCCCCCGGCTGGGACTACGGCACGCCTCCCGGCGGCGAGGAGCAGCCGCCGTCCGGCGAGCCCGGCAACCAGAACCCCGGCACGCCGACCAACCCCGGCACGCCGACCAACCCCGGCACGTCCAACCCGTCCACCCCGGAGGGCTCGCCGTCCACGCCGCAGCGCGTGACCCCGGCCGGCTCGTCCGTCGCCCACCAGCCCGCCGGCCAGGCCACCCAGCAGCTCGCCGAGACCGGCAGCGAACTCCCGCTGGGCCTCGCCCTGCCCGCCGGCGCGGGCGCGCTGCTCGCGGGCGCGGTGCTCTACCGCAAGGCGCGCCCCTCGGCGTAGCCGGCCCACCCGTGGCACCGCGTACGACGGAGCGGGCCCCGCCTCGGCGGGGCCCGCTCCGTTCACGTCATCCTCGGGTCACCACGTGGCCCGCACCTGGCGGATGATCCGCCGGCGCAACCGCACCCTGCGGCTGCCGTCCCGCAGCAGGCTCAGACGGTGCAACTCCCAGTTTCCGTACTCGGCATGGTCCGTCAGCAGACGTGTCGCCTCCTTGCGGGAGACCCCGCGCGGTACGTACACGTCGACAAATTCGTATTCCGGCATCGCATCTATTGTGCGGGCTGGGGCCCGGTACGGATAGCGTCTGCACTATGTCTGATGCTGCGCAGCCCACCGCTGCCGAGGTACGCGCCGCCGCCGAGGCGGTCAAGACCGCGCTCGACCGCCACCTGGCCGCGGTCGAACGCAGGACGGGAGAGGACGACCAGGCCGTCTACGAGGCGTTCAACCAGCTGGCCGCGGCCGCAGAGGCGTACGACGAACTGCTCTACGACCGCTACGACGAGGTGACCCCCTTCGAGATCCCCGCCGCGGAGGACGCGCTGCCGCCGTACGCGGGTCCCGAGGAACCGAACGGGCTGAGCGTGCTGATCCGCCGCGACTACGCCGTGGCGGAGCCGCAGCGGCTGCTGGCCCAGGCCCAGCGGGTGGAGGCGGCGGAGTACGACGGCGTCGGCACGGACACGGAGGCCTCCGGCACGATCCACGGGGCGCTGGGGCTCCTCTTCGGCGAGTTCGAGCCGGACGAGATCGCCTCCCGGCACAAGGAGTTCGGCCTGGAGGAGGGCGACTCCACGCTCTGGGTCGTGGCCGCCGAGGAACCGGCCGACCCGGGCGACTGGCTGGAGACGCCGTTCGAACAGCCCGACCCGCAGCAGGTGGTGTGCCGCTTCGACGTCAGCTCGGTCTTCGACGACGAACTGGACGACGAGGACGAGGACGAGGAAGACGCCGACGACGGCGAGGACGGTCTCGACGCCGAACTGGACGCCGACGACGAGAGCGACGAGAACGCCGGGCCACGGGACGCGGACCGCGCGGGCCGGTGACGACGTCCCGGCGTCGTCATGACGACGCCGGGACGGCAGCGGCGGGGGGGGGGGGGGGGGGGGGGGGGGGGGGGGGGCGGGGGCCGGCGGGGGGGGGGGGGGGGGGGGGGGGGGGTGGGGGGGGGGGGGGGGGGCGGGGGGGGGGGGGGGTTGGGGGGGGGGGGGGGGGGGGGGGGGGGGGGTGGGG
>NZ_JBIARQ010000007.1:0-230150 GCF_042890065.1 Streptomyces sp. NPDC002328 | reverse complement strand
GGCGGGCGCGGCGCCGCCGCGGCCCCCGTCGCCGCGCGGGCGCGGGGGCGGGGGGGGGGGGGGGGGGGGCGGGGCCCCCCCCCCCCCCCCCCCCCCCCCCCCGTCTGTACTGCTCGTCAGCCCGCAGCCGGCACCTGCGCGCGCAGCAGCGCCGGCAGCCGTGTCGTACGCGACTTCGCCGGGACCTCGGCGACCGCCCTCGGCAGCGCCTGCTCGACCCCGTGCACCACGGAGAGATGACGCTCCGCGCGCCCGAACGCCGTGTACACCCACGGGCGGGACAGCGCCTGCGCGGCGTCGCCCGGCAGCACCACGACCGCCGCGGGCCAGCGGACGCCCACCGCCTGGTGCGCCGTCACCGCCCACCCGTGCCGCACCGACTGCTCCACCCGCTCCCTCGGGACGACCACGGCGTCGCCCGCGCAGGACAGGTGCAGCCCGTCCGCGTCGGCCTTGACGACCTGGCCCGGCACCGTACGGCCCGGCGCGGGCGTGTAGGCGATCCGGTCGCCGGGGTCGAAGCCGCCGAAACGGCCCGGTCCGGGGTTGAGCCGCTCCTTGAGCGCGGCGTTCAACGCGCGGGCGCCCGCCGCGCCGCCGTGGCCCGGGGTGATGACCACGGTCTGGTCCGGCGTGATGTCGAAGGCGCGCGGCACGGATTCCGCGACGAGCTGCACGGTCCGGTGCACGGCCTCGCCCGCGTCCCGCACCGGCACGATCACCAGCTCCTTGCCGGGCGCGTCCACCTGGTTCAGCTCGCCGACGCCGATGCCCGAGACCAGTTCGCCCAGCGGCCCCGGGTCGGGCGTGCGTGAGGCGATCTGCGGGCACACGCGCGCGGCGAGCAGGTCGGCGAAGACGCGGCCGGGGCCGGCCGACCACAGCAGCGCCGGATCGCCGCTGAGCACCAGCCGGGCGCCGTCCGGCAGGGACTCCACCAGCACGGCGGCGGTCTCCACGTCGAGCTGCGGAGCGTCCGGCAGGATCAGCAGGTCGAGGCTCAGAGCCCCGTCGGCTTCCCGGCCGGGACCCTCTACGCCGGAGAGCAGACCGGGGACGGTGACGACGGCCTCGTCCGCCTCCTTCAGGAGCGCGGCGAAGCGGCGTCGTCCGTCCGGGGTGTGGCAGGCGGCGACGGCGCGCAGCCCCAGGGCGCGGGCGGCGGCGACCAGGGCCGCGGGTTCGGCGCGGGCCGCCTCGCCGCCGGTGTGCAGCACCAGGCCGTGCGCGGCGACCGCGCGGATCAGCTCGGCCGCGCTGCCGGACGCACCGGCCGCGGCCGGCTCCCACCGCGTCGACGTCTCCTTGCTCAGGGAGTTGACCACGCGGGCGAGGCCGTCGGCGAGGCTCTCCTCCGCGAGCGCGTACCGCTCGAGGCCGACCAGGACCCGTACCGGACGGGCCTCTTCCGCGTCCTCGGCGTCCTCGTCGGCCGCGCCCGGGGCGGGCGCCGGGGCGCCCGGCTCCTCCAGGGCGTCCTGGAAGACGAGGGCCTCGCCCTCGGCGAGCGTGCTCTGCACGGCCGCGTCGGCGTCCGGCACGCCCTGGCGGCCGAGCGCGGTCGTCAGCGTCGGCAGCTCCAGGGCGGTGTGCCCGGCGAGGGCCGCCTGTTCCAGCAGCCACACGGTGACCGCGCGGACCCGGCGTTCGTCGTCGGGCGCGCAGTCCGGGCCGAGCAGCGCCCGCGCGAAGCCGTCGGCCTGTTCCGGCCGCACCCCGGGGACGCGCAGCAGCTGCCACGGGTCCTCGGCGAGCGCGCCCTCGGCGCTGTCGCCGAGGACGGCGGCGACCTGCGGCGCGAGCGACTCGGGAGCGCCGCCGCCGGTGAGCACCCGGCGTACCGCGTCGACGGTCTCCGGAGCCGGCCCCTGCGGGGCGGCTGCCGCCACCGGCTGCGGCCGGCGGGCGGGCTCCGGGGCGGCCTGGCGGCGCGGGGCGGGCTCCGGGTCGGCGAAGACCGTGGCGGACGGCTTCTCCCCGCCCTCGACGGCCCGCACCGCCGCGAGCAGATCGGCGGCCTTGCCGCTGAGCTTGCCGCCGGCGCTGATGGGCCCCTGCCGCTCGGCCTTGCGCCGCTCGATCCGCTCCCGCTCCACCTTCTGAGCAGCAAGCTCCCCCTGAGCCTCAGAAACCCCGGCACCCTCACCATCGGCCGAGCCCTCACCACTGGCCGCAACAGCACCGGCGTCACCCTCACCCGCGTCGCCACCGCCCTCACCCGCGCCGACCTCGCCACCGACCGCCCCAGAACCGGCCTCGCCTCCCTGGGCGTCGGCCTCGCCCTCGTCCGCGTCAGCCTTGCCACCGTCCACCGCAGCACCGGCGTCGTCCTCGGCCCCACGGAACGAGCCATCGCCGTCGGCCCCGGACCCCGCCAGTTCCTCGGCCTCGCCCTCGCCCGCGTCAGCCTTGACACTGTCCGCCGCAGCACCGGCCGAGCCCTCGCCCGCACCGGCCCCGCCGTCGCCCCCGGCCCCCGCCGACTCACCGGCTCCGCCGTCTGCCCCCGCCGACTCCTCGCCCCCGCCCTCGGCCGCCCCCGCGTCGGCCGTGGCCTCGGCTCCGGCTTCCTGCGCCGCCCCGGCAGCCGCAGCCCCGGTAGCCGCCGGTTCGGCAGTCGTCTCGTCGGCCGGGGTCGCCGGCCCGGTGGTCTCCTTGGGCTTCGGGGGGTCCGGCTCCGTGGTCACAGCGTGCTCCAGTCGTGATCGGGATAGCGGTGCACCGGCGCCGACACGTCGTCGAGCGCACGGCAGATCTCGTCAGGAAGACTAAGGGCCTCCACTGACAATGCCGCCGTGAGCTGCTGCGCGTTGCGCGGGCCGACGATCGGCGCGGTCACGCCCGGCCGGTCGCGCACCCACGCGAGGGCGACCTGGAGCGGCGTCACCGCAAGCCCGTCCGCCGCCGTCGTCACCGCGTCCACGATGCGGCTCGCCGTGTCGTCGAGGTACGGCTCCACGAACGGCGCGAAGTGGTCGGAGGCGGCGCGGGAGTCCGGGGGCAGCGCGTCCCCCCGGTACTTGCCGGTGAGCACGCCCCGGCCCAGGGGAGAGGACGGCAGCAGCCCGATGCCCAGGTCCAGCGCCGCAGGCAGCACCTCGCGCTCCACCCCCCGCTGGAGCAGCGAGTACTCCATCTGCGTGCTCGCCAGCCGCGTACGCGTGCCCGGCGCGGCGAGCTGCCAGGTCGCGGCCTTGGCCAGCTGCCAGCCGCAGAAGTTGGAGACGCCGGCGTACCGCGCGCGCCCGCTGGAGACCGCGATGTCGAGGGCCTGGAGCGTCTCCTCCAACGGCGTGTCCGGGTCGAACGCGTGCACGTGCCACACGTCGACGTGGTCGGTGCCGAGCCGGGTGAGGGAGGCGTCGAGCGCGGCGAGCAGATGCCCGCGTGAGCCGTCGAAACGCCGGTCCGGATCCGGCACGCTGCCCGCCTTGGTGGAGATGATCAGATCCCGGCGCGGGATCAGCCCCTCCATGAGCCGCCCCAGCAGGTACTCGGCCTCCCCATCGCCGTACACGTCCGCCGTGTCGACGAGGGTGCCGCCCGCCTCCCAGAACGTCTTCAGGAGGTCCGCGGCGTCATGCTCGTCGGTGTCGCGGCCCCAGGTCAGGGTGCCGAGCCCGATGCGGGACACGCGCAGGCCCGTGCGGCCGAGATGCCTCTGCTCCATGGACGCCGAGATTACTGGCCAGAACTGGGCCGTGGGTTGCCTGTGGATAACCGATTCCCGCCTGGTCGACGCGACCCTCGCCACACCGGCCTGCCCCCGCGGCGGCCCCCGCGCTACTGTCTCCGGGGACAGCGTCGTTACTGATCAGTAAGGGGAATCGGCCATGCAGCTCGGGATCAACCTCGGCTACTGGGGTGCCGGAATGGACGGGGACAACCTCGCCGTGGCCCAGGAGGCCGACCGGCTGGGGTACGCCGTGTGCTGGGCCGCCGAGGCCTACGGCTCGGACGCGGCCACCGTGCTCACCTGGGTCGCCGCCCAGACCGAGCGGATCGACGTCGGCTCGGCCATCTTCCAGATCCCGGCGCGCCAGCCCGCGATGACCGCGATGACCGCCGCCACCCTCGACTCCCTCTCCGGCGGCCGGTTCCGCCTCGGCCTCGGCGTCTCCGGCCCGCAGGTCTCCGAGGGCTGGTACGGCGTCAAGTTCGACAAGCCGCTGTCACGCACGCGTGAGTACGTCGAGATCGTCCGCAAGGCGATGACGCGGGAGCGGCTGTCGTACGAGGGCGAGCACTGGACGCTGCCGCTGCCCGGCGGCCCCGGCAAGCCGATCAAGCTGACCGTGCACCCGGAGCGCGAGCACATCCCGCTGTACATCGCCGCGATCGGCCCGAAGAACCTGGAGCAGACCGGCGAGATCGCCGACGGCGCCCTGCTGATCTTCCCCTCCGCGGACCACCTCGAGGACACCGCGATCAAGCACCTGCGCGCGGGCCGCGAGAAGGCCGGCAAGACGCTGGACGGCTTCGACGTCTGCCCGACCCTGCCGCTGGCCGTCGGCGAGGACAAGGACGTCGAGCGGCTCGCCGACACCTTCCGCCCGTACACCGCGCTGTACGTCGGCGGCATGGGCAGCCGCAAGCAGAACTTCTACAACCAGCTCGCCCGCCGCATGGGCTACGACGAGGCGGCCACCGAGATCCAGGACAAGTACCTGTCCGGCGACAAGCAGGGCGCCGCCGCGGCCGTCCCGCACGAGCTGATCGACCGGACGACGCTGCTGGGGTCCGTGGAGCGCATCGCCGACCGGATGAAGGCCTACGAGGCGGCCGGCGTCACCACCCTCACCCTCGCGCCCGCCGGCTTCTCCCTCGACGAGCGCCTCGCCTCGCTGCGGGCCGGCGCGGAGGCCCTGGAGCTCGCCGGCCTCGCGTAAGAAGAGCGGCTCTCCGCGGAGGGGAGTTTCAGCGGCCGTGGTGGGGGCTCGGGGGTCTTCCCCGCCACGGCCGTCACGAGGAACAACGCGCCGGAGCGCGGGCGGTTACGCCCACGGGGCGACTCCTGCGGTCATCCGGCGGTGATCCTGCGGTCATCCTTTTGGCGGAGCCGCCGGACACACCTGTTGCAGCCCGTTCCGCATCGCATTTGACTCGATCTCCACGGGATGCGGAGAGGCGGCTCACGATGCTCACGGCCAAGAGTCTGTTCCAGGAGATCGTCGACCACGACGAGTCGTTCCGCCTGTTCTGCTCCATCGCCGCCGGCGGGGAGGCGCAGGGCGGCTGGGAGAACGCCCGGATCGCCGCCCTCGTCCCGGCCGGCGAACGCGACCTCGCCCCCAAGATCGCCCGGCACGGGGCCGACGAGGACAAGCACGGCCGGATCTTCGACGCCCTCCTCAAGAGGCGCGCCCTCGCGCCCGTCCCCGTCCCTCCGGAGACCGACTACACGATGCTCCTGGAGCGGGCCGGCATCGGCCTCGCGCACGACAGGCTCAGCGCCGACGCGCAGTTGACGGTGCGGGACATCGTCACCTACCTCGCGCACAGCCGGGTCACCGAGCAACGCGCCTCCGAGCAGATGCAGTTGCTGCGCAGGCACTTCGGCGACCACCCCGACCTCGGCCGCGCGGTGACGATGATCTCCCACGACGAGGACAACCACCTCGCCTACTGCCACGAGGAGTTGCTGCGCCTCGCGCGCGCGGGGCACGGCCGGGCCATCCAGCGGACCCTGCGCGAGAGCGCGCTGACCGAGATCCGCGTCTACCGCGACGTCAGCCTCGCCGTCATGTCCCACATGGGCCGCCTCCTCGGCTGGTCCCGCCCCAAGGCGACCGCCCTCGCGGCCGGCATCCACGCCGTGTACGCCTGGGAGCGCTTCGCGGGCTGGCACCGCATGGTGACCCTGGAGCCCCCGAAGCGGACCGACGCCCTCGGCGGCCCCGCCCCCGCGACCCCGGAGTTCGCCTGACCCGCGCCGCCGCCGCCGCACGCCCGCCGCGGGACTACAACCAGCCCCGCCGCTTGAACAGCCGGAACAGCAGCACCTCCAGCGCGGCCATCACGGCTATCACCACCGGGTAGGACCATGTCCAGCGCAGTTCCGGCATGTGCTCGAAGTTCATGCCGTAGATGCCGGCGATCATCGTCGGCACCGCGGCCATGGCCGCCCACGCGGAGATCTTCCGCATGTCGTCGTTCTGCCGGACGCTCATCTGCGCCAGATGCGCCGACAGGATGTCCGACACCAGCCGGTCCAGGCCCTCCACGGACTCGTTCACGCGCGTGAGGTGGTCGCTGACGTCACGGAAGAAGGGCCGCGCCTTGTCGTTGACGAAGGGCAGTGGCGAGACCGCCGTACCGGTGCCGGCCAGCCGGGACATCGGCGGCGCCAGCGGGCCGCTCGCCCGGCGGAACTCCAGCACCTGCCGCTTGAAGGTGTAGATCCGCGACGCGGTGTGCCGTGAGCCGCCGCCGTCCGGGGAGAACACCTCCGCCTCCAGTTCCTCCAGGTCGGTCTGGAGCTCGGTCGCCACCTCCAGATAGTGGTCGACGGTCGCGTCGGCGATCGCGTACACCACCGAGGTCGGCCCCTTCGCCAGCATCTCCGGCTCGCGCTCCAGGCGCTGCCGCACCGCCGCCAGCGGCGAGCCCTCGCCGTGCCGGACGGTCACCACGAAGGAGTCGCCGAGGAAGACCATCACCTCGCCCGACGAGACCGTGTCGCTCTCCGGCTCGTACACCACCGGCTTCAGCACCAGGAACAGCGAGTCGTCGTACACCTCCAGCTTGGGCCGCTGATGGGCCTTCAACGCGTCCTCCACCGCCAGCGGGTGCAGCGCGAACTCCCGCGTGACGTGGTCGAACTCCTTCTCGGTGGGCTCGTGCAGCCCGATCCACACGAAGCCGCCCGCGGCACGCGCCTCGTCGAGCGCGTCCGAGAAGTCCTGCGGGCCCTCTGTACGGCGCCCGTCTCGGTAGATGGCACAGTCCACGATCACGGAGTGTGTTCTCCTTTCAGCCGGTCCTTTTCGTCCCCCGGCGTACGCCTACCCTGGGCCGCATGCCCACGCTGATCCTCGTCCGGCACGGACGGTCCACCGCCAACACCTCCGGCCTCCTCGCCGGCTGGACTCCCGGCGTCGCCCTCGACGAGCGCGGCAACGAGCAGGCCGCCGCGCTCCCCGGGCGGCTCGCCGACCTGCCGATCGCCGAGGTCGTCGCGAGCCCCCTCCAGCGCTGCCAGGAGACGGTACGGCCCCTCCTCGACGCCCGCCCCGGCCTGTCCCTGCACACCGACGAGCGGATCGGGGAGTGCCACTACGGCGACTGGTCCGGGCGCAAGCTCGCCGAACTCAAGGACGAGCCGCTGATGGAGGTCGTGCAGTCGCACCCGTCCGCGGCCGCCTTCCCGGGCGGCGAGTCGATGCGGGCCATGCAGACCCGCGCCGCCGAGGCGGTGCGCGAGTGGAACGCGCGCGTGGAGCGCGACCACGGCCCCGACGCCGTCTACCTCATGTGCTCGCACGGCGACATCATCAAGTCGCTCGTCGCGGACGCGCTCGGACTTCATCTCGACCTCTTCCAGCGGATCTCCGTCGAACCGTGTTCCATCACCGTGATCCGTCACACCCGTCTGCGGCCCTTCCTGGTACGCCTCGGGGACACCGGGGACTTCGCCTCCCTCGTACCCCGTGAGGAGCCGCCCACCGGGGACGCCGCGGTCGGGGGCGGTGCGGGCGCACCGTGATCGTCGGCCGCAGTAGGGTGAAGCGGTCCGCATACGCGCGTTCACACATGGACGTTCACGTACCCACGATTCCCATGGAGACAGGACGTGTCCCGTCAGGTGTTCCTCTACGACCCCCCGGACCGCTTCGTGGCCGGTACGGTCGGACTGCCCGGGCGCCGTACCTTCTTCCTCCAGGCCACCGCCGGCTCCCGGGTGACCAGCGTGGCCCTGGAGAAGACCCAGGTCGCCGCGCTCGCCGAGCGCATGGACGAACTGCTGGACGAGGTGGTGCGCCGTAGCGGCGGCAGCGCCGCCGTGCCGGCCATGGCGCCCAACGAAGTCGCCGACACCGCCCCCCTCGAGACGCCGGTCGAGGAGGAGTTCCGGGTCGGCACCATGGCCCTCGCCTGGGACGGCGAGGAACAGCGCATGATCGTCGAGGCGCAGGCCCTCGTGGAGCTGGACGCCGACTCCGAGGAGGACCTCGCCGAGGCCGAGGAGCGGCTGCTCCAGGACGAGGAGAACGGGCCCCCGATGCTGCGGGTCCGGCTCAGCGGCGCGCAGGCGCGCGCCTTCGCCAAGAGAGCCCTCGACGTCGTCAACGCCGGCCGTCCGCCGTGCCCGCTGTGCAGTCTGCCGCTCGACCCGGAAGGACACGTATGTCCGCGCCAGAACGGATACCGCCGCGGGGCGTGACGACCGCCGGCCCCGCCCACGCCGAGCTGCTCGCTCGGGGCGAGCTGACCGTGCGCGGACGCATCCGGGACGCCTCCAACGCCGCCCTGTACTGCACGGTCGCCCACGACGGCCGTGAGGCCGCCTGCGTCTACAAGCCCGTCGCCGGCGAAAGACCCCTGTGGGACTTCCCCGACGGCACCCTCGCCCAGCGGGAGGTCGCCGCCTACGCCGTCTCCGAGGCGACCGGCTGGGGGCTCGTGCCGCCCACCGTGCTGCGGGACGGGCCGTACGGCGAGGGCATGTGCCAGCTGTGGATCGAGGCGGCCCCGGAGGACGGGCTGCTCGCCCTCGTCGACGCGCAGGAGCCGGAGCCCGGCTGGAAGGCGATCGGATTCGCCGAGGTCGGCGAGGGGCGCACGGCCCTCCTCGTGCACGCCGACGACGAGCGGCTGCGGCGGCTCGCCGTCCTCGACGCGGTCGTCAACAACGCCGACCGCAAGGGCGGCCACCTCCTCACCACCGGCGACGGACAGTTCTACGGCATCGACCACGGCGTCACCTTCAACGCCGAGAACAAGCTGCGCACCCTGCTGTGGGGCTGGGCGGGGGAGCCCCTGACCGCGGAGGCCGTCGAGGTGCTGGAACGCCTCAGGACCGCCCTGGGGCCCACCGGGGAGCTGACGGGCACGCTGGGCGCGCTCATCACCCAGGCGGAGACCGACGCCACCCGCGCGCGTGTCGACGCGCTGCTGACGTCCGGCACGCACCCGGAGCCGACCGGGGACTGGCCCGCGATCCCCTGGCCGCCGGTCTGAGGCCGCCGGTCCGACCGCGCCACGCACACGGACCCGTCCGGCGCAAGAGTGCCTTCCCGGTCATCCGGGCCGCTCCGGTTCGTGGGCGCAACTTCCGGCCGGTTAGGCTCATGACATGCATGCCTGGCCCGCTTCCGAGGTCCCCGCCCTGCCTGGTCAGGGCCGCGACCTGAGGATCCACGACACCGCGACCGGCGGCCTCGTGGCCCTCGATCCCGGTCCCGTCGCCCGTCTCTACGTGTGCGGCATCACGCCGTACGACGCCACCCACATGGGTCACGCGGCGACCTACAACGCGTTCGACCTCGTTCAGCGCGTGTGGCTCGACACCAAGCGGCAGGTCCACTACGTCCAGAACGTCACCGACGTCGACGACCCGCTCCTGGAGCGCGCCCAGCGGGACGGCGTCGACTGGGTCGCCCTCGCCGAGAAGGAGACCGCCCTCTTCCGCGAGGACATGACCGCCCTGCGCATGCTCCCGCCGCGGCACTACATAGGCGCCGTCGAGGCGATACCCGGCATCGTGCCGCTCGTCGAACGCCTGCGGGACGCCGGCGCCGCCTACGAGCTCGACGGGGACGTCTACTTCTCCGTCGGGTCCGACCCGAACTTCGGCAAGGTGTCCGGCCTCGACGCCGCCGCCATGCGGCTGCTGTCCGCCGAGCGCGGCGGCGACCCCGACCGGCCCGGCAAGAAGAACCCGCTCGACCCGATGCTGTGGACCGCCGCCCGCGAGGGCGAGCCCAGCTGGGACGGCGGCTCCCTCGGCCGCGGCCGGCCCGGCTGGCACATCGAGTGCGTCGCCATCGCCCTGGACCACCTCGGCATGGGCTTCGACGTGCAGGGCGGCGGCTCCGACCTCGCCTTCCCGCACCACGAGATGGGCGCTTCCCACGCCCAGGCCCTCACCGGCGAGTTCCCCATGGCCAAGGCGTACGTCCACGCCGGCATGGTCGGCCTGAACGGCGAGAAGATGTCGAAGTCCAAGGGCAACCTGGTCTTCGTCTCCGGGCTGCGGCGCGACGGCGTCGACCCGGCCGCGATCCGGCTCTCCCTGCTCGCCCACCACTACCGCGCCGACTGGGAGTGGACCGACCAGGTGCTCCAGGACGCGCAGGACCGGCTCGGGCGCTGGCGCGCGGCGGTCTCTCGGCCCGACGGCCCGCCCGCCGAGGCCCTCGTCGACGAGATCCGCGAGGCCCTCGCGAACGACCTCGACGCCCCGGCCGCGCTGGCCGCCGTCGACCGCTGGGTCGCGCTCCAGCAGGAGCGGGGCGGCGCGGACATCGGCGCGCCCGGTGTCGTGTCGCGGGCGGTGGACGCGCTGCTGGGCGTGGCGCTCTAGTCCCCCACGGGCAGAGGGCGGTGCGCTCGGCGCACCGCCCTCTCTCCGCAGCTCATTCCTCCGACGAATCCTCGTCGTCGGACGCGGGCTTGGGCGGCTTCGGCGGCCGGGTCCGCTCCCCGGGGTCGGGCGGCCCGCCGCCGTCCCGGCGCCGCAGATACCGCTCGAACTCGCGGGCGATCGCATCGCCCGACGCCTCCGGCAGCTCCGCGGTGTCGCGGGCCTCCTCCAGCGTCTGCACGTACTCGGCCACCTCGGTGTCCTCCGCGGCGAGTTGGTCCACGCCGACCTGCCACGCGCGCGCGTCCTCGGGCAGCTCGCCCAGCGGGATCCGCACGTCGATCAGGTCCTCCAGGCGGTTGAGGAGGGCCAGCGTCGCCTTCGGGTTGGGCGGTTGCGACACGTAGTGCGGAACGGCCGCCCAGAGGCTGACGGCGGGCACGCCCGCGTGCGTGCACGCCTCCTGGAGGACGCCGACGATGCCCGTCGGGCCCTCGTACTTGGTCTCCTCCAGGTCCATCCGGCGCGCCAGGTCGGCGTCGGACGTGGTCCCGCTGATCGGCACCGGACGCGTGTGCGGGGTGTCGCCGAGCAGCGCGCCCAGGATGACCACCAGCTCCACGCCCAGCTCGTGCGCGAAGCCGAGCAGCTCGTTGCAGAACGAGCGCCAGCGCATGGACGGTTCGATGCCGCGCACGAGCACGAGGTCGCGCGGCTTCTCGCCGCCGACCCGCACCACCGACAACCTTGTCGTCGGCCACGTGATCTTGCGTACGCCGGCCTCCATGAACACCGTGGGGCGGTTCACCTGGAAGTCGTAGTAGTCCTCGGCGTCCAGTGCCGCGAACACCTCGCCCTTCCACTCCCGCTCCAGGTGCGCGACCGCGGTGGAGGCGGCGTCGCCGGCATCGTTCCAGCCCTCGAACGCGGCCACCATGACCGGGTCGATCAGCTCGGGAACCCCCTCGAGCTCGATCACCCAGCGCCTCCTTCCGACGTGCCCTCGCCTGACCACCCAACCTTACGGCGTCGCGCGGGGGCGCCCGCAGCCCCCTTGCACGGGGGAGTGAACGGATCACTGCCCCGTTCACCATGCCCGGACACCCGTCTGACGCAGCCGCTCACAAGGTCGAACGCAGCCACTGCTCCACGCTCGCGATGTGCACGGTCGCCCATGAGCGCGCCGCCTCCGCGTCCCGGTCGCGCAGCGCGGCAAGGATCGCCCGGTGCTCGCGCAGGGTGCCGGCGACGGCGTCCTCCTGGGTCAGACCGCGCCAGATACGGGCCCGGGTGGTGGGCCCGGAGAGGCCGTCGAGGAGCGAGCACAGCACCGAGTTGCCGGCGCTGCGCACGATGCCGCGGTGGAACTCCAGATCGCCGGCGACGAGTTCCTCGACCGACGGCTCCTTGCCGAGCTTGTCCAACTGGGCGTCCAACGCGTCCAGTTGCTGCTCGCTGATGCGCAGGGCGGCCATCGCGGTCGCGGCCGGCTCCAGGATGCGCCGCACGGCGAGGAACTCCAGGACCGTGTCGTCGCGGTGGAAGTCCACGACGAAACTCAGCGCCTCCAGCAGCAGTTGGGGATCGAGGCTCGTCACATAGGTCCCGTCGCCCTGCCGCACGTCCAGGATCCGGATCAACGACAGCGCGCGCACCGCCTCCCGCAACGAGTTCCGGGACAACCCCAGTTCGGCCGCGAGTTCGCTCTCCTTCGGCAACCGGTCCCCGGGCCGCAGCGCACCGGAGACGATCATCCCCTTGATCTTCTCGATCGCCTCGTCCGTGACAGCCATCCCCGACCTCCCTGCCGGCCCGCACCACCCGCATCCAGACATCGGATGTCTGGCCGCCATTATGCGGGCTGACGGCAGACGAGCGGGCTGACGGCAGACGAAAGCTGACGGCAGACGAAAGGGGCGGCTCCGCCGACGCGGAGCCGCCCCCTATGGTCAAGCCGCCGTCACTTCTTGTCGAGGAGCGTCTCCACCTTGGCGCGGACCTCGTCCGTGGCCAGGCCGCGGATGGTCAGGGTGGTGCGGCGGCGCAGGACGTCGTCCGGGGTCTCGGCCCACTCGTTGTCGCGGGCGTAGACGACCTGCGCCCAGATCTCCGGGGCCTCCGGGTGGACGCGCTCGCCCAGTTCCGGGTTCTCGTTGGCCAGGCGGGCGATGTCGAAGGCGAGCGAGCCGTAGTGCGTGGCCAGGTGCTTGGCGGTGTCGGCGGCCATGCGCGGGCCGGGCGCCGGGTTGTCGACCAGCAGCCGGTGGGCGACCGCGCGCGGGTTGGCGACGCCCGGCAGCGGCAGCTTCTTCGGCAGCGAGGAGATCGGCTCGAAGTCGTCGCCCAGCGGGTGGCCCGGCAGCGCCTCCAGCTTCTGCATCACCGTGCGGCCGATGTGCCGGAACGTCGTCCACTTGCCGCCCGCGACCGACAGCATGCCGCCCCGGCCCTCGGTGACGACGGTCTCGCGCTTGGCCTTCGCGGTGTCGCCGGGCCCGCCGGGCAGCACCCGCAGACCGGCGAAGGCGTAGGTGATCAGATCGCGGTCGAGCTGCTGGTCGCGGATGGAGAACGCGGCCTCGTCGAGTATCTGGGCGGTGTCCTTCTCGGTGACCGAGACGTCCGCCGGGTCGCCCTCGAACTCCTCGTCGGTGGTGCCGAGCAGGAGCATGTCCTCCCAGGGGAGGGCGAAGGTGATGCGGTACTTGTCGATCGGGGTGGCGAGCGCCGCCCGCCACGGGGAGGTGCGCTTCAGGACCAGGTGGGCGCCCTTCGACAGCCGGATCGACGGCGCGGCCTTCGGGTCCTCCATCCGGCGCAGGTGGTCCACCCAGGGACCGGTGGCGTTCAGCACCAGGCGGGCGTTCGCGCCGAACTCGTCGCCGGAGAGCCGGTCGCGCAGGTCGGCGCCGGTCACCCGGCCGTTGGTGAAGCGCAGCCCGGTCACCTCGGCGTGGTTCAGCACCACCGCGCCCGCCTCGACGGCCGCGCGGACCGTCATCAGGGCCATCCGGGAGTCGTTCATCTGGTCGTCGCCGTACACGGCCACGGCCTTGAGGTTGTCGGTGCGCAGCTCGGGCACGTCCTGCGCGGCCTTGGCGGGGGAGAGCAGGTGGCCCACCCCGTCGCCGAAGGCCGACAGGGCGGAGTAGGCGAACACGCCCGCCCCGAGCTTCGCCGCGCCGTGCGGCCCGCCCTTGTACACGGGGAGGTAGAACGTGAGCGGGTTCGCCAGGTGGGGGGCCACCTGGCGGGAGACCGCACGGCGCTCGAAGTGGTTCTCCGCCACCAGCTTCACCGCGCCGGTCTGCAAGTAGCGCAGACCGCCGTGGAGCAGCTTGGAGGAGGCGGAGGAGGTGGCGCCGGCGAAGTCGCCGGCGTCGACCAGGGCCACCCTCAGGCCGGACTGCGCGGCGTGCCAGGCGGTGGAGATGCCCAGGATGCCGCCGCCGATCACGAGGAGGTCGTACGACGCCTTGGAGAGCTGCTCCCGGGTCTCGGCCCGGCTCGGGTTGGAGCCGGAGGCCGGGTGCGTACCCAGGGCAGGCACGGACTGGAGGGTGGACTGACTGGTCATATCGGGTTCTTACTCCTCATCAGAGCTCCGGCCGGGGCCGGCTTCGAAGCGGGGAGCCGGCTCTCGTCAGCTCTCGTCCTCGAGCCAGCCCATGGTCCGCTCGACGGCCTTGAGCCAGCTCTTGTACTCACGGTCGCGGGTCTCCGCGTCCATGCGGGGGGTCCATTCGGCGGCCCGTCGCCAGTTGGCGCGCAGGTCGTCGGTGTTGGTCCAGAAGCCGACGGCGAGGCCGGCGGCGTAGGCGGCGCCGAGGCAGGTCGTCTCGGCGACCATCGGGCGCACCACGGGCGCGTCCAGGAAGTCCGAGAGGGTCTGCATCAGCAGGTTGTTGGAGGTCATGCCGCCGTCGACCTTGAGGGCCGCGAGCTCGACGCCGGAGTCCTTCGTCATGGCGTCGGTGATCTCACGGGTCTGCCAGGCGGTGGCCTCCAGGACGGCGCGCGCGAGGTGCGCCTTGGTGACGTACCGGGTGAGGCCGGCGATCACACCGCGGGCGTCGGAGCGCCAGTACGGGGCGAACAGGCCGGAGAAGGCCGGCACGAAGTACGCGCCGCCGTTGTCCTCGACCGAGAGCGCGAGGGTCTCGATCTCGGCGGCGGTGGAGATCAGCCCCATCTGGTCGCGCATCCACTGCACCAGCGAACCGGTGACGGCGATGGAGCCTTCGAGGGCGTACACCGGCTTCTGGTCGCCGATGCGGTAGCCGACGGTGGTGAGCAGCCCGGAGTACGAGTTGATGATCTTCTCACCGGTGTTCATCAGCATGAACGTGCCGGTGCCGTACGTCGACTTGGCCTCGCCCTCGGCGAAACAGGTCTGGCCGAACAGGGCCGCCTGCTGGTCGCCGAGCGCGGAGGCGACCGGGATGCCGCCGAGCAGGTCGCCGAGCTTGCCGCCGGTGATCTCGCCGTACACCTCGGCGGAGGAGCGGATCTCGGGGAGCATCGCCAGCGGGACGCCGATGGACTCGGCGATCTTCTCGTCCCACTCCAGCGTGTGCAGGTTCATCAGCATGGTGCGCGAGGCGTTGGTGACGTCGGTGTAGTGCTTGCCGCCGTCGACGCCGCCGGTCAGGTTCCAGATGACCCAGGTGTCCATGGTGCCGAAGAGGATGTCGCCGGCCTCGGCGCGCTCGCGCAGGCCCTCGACGTTGTCCAGCAGCCAGCGGGCCTTGGGGCCGGCGAAGTAGGAGGCCAGGGGCAGGCCGGTCTCGCGGCGGAAGCGGTCCTGGCCGACGTTGCGGCCGAGTTCCTTGCAGAGGCCGTCGGTGCGGGTGTCCTGCCAGACGATGGCGTTGTGGACGGGCTCGCCGGTGTTCTTGTCCCACAGCAGCGTGGTCTCACGCTGGTTGGTGATGCCGATGGCCTTGATGTCGTCGCGGGTGATGCCGGCCTTCTCGACGGCTCCGGCGACGACCTCCTGGACGTTGGTCCAGATCTCGTTGGCGTCGTGCTCGACCCAGCCCGGCTTGGGGAAGATCTGCTCGTGCTCCTTCTGGTCGACGGAGACGATGCGTCCGTCGCGGTCGAAGACGATGCAGCGGCTGGAGGTGGTGCCCTGGTCGATCGCCGCGATGAAGGGGCCGGCGGTGTGGGCGTCGGTCACTGTGTGCTCCTGGGAGTTCCGTGGGTGAGGGGCGTTACGTACGGCGCGTGCTCGCTGTGCAAGGTGTGCAAGGTGCAGCCTGGTCTAAGCGAAAGCGACGTTGTAGATGCCCGCGGCGATCGCCGCGCCGATCAGCGGACCGACGACCGGGATCCAGGCGTAGCTCCAGTCCGAGCCGCCCTTGTTGGGCAGG
This sequence comes from Streptomyces sp. NPDC002328, assembly GCF_042890065.1. NCBI lineage: Bacteria > Bacillati > Actinomycetota > Actinomycetes > Kitasatosporales > Streptomycetaceae > Streptomyces > Streptomyces sp. NPDC002328. The sequence goes on along the minus strand of NZ_JBIARQ010000007.1, from coordinate 214,250 downwards.
GGCAGCAGGGCGTGCACGATGCGCGGACCGAGGTCACGGGCCGGGTTGATCGCGTAGCCGGTCGGGCCGCCGAGGGACAGACCGATCGAGACCACCACGAGCGCGGTCACGAGTGCGCCCAGGGTGCCCAGGCCGTTGCCCTTGTCGTTCAGGCCCTGCGTGAGGACGGCGAGCACCAGCACGATGGTGCCGATGATCTCCGTGGCGAGGTTCTGCACCGCGTTGCGGATCTCCGGGCCGGTGGAGAAGACGCCCAGGACCGGGCCCGCGCCCTTCTCCTGGGCCTCCACGGCCTTGGCCGTCGTGTCCTGCGCGCCCGGACCGCCGACGATCTCACGGTCGGTGAGGTGGGCGTGGAACTGGCCGTAGTAGGCCACCCAGACCAGCGCCGCACCGATCATGGCGCCGAGCACCTGTCCGGCCCAGTAGGTCGGAACGTTGCTCCAGTCGCCGTCCTTGATCGCGATGGCGAGCGTGACGGCCGGGTTCAGATGGGCGCCCGAGAGCGGGGCCGAGGTGTAGACCGCCGTGAGGACGGCGAAGCCCCACCCGAAGGTGATGGCGAGCCAGCCGGCGTTACGGGCCTTGGAGGCCTTCAGCGTGACGGCCGCGCAGACGCCGCCGCCGAGCAGGATGAGTATGGCGGTACCGATGGTCTCGCCGATGAAGATGTCGGAGCTGGACACCCGCGACTCCTTTGTCCTTCGTCCAGGGGACCGAACCCCGGGTCCCTCCGGGGGTTCGAGCCGCCCTCGGGGGTGAGAGCGATGCCGGCCCATGGCGTTGTCACACTCTAGCGCGTATTGCCGGTAGGTGTTCGACAATGCCGACCGATGGACGGGAGTCTTGCTCCGGCGTTCCGCGCACGTCAAGAGCTCTGTAATCGAAAGCAGGATCGTTATTGATCGGCCCCGGCTATCGAACCGGCGCTCGACGGTGTCCCTGATGTCCCTTTCAGGGTATGGCGAGGGCCGGAACGCCGTACGGCGTCCCGGCCCGCTCACACGTACTTCTCAGAACCGCTTTCTCAGAACCGCGCGGCGCCCAGGTCGCGCGAGACCGCGCGGGCGCAGTCCCGCACCGCCGCGATCAGCTCGGGGCGCAGCTCGCCCTCCCGGCACAGCCGCTCCACGGCCCCCGTGATGCCGACCGCCCCCACCGGCATGCGCCGCCGGTCGTGGATGGGCGCGGCGATCGAGGCGACGCCCTCCCAGGTCTCCTCCACGTCGGCCGCGTAGCCACGCGCGCGCGTGAGGTCCAGGAGCTGCTCGAAGTCCTCCGGCTCGCACACCGTGCGGTCCGTGAAGGGTTTGCGGTCGGCCTCCAGCGCCTCGCTGTGCGCGACCGGGTCGTACGCCGACAGCACCTTGCCCAGCGCCGTGGAGTGCAGCGGCTGCATGGCCCCGATCTCCAGCACCTGCCGGCTGTCGTCGGGCCGGAAGACATGGTGCACGACCAGCACGCCCTGCTGGTGCAGCACGCCCAGATGGACGCTCTCACCGCTGGAGCGGGCCAGGTCGTCCGTCCACACCAGGGCGCGGGCCCGCAGCTCGTGCACGTCGAGATAGGTGGTCCCCAGGCGCAGCAGCTCCGCGCCCAGCTGGTACCGCCCGGAGGCGTCGTCCTGTTCGACGAAGCCCTCCTGCTGGAGGGTGCGCAGTATGCCGTGGGCGGTGCCCTTGGCCAGGCCCAGCGACGAGGCGATGTCCGACAGGCCGAGCCGCCGCTCGCCGCCCGCGAGGAGCCGCAGCATCGCGGCCGCCCGTTCGAGCGACTGGATGTTCCGTGCCATCGCCGTCCTGCCTCCGTCCCCTCGCGCGTCCACGCGCGGCAACCGCCGTCGTCGTTCGGCAATGTCGAACACTACCGGTCCATGCCGACCTCTCGCTAATGGTCGGTCGGAAGGTGTCACATCCCTTGCCCCTCACGGGTGAACCCTCGTCGATCTCGTCCGTCCCGTGGACGCCCTGACCATAAGCCCACCGACCCGGCTACTCTGGCGGCGAGCGCCCTCCACGGGAAGATCCGTGCGCCGCCCCGACCGGGCGGCTCCCGGGAGCGACCGCGGGGCCGGCGCCGAAGAAGCCGACAGCCGTCGCATCCGAGGGAGCCCTTACATGGCCTCTGTGCCGCCGACCCCTTCCGCCGACAGCCGGACCCGTGTGTCCGCGCTCCGTGAGGCCCTCGCCACCCGGGTGGTGGTCGCCGACGGAGCCATGGGCACCATGCTCCAGGCGCAGGAGCCCAGCCTCGAGGACTTCGAGCAGCTCGAGGGCTGCAACGAGATCCTCAACGTCACCCGTCCGGACATCGTCCGTTCCGTCCACGCCGCGTACTACGACGCCGGCGTCGACTGCGTCGAGACCAACACCTTCGGCGCCAACTACGCGGCCATGGCCGAGTACGACATCCCCGAGCGCGTCCACGAGCTGTCCGAGGCGGGCGCCCGCATCGCCCGCGAGACGGCCGACGAGTTCGCCGCCCGCGACGGCCGCACCCGCTGGGTCCTCGGCTCCATCGGCCCCGGCACCAAGCTGCCCACCCTCGGCCACGTCGCCTACACCACCCTGCGCGACGCCTTCCAGCAGAACGCCGAGGGCCTCATCGCCGGCGGCGCCGACGCGCTCATCGTCGAGACCACGCAGGACCTGCTCCAGACCAAGGCGGCCGTCCTCGGCGCCCACCGCGCCCGTGAGATCGCCGGCCTGGACGTGCCGCTGATCGTCTCCGTCACCGTCGAGACCACCGGCACCATGCTGCTCGGCTCCGAGATCGGCGCCGCCCTGACGGCCCTGGAGCCGCTCGGCATCGACATGATCGGCATGAACTGCGCCACCGGCCCCGCCGAGATGAGCGAGCACCTGCGCTACCTGGCCCGCAACGCCCGCATCCCGCTGTCCTGTATGCCCAACGCGGGCCTGCCGGTGCTCGGCAAGGACGGCGCCTCCTACCCCCTGACCGCGCCGGAACTCGCCGACGCGCAGGAGACCTTCGTCCGGGACTACGGCCTCTCCCTGGTCGGCGGCTGCTGCGGCACCACGCCCGAGCACCTGCGCCAGGTCGTCGAACGCGTCCGCGACCTCACCCCCGTCGAGCGCAGCCCGCGCCCCGAGCCCGGCGCCGCCTCCCTCTACCAGACGGTCCCCTTCCGCCAGGACACCTCCTACCTGGCCATCGGCGAGCGCACCAACGCCAACGGCTCCAAGAAGTTCCGCGAGGCCATGCTGGAGGCCCGCTGGGACGACTGCGTCGAGCTGGCCCGGGAGCAGATCCGCGAGGGCGCGCACATGCTCGACCTGTGCGTGGACTACGTCGGCCGGGACGGCGTCGCCGACATGGAGGAACTGGCCGGCCGCTTCGCCACCGCCTCGACCCTGCCGATCGTGCTGGACTCGACCGAGGTCGAGGTCATCCGGGCGGGCCTGGAGAAGCTCGGCGGACGCGCCGTCATCAACTCCGTCAACTACGAGGACGGCGACGGCCCGGAGTCCCGCTTCGCCAAGGTCACCCGCCTGGCCCAGGAGCACGGCGCCGCGCTGATCGCCCTGACCATCGACGAGGAGGGCCAGGCCCGCACCCCGGAGAAGAAGGTCGAGATCGCCGAACGGCTCATCGACGACCTCTCCGGCAACTGGGGCATCCGCGAGGAGGACATCCTCGTCGACACCCTGACCTTCACCATCTGCACCGGTCAGGAGGAGTCCCGGGGAGACGGCATCGCCACCATCGAGGCGATCCGCGAACTCAAGCGCCGCCACCCCGACGTGCAGACCACGCTGGGTCTGTCGAACATCTCCTTCGGCCTCAACCCGGCCGCCCGCATCCTGCTGAACTCCGTCTTCCTCGACGAGTGCGTCAAGGCGGGCCTGGACTCGGCGATCGTCCACGCGTCGAAGATCCTGCCGATCGCCCGCTTCAGCGAGGAGGAGGTGGCCACGGCCCTCGACCTCATCTACGACCGTCGCGCCGAGGGCTACGACCCCCTCCAGAAGCTGATGCAGCTCTTCGAGGGGGCCACCGCCAAGTCCCTCAAGGCCGGCAAGGCCGAGGAACTGGCCGCCCTCCCGCTGGACGAGCGCCTCAAGCGCCGCATCATCGACGGCGAGCGCAACGGCCTGGAGGCCGACCTCGACGAGGCCCTCGCGAGCAGGCCCGCCCTCGACATCGTCAACGAGACCCTCCTGGACGGCATGAAGGTCGTCGGCGAGCTGTTCGGCTCCGGCCAGATGCAGCTGCCGTTCGTCCTCCAGTCCGCCGAGGTCATGAAGACCGCCGTCGCGCATCTCGAACCGCACATGGAGAAGTCGGACGCCGAGGGCAAGGGCACCATCGTGCTGGCCACCGTGCGCGGCGACGTCCACGACATCGGCAAGAACCTCGTCGACATCATCCTGTCCAACAACGGCTACAACGTCGTCAACCTCGGCATCAAGCAGCCGGTCTCCGCGATCCTGGAGGCGGCCGAGGAGCACCGGGCCGACGTCATCGGCATGTCCGGGCTCCTGGTCAAGTCCACGGTGATCATGAAGGAGAACCTGGAGGAGCTCAACCAGCGCGGCCTGGCGGCCAGTTACCCCGTCATCCTCGGCGGCGCCGCCCTCACCCGCGCCTACGTCGAACAGGACCTCCACGAGGTCTACGAGGGCGAAGTCCGCTACGCCCGCGACGCCTTCGAGGGACTGCGCCTGATGGACGCCCTCATCGGCGTCAAGCGCGGTGTGCCCGGCGTGAAGCTGCCCGAGCTGAAGCAGCGCCGGGTCCGCGCCACGGCCGCCGTCGAGGTGGAGGAGCGCCCCGAGGAAGGCCACGTCCGCTCCGACGTCGCCGTCGACAACCGCGTCCCCGAACCGCCGTTCTGGGGCACCCGCGTCATCAAGGGCATCCAGCTCAAGGAGTACGCCTCCTGGCTGGACGAGGGCGCCCTCTTCAAGGGCCAGTGGGGCCTGAAGCAGGCCCGCACCGGCGACGGCCCCACCTACGAGGAGCTCGTCGAGACCGAGGGCCGGCCCCGGCTGCGCGGCCTGCTCGACAAGCTCCAGACCGAGAACCTCCTCGAAGCGGCCGTCGTCTACGGCTACTTCCCCTGCGTGTCCAAGGACGACGACCTCATCCTCCTGGACGAGCACGGCAACGAACGCACCCGCTTCACCTTCCCCCGCCAGCGCCGCGGCCGCCGCCTGTGCCTCGCGGACTTCTTCCGCCCGCAGGAGACGGGGGAGACCGACGTCGTCGGCCTCCAGGTCGTCACCGTCGGCTCCCGCATCGGCGAGGAGACCGCCAAGCTCTTCGCCTCGGACTCCTACCGCGACTACCTCGAACTGCACGGCCTGTCCGTGCAGTTGGCGGAGGCGCTCGCCGAGTACTGGCACGCGCGCGTGCGTTCGGAACTGGGCTTCGCCGGCGAGGACCCGGCCGACATCGAGGAGATGTTCGCGCTGAAGTACCGGGGCGCCCGCTTCTCCCTCGGCTACGGCGCCTGCCCCAACCTGGAGGACCGCGCCAAGATCGCCGAACTGCTCCAGCCCGAGCGGATCGGCGTCCAGCTCTCGGAGGAGTTCCAGCTCCACCCCGAGCAGTCCACCGACGCCATCGTGATCCACCACCCGGAGGCCAAGTACTTCAACGCACGGTGACGACCCCGCGCGTCGGGCCCGCGGCGAACGCCCCCACCCGACGCGGCACGCCCCGACGCGGCGCGCCACACAGAGCACACTGATCGGATAAGTCGTACACTGGTCGGTCCCCCGTAGGCCGGTTGCCTCTTCGTGAGAATTGGGCAGCCGGCCTGCTCGTCCCTCAAGGAGGTACGTGGATGACCAGTACGGTTCCCGCGCTCGGCACCCGCACGGCCGAGGGCTCGGCCTTGCAGGCCGTGCTCCTCGACATGGACGGCACCCTGGTGGACACCGAGGGCTTCTGGTGGGACGTCGAGGTCGAGGTCTTCGCCGGCCTCGGACACGCCCTCGACGACTCCTGGCGCCATGTCGTGGTCGGCGGCCCCATGAGCCGCAGCGCAGGGTTCCTGATCGAGGCCACCGGCGCCGACGTCACCCTCGCCGAACTCACCGTCCTGCTCAACGACGGGTTCGAGGACCGCATCACCCGCGCCCTGCCCCTGATGCCCGGAGCCGCCCGGCTGCTCGCCGAACTCGCCGAGCACGAGGTCCCCACGGCCCTCGTCTCCGCCTCGCACCGGCGCATCATCGACCGTGTCCTCGCCTCGCTGGGCCCGCAGCACTTCGCCCTGACCGTGGCCGGCGACGAGGTCGCGCGGACCAAGCCGCACCCCGACCCGTATCTGTTCGCCGCCGCCGGACTGGGCGCGGATCCGGCCAGATGCGCCGTCGTCGAGGACACCGCGACCGGCGTCGCGGCGGCCGAGGCCGCGGGCTGCCATGTCGTCGCGGTCCCCTCCGTGGCGCCCATCCCGCCGGCCGCCCGCCGGACCGTCGTACCCTCCCTGGAACACGTCGACCTGACATTTCTGCGCGGCCTGATGGCCGCCTGAAGACCGAGAGGCATCGTCCGGCGACCGAAATAGGTCACCACGTTCACCCAGCGTGCACCGCCGATAACAAAAGAATTCGGCGGGCGTGCGCGCGGTGAATTCGGATCATCACCGACGGCTGAATTCCGCTTCCCGCGCACCCCCCGGAGCCTGTGACGTTCCCCACGCGAAGCGGGGTCGACAGGGACGCCTCCGTGTGCTGTTCGCCCCCGTACGGGCGGTCTCGGCGCGCCCTTGTGTCCCGATTGGCGGTGCGCTGCACGAAACATTCCCCGCTCGGGTTTTCGGTGTGTCCACGCCCGGTTTCGCTGCGTGATGGGCTTTCAACTCCGGTGGCTGCGAACCGTCGTGCCGACGCGGACTAATCTCGACGCGAGAACATCGCAGTTACCCCCGTGATCCGCCGCGACACCCCTGCATGCCGGGTACACGGACTTGAGAGCTCTGGAGAAACTCGAGCATGAACCGCAAGACTTTGGTGTTGCCGGCCGTCGTCGGTCTGCTCGCGCCCGCGCTCGCCGCGTGCGGTGGGTCCGACAGCGGGAGCGGGAGCGGGAACGCCATCGTCGTCGGCACCACCGACCGGTTCACCGCCACGAAGGACGCCCCCGCGCCCTTCGACCCGGCGTACTCCTACGACGTCGGCACCTGGAACATCCTGCGCCAGACCGTGCAGACCCTGATGATCCAGCCCAAGGGCGAGGGCGACCCCGTCCCGGAGGCCGCCAAGAGCTGCGGCTTCACCGACAGCGGCAACGAGCGCTACGCCTGCAAGCTGCGCGACGGCCTGAAGTTCGCCAACGGCGACGCCATCACCGCCGAGGACGTCAAGTTCTCCATCGACCGTGCCCGCGCCATCAAGGCCGACTCCGGCGTGTTCGCACTGCTGTCCACCATCGACACGGTCGAGACGCAGGGCGACGACGAGGTCATCTTCCACCTCAAGACCGCCGACGCCACCTTCCCGTTCAAGCTGTCCACCCCCGTCGCCGGCATCGTCAACCCCGACGACTACGACAAGGGCAAGCTGCGCGACGGCTTCGCGGTGGACGGCTCCGGCCCGTACACCCTGAAGACGGAGACCGACGGCGACGCGGTGACCAAGGCCGTCTTCACCAAGAACCCCGACTACCAGGGGACGCTCGACGTGAAGAACGACACCGTCGAGATGGTCTCCTACGAGGACGCCGACGAGATGGGCACCGCCCTCGACAAGGGCGACATCGACGTCATGACCCGCACCATGACGCCGGAGCAGATCAAGAAGCTCTCCGACACCTCCGGCGAGAAGAAGGAAGACCTCGTCGAGCTGGCCGGCCTGGAGATCCGCTACCTCGCCTTCAACACCACCGCGCCCACGGTCAAGACCAAGGCCGTCCGCCAGGCGATGGCCCAGCTGATCGACCGCAGCGAACTCGTCTCCGCGGTGTACGGCACCCAGGCCGAGCCGCTCTACTCGCTGGTCCCGGCCTCGATCACCGGCCACTCCAACTCGTTCTTCAACACCTACGGCGACCCCGACCCCGCCAAGGCCAAGGCGCTGCTCAAGGCCGCCGACGTCAGCACCCCCGTGAAGCTGACCCTGAACTACACCACCGACCACTACGGCGCCGCCACCAAGCAGGAGTTCGAGCAGCTCCAGAAGCAGCTCAACGCCGGCGGGCTGTTCGACGTCACCATCAAGGGCACGCCCTGGGAGACGTTCGTCCCGGCCGAGCGCAAGGGCGAGTACGAGGTCTACGGCATGGGCTGGTTCCCCGACTTCCCCGACGCCGACAACTTCCTCGCCCCGTTCCTGGACAAGGACAACTTCCTCAAGTCCCCCTACGCCAACGGCGAGATCATCGACGACCTGATCCCGCAGTCCCGCCGGGTGGCGGACCGGCTGACCGCCGCCAAGAGCCTGACGGAGATTCAGGACATCGTGGCCAAGGACGTCCCGGTCATCCCGCTCTGGCAGGGCAAGCAGTACGTCGCATCCAGCGACGACATCACGGGCACGGCCTACGTGCTCAACTCTTCGGCCACCCTCCAGCTGTGGGAGCTCTCCCGCGGCGTGAGCGGCTGACGCACCTCCCCCACATCCTCGGGGCCAGGACCTGCGGCGGCCGCGGCTTTCGAGGACATGAGAACGACGACAAGGCACACCTACGTGAACATGCGCAACCAGTGGCCGCTCCTGCCGATCATGGCGGGGCTGGCCTCCGGCCTGTTGACCGGATGCGGCTCGGAGAACGGGGACTCCGGGGGCGACGGCTCCTCCGTGGTCATGGGAATGTCCGACGACGTGCTCGCCACGGACCCCGCCTCCGGGTACGACCCGGGCTCATGGCTGCTGTTCAACAACGTCTTCCAGTCGCTGCTGAGCTTCCCCAAGGGCGGCACGGAGCCCGAGCCCGACGCGGCCGAGAAGTGCTCCTTCACCGACACGCAGACCAAGGTCTACAAGTGCACGCTGAAGGACGGCCTGAAGTTCAGCAACGGTGACGCGCTCACGTCCGAGGACGTCAAGTTCTCCTTCGACCGCATGCTGAAGATCAACGACGACGCCGGCCCGGCGATCATGTTCCCCATGCTCGACAAGGTCGAGACGCCGGACGACAGCACGGTGATCTTCAACCTGAAGGTGCCCGACGCCACCTTCCCCAGCAAGATCGCCTCGGGCGCCGGCTCCATCGTCGACCACCGGTCCTACGACGCCGACGGCCTGCGCGAGGGCGGCGAGGCCCTCGGCTCCGGCCCGTACAAGCTGGAGTCCTTCGGCGAGAACGAGGCCGTCTTCTCCGTCAACGAGAACTACAAGGGCAACGCCGAGGTACAGAACACCGGCGTCACCCTGAAGTTCTTCAAGGGCGACCAGGGCGCCCTGAAGAAGGCCCTCCTCGCCGACGACATCGACATCGCCTACCGCGGCCTCACCGCCGCCGACATCTCCGAGGCCGAGCAGAGCACCGACACCTCGGGCGTGGAGATCGTCGAGGGCAGCAGCGCCGAGGTCCAGCACCTCGTCTTCAACATGGACGACCCGGTCGCCGGGAAGCTCGCCGTCCGCAAGGCGATGGCGTACCTCATCGACCGCGAGGCCCTGATCGAGGACGTCTACCGGGGCACCGCCACCCCGCTGTACTCGATCATCCCGGCCGGCATCGGCGGCCACAACACCGCCTTCTTCGACCGCTACGGCGCCCGCCCCTCCAAGGCCAAGGCCGCCGCCGCGCTCGAGAAGGAGGGCATCACCGAGAAGGTGAAGCTCACCCTGTGGTCCACCCCGTCCCGCTACGGACCGGCCACCGACCAGGAACTGAAGGCGATAGCCGCCCAGCTCAACGCCAGCGGCCTGTTCACCGCCGACGTCAAGTCCGTCGCCTTCGACCAGTACGAGAAGGACATCGCCGCCGGCAAGTACGGCGTCTACGTCAAGGGCTGGGTGCCCGACTACCCGGACGCCGACAACTTCACCGCCCCGTTCTTCGGCGACGGCAACGTGCTGGGCAACAACTACGCCAACGACACCATCACCGGCACGCTCATCCCGCGCACCGCCGCCCAGAGCACCCGCTCCTCCACCGAGGAGGACTACGGGCAGCTCCAGGACATCGTCGCCGACCAGCTGCCCGTCCTGCCCGTCTGGCAGGCCAAGCAGTACGCCGTCGTCCACGAGGACGTCTACGGCCTGGAGAACTGCCTCGACGCCTCGACGGTGTTCCGCTTCTGGGAACTCCGCAAGGGCTGAGCCCCCTCGCAGCGACCACGAAGGGCGCCCCCCGTCGACACGACAGGGGGCGCCCTTCGCCGCACTACGGCTACTGCGCCCCGGGGCGCACCAGCCCGCTCTCGTACGCGTACACCGCGGCCTGCACCCGGTCGCGCAGCCCCAGCTTGGTCAGCACATGCCCGACATGCGTCTTCACGGTCGTCTCGCTGACGAACAGGTCCGCCGCGATCTCGGCGTTCGACAATCCGCGCGCCACCAGCTTCAGCACCTCCACCTCACGGTCGGTGAGCGTGTGCAGGGTGTCCGGCACCGGCTCCTCGCCCGACGGCAGATGCGTCGCGTACTTGTCGAGCAGCCGACGGGTGATGCTCGGCGCGAGCATCGCCTCGCCGTCGGCCACCACCCGGATCGCCTGCACCAGTTCGTTGGCCGGCGCGTCCTTCAGCAGGAACCCGCTCGCCCCCGCCCGCAGCGCCTCCACGACGTACTCGTCGAGATCGAAGGTCGTCAGCACCAGCACCTTCGCCGGACCGTCCCGCTCCGGTCCGGTGATCTGCCGAGTCGCCTCCACACCGTCCATGCGGGGCATGCGGATGTCCATCAGAACCACATCGGGCTGGAGGGCCCGCACCTGATCGAGGGCCTGCAAACCGTCACCGGCCTCGCCGACCACCGCGATGTCCTGCTCCGCTTCCAGAATCATCCGGAAGCCGGTGCGCAGCAGCGGCTGATCGTCGACCAGTAGGACGCGGATGGCCACGTAAGTCTCCTTCGCTAGTCCGGCCCCATTCTGCCCTGCGCCCCGACCGCGGACGTGACCGCCCTCACCCCACGGGCAGCGGATAGGGCGGGGGAGTGCCGCCGAACTCCGGGCAGTGCGCCCGGTGATCGCACCAGCCGCACAGCTTCGTCGGCCTCGGCCGCCACTCGCCCGTCTGCGTGGCCCGCCGGATCGCCTCCCACAACGCCAGCAGCTTGCGCTCCACCCGCTCCAGGTCGGCCTGGACCGGGTCGTACGTCAGCACGTCCCCGCTGCCCAGGTACACCAGCTGGAGCCGACGCGGGATCACGTTCTTCAACCGCCAGACCACGAGGGCGTAGAACTTCATCTGGAACAGCGCGCCCTCGGCGTACTCCGGCCTCGGCGCCTTGCCCGTCTTGTAGTCGACGATCCGCACCTCGCCGGTGGGCGCCACGTCCACCCGGTCGATGATCCCGCGCAGCGTCAGCCCCGACTCCAGCTCGGCCTCCACGAACAGCTCACGCTCGGCGGGCTCCAGCCGCGTCGGGTCCTCCAGCGTGAACCACCGCTCGACGAGCCCCTCCGCCTCCGTCAGCCAGCCGGCCAGCCGCTCGCCCTCCGGATCGTCCGCGAACAGCTCCACCAGCTCCGGCCTGGACTCCCGCAGCCGGTCCCACTGGCCGGGGATCAGCGACTTGGCCCGCGGGGCCGTCCGCTCGACCGCCGGGGCGTCGAAGAGCCGCTCCAGGACCGCGTGCACCAGGGTGCCCTTCGTCGCCGCCGCGCTCGGCTTCTCCGGCAGCCGGTCGATCACCCGGAACCGGTACAGCAGCGGGCACTGCATGAAGTCACCGGCGCGGGACGGGGACAGCGAGGCGGGCGGCACGGCGACGGCCTTCCTCTCGCCGGCCGGTCCGACCGCCGCCCGCGGCTCCGGCTCCGCCGCACCTCCGTCGCCCGCTCCGGCGACCTGCTCGCTGCTGCTCTCCATGCCCACAGACCTTACGGCCCGCCACTGACAGTCACCCACTCCCGCCCACGACGGCGGGAACTCAGGGTGCCGGGGCGAAACAGGTCACCACGGCCGCATACCATCGGTCCCGAGACCCTTCCGCCCGGCTGGAGCGGAAGACGCTTCGAAACGAGGGGACACCGTGGTGGAAAGCGGCGGGAGCGGGCGGCCGCGGCCGGAGAACGACAAGCCGGCCGACCACCCCACGACACCTCCACCCCCCTCCACCCCCACCCCGGCCACCGAGCCGCCCCCCAACCCCAGCTCGCCGCCCGCGACTTCCCCCACGCCGGGCCCCGAAGCACCGGAACCGGGCGCCCCGGAGCCCGACGAAACACCCACGCGAGACGGCGCCCCGGAGCCCGGGGAAGCGCCTGCGGGTGGGGGTACGCCTGCGGACGATGGGGCGGCTGCGCCAGGGGGTTCGCCTGCGACGGGCCCGGGTGGTGGCGGTTTCGGGGAAGGCGGTTTCGGGGAACGTGGTGATCTTCACCCTGAGCGGCCTCATGCGCATAGCTCCGCCGGCGGTGGTCGCGGGACCGTTCTCGGGGAGGGGGGCGAGGGGAAGGGGCGGCCGCCCAAGGCTCCTGAGCCTCGTGGGGGGCTGCTGATGGGACGGCCCTTCGGCGTGCCCGTCTACGTGGCCCCCAGCTGGTTCCTCGTCGCCGCCCTCATCACCTGGGTGTTCGGCGGCCAGCTCGACCGGGTCCTGCCCGAGCTCGGCGCCGCCCGCTACCTGGTCTCCCTCTTCTTCGCGGTCGCCTTCTACGCGTCCGTCCTCGTCCACGAGCTGGCCCACACCGTCGCCGCCCTCCGCTTCAAGCTCCCGGTGCGCCGCATCCAGCTCCAGTTCTTCGGCGGGGTCTCCGAGATCGAGAAGGAGGCCGAGACGCCCGGCCGCGAGTTCTGGCTGGCCTTCGTCGGCCCGCTGCTCTCCCTCGTCCTCGCCGGCGTCTTCTACCTCGCCCTGCAACCCGTCGAGCCCGGCACCGTCCCCGGCGTGCTGCTGGCCGGCCTGATGATCTCCAACCTCATCGTGGCCGTCTTCAACCTGCTGCCCGGCCTGCCCCTCGACGGCGGCCGGATGCTCCGCGCCGTCGTCTGGAAGATCACCGGCAAGCCCATGAGCGGCACCGTCGCCGCCGCCTGGGTCGGCCGCGCCCTCGCCGTCTCCGTCCTCGTCGGACTGCCGCTGCTCACCCAGTCCGGCGCGCTCGGCGACGCGGCCGAGGACAGCGTCGGCATGGACACCGTGATGGACGCCCTGCTCGCCGCCATCCTCGCCGCGATCATCTGGACCGGCGCCGGCAACAGCCTGCGCATGGCCCGGCTGCGCGAGCACCTTCCCGAGCTGCGCGCCCGCAACCTCACCCGCCGCGCGGTCCCCGTCGAGTCGGCCACGCCGCTCTCCGAGGCCCTGCGCCGCGCGAACGACGCCGGCGCCCGTGCGCTGGTCGTCGTCGACGCCCACGGCGAACCGCTCTCCCTGGTCCGCGAGGCCGCCATCGTCGGCGTACCGGAACACCGCCGCCCCTGGGTCGCGGTCAGCGGCCTCGCCCAGGAGCTCACCGACGGCATGCGCGTCTCCGCCGAACTGGCGGGCGAGGACCTGCTGGACGCCCTGCGCGCGACCCCCGCCACCGAGTACCTGGTCGTCGAGAACACCGGCGAGATCTACGGAGTGCTGTCCGCGGCGGACGTGGAGCGGGCCTTCGTCAAGGCGATGGCCAGGCCGAGCTGAGCACGGGCCGAGCCGGGCACCGGCCGAGCCGAGCACCGGCGTTCCCCGGTCTCAGCCCGGCCCCGGCCCCGGGCCAGCGCCTCAGCTCGGAGCGGTCCCCACCAGCACGAACTCGTTGTACGGGAACACCTTGCCGACCGCCCGGGGGAACGGGAAGGAGAACGTCCGGGCCACGCTCAGGCCCGCCTTGTCGGCGTGCCGGCGCAGTTCCTCGAAGCCCACGAAGCGGACGTGGGTCGCGTCGGTCTTGTAGCCGGCCTCCTGCGGAGTGATCAGCACGACCCGGCCCCCCGGCTTGACCAGCGGCAGGTACTGGGCGAGGACGTCGACCGCCAGGGACTCGTCCATGTGCTCCAGCACGTGCGCGCAGAGCAGGCTGTCGAACGAACCCGGACCGCAGTCCGGCGCCTTCGCGAGCTCCTCGGGCACGTACGCGTTCAGGCCACGCTCACGACAGGTCGCCACCGAGTGGGCGTTGTGGTCGACGCCCACACTGTCCGGACCGCAGTTCAGCAGGTTCCGCCCCAGGCCACAGCCCACGTCGAGGACCCGGCCGAGCCGCAGCCGTTTGAGGTTCCATCGATAGGGCGCCTGGGTGGGCAGGAACCGCTTGATCCCCGAGGTCTCCAGCCGGGCGAGCCGCTTGGTGTAGTCGGAGCCCTCCGTGCTCGCCTCGGGCTTTCCGTTCTTGGCCTCGGACATCGATGACCGCCATTCCCAGGAGTGAAAGATCGACCTTACGGCCATCGTGGGGGATCCTCATCGGGCCGAGGTCGGGCCGAGCGCAGAGCTGTCCCGCCCACCTCGTGTCCCATGTCCCATCCGACACGTGACCTGATCCACAAGGCTAAGAGCCCCAAGGGGACTGGTAAAGCTGAACCGGCCGATGCGCCGGAAGGCAATTCGGATCGCGCCCCGCCCCACCCGCCCCCCGCGTGGTCGGCGACCCCCGCAAACGCCGGTAGGCTGTTCACATGTCCGAACCGACCGGTGCCGCCCGCAGGCGCGGGCCCTTCAAGGTCGGGGACCAGGTTCAGCTGACCGACCCCAAGGGCCGCCACTACACGTTCACGCTCGAGGCCGGGAAGAACTTCCACACCCACAAGGGTTCCTTCCCGCACGACGAACTGATCGGCGCTCCCGAGGGCAGCGTTGTCCGCACCACCGGGAACGTCGCCTACCTCGCGCTGCGCCCCCTGCTCCCCGACTACGTCCTGTCCATGCCCCGCGGGGCAGCCGTCGTCTATCCCAAGGACGCGGGGCAGATCCTCGCCTTCGCCGACATCTTCACCGGCGCGCGCGTCGTCGAGGCCGGCGTCGGCTCCGGCTCCCTCAGCAGCTTCCTCCTGCGCGCCATCGGCGACCAGGGCATGCTGCACAGCTACGAGCGCCGCGAGGACTTCGCCGACATCGCCCGGCAGAACGTCGAACGCTACTTCGGCGGCCCGCACCCGGCCTGGCAGCTCACCGTCGGCGACCTCCAGGACAACCTGAGCGACACCGACGTCGACCGCGTCATCCTCGACATGCTCGCCCCCTGGGAGTGCCTGGAGGCCGTCTCCAAGGCGCTCGTGCCCGGCGGCATCCTGTGCTGCTACGTCGCGACCACCACCCAGCTCGCCCGGACCGTCGAGTCCATCCGCGAGATCGGCTCCTTCAACGAGCCGACCGCCTGGGAGACGATGATCCGCAACTGGCACATCGAGGGCCTCGCCGTCCGCCCGGACCACCGGATGATCGGCCACACCGGCTTCCTGCTCACCGCTCGCCGCCTCGCCGACGGCGTCGAGCCCCCCATGCGCCGCCGCCGCCCCGCCAAGGGCGCCTACGGCGAGGACTACGCCGGCCCCAACGCCGACGGAGGCACCGGCCGCTAGGAACGCCTCAGCGCAACGCGACGACGCCGTGGCCGAGTTCCGGGGACGACCCCGGAACTCGGCCACGGCGTCACCGTGTTGAGACGTTCATCCGGGTCTACGCCCCTCGTCCGGATCCGCACCCCGCCGTTCCCCCGCGTCTGTGACGTGTGGCACGATGCTGGCCTCCCCACCCCCACCGGCACAGCCCTCACAGGAGACGCTCCTAGTGCAGCAATCCGCCGTCCCGGAACTGGCACACACCCACGCCCGACCGATCCACTGGGTCGCGACCGCCACCGCCGTGGCCGCCGTCGTCGCCCTCTCCTCGGTCCTCGGACCCGGACCGGCGACAGCCGCCCAGGCGGCCGGCCCGAACGCCGAGCCCGCCCCCGCGAGCACCGCGCCGCCGGCCACCACCGGAGTCGACTTCCCGATCGAATGCGGCCCGGTGAGGGCCCTCGTCGTCAAGAAGGCCACCGGAGACCTCGACGGCGACGGCAGGCCCGAGACGATCGCGGTCGTCCACTGCGACTCCGCCATGGGCACCCCGCCCGACGGCGTCTACGTCCTCACCCAGGGCCCCGGCGTGAGCGGTCCGCGCCTCGTCGCCACCCTCGTCGCACCCAAGGAACGCCGCACCGTCACCGCCCTGTCCGTGCGGGACGGCGCCGTGCTCGCCTCGTACCTCGGCTACTCCTCGGCCGACGTGCCCAGTTGCTGCCCCGACGTCAAGGAAGCGGCCAAGTGGCGCTGGAAGGACAACGTGTTCGTCCGCTCCACGCCCGCCGACGCCCACAGCGTCTGACGCCGCCCGGCGCCCGCCCGACGGTCCTGTGAGAAATCAGACAGCGCCGAACGCGAGCAACTGGCGTATCACACAGGCGTGACGGGCCGTGCGCGCCCGCTCACTCCGCGTCAGGGCCGTAGACCTCGACGCTGTCCGAAACCCTTCGCACATGGATGCACTCACCGGGACACTCCCGCGCCGAGTCCACGACATCGGTCAGCAACGGCAGGGGAATCGGCGTCGTCGCGCCCTTGGCCTGAAGAAGCTCCTCGTCCGCACCTTTGACGTAGGCCAGCCCGTCGATGTCCAGCTCGAACACCTCCGGCGCGTACTGCGCGCAGATGCCGTCGCCGGTACAGAGATCCTGGTCGATCCAGACCTCCAGCGCCTCGCCGCCGACAGCCGCCTCCTGCTGCACGCCCATATCTCCTGCCGTTTATTGCCGAGTCGCACGGGAACCATGCGAGCTCTGACGGGTGTTGAACACTTCGACCCTACCTCCGGCAGCTTTCCAATCATGTTCGGTGGGTATTCCCCTGGCGTGAGGGAGAGCGCAAGGGTGAAGATCGGACACACCTCGACAGTCTTTGTGATCTAGGGGTTTCAATCGACACCCACCCAGGTAGGGTCTGGAAGCGTCCAGCTCCCCTTGGAGGAGGTGAGGACCGTGGCAGCCCACGACGACGACATGAACCGCGGCATCCGCCCGGGACGAGGGTCCGACGACCCGGCCGGGCAGATTGCCTACCTTGAGCAGGAGATCGCCGTCCTGCGGCGCAAGCTCGCCGACTCTCCGCGACACACGAGGATTCTCGAAGAGCGGATCGTCGAGCTACAGACCAACCTGGCCGGCGTGTCCGCTCAGAACGAGCGACTCGCCAACACACTCCGTGAGGCCCGCGACCAGATCGTGGCCCTCAAGGAAGAAGTCGACCGGCTCGCCCAGCCGCCGGCCGGCTTCGGTGTCTTCCTTCAGGCGAACGAGGACGGCACCGCCGACATCTTCACCGGCGGCCGCAAGCTCCGGGTGAACGTCAGCCCCGGCGTCGAGCTCGAAGAGCTCCGGCGCGGCCAGGAACTGATGCTCAACGAAGCGCTCAACGTGGTCGAGGCCATGGAGTTCGAGCGCGTCGGGGACATCGTCACCCTCAAGGAGATCCTCGAGGACGGCGAGCGCGCCCTGGTGCTCGGGCACACCGACGAGGAACGGGTGGTACGGCTCGCCGAGCCGCTGCTGGACGTCACCATCCGGCCCGGCGACGCCCTCCTGCTCGAACCCCGCTCCGGCTACGTCTACGAGATCGTCCCCAAGAGCGAGGTCGAGGAACTCGTCCTCGAAGAGGTCCCCGACATCGGCTACGAGCAGATCGGCGGACTCGGCGGCCAGATCGAGGCCATCCGGGACGCGGTCGAGCTGCCGTACCTCTACCCGGACCTGTTCAAGGAGCACGAACTGCGGCCGCCCAAGGGCGTCCTGCTGTACGGGCCCCCCGGATGCGGAAAGACGCTCATCGCCAAGGCCGTCGCCAACTCGCTGGCCAAGAAGGTCGCCGAGGTCACCGGCCAGGCCGCCGGCAAGAGCTTCTTCCTCAACATCAAGGGCCCCGAGCTCCTGAACAAGTACGTCGGCGAGACCGAGCGGCAGATCCGCCTCGTCTTCCAGCGGGCCCGTGAGAAGGCCAGCGAGGGCACCCCCGTCATCGTCTTCTTCGACGAGATGGAGTCCCTCTTCCGCACCCGCGGCTCCGGTGTCAGCTCGGACGTGGAGAACACCATCGTCCCGCAGCTGCTCGCCGAGATCGACGGCGTGGAAGGCCTCCAGAACGTGGTCGTGATCGGTGCCTCCAACCGTGAGGACATGATCGACCCGGCCATCCTGCGCCCCGGCCGGCTCGACGTGAAGATCAAGATCGAGCGTCCGGACGCGGAAGCCGCCAAGGACATCTTCGGCAAGTACCTCACCGAACGCCTCCCGCTGCACGGAGACGACCTCGGCGAGCACGGCGGCGACAAGACCACCACCGTCCAGAGCATGATCCAGACGGCCGTGGAACACATGTACGCCGAAACCGAGGAGAACCGCTTCCTGGAAGTCACCTACGCCAACGGCGACAAGGAAGTCCTCTACTTCAAGGACTTCAACTCCGGCGCCATGATCGAGAACATCGTGGGCCGCGCCAAGAAGATGGCGATCAAGGACTTCCTGGAGAAGAACCAGAAGGGCCTCCGCGTCTCCCACCTCCTCCAGGCCTGCGTGGACGAGTTCAAGGAGAACGAGGACCTGCCCAACACCACCAACCCGGACGACTGGGCCCGGATCTCCGGAAAGAAGGGCGAGCGGATCGTCTACATCCGCACCCTCATCACCGGAAAGCAGGGCTCGGACACCGGACGCTCCATCGACACGGTGGCGAACACCGGACAGTACCTGTAAAGACAGGGCGGCTGCGGGTGCCCTCCAGGGGGTACCCGCAGCCGACTGTTTTTCGGGCACGGCTGGAGCAGGCAATGACGCAAATGATCTCCCCACCAGCGCAGAGCCGTTCTAGGCTCTTCCGTACCGCCGGGCGCAGTGCGGGGACGGGCACCGCACACGCACCGGAGCACCCGCGGTACTGGAGTGGCGCCCATGACCGAGGGTGCCGCCGGGCAAGGAGGGCCGCATGACCGTACGGCGAGTAATGGGCATCGAGACGGAGTACGGGATCTCCGTCCCCGGCCACCCGAACGCCAATGCCATGCTCACCTCGTCCCAGATCGTCAACGCCTACGCGGCGGCGATGCACCGGGCCCGCCGGGCCCGCTGGGACTTCGAGGAGGAGAACCCGCTGCGGGACGCGCGAGGCTTCGACCTCGCCCGCGAGGCCGCCGACGCCAGCCAGCTCACCGACGAGGACATCGGGCTCGCCAACGTGATCCTCACCAACGGCGCCCGTCTCTACGTCGACCACGCGCACCCCGAATACAGCTCCCCCGAGGTCACCAACCCCCGCGACGCCGTCCTCTGGGACAAGGCCGGCGAGCGGATCATGGCAGAGGCGGCGGAGCGCGCCGCGGCGCTTCCCGGCGCCCAGCCGATCCACCTCTACAAGAACAACACCGACAACAAGGGCGCCTCCTACGGCACGCACGAGAACTACCTGATGAAGCGGGAGACCGCCTTCTCGGACATCGTGCGCCACCTCACGCCCTTCTTCGTCTCCCGGCAGGTCTTCGCCGGCGCCGGACGCGTCGGCATCGGCCAGGACGGGCACGAGCACGGCTTCCAGCTCAGCCAGCGCGCGGACTACTTCGAGGTCGAGGTCGGACTGGAGACCACCCTCAAGCGCCCCATCATCAACACCCGCGACGAGCCCCACTCCGACGCCGAGAAGTACCGCCGGCTCCATGTGATCATCGGCGACGCGAACCTCTCGGAGATCTCCACCTACCTCAAGCTGGGCACGACCGCGCTGGTCCTGTCCATGATCGAGGACGGCTTCATCGCCGTCGACCTCGCCGTCGACCAGCCCGTCCGCACCCTGCACCAGGTGTCGCACGACCCGACGCTCAAGCGCCTGGTCACCCTGCGCAGCGGGCGCACGCTCACCGCGGTGCAGTTGCAGATGGAGTACTTCGAGCTGTCGCGCAAGTACGTGGAGGAGCGGTTCGGCGCGGACGCCGACGACCAGACCAAGGACGTCCTCGCGCGCTGGGAGGACACCCTCACCCGGCTGGAGAACGACCCCATGAGCCTCGCCGGCGAACTCGACTGGGTCGCCAAGCGGGAACTCATGGAGGGCTACCGGCGCCGTGACGACCTCGACTGGGACGCCGCGCGGCTGCACCTCGTCGACCTCCAGTACGCCGACGTACGGCCCGACAAGGGCCTCTACAACCGGCTGGCGGCCCGCGGGCGGATCAAGCGCCTGCTGGACGAGCCGGAGGTCGAGCGGGCGAAGTCCAAGCCCCCGGAGGACACACGCGCGTACTTCCGCGGCCGCTGCCTGGAGCAGTACGCCGACGACGTCGCCGCGGCCTCCTGGGACTCGGTCATCTTCGATCTCCCGGGCCGGGACTCGCTCCAGCGCGTCCCAACCCTCGAACCTCTTCGCGGAACGCGAAATCACGTCAAGGAGCTTCTGGACCGCTGCCGGACGGCAGAAGACCTGGTCAGGGTCTTGTCGGGCGGCTGAGCGGGTACTCGGCCGGACCCGGGCGCGCGGGGTGGAAACCCCGCCGTCCGGGAATCATCGAGGCAGCCCCCGTACGTTGAGGAAACTGCGGGGCCGATGTCGGACCCTGCTTGTAGGGTCTGATCATCACCGATCGGCAGGATGCCGACCTGTCGACCCATGTCGGGCGAACTGAGCGGGGTGAGGGTTATGGCGACCAAGGACACCGGCGGCGGCCAGCAGAAGGCGACGCGCTCCACGGAGGAGGTCGAGGAGCAGGCCGCGGAGACGCAGGCCTCGGAAGACCTCAAGGAACGCCAGGAGAAGCTGAGCGACGACGTCGACTCGGTTCTCGACGAGATCGACGACGTCCTCGAGGAGAACGCCGAGGACTTCGTTCGAAGCTTCGTCCAGAAGGGCGGCGAGTAGCCTTCGAATCGAAGGCCTCGGGGGTGCTCGAATTGGATGGCGAAGGTGGCGTCAGGCGTCGCTCGCGGTGGGAGAGCTCCATGCCGCGAGCGACGTCCGCCGTCGACGCCGGCGGCGCCCGAAGCGCCCGCGTGATCTGCGCAAATGCCCCCGCCGCGGATGTGGATCACCGCCACAAGACGGGTAGGGTCCGTGGCGTACCGTGCTTCAACTGCAATTCGGCCATCGGCAAGTTGGGAGACGATCCCGACGCTGTTCGTCGGGCAGCCGCTTACCTGGAAGGAACTCCGTGGAAGCCAACACTCGTAGCACCGGGCGTCTGCCAGCTGCCTTCCTGACGCCTGGGTCCTCGTCCTTCATGGACTTCCTCGCCGAGCAGCAGCCCGAGCTGCTGCCCGGGAAGCGGCAGCTGCCTCCGACGCAGGGTGTCCTGGAGGCGCCGCACGGGACGACGATCGTGGCCGTGACGTTCCCCGGCGGCGTCGTGCTCGCCGGTGACCGCCGGGCGACCATGGGCAACGTCATCGCGCAGCGGGACATCGAGAAGGTGTTCCCGGCGGACGAGTACTCGGCCGTCGGCATCGCCGGCACGGCCGGTCTGGCCGTCGAGATGGTCAAGCTGTTCCAGCTGGAGCTGGAGCACTTCGAGAAGGTCGAGGGCGCCCAGCTGTCCCTGGAGGGCAAGGCGAACCGGCTGTCGACGATGATCCGTTCCAATCTGGGCATGGCGATGCAGGGCCTGGCCGTGGTGCCGCTCTTCGCCGGCTTCGACGTGGACCGGGGCAGGGGCCGGATCTTCTCCTACGACGTCACGGGCGGCCGTTCCGAGGAGCACAACTTCGCGGCGACGGGCTCCGGCTCGATCTTCGCGCGCGGGGCGATGAAGAAGCTGTTCCGTGACGACCTGAACGAGGAGCAGGCCACGACGCTCGTCGTGCAGGCCCTCTACGACGCGGCAGACGACGACTCGGCGACCGGCGGTCCCGATGTCGCCCGCCGGATCTACCCCATCGTCACCGTGATCACCGAGGACGGATTCCGCCGTCTCACCGAGGACGAGTCCTCCGAGATCGCCCGCTCGATCCTGGCGCGCCGTCTGGAGCAGCCGGACGGTCCGCGGGCCGCGCTGCTGTAGCGGGCCGGTTCTCCCGCTTGAGGTGATCGAGTGACTTCCACAGAAAGGGACGGATAACCGGTGTCGACGCCGTTCTATGTCTCACCCCAGCAGGCGATGGCCGACCGCGCGGAGTACGCGCGCAAGGGCATCGCCCGTGGCCGCAGCCTGGTCGTGCTCCAGTACGCCGACGGCATCGTCTTCGTCGGCGAGAACCCGTCCCGCGCGCTGCACAAGTTCAGCGAGATCTACGACCGGATCGGCTTCGCCGCGGCCGGCAAGTACAACGAGTACGAGAACCTCCGCATCGGCGGCGTCCGCTACGCCGACCTGCGCGGATACACCTACGACCGGGACGACGTGACCGCGCGCGGTCTCGCCAACGTCTATGCCCAGACGCTGGGCACGATCTTCTCCTCGGCCGGTGAGAAGCCGTACGAGGTGGAGCTGGTCGTGGCCGAGGTCGGCGAGACGCCGGACGGCGACCAGATCTACCGGCTGCCGCACGACGGGTCGATCGTCGACGAGCACGGTTCGGTGGCGGTCGGCGGCAACGCCGAGCAGATCAGCGGGTATCTCGACCAGCGTCACCAGGACGGCATGTCGCTGGCGGAGGCGCTGAAGCTGGCGGTGCAGGCCCTGTCCCGGGACACCAACGGCACACAGCGGGAGATCCCGGCGGAGCGTCTCGAGGTCGCGGTGCTGGACCGGACGCGACCGCAGAAGCGGAAGTTCAAGCGGATCGTCGGCCGGCAGCTCGGGCGGCTGCTGGAGGCGGGCGGCGCGGCCACGGAGGCCGAGAGCGCCGAGGACGCCGACGGTTCCGACGAGGAGTGAGCGGCTTCGTGCCCGCGTGTGCCCCCGGCCGGTGATGGCGGCCGGGGGCACACGGCGTCTCAGGGGCCGCCGGGCGGCGCTGTGGAGCCCCGGACGACGAGCTGGACGGGGATGTCGCCCTCCTGCGGTGCGCGGCCGTCCAGGACCGCCAGGAGGGCGTTCATGCCCCGTTCCCCGAACAGCTCGGCGTCCAGGCGGACGGTGGTCAGCTCCGGGTCGAGGGCGCCGGCGAGGGCGAGGTCGTCCAGGCCGGTGACGGAGAGGTCGTCGGGCACGCGCAGGCCCAGGCGGCGGGCCGCCTTGTAGACGCCGGCGGCCAGTTTGTCGTCGTCGCACACCACGGCCGTCGGGCGGGCGTCGGGGTTGTTGAGGGCGGCCTCGGCGGCGGTCAGGGCGCCGTCGATGGAGATCGGCGCGGGCGCCGTGCGCACCGTGGTCCCCGGGGTCGCGCCGAGCCGTGCGGCCAGCTCACGCGCGCGTACCCGGAACGTCCAGGAGGGGATGTCGGCCGCGAGGTGCAGGAAGCGCCGGTGTCCGAGACCGAGCAGGTGGTCGGCGATCTGGCGGACGCCGTCGGCGATGTCCAGGTTGACGGTGGCCGCGCCGAGGCTGCCCGCGGGGTCGCTGTCGAGCATGACCAGGGGCAGCTGGTCGCCGCTGATGGCGGTGAGGGCGTCGGCGGCCATGGAGGAGGCGATCACGCCGTCCACGGCGGCCTGCGCGGAGGCGAAGGGGTCGCGGGCGGGGCCGACGCCTTCGGGGGAGGGGTACAGGACGACGCCGAAGCCGTGCTCGGCGGCGACGCGGGCCGCGCCGGTGTAGACGCCCGCGAAGAACTCCGTGGTCAGCGCCGGCACCACCAGCAGGACGGTGCGGGTGCGGCCGAGGCGCAGATGGCGGGCGGCGAGGTTGGGCCGGTAGCCGAGTTCGCGCGCGGCCTGCCGTACGCGTTCGGCGGTGGTCTCGGAGACGCGGCCGCGCCACTTGTCGCCCAGGACCAGCGAGACGGCGGCCTGGGACACTCCCGCGGCCTGCGCGACGTCACGGCTGGTGGGGCGGGTGCTGCCTCGTGCCACCGTGGGCGTGCTCCTTCGTCTGGACTGGCGAACAGCGCACATGGTACGTATGACGGAGGACGTTATACGTACAACGGAGGCGGGACGATGGCCGCGGGATACGCCGAGATCCTCAAGGCGAGGCACGCCGCCCGGCTGCTGGCCGGCACGCTCGTGGGGCGGCTGCCCAACGCGACGGCCGCCATCGCGATCGTGCTGTACGTCCGGGGCGAGGGCGGCGCGTACAGCCTCGCGGGGGCTCTCGCGGCCGTGTACGGCGTCGCCAACGCCGTCGGCCAGCCCCTGCTCGGACGGCTCGTCGACCTGTACGGCCAGCCGCGCGTGCAGCTGCCCGCCGCGCTCGCCTCGGCCGTCGCGATGGCGGCCTTCGCCCTGGCCGGCACCGGCTCGCTGCCGCTCGCGTACGCCGCCGTGGCCGCCGCCGGGCTCTTCACCCCGCCCCTGGAGGGCGGCCTGCGGGCGCTGTGGCCCTCGGTGCTCCGCCGGGAGGACCAGGTGCACACGGCGTACGCGCTGGACGCGGTGGCGCAGGAGGTGATGTTCACCGTCGGCCCGCTGCTGGTGACCGTGTGCGTGTCGCTGTGGTCGCCGCAGGCGGCCCTGATCGTCATCAACGCCATAGGCGTGCTCGGGGCGCTCTCGGTGGTCGTCTCGCCGCCCTCGCGCGCGTGGCGCTCCGCCCCGCGCGAGGCGCACTGGCTCGGCGCGCTGCGCTCACCGGGGCTGCTCGTGCTGCTCGCGGCCTTCCTGTTCGTCGGCATCGCGCTCGGCTCCATCACGGTGGCGTCCGTGCCGTACGCGGACGACCACGGGGGTGACGTCGTCTACGGCTGGCTGATGGCCGCCGTGGGCCTCGGGGCGCTCGTGGGCGGCATGGCGTACGGGGCGCGGCAGTGGACGGGCGCGCCCGAGCGGCGACTGCGGGTCCTGGTGGCGTTGCTGGCGGTGTGTTACCTGCCGCTGATGCTGATGCCGGACGCGGTGGGCATGGTGGCGCTGACGGCGCTCGCAGGGGTGTTCCTGGCGCCCGCGCTCGCCTGTGCCTTCGTCATCGTCGACCGGCACGCGCCGCGTGGCACGGTCACCGAGGCGTTCTCCTGGCTGGTGACCATGTTCACCGTGGGCATGTCGGTCGGAACGGGCGTGGCGGGGCCGGTCGTCGAGGAGGGCGGCGCGCTGTGGGGATTCGCCGTGCCGGGCGCGGCGGGCGCGGTGGCATTGCTGGTTCTGCTGGCCACGGGAAGGGTACTCGCAGTTCCCGCCGTGAGTGCGGTGGTTGCGGCTTCATCGGAAAATGATCCAAACCGTGCTGCCGAACCCCGTTTCAGTTCCGGTGATCGGGCGTAATGTTCAGTCATGGACCGCCGCATTTTCGGGCTGGAGAACGAGTACGGCGTCACGTGCACGTTCAGGGGACAGCGCCGCCTGTCGCCTGACGAGGTGGCGCGGTACCTCTTCCGCCGTGTCGTGTCATGGGGCCGAAGCAGCAATGTCTTTCTGCGGAACGGCGCCCGCCTCTATCTCGACGTGGGATCGCATCCGGAATACGCGACGCCGGAATGTGACAACGTGACCGAACTGGTCACCCACGACAAGGCCGGCGAGCGCATTCTAGAAGGACTCCTGGTGGACGCGGAACGACGCCTGCACGAGGAAGGAATCGCGGGCGACGTCTACCTCTTCAAGAACAACACCGACTCGGCGGGCAACTCCTACGGTTGCCACGAGAACTACCTGGTGGCCCGGCACGGGGAGTTCTCCCGGCTCGCGGACATCCTCATCCCGTTCCTGGTGACCCGGCAGCTGCTGTGCGGGGCGGGCAAGGTGCTCCAGACGCCCCGCGGGGCCGTCTACTGCGTCAGCCAGCGCGCCGAGCACATCTGGGAGGGCGTCTCCTCGGCGACGACCCGTTCCCGGCCGATCATCAACACCCGCGACGAGCCCCACGCGGACGCCGAGCGCTACCGCCGGCTGCACGTCATCGTGGGCGACTCGAACATGTCCGAGACGACCATGCTGCTCAAGGTCGGCGCGACCGACCTGGTGCTGCGCATGATCGAGGCGGGCACGGTGATGCGGGACCTGACCCTGGAGAACCCGATCCGGGCGATCCGAGAGGTCAGCCATGACATCACCGGCCGGCGCAAGGTGCGGCTGGCCAGCGGCCGTGAGGCCTCGGCGCTGGAGGTGCAGCGCGAGTACTACGAGAAGGCCGTGGACTTCTGCGAGCGGCGCGGCATCCGCACGGGCACCGTCGAGCAGGTGCTGGAGCTGTGGGGCCGCACGCTGGACTCCATCGAGTCCGAGGACCTCGACCGCATCGGCACCGAGATCGACTGGGTGATGAAGTACAAGCTCATCGAGCGGTACCGGGCCAAGCACAACATGACCATGTCGCATCCGCGGGTGGCGCAGATAGACCTCGCGTACCACGACATCCACCGTCGTCGGGGTCTGTACTACCTGCTGGAGAAGAAGGGTCAAGCCACCCGGATCTGCAACGACTTGAAGATCTTCGAGGGCAAGTCGGTTCCGCCGCAGACCACTCGGGCCCGGCTGCGCGGCGACTTCATCCGCCGGGCGCAGGAGCAGCGCCGGGACTTCACCGTCGACTGGGTGCATCTCAAGCTCAACGACCAGGCGCAGCGCACCGTGTTGTGCAAGGACCCGTTCCGTTCGGTGGACGACCGGGTGGAGAAGCTGATCGCCGGAATGTGATCGCCGGTAGGTGAGCGAGCGCGTCGCGGCGGAAGAGCCGGAACGCGAGGAGGGCGCTGTACGTTTCCCGTACGGCGCCTTTCGCGTGTCGGCGGCGCTGTCCCGGGCCGGAACCGGGATCGGCGCGCAAACGTCAGTAAGGTAGCGCGCACGCCATCAGTAAGATCGACCGATTACGAGGCCCCCACCGTGCGCCGACGCTCACTCATTCTCGC
Organism: Streptomyces sp. NPDC002328; assembly: GCF_042890065.1. Taxonomy (NCBI): domain Bacteria; kingdom Bacillati; phylum Actinomycetota; class Actinomycetes; order Kitasatosporales; family Streptomycetaceae; genus Streptomyces; species Streptomyces sp. NPDC002328. The sequence continues at coordinate 187,343 of NZ_JBIARQ010000007.1, read as the reverse complement.
CGCCGTACCCGCAGGACTGGTCACGCTCGCCGGATGCGGCGACGAGAAGTCCGACTCGTCGAGCACGGCGGACGGCAGCGCGTCGCCCTCGGCGTCGGCCCCTTCCGCGGCCGCCACGCCGAAGATCGTGGACGGGCCGCTGCCGGCCATCACCGCGGGCACGAAGTTCGACGAGAAGCCGACGGTCGCCAAGGGCTCGGGCAAGCCCTCCGACCAGCTCGCCGTGAAGACCGTGATCGCGGGCGGCGGCAGGACCGCCGCGGAGAACGACTATGTCCAGGCCAACTACCTCGGCCAGATCTGGGACACGGCGAAGGTCTTCGACAACTCCTACGACCGGGGGACGCCGCTGCTGATCCAGCTCGCCCAGGGCAGCATCATCGACGGCTGGCGGTACGCGCTGACGGGCAAGAAGACCGGCAGCCGGGTGGAGTTCTCCGTCCCGCCGACCTGGGGTTACGGCCCTGAGGGCAACGCGCAGGCGGGTATCAAGGGCACCGACACGCTGGTGTTCGTGGTCGACCTCCAGGCCACGTTCAACGCGAAGAGCTCCGCCGAGGGCAAGGACGTCCCGCAGACCGACGCCGCCCTGCCCAAGGTCGGCACCAACACCGACGGCAAGGCGCCCTCGGTCGACGTGCCCAAGACCGACCCGCCGAAGAAGCTCGTGTCGAACTACGTCATCGAGGGGGACGGCGAGGAGGTCAAGGCCGAGAACACCCTGTTGGTCCAGTACCAGGGCGTGCTGTGGGACACCGGCAAGGAGTTCGACTCGACGTACGGGCGCGGCGCGCTGACGTCGTTCCCGCTCCAGAACGTCGTCAAGGGCTGGGCGCAGGGTCTGACCGGCAAGAAGGTGGGCAGCCGCGTCGTCATCGTGATCCCGCCGGAGCTCGGCTACGGCGACAACCCGCCCGCGGACAGCGGCATCAAGAAGGACTCCACGATGGTGTTCACGGTGGACATCCTCGCGAAGATGTGACGCCGCCGTGATGTAAGACTGTGGTGTTGCCTTTCCGCGAACCAGCAGGAGCGTAAGACGTGAGCATCGACAAGCCCGAGATCGACTTCCCGGAGGGCGCGCCCCCGAAGGACCTCGAGATCAAGGAGATCTGGGAGGGCGACGGCGAGGTGGCCCAGGCCGGCCAGACCGTCACCGTGCACTACGTCGGCGTGTCCTTCAGCACCGGCGAGGAGTTCGACGCCAGCTGGAACCGCGGGACGCCGTTCCGCTTCCCGCTGGGCGGCGGCCGGGTCATCAAGGGCTGGGACCAGGGTGTGCAGGGCATGAAGGTGGGCGGCCGTCGTCAGCTGACGATTCCGGCCCACCTCGCCTACGGCGACCAGAGCCCCACGCCGGCGATCAAGCCGGGCGAGACGCTGATCTTCGTGGTGGACCTGCTCGGGGTCTGATCGCCGTACGTGAAGCATCGCCGTACGTGAAGCCACGACTGATCATTGTGTGACCGGTCGTGATCACTTGGAGCCCATGCCTGTCCGGGCATGGGCTCTCGGCTTTTGCCGGGACACCGCGGAGCGGTACGGTCATCCGTCAGAAGCACCATAAGGAAGGCGAAGGGCGTCGATGGCCATTGCCAAGGCCGAGCGGCTGATGAACCTGGCGCTGTGCCTGCTGGGGACGCGGCGGCCGCTCAGCAAGCGCGAGCTGCGCGACTCCATTGAGGCTTACGTGGAGGCCGGTGCGGCGGGGGCCGACGACTCCTTCAACCGGATGTTCGAGCGGGACAAGGACGATCTGCGCGAGCTCGGCCTGGTCATCGAGACCGTGGAGAGCCTCGACGGCGAGATCGGCTACCTCGCCCGACGCGACAGCAACCGCCTGCCGCCCATCACCCTCGACGCCGAGGAGGCCGCCGCCCTGGGGCTGGCCGCCAAGGTGTGGCAGCAGGCCCGCCTCGCCGGCGCCGCCAGTGGTGCCCTCCAGAAGCTGCGCGCCGCGGGGCTCCCCGAGGACGTCGACCCGTACGAGGCGCACGGGGCGCTGGAGCCGCGCATCCCGGTGCACGAGGCCGCGTTCGAGCCGCTGATGCTGGCCTGCCGCGACCGCCGCCCGGTCGTCTTCGACTACCGCAAGGCCACCGCCGCGCACCCCGAGCCCCGGCACGTCGAGCCGTGGGCGCTGGAGTGCTGGCGCGGCCACTGGTACCTGGCGGGCTTCGACCGCGACCGGGGCGCCGAGCGGGTCTTCCGGCTGTCCCGGATCACCGGCAAGGTGCGCTCGCGCGGCGGGCGCTTCACCGTGCCCGTCCCCGACGTCGTCACCGTCCGCGAGACCGTCGCGAGCTGGGCGGGGGAGACCGCCGACCGCAGCGCTCTGATCCGGCTGCGCGCCGACGCCGGGTACCCCTTGCGGGCGAAGGCCACGGCGGTGCGGGAACTCGGCGACGGCTGGGACGAGTTGGAGATTCCGTACGGGCACGGGCTGGACGCGTGGCTGGTGGAGTTCGGGCCGGACGTGGTGGTCCTGGAGCCCGCCGAGCTGCGGGCCGACGTGGTGGACCGGCTGCGTGCCGTGGCCAAGGGCTGAGGGGGAGCGGAAGAGAACTGTGGCAGGCAAACCGGTCAGGCCCGCGAACGCCATCGACCAGACGCGGCGGATGCTCTCCCTGGTGACGTATCTGCGCGAGCGCCCCGGCGCGCGCGTCGAGGACGTGGCGCGCGCCTTCGGGATCACCGAGGACGAGCTGGTCTCCGACCTCGACGTGCTGCCCATGTGTGGCACGAGCTTCCGGGGCGGCGATCTGCTGGACATCGACACCGACGGCGAGCGCATCTGGTGGCACAACCCGGCGGCGCTCGGCGCGGAGGCCGCCGAGCCGCTCCGGCTGGCCGCCGACGAGGCGACCGCGCTGCTGGTCGCCGCGCGGGCCGTGGCGACCCTGCCCGGACTGCGCGAAGGCGACCGCCAGGCGCTGCTGCGCGCCACCGCGAAGGTGGAGACCGCGGCCGGCGAGGCGGCGGGCGCCAGCTCCCGGCTCTCGGTCACCTTCGAGTCCGAGGGCGGCGTCTTCGCCGACGTGGACCGGGCGATCTCCGAGCGGCGCCGGCTGTGGATCCGGTACTACTCGCCCGCGCGGGACGAGCTCACCGAGCGCGAGATCGACCCCATCCGCCTGGTCAGCGTCGGGCACACGTACGTGGAGGCCTGGTGCCGCCGCTCCGAGGCGCGCCGCACGTTCCGTCTCGACCGGGTCGCCGAGATCCGCATCCTCGACGAGCCGTCCGCCCCGCCCGAGATCGAGCTGCGGGACCTGTCGGAGGCGCTGGTGCAGCCGGCCGCCGAGGACCCGGAGGTCGTGGTCGAGGTCGGCCCCGGCGGTCGCTGGGTCGCCGAGTACTACCCCCACGACAGCGCCGATGAACTTCCCGACGGCGGCCTGCGTATCACTCTGCGCACGCCCGACCCGGCGTCGCTGCGCCGCCTGGCCCTGCGCCTCGGCCGCGACGGCCGGATCGTGTCCCCCGAGGCCCTCGCCGACAGCGCCCGCCGCGCGGCCCGCGAGGCCCTGGCGGCGTACGAGGGGGCTCAGGCGGACGAGGCGCGGCAGGTGAACGGAATCACCGGAGGCGACTCGGGCGGGACCGCGCGGATGGTCGTCGGCGCGGCGGACGCCGGGAGCGCTTGCGGCGGTGTGGGGTCCGGATGAGCTACGGGCGGGAGCGACGGTCGTGAGTGAGTCTGCGGTGTCCGGTGTACGGGGAGTGTCCGTGGCCGCGGCCTTCGCGGGGATGAGAAGCGTCGCCCCCGTCGTGTTCAGGGCCGGCTGCCCCGACTGCCGGGGCCGGTTCGAGCTCGGCGCGGGCGCGCTGCGTCTGGTGCTCGGCGCCTCCAGCCGCACCACCTTCTACTCCTTCACCTGCCCCGAGTGCGGGGCCGCCGTGCGCAAGCCGGCCGGGGAGCGGATCGTCGAGCTGCTCACCGGCGGCGGCGTGCGGACCCTGCGGCTCCACACGGCGTAGGACGGTCTAGGCTCGGCGACATGTTCTGGCCGATGTTGGCGGTAGCCGTGGGGTTCCTGGGTCTCGCCGTGCTCGCGGTGTTCGCGGCGCGGGTCTTCCGGGAGGCGCAGCGTCTGGGACGGCAGGTGGAGGACTCCGCCCGCCGTATCGACAGGGCCGCCGGGGAGCTGGAGCGGGCGTCCCTCAGTGCGGCCCGCGCTGTCGACAGCCTGTGAGTGCGGCCGACCGCTCCTGTGAGTCCCCGGCGTCGTGCGTTTTGGGCCACTTCGCCCTCCCGTCGCGACGGTCCCGACAGGTACGCTGCTGGTCGCGGTCCCGAAAACGAGGCCAGGACCGCTGACCGGGAGTACGCACGGGGATTGCCTCACGTTTACCCCTGAGCGTTACGATCGCTGTCGACACGACCGTTCGGACACACGTCCGACCGATCGGACAGCACCCCCACCCAGCCGCCTCGGTGAGAAGGTAAAGACTTATGTTCGGAAGGCTCGGCGCCCCCGAGATCATTCTCATCCTCGTCGTCATCATCCTGCTGTTCGGCGCGAAGAAGCTTCCGGACATGGCCCGCTCGCTCGGCAAGTCCGCGCGCATCCTCAAGAGCGAGGCCAAGGCGATGAAGGAAGAAGGCAGCGGCAACACGGCCACTCCGGCGGGCCCGCCCAACCCCGGCGAGCAGACCCCCTCGCAGCGCACCATCCAGGCCGCTCCCGGCGACGTGACCAGCTCGCGCCCGGTCAACGAGCCGACGGACACCACGAAGCGCTGACGCAGGGCCGGTGACCTCCGGCCCGCCGCACGAGATGGGAACGTGGGTTGCTCAAGCCTGCCCGCAAGAAGGAGAAGGACCCCGAGGGGCGGATGCCCCTCGTGGAGCACCTTCGTGAGCTGCGTAACCGGCTCGGGAAGGCGGTCCTGGCGATCGTGATCGCGGCGGCCGCGGCCGCGGTCTACTACCAGGACATCATCGACCTGCTCACCGAGCCGATCCAGAAGTCGGTGGGCTGCGCGACGCCGTTCTCCGAGCTGGCCAAGCAGAGCACGGGGGCCTGCGGCAACATCACGATGTCGGGCCTCATGGGCCCGTTCACGTTGATGATCAAGGTATCGCTGACGGCGGGCGTCGTGATCGCCAGCCCGGTCTGGCTCTACCAGCTCTGGGCGTTCGTCGCGCCCGGCCTGCACAAGCACGAGCGGAAGTACGCCTACGGCTTCGTGGCCAGCGGCGTCCCGCTCTTCCTCGCGGGCGCGTGGTTCTCGTACCACGTGCTGCCCGCCGCCGCGGTCGTGCTGCTCGAGTTCACCCCGTCGGGAGCGGTCAACCTTCTGCCGCTGGACGAACTGCTCGACCTCGTGACCCGCATGGTGATCGTCTTCGGTCTCTCCTTCGAGCTGCCGCTGCTGCTGGTCATGCTCAACATGACCGGCATGGTCCGCGGCAGCCGGATGCTGGGCTGGTGGCGCGGCATGATCATGGGCGTCACCGTCTTCGCCGCGTTCGCCACGCCGACGGTCGACCCGGTCTCGATGCTCTCGCTCGCCACGCCGATCATCGCGCTGTACTTCCTCGCCACGGGCTTCGCCCTGCTGAACGACCGCCGCAGGCGCCTCCGGGAGGCCGAGGGCCCCGCCGACGACGAGGCGTCCGAGCTCGACCTCACCCCGGCGGACATCGGCGAGATCGAGCAGGTGTCGGCGACCCGCGCCCTCCCGGAGCAGACGTCCCGGGAACGGGTCAACGGCTACGACGACGTCACCTGACCCGACCCACCAGACGCCCCGAAGGCCGGACGGATTCCGTCCGGCCTTTCCGCTGCGCCCGCACACCGGTGCCTGACCTGCGCGGATCATATGTTTGATGAGGGCGGATCCGGATAATGATCGTCCTGTTGTCAGTGGGGCCCGGTACGCTCGAAAGCACGATGACAGAGGACCTCTCACCGGCCGAGCGGTACGCGGCTGCGCGCAGGCGCGCTGTCGAGCAGGCCACCGCGCTCGCGTCCTTCCGCGAGATGTACGACTTCGGTCTCGACCCGTTCCAGATCGAGGCGTGTCAGGCACTCGAGGCGGGCAAGGGCGTCCTGGTGGCCGCCCCCACCGGCTCGGGCAAGACGATCGTGGGCGAGTTCGCCGTCCACCTCGCCCTCCAGCAGGGCAAGAAGTGCTTCTACACGACGCCCATCAAGGCGCTGTCGAACCAGAAGTACTCCGACCTGTGCCGTCGCTACGGCGCCGAGAAGGTCGGCCTGCTCACCGGCGACAACAGCGTCAACTCCGACGCCCCGGTGGTCGTGATGACCACCGAGGTGCTGCGGAACATGCTGTACGCCGGTTCGCAGACCCTCCTCGGTCTCGGCTACGTGGTGATGGACGAGGTGCACTACCTCTCCGACCGCTTCCGGGGCGCGGTGTGGGAGGAAGTGATCATCCACCTCCCCGAGTCGGTCACCCTGGTCTCGCTCTCCGCGACCGTGTCCAACGCCGAGGAGTTCGGCGACTGGCTGGACACCGTCCGCGGCGACACCGAGGTGATCGTCTCCGAGCACCGACCCGTGCCGCTGTTCCAGCACGTGCTGGCCGGACGGCGGATGTACGACCTGTTCGAGGAGGGCGAGGGCCAACGGAAGGCCGTCAACCCCGACCTCACGCGGCTGGCCCGCATGGAAGCGAGCCGGCCCTCGTACCAGGAGCGTCGGCGCGGCCGGATGCGCGAGGCCGACCGGGAACGCGACCGCCGGCAGCGCTCACGGGTGTGGACGCCGGGCCGGCCCGAGGTGATCGAGCGGCTCGACGCCGAGGGGCTGCTGCCCGCCATCACGTTCATCTTCAGCCGCGCCGCCTGCGAGGCCGCCGTCCAGCAGTGCCTGTACGCCGGGCTGCGGCTCAACGACGACGAGGCCCGTGAGCGGGTCCGCGCCCTCGTCGAGGAGCGCACGGCCGCCATCCCCCACGAGGATCTGCACGTCCTCGGCTACTACGAGTGGCTGGAGGGCCTGGAGCGCGGCATAGCGGCCCACCACGCGGGCATGCTGCCGACGTTCAAGGAGGTCGTGGAGGAACTGTTCGTCCGCGGCCTGGTCAAGGCCGTCTTCGCGACCGAGACCCTAGCGCTGGGCATCAACATGCCCGCCCGCTCGGTGGTGCTGGAGAAGCTCGTCAAGTGGAACGGCGAACAGCACGCCGACATCACCCCCGGCGAGTACACCCAGCTGACCGGCCGCGCGGGCCGGCGCGGCATCGACGTCGAGGGACACGCCGTCGTGCTGTGGCAGCGCGGCATGAACCCCGACCACCTCGCCGGCCTCGCCGGCACCCGCACCTATCCGCTGCGCTCCAGCTTCAAGCCGTCGTACAACATGGCGGTCAACCTGGTCGAGCAGTTCGGGCGGCACCGTTCGCGCGAGCTGCTGGAGACGTCGTTCGCCCAGTTCCAGGCCGACCGGTCGGTCGTCGGCATCTCCCGGCAGGTGCAGCGCAACGAGGAGGGCCTGGAGGGCTACAAGGCCTCCATGACCTGCCACCTCGGCGACTTCGACGAGTACGCGCGACTGCGCCGCGAACTCAAGGACCGCGAGACCGAGCTGGCCAAGCAGGGCGCCGCCCACCGGCGCGCCGAGGCGGCGGTGGCGCTGGAGCGGCTCAAGCCGGGCGACGTCATCCACGTCCCGACGGGCAAGTACGCGGGCCTCGCCCTGGTGCTGGACCCGGGGCTGCCCGCGGGGCGGGCCAACGGCCACCGCGGCTTCGACCACCACGACGGACCGCGCCCGCTCGTCCTGACCGCGGAGCGGCAGGTCAAGCGGCTGGCCTCGATGGACTTCCCGGTGCCGGTCGAGGCGCTGGATCGGATGCGGATCCCGAAGACGTTCAACCCGCGCTCGCCGCAGTCCCGTCGGGACCTCGCCTCCGCGCTGCGCAGCAAGGCCGGGCACATCCCGCCGGAGCGGGCCCGCAAGAAGCGGTCCCAGGCCGCCGACGACCGGGAGATCGCCCGGCTGCGCACGGCGCTGCGCGCCCACCCCTGCCACGGCTGCGACGAGCGCGAGGACCACGCCCGCTGGGCCGAGCGCTACCACCGGCTGCTGCGCGACACCTCGCAGCTGGAGCGGCGCATCGAGGGGCGCACCAACACCATCGCCCGCACCTTCGACCGGATCGTGGCGCTGCTGACCGAGCTGGACTACCTGCGCGGCGACGAGGTCACCGAGCACGGCAAGCGGCTCGCCCGGCTCTACGGCGAACTCGACCTGCTGGCGAGCGAATGCCTGCGCGCCGGGGTCTGGGAAGGGCTCGCGCCCGCCGAACTCGCCGCGTGCGTGTCGGCGTTGGTGTTCGAGGCGCGGGTCGGCGACGACGCGATGGCGCCGAAGCTGCCCTCCGGCAAGGCGAAGGCCTCGCTCGGCGAGATGGTGCGGATCTGGGGCCGGCTGGACGCTCTGGAGGAGGACTTCCGGATCAGCCAGACCGAGGGCGTCGGCCAGCGCGAACCCGACCTCGGCTTCGCCTGGGCGGCGTACATGTGGGCCTCGGGCAAGGGGCTCGACGAGGTGCTCCGCGAGGCGGAGATGCCGGCGGGGGACTTCGTGCGGTGGTGCAAGCAGGTGATCGATGTGCTGGGGCAGATCGCGGCGGCTTCTCCTGCGGAGGGCTCCGGTGTGGGGCGGGCTGCTCGTAAGGCTGTTGATCAGTTGCTGCGGGGGGTTGTCGCCTACTCGTCTGTGGGGTGATTGTTCGTCGGCGGGTGCGGGGAGGCTGTGGCTGGTCGCGCCCACGCGGCGGAGCCGCATATCGGCTCCGCCCCGCGCCCCTGGTGTAGTTGTCGTGACGTTAGTTGTTTTGTGCCCCTGCCTCACCCGTTGTGGTGGGGCTTTTCGTTTGTCTGGTCTTCATTACTTCTTGTGTTCGAGTGGGTGCTGTGGGTTTGAATCGACCGACGTTACTCCAGGTGTCGGGGTGGTTTCAGGCGGTTGCCGAATGCGACGCGGCGTTGATCCGGTCGGACTAAGCTCGCCCGCGGCGCACCGAGTTGAGGTGTATTCGTGCGCTTGTTCCCGAATATTCCGAAGATGCAGACATATCCCTACAGAGGGTGCCCCTATGGTGAGTGTTCAGGCCCCACCCGGCCGCCGTGGACTGGCGTACGCCCGCGTGCTGTTGCTCCCCGCGATACTGATGGCCGCGGCGACCGGTGCCGCCGTCGCCCTGGTGGCGGCATCGGCCCGGCCCGCCGTCGGCGTCTGCGGAACCCTCGCCACTCTCCTGGTGACCGCCGCCGGCGCCGAGTCCGCACGCCGCGGCAGGCGACTGCGGGAGCTGCGCGTCGAACAGGAGCGCCGCGTCGCGGAGTTCGAGCGGCGGATCCTCGCCCAGGACGAGCTGAACCTGCGCATCGCGCACAACTACCTGCCCCGCACGGTGAAGTGGATGCGCGGCGGGAACTCACCCGACGAGGTGATCCGCCACCTCGGCGCCACGGACCCCTCCTTCCGTGATCTCGGCGAGGGGCAGAGGGTCCTCCTCAAGCGGTCCCTGGAGGCCGTCGACCACGAGCAGTCCCTACGGGAGTCCACTCAGCGCTCGTTCGTCAGCATCGCCCGGCGCGTGCAGGCCATCGTCCACCAACAGGCCTACGAGCTGCGGGAGATGGAGGAGGACCACGGCCGCAATCCCGAGGTCTTCGACGACCTGCTGCGCATCGACCACGGCAACGCGATGATCGGCCGTCTCGCCGACTCCATCGGTGTGCTCGGCGGCGGCCGGCCCGGCCGCAGCTGGCCCCGGCCGGTGCCGCTGTACAGCGTGCTGCGCGGCGCGATGTCCCGGATCCTGGAGTACCGGCGCATCCAGCTGAACTCCATCGCCAAGGTCAACATTCGCGGCCGGTCCGTCGAACCGCTGATCCACGCGCTCGCCGAACTCCTCGACAACGCCACCCGCTACTCGCCCCCGCAGAGCAAGGTGCACGTCAACGCCGTCGAGGTGCAGACCGGCATCGCCATCGAGATCGAGGACGCCGGCGTCAGCCTCAGCGAGGAGTCCCGCGCCCGGGTCGAAGGCATGCTCGAGGAGGCCAAGGAAGGCGTCGACATCCAGGAACTGGGCGGCAACCCGCGCCTGGGTCTCGCGGTCGTCGGTCGTCTCTGCACCTCCTTCCACCTCGACGTGGCGCTGCGCAAGTCGGCGTACGGCGGCGTCCGCGCCGTGCTCATGGTGCCGAGCGAGATGATGACCACCGACCCGGCCCCCGGCTTCGCGCACGGCATCGGCGCCACCGCCGTGCCCGAGATGACCCTCAACGACGCGGTCGAGGGCCCCAAGCGTCCGCCCAAGAAGCGCCGCCCCACCAGCCCGCGCATCCCCGCCGGCGTCTCGCTGACCGACGACGAGGTCCCCGAGATCACCGAGTGGACGGAGAAGGGCCTTCCGCAGCGCCGCAGCAAGATGAAGATCCCGATCTCCCAGCGGTACGCCGAGGCGGCCGAGTCCGAGCGCCTGGAGCGTGAGGGCACGCCGGACGTCTGGACGCAGGCGGCCCGCGCCGAGGAGGAGGCCGCGGCCAAGGCCAGGTCCGAGAAGAAGAGGTCCGAGCCCGGAGTGGCGTTCGAGGCCTTCTGGGAGGGCCTCAAGAAGGACAACCCGGGCGTCCACCCGACCGACTTCACCCGCAACCCGACCGCATATCTGCACCTGATCGAGGACAAGGCCGAGACCCCGGCCGAGACCCGGGCCGACGACGAGGGGGACCTCACGTGATCCAGCAGCGCGCCAACTTCGACTGGATGCTCAAGGAGCTCTACAGCGGCGTCCCGGGCATCCACATGATCGTGGTGCTCTCGGCCGACGGCCTGCGCCTCGCCCGCTACGCCGGCGACCCCGACGCGGCCGACCGCGTCGCCGCCGCCTGCGCGGGCCTCCAGAGCCTGGCCGGCGCCGTCGCCCAGGAGATCCCCTCCACCGACGGCGACATGAACCTCGTCGTCATCGAGATGGAGGGCGGCTACTTCTATCTGATGGCCGCCGGCGCCAACGCCTACCTCGCGGTCCTCGCCGACGTGCGCTGCGAGCCGGGCCGGATGAGCGGCATGATGCGCGATCTCGTGGTCCGCATCGGCGCCCATCTGACCAGTCCGCCCCGCCGCAACGAGCAGAGCGTATGACGCCTCCTCTGCGCCGACGGCGACAACCCCTGCCGGAACCTCCCGAACTCCTCGTCCAGCCGCCGCGGGAGGACGACGAGGAGGAGGAGAAGAACGTCGAGCGGCTCTACACCATCTCGGCCGGCGACGGCGAGCGCGCGCCCCTCGACCTCGTCACGCTGATCGTGACGCGCGCCGAACCGCCCTCCTCCGCCACCCCGGAGCAGCTGTCGGTGCTCCGGATGTGCCGGGCGCCGCTGGCGGTGGCCGAGGTGTCGGCCTACCTCGGCCTCCCGTTCAGCGTGGTGACGGTGCTCCTCACCGAGATGCTGGCGGCCGACCTCGTGCACGCGCGCGCCCCGATCGTCCGGCAGCAGCTACCCGACCGTTCCCTCCTCGAAGCGGTGATGCATGGACTTCAACGGCTCTGACGTGATCCCCGGCCCACGGGCCGAGGACCGTCTGCCGCACTCCACCCAGGCGGCGGCCAAGATCGTCATCGTGGGCGGCTTCGGCGTCGGCAAGACGACCATGGTCGGCTCGGTCAGCGAGATCAAACCGCTGACCACCGAGGAGACCATGACTCAGGCCGGCGTCGGCGTCGACGACGACTACGGCTCCGACACCAAGACCGCCACCACCGTGGCGATGGACTTCGGCCGGATCCGCATCACGGACCAGGTCGTGCTGTACCTGTTCGGCACGCCCGGCCAGGAGCGCTTCTGGTTCCTGTGGGACGGCCTGTTCGAGGGCGCGCTCGGCGCGGTCGTCCTCGTCGACACCCGTCGCCTGGAGGTCAGTTACGAGGTGATGGGGCGGCTGGAGGAGCGCTGCGTGCCCTTCGTCGTCGCCGTCAACACCTTCCCCGACGGCCCCCGTTACGCCGTGGAGGACCTGCGCGTCGCCCTCGACCTCCCGCCGGCGGTGCCGATCGTCGAGTGCGACGTACGGCGCCGGGCCTCCAGCCGTGACGTGCTGACGACGCTGGTGGGCTTCCTCCAGTCCCTGCAACTGAGCGGCAGCCTGCGCTGACTTCGCCCTTCGCGTGAAGTCCCCGTCTCGCCGCCCCCGTTCGGCTGCCCCCGCCCCCGACACAGAATCCCCCAGTTTCGGAGCGATCCAAGTGACGCCTGAGAACCCCACGACGGCAGGCCCCCCGGACCTCGACCTCGATCCGCCCCCCGGCTGCCCCGCGCACGGCGGTGGCCCCGGAGGGCTGAAGCGGCTGTACGGCCCCGGCGCCGAGGACCTGAGCGAGCTCTACGAGCGGCTCCGGGAGAAGCACGGCCCCGTGGCGCCCGCCCTGCTCCACGACGACGTACCGGTGTGGGTGGTCCTCGGCCACGCCGAGAACCTGCACATGGTGCGCACCCCCTCGCAGTTCAGCCGGGACAGCCGCGTCTGGACGCCCCTCCTCGAAGGCATGGTCAAGCCCGACCACCCGCTGATGCCGCACATCGCCTGGCAGCCGATCTGCGCCCACGCCGAGGGCGACGAGCACAAGCGGCTGCGCGGCGCGGTCACCACGGCCATGAAGACGCTCGACGACCGCAGTCTGCGCCGGTACATCAACCGCTCCTCCCAGCGGCTGGTCAACGAGTTCTGCGAGAAGGGACGGGCCGAGCTGGTCACCCAGTTCGCCGAGCACCTTCCGATGGCCGTCATGTGCCACATCCTCGGCATGCCCGAGGAGTACAGCGACCGGATGGTCCACGCGGCCCGCGACGCGCTCAAGGGCACCGAGACGGCCATCGCCAGTCACACCTACGTCATGGAGGCGCTGAGCCGGCTCACCGCCCTGCGGCGCGCCCGGCCCGAGGACGACTTCGCCAGCCACCTCGTCACCCACCCGGCGGGACTCACCGACGACGAGGTCAGGGAGCATCTGCGGCTGGTGCTGTTCGCCGCCTACGAGGCCACCGTCAACCTCCTGTCCAACGCGCTGCGCATGGTCCTCACCGACCCGCGGTTCGTCGCCCGGCTCAACGGCGGGCAGATGACGGTGCCGGAGGCGGTCGAGCAATCCCTGTGGGACGAGCCGCCGTTCAGTACCGTCTTCGCCTACTTCGCCAAGCACGACACGGAGTTGGGCGGTCAGCGCATCCGCAAGGGCGACGGCCTGCTGTACGCGCCCGCGCCGGGCAACGTCGACCCGCGGGTGCGCCCCGACCTCTCCGCCAACATGCAGGGCAACCGCTCGCACCTCGCCTTCGGCGGCGGTCCGCACGAGTGCCCCGGCCAGGACATCGGCCGCGCCATCGCCGACGTCGGCGTCGACGCGCTGCTGATGCGGCTGCCGGACGTCCAACTGGACTGCGACGAGGACGACTTGCGCTGGACGGCGTCGATCGCGTCACGGCATCTGGCGGAGCTGCCGGTCCACTTCGAGCCGAAGCCGCAGCAGGACGTGATGTCCCATCCGTCGCACGGCGCGTCCGCGCGGCCCCCGGGCGGGGGCATGACGATGACGGTCGTCCCGCCGCCCGTTGCCCGCTCGGCGAGCCCCGCGGAAACCGCACCCGGAGCGAGCGGACCGCGCACCACCCCGCTTCCCCGGCCGGCTCCCCGGCCGGCCCGCCGGCCGAACGCCTGGCGCCGCTTCCTGGCCTGGTGGCACGGCTGCTGACCCCGAGCCCCTCAGCCCCTGACCCGAGCCGGAGCCCGCTCAGCCCTTCCAGTCGTCGTACGACGACCAGGCGGCCAGCGTCCGTCCGCTCCGCAGCCGGTGTTCCGCTCCCGTGACCGGATCGGTGAACTCCAGCTCCCGCGCCAGCAGTTGCAGCGGGCACCGGAAGTCGCCGTCCGGCACGGGGTCGTTCACCTCGGGGTAGAGCGGGTCGCCGAGGAGAGGCACACCCAACGAGGCCATGTGGACGCGCAGTTGATGGGTCTGCCCGGTCAACGGGGTCAGCCGGTAGCGGGCGAGGCCGTCACCGGCCCGGTGCTCGATCAGCTCGACGCGGCTGACGGCGTTCGGCTCGCCCGGCACCTCGCGGGCGGTCAGCGTCCCGCGCTCCTTCACGATCCGGCTGCGCACGGTGACCGGCAGGGCGAGCGACGGTTCGTACGGGGCGACGGCCTCGTACACCTTCCGGACGCGGCGGTCGCGGAACAGGCTCTGGTAGGCGCCGCGTTCCTCCGGGCGGACGGTGAACAGCACCAGTCCGGCGGTGAGCCGGTCCAGCCGGTGCGCGGCCCCGAGCGCCGGGATGCCCAGCTCGCGCCGCAGCCGCGCCAGCGCGGTCTCGGTGACATGGCTGCCGCGCGGGGTGGTGGCCAGGAAGTGCGGCTTGTCGGCGACGACGAGGTGCGCGTCGCGGTGCACGATCACCAGCGGGAACGGCACCGGCGTCTCGACGGGCGGCTCCCGGTGGAACCACACGAACATCCCCGGCACGTACGCCGCGTCCGCGCCCACCGGCCGTCCGTCGGCCCCGACGATCAGCCCCGCCGTGAACATCCCGTCGACGAGCTCGGCCCGGGCGGCGCCGAACCGTTCCCGCAGATGCTCCCGCACGGTGGCCCAGCGGCTCTCGCCCTCGCCCGTGCCCGTGCTCACGCCGGGCAGCCTGACCCGGACCGGGTCGATCCCGTCGCGCTGCGGGAGGGGCGAGGGCGGGGGAGGGGTGCGGCGTCTCATCGGGGTCAAGGGTACGGCGGCCGGGGTCAGGGGCACGGCGGCCGAGGAGTGCCGGGGCGGCGGGAAAACTTGTTGGAGCGGCCGCCACCCGTCGGCAGGATACGGATCATGCCCTTTCTCACCCGACCGACCCTGCCCGCCGGAACGCTCTCCCGCATACCGCAGCCCGTGCTCCCCACCGGCGACGGGCTGGTGCTGCGCCCGTGGCGGCCCGGGGACGCGCCCGCCGTCCACGCCGCCTTCCAGGATCCGCTGATGCACCAGTGGTACGTCCGGGCCGCCGACTCCGAGGAGGAGGTCGCCGGCTGGATCGAGGAGTGGCTGGGCGCCTGGCGCGAGGAGCGCACCGCCCAGTGGGCCGTCGCGGACGCGGACACCGACGTGCTGCTGGGGCGGGTGGCGCTGCGCGAGATCGTGCTGGGCGACGGCGTGGCCGAGGTGGCCTACTGGACCACGGCGGCGTCCCGTGGCCGGGGCGTCGCGGCGCGCGCCACGACCACGCTCTCCCGGTGGGCCCTGGACGACATCGGCTTCCACCGGCTGGAACTCCTCCACGCCACCGCGAACGAGGCCTCCTGCCGGGTGGCCGCGAAGTCGGGCTTCTCCCTGGAGGGCACCAAGCGCAGCGCCGTCCTGCACGCGGACGGCTGGCACGACATGCACCTCCACGCACGTGTGCGGGGCGACTGACACACCCCCGAGCGTCAGGTCGGGTGCGGGCCCCCGGGTGCGGACGGGGCGGGGGTCACGCGGCGGGGGTCACGCCGACGGGGGCGCGGTCTCCTGCTCGGCTTCCACGCGGGCGTTCCACTCGCGCTTGGAGGCCTGCCAGCCGTCCTCGTTGTGGCCGAGACGCCAGTAGCCGGAGATCGAGAGGTCCTCGCGCGGGATCCCGTGCTCGACGCGCAGCAGTTTGCGCAGGTCCTTCACGGTCGCGGCCTCGCCGTGGACGAAGGCGTGCAGACGACCCGCGGGCCACTGGAGCGCCCGAACGGTCTCGACGAGCTTCTCGCCGACCGGCCGGTCGCCGCGGTGCAGCCAGACGACCTCGACGTCGGAGTCGATCTTCTGCTCCTCCTCGGGGCCGGCCACCTCGATGAAGGCGTGGACGACGGCTCCGACGGGCAGCGACTCCAGCGAGGCCGCGATCGCGGGCAGGGCGCTCTCGTCGCCGGCCAGCAGATGCCAGTCGGCGGCCGGATCGGGGGCGTAGGCGCCGCCGGGGCCCAGGAAGTGGATCGTCTCGCCCGGCTGGACGCGGGCGGCCCACGGACCGGCGAGGCCCTCGTCGCCGTGGAGCACGAAGTCGAGGGTCAGCTCGCGGTGCTCTGCGTCCCAGTGACGCACGGTGTACGTCCTGGTGACGGGCCAGTGCTCGCGCGGGAACTCCCCCCGGATCCGCTCCAGGTCGAAGGGCTCCGGGTACGTCACGCCCTCGGCGTCGAACAGCAGTTTCACATAGTGGTCGGTGCAGGACCCGGCGTCGAACTCCGCCAGGCCCGCGCCGCCGAGGACGACGCGCTGCATGTGCGGGGTGAGCCGTTCGGTACGGACGACCTGGGCGGAATGGGGCTTCCGCGGACTCCGTGCCGGACGTTCTGCCATGACGACCTCCCATTTGAATATGGTTAGGTTTACCTAAGTTAGCACCCCACCCCCTGCGAGGCCCCCCGTTCCCGGAGGTGAATTCACCTCTTTGGCAAAGCATGACTTTCGGCCATCGGGGAGGGCACCCCCTCGGGCGCCCTTCCGGCGAGAGCAATGCTCACGCGCCGAGCGTCACCAGCAGCCGCTGCAACGAGCCGCCGAGGCCCCAGCGCCGCGCCAGTCCCTCCAGTGTCTCCGGTTCTCGCGGTCCACGGGGAAGCGCGACCTCCACTTCCGGCAGCGGCACGTCGCCGGCGACCCGGACCACCTTCGGCGCGACGGCCACGTACGCGCGTGCCTCGTCGAGCCGCTTGCGCTGCGACGGTGTGAGCTTCGCCGCCGGGTCGTCGACCGCCGCCATGATCCCGGCCAGGTCGCCGAACTCGGCCAGCAGCTTGGCCGCGGTCTTCTCGCCGATGCCGGGCACCCCCGGCAGGCCGTCGCTCGGGTCGCCGCGCAGCAGCGCGAGGTCCGCGTACCCGCGGCCGTCGACCCCATACTTTTCGCGCAGCCACGCCTCGTCCGTGAGCTGGAGCGTGCCGACGCCCTTGAGCGGATACAGCACCCGCACCCCGCGCGCGTCGTCCACCAGCTGGTACAGGTCGCGGTCGCCGGTGACGATGTCCACCGGGCCCTTCGCCCGCGCGGTGAACGTGCCGATCACGTCGTCCGCCTCGTAGCCCGCCACCCCCACGCGCGCGATGCCGAGCGCGTCCAGCACTGCCTCGATCACGGGGACCTGCGGCGAGAGGGTGTCCGGGATCTCCTCCTCGTCCGGGCCGGCCGCGCGCTCCTCGGCGACACGGTGCGCCTTGTAGGAGGGGATCAGCTCCACCCGCCAGTCCGGCCGCCAGTCCGCGTCCATGCAGGCGACCAGCTCGTCCGGCCGGTGGTCCTTCACCAGGCGGTCGATGAAGTCCAGCAGCCCGCGCACGGCGTTCACCGGTGTGCCGTCGGGCGCCTTCACCGAGTCCGGGACGCCGAAGTAGGCGCGGAAGTAGAGCGAGGCGGTGTCGAGGAGCATCAGTCGTCCGGTCACGCACGCATCATGCCGCACGCCACCCCCGTGGCCCGCCGGTCTTCACTCCCGTGACACGTGTGAAAAGCCTGTGAGCTGGCCCACTGGCGCGTTTGTGACGTTCGGACCAGGGCAGGCGCGGGCTCGGAGCGGTGCCGGTCGCGTTGTCGACCGCCCTGGCGAGGCCCTCAGCCCCCAACGAGGCCTTCGGCACGACCTCCTCCCTTGCCCCCGATCCGAGAAGGTATGTGTGTCCGCAAGGCTTGAGGCCGAACATCTGTACAAGGTGTTCGGCAGACGACCGGACGAGGCAGTCGAACGGCTCCGTGGCGGAGCCGACCGTGAGGAGCTGCGGAGCGACGGCACCACCGCCGCCGTCATCGACGCCTCCTTCACCGTGGACCCGGGCCAGATCTTCGTCGTCATGGGCCTGTCCGGCTCCGGTAAGTCCACGCTGCTGCGCATGCTGAACGGACTGCTGGAGCCCACCGCGGGACGCGTCCTCTTCGACGGCCAGGACCTGACCGCGCTCGGCGACCGCGAGCTGCGCGAGGTCCGCGCCCACAAGATCAGCATGGTCTTCCAGCACTTCGCGCTCTTCCCGCACCGCAGCGTCCTCGACAACGCCGCCTACGGCCTCGCCGTCCAGGGCGTCCCGCGCGCCGAGCGCGAGGAGCGCGCCGCCGAGGCCCTGCGGCTGTGCGGCCTCGCCGGCTGGGAGAAGTCCTGGCCGGACGAGCTGTCCGGCGGCATGCAGCAGCGCGTCGGCCTGGCCCGCGCCCTCGCCACCGACGCCGACCTGCTGCTGATGGACGAGTCCTTCAGCGCGCTGGACCCGCTGATCCGCCGCGACATGCAGGACCAGCTGCTCACCCTCCAGCAGACGCTGAAGAAGACGATCGTCTTCATCACCCACGACCTCAACGAGGCCATGCGCCTCGGCGACCGCATCGCCGTCATGCGCGACGGCCGGATCGTGCAGACCGGCAGCGCCGAGGACATCCTCGTGCGCCCCGAGAACGACTACGTCGCCTCCTTCATCCAGGACGTCGACCGCTCCCGCGTGCTGACCGCCGCCGCCGTCATGGACACCGACGTCCGCGGCGACGAGGGCCGCTGCGGCTGCGCCACCGCGACCCCCGACACGCCGTTCACCGAGCTGTGCGCGATCAGCGCCCGCGTGCCCCACCCGGTCGCCGTGCTCGACGCCGACCGCGCCCCCGTCGGCGTCGTCCACCGCCGCCGCCTCGTCGGCTTCATCGGCGACGAACGCGCTGCGGAGACCGGCTGCGACAGTCCGCGCACCGAAGGGAAGGAGGCCGCCCGTGCCTAGGCTCCACCTCGGTGACTGGGTCGACTCCGGAGTCGACTGGCTCGTCGCCCACATGTCCTGGCTCTTCGACGCGATCAAGACGGTCGTCGAAGGCATGTACGACGGCATCGACGCCGTGCTCACCGCCCCCGAGCCGCTGCTGCTCGCGGGCATCCTCGCGGTGCTCGCCTGGTGGCTGCGCGGCCTGGTCGCGGGCGTCCTCGGCTTCGCCGGCTTCGCGCTCATCGACTCCCTCGACCTGTGGGAGGAGGCGATGTCCACCCTGTCCCTGGTGCTCGTCGCCACGGTCATCGCCCTGGTGATCTCCGTCCCGCTGGGCATCTGGGCCGCCCGCTCCAAGGCGGTCAGCGCGACCCTGCGGCCCGTCCTGGACCTGCTCCAGACGATGCCGTCGATGGTCCTGCTGATCCCGGCGATCCTCTTCTTCGGCATGGGCGTCCCCGCCGGCGTCATCGCCACCCTGATCTTCGCGCTCGCACCCGGTGTGCGCATGACCGAACTCGGCATCCGCCAGGTCGACGCCGAGCTCGTCGAGGCCGCGGAGGCCTTCGGCACGTCACCCCGCGACACCCTCCTGCGCGTGCAGCTGCCGCTCGCCCTGCCCACCATCATGGCGGGCGTCAACCAGGTGATCATGCTCGGTCTGTCGATGGTCGTCATCGCCGGCATGGTCGGCACCGGCGGCCTCGGCGGCGCCGTCAACGAGGCCATCGGCCAGCTCGACATCGGCCTCGGCTTCGAGGCCGGCCTCGGCATCGTCGTCCTCGCCATCTACCTGGACCGCATGACCGGCGCCCTCGGCACCCGCATCTCCCCGCTCGGCCGGCGCGCCGCCGCCAAGGCCCGTACGACGGTGTGGACCTACCGCCCCCGCCCGGCCGTGGCCGTCGCCGGGGTGTCCGCCCTCGCCCTCGTCGCCGGCGGCATGGGCGTCCTCGGCCCCCGGGCCGGCACCGCCGAGGCCTCCGCCACGGACATCGGCAAGGGCAAGGAGATCACCATCGGCTACATCCCGTGGGACGAGGGCATCGCCTCCACGTTCCTGTGGAAGGAGCTGCTGGAGGAGCGCGGCTTCGAGGTGAAGACCACCCAGTTCGCCGCCGGCCCCCTCTACACGGGCCTCGCCACCGGTCAGGTCGACTTCCAGACCGACTCCTGGCTGCCCACCACGCACGCCGAGTACTGGAAGAAGTACGGCAAGCAGCTCGACGACCTCGGCAAGTGGTACGGCCCCACCTCGCTGGAGCTGACCGTCCCGTCCTACATGAAGGACGTGAACTCGCTGGCGGACCTCAAGGGCAAGTCCGCGCAGTTCGGCGGGAAGATCACCGGCATCGAGCCCAGTGCCGGGATGATGGGCCTGCTCAAGGACAAGGTCCTCAAGCAGTACGGCCTCGACGGCTCCTACAAGGTCGTCGACGGCTCCACCCCGGCGATGCTCGCCGAGCTCAAGCGCGCGTACGCCAAGAAGGACCCGATCGTGGTCACGCTCTGGTCGCCGCACTGGGCGTACAGCGAGTACGGCCTGAAGAAGCTGAAGGACCCGCAGGGCGCCTGGGGCGAGGGCGACGGCGTGCACACCCTCTCCCGCAAGGGCTTCGCCGCCGACAACCCCGAGGTCGGCAAGTGGCTGGAGAACTTCTCCATGGACGAGAAGCAGCTCACCGGCCTGGAGGCGGAGATCCAGAAGGTCGGCAAGGGCAAGGAGCAGGACGCCGTCCGCGGCTGGCTGAAGAAGAACCCGGGGCTGCTCGACAAGTGGGCGCCCGTGGCCGGCGCCGGCGCGCAGAGCAGGGCGGCCGGGTGACCTGACAGTCCCGCCACCGCCCGACGAGGGGCGGGCCCCGACGTACGCCTCCGACGCGTGCGGAGGGGCCCGCCCCTTCGTGCTGCCCGCGATCCTCACGGCAAGGATCCGGCCAACCACGCAGCGCTACGCCCACACCCCGGCTCGCCCGCCCGCCGGTCGGCGGCGCAGCCCGCTCCACCAGCGCGATCACGCCCGGCGCCCGACGGGAACACGGGACGGCTCTGGCACATTGAAACGGGAGAACGCGGGAACCGCCGTGACGCCGTCCCCGCCCCGCGGACCCGCCGCGATGATCGACTGGCGCGATCTGTGAGGTCCCGCGCGCCCGCATGTGTCCTCGATGTGACGGGCACATGAAACGGTTTGCCGAAGATGCGTAGGGTGCAGAGAACTCATCAGAAGAGGTGCGCCCGAACCGGGGCACACGGGTAGTCGGAGCGACGCGCGAAGGAGGGAGCCAGGGCGATGGGCGACCACAAAGAACAGCCCCTGCGGGTGGGCGCGGCCGTCCGGCGGCGACGCCGGTCCCTGGACCTCACCCTCGCCGTCGTGGCCGAGCGCAGCGGTCTGTCGGTCCCGTTCCTCAGCCAGATCGAGAACGACCGGGCCCGCCCCAGCACCAGTTCCCTGGAGAAGGTCGCCGACGCCCTGCGCACCACCGCCGTCGAACTCCTCGCCGCCGCCGACCCGGCGTGCAGTGTCGACGTCGTGCGCGCCGAGCTGACCGAACAGGGCCCCGAGCCGCGCTCCCGCTCCCTGGTGCGCGGCCACCACCAGATGCACGCCTCGGAGTTCACCGGCGACCACGAGGCCGGCCGCGAGTTCCAGTACCGCAACGACCAGTTGATGTACGTCGCCGACGGGGCCGTGGAGATCGAGGCGGAGGGCCGCGCCTACCGTCTCGGCCGCGGCGACACCCTCTACCTCACCGGCGGGGTCCGCCACCGCTGGCGGGCGACCGTGGCGGACACCCGGGTGGTCGTCGTCGCGGTGGCGGAGCACATCGAGGCGGTCCGGAACCGGAAGCGGTAGTGCGGGTCGTCTCCCTGGTCCCCTCGCTCACCGAGGCCGTCGCCGTGTCCCTGCCCGGCGTCCTCGCCGGTGCCACCGACTGGTGCACGCATCCGGCCGGCCTCGACGTCCCCCGGCTGGGCGGCACCAAGAACCCGGCGGTCGAGGACATCGTCGCCCTCGCCCCCGACCTGGTCGTCGCCAACGAGGAGGAGAACCGGGGGCCCGACCTAGCCGCCCTGCGCGCCGCGGGCGTCGATGTGCTGGTCACTGAGGTGCGGGAGGTGCCGCAGGCCTTCCGGGAGCTGGCCCGGGTGCTCCACGCGTGCGGGGCGCGCACCCGCCCGCGCTGGCTCGACGAGGCGGAGGAGGCGTGGGCGGACGTGACGCCGTGCGAGCCCCGCAGGAGCGCGATCGTCCCGATCTGGCGCCGCCCCTGGATGGTCCTGGGCCGGGAAACCTTCGCCGGGGACGTCCTGTCCCGCCTGGGCGTCGACCACCTCTACGCGGCCCACGAGGACCGCTACCCGAGGATCCCCCTGGACGAGCTGCGCGCCGCCGCCCCCGACCTGGTCGTCCTGCCCGACGAGCCCTACCGCTTCACCCCGGCCGACGGCCCGGAGGCCTTCCCCGGCCTGCCCTGCGCGCTGGTCAGCGGACGGCACCTGACGTGGTACGGACCCTCGCTCGCCGCGGCGCCACGGGTACTCGCCTCGGCGCTGCGAGCAACTCGCCCCTGACCAGCCCGCGGACGGTGCGCGCGGCGACGACGGCCCACACGGCGACCAGCACCACGTACAGCCCCGTCGCCGGCAGCGCGAACGCCGGGAGCCCGGTGTGCCGGGCCAGCGCCGCCGCCCCCGTCACACAGGTCCCGACGGGGAAAGTGAACGCCCACCACGTCATCGTGAAGCCCATCCCGAGGCGGCGGGCGCGCACCACATGGGCGGTGGCCAGGCCCAGCCACAGCAGCGCGAAACCCATCACGGGCACCCCGTACAGGACGGCGAGCAGCGTGAACGCCTGCGCGTGCGGCGCGGGCACCACTCCCGGGGCGACCTGTGCGAACTGCCCGACGGCGGTGGTGGACTGACCGAGCGGCCCGAGGACGAGGAACAGGGTCGGCGTGAGCGCGAGGGGCAGCGGACCGCCGGTGAGCAGGCGGCCGAACACGACCGGCAGCATGACGAGGGTGGCCAGCAGGCTCAGCCCGAACAGCGCGAAGCACAGCACGAGGAGCGTCTCGCGCGGCTGCCCGGCCGGCAGATGCGGCACGAGCAGCGGCCCCGACGCGGCCGGCACCATCGGCGTCACCAGCGGCAGCAGCCACACGGGCGTGGCCTGGTGCGGCTCCACCCGGTGGCGTACGGCCATCAGGTACGGCACGGCGACGGCGACCGTGAGTCCGAGGACCGTGCCGGCGGTGAACAGTACGGCGTCGAGGGCGAGGGCGGCCGGCACGCCGATCCAGTCCCGGCCGACGGTGAGCGCGCCGCCGCCGACGGCCACCAGGGCCATCGCGGGACAGCCGTAGAAGGGGGCCGTCGCCGGGTCGAGGAGATGGGCGCGGGCCTGGTCGCGGTGGCGGCGCCAGTGTAGGGCGCGGGCGACGAGGAGGGTCGCCAGCAGGACGAGGGAGAGGGCCCAGACGGCGGCGCAGAGCGGGCGCAGGCCCGGCAGGGAGTGGGGGAGCGAGGCCCCCGCGGTGGCGACGATCGCGGTGCCCATGACCGTGGCGTACCAGTTCGGGCCGAGATGGCGTACGGACAGGGCTGTGGTGACCATGGGCCCACCGTCGCGCGGGCCCGCCCCCGCGACCAGGGAGGATGTCTCTATGGGGGCATAAACTGGGCTTATGAGCAGTCGGGCTGATGGCGAGCGTGGTGGGGACGGGGCCGGCGGGGGCGCGGGGTCGATCGCGCATCGGGTGCCCGATCTCGGGGCGCTGGAACTGCTGCTGGCGGTGGCCCGGTTGGGCAGTCTCGGTGCGGCGGCGCGCGAGCTGGGCATCACCCAGCCGGCCGCGAGCAGCCGGATCCGCTCCATGGAACGGCAGCTCGGCGTGGCCCTCGTGGACCGTTCGCCGCGGGGGTCCCGGCTCACGGACGCGGGCGCGCTGGTGACCGACTGGGCGCGGCGGATCGTCGAGGCGGCGGAGGCGTTCGACGCGGGGGCGCAGGCGCTGCGGGACCGGCGGGACTCCCGGCTGCGGGTGGCGGCGAGCATGACCATCGCCGAGTACCTGCTGCCCGGCTGGCTGCTGGCGCTGCGCGCGCAGCGGCCGGACACGGCGGTGTCGCTGCATGCGGGGAACTCGGCGGCGGTGGCGGAGCGGTTGCTGTCCGGGGAGGCGGATCTGGGGTTCGTGGAGGGGCTCAGTGTGCCGTCGGGGCTGGACTCGGCGGTCATCGCGCACGATCGGCTGATCGTCGTGGCCGCTCCCGCGCATCCCTGGGGGCGTCGGCGGCGGGCGCTGTCCGCGCAGGAGCTGGCGTCCACGCCGTTGATCCTGCGGGAGAAGGGGTCGGGGACCCGGCAGGTGCTGGACGCGGCGCTGGGGGGCCTCGCGCGGCCGCTGATCGAGCTGTCCTCGACGACGGCGGTGAAGGCGGCGGCGGTGAGCGGGGCGGGGCCCGCGGTGCTCAGCGAGCTGGCGGTGGGGGAGGAGCTGGGGACGCGACGGCTGGTCCGGGTGCCGGTGGAGGGGGTGCTGCTGGCGCGGGACCTGCGGGCGGTGTGGCCTGCGGGGCACCGGCCCACGGGGCCCGCGCGGGAGTTGCTGTCGCTGACGCGGGGATAGGGGTGGGGGACGGGAGGGGGCAGCCGGGCCTGTGGGAAAGGGTTCAGCCGGGCCTGTGGGCCGCTGCCCTTGTCAGGCCCTGCATCACGCGGAGGTCCTGGGCCATCTCGGGGTGCCATTGCACGCCGAGGGCCCAGCCTCGCGCCGGCGGGAGTTCCAGTGCCTCCACCGTGCCGTCCGTCGCGTACGCCGACGGGAGGAGGTCCGTGCCGAGGCGGTCGACTGCCTGGTGGTGGAAGGTCGGGACCGTCGTCTCCTCAGGGACGAGGCCCGCGTACAGGGTGCCCGGGACCGGCTTCACCGGGTGGCTGCCGAAGACGCCGACCACCTCGGCGTGGCCGTCGAGGTGCTGGACGAGGGTGCCGCCGAGGGCGACGTTCAACAGTTGCATGCCCCGGCAGATCCCGAGCAGGGGCGTGCCGGCGGCCAGCGCCGCGCGGATCAGGGCCAGCTCCCACGCGTCGCGCTCGGGCGCGGGCGGACCGCAGCGCGGGGAGCGTTCGGCGCCGTAGTGCGCCGGGTCGACGTCGGGGCCGCCGGCGACGACCAGGCCGTCCAGACGCGCGACGGCCTCGGCGGCGTGCGCCGGGTCGTCGGGCGGCAGCATCGCGGCGATGCCGCCCGACGCCTGCACGAGCCGGGGATAGCCGACCGGCAGCAGGGCCGCCTCCAGCTCCCAGACGCCCCAGCGGGCGCCGGGCTCCAGATACGTACTCACACCGATCAGCGGCCTTGCCACGCGTGCTCCTCGCTCTTCGTTTCTTCGCTCCGGGGACGACATACGGACGTACGGACGTACGGACGGTCCGGTCAGTCCCGTGTCAACTCTGCCTCGGCGGCGGCCAGCGCCGCGAACTCCTCCTCCGGGGCCTTCGCCACCAGGTGCTTGCGGCTGTAGAGCCCGAAGTAGACCGCCGCGACCGCGTACACCACGAGCGCGATGACCGCCGCCGTCACGTCCACCAGGAACGTGGCCACCAGCGCCGAGCACGCGAGGACCAGCGCGACCGACGAGGTCAGCACCCCGCCCGGCGTACGGTACGGCCGCTCCAGGTCCGGCTCGCGGCGGCGCAGGACGATGTGCGACAGGGACATCAGCGCGTAGCTGATCGTCGCGCCGAAGACGGCGATGTTCAGCATCCGCCCGCCGTCGCCGGTGCCGGCGGCCAGCGCGAAACCGATCGTGCCCGGCACCAGCAGCCCCAGGTAGGGCGCCTTGCGGCCGCTGGTGAGCGACAGGAACCGGGGCAGGTAACCGGCGCGGGACAGTGCGAACAGCTGCCGGGAGCCCGCGTAGATCAGGGAGAAGAACGAGGCCACGAGCCCGGCCAGGCCGGCGTAGTTCACGAAGCGGCTGAGCGTGGTGGCCTCGCCGTCCGGCTGGAGCGCCTCGACGAGCGGGTTGCCGGCCGCCTGGACGGCGTCGGAGCCGCGCGCCCCGGCCGCGGCGAAGAAGGTGATCACGGCCAGCACCACCAGGATGCCCATCGACCAGCGGATGGCCTTGGGCAGCGTACGGGCCGGGTCCCGGGTCTCCTCGGCGGCGAGCGGCACGCCCTCGACGCCCAGGAAGAACCACATGCCGAAGGGGAACGCCGCCCAGATGCCGAGCAGCCCCATGGGGAGCCAGGAGTTCGCGCCGAGGGCGGAGGTGTCGACCGGGATGTCGTCGAGCGAGGACGCGTCGAAGTCGGGCAGCGCGCCCACCGCGAACACGAGGAGGGCGAAGACCGCGATGCCGGTGACGACGAAGCTGAACCGCAGGGCCTCGCCGACGCCCCACAGATGGATGCCGATGAAGATCACGAAGCAGGCCAGGTAGACGGGCCAGCCCGACTCCAGGCCGAACAGGCCCAGCGACTCGACGTAGTCGCCGATGAAGATCACGATGGCGGCCGGTGCGAGGACGTACTCGATCAGGATCGCCGTACCGGTCAGGAAGCCGCCCCACGGGCCGAGCGCCCGGCGCGCGAAGCCGTAGCCGCCGCCCGCCGTGGGCAGGATCGCGGACAGCTCGGCGAGCGCGAAGACCATGCAGGCGTACATGGCGCCCATGAGGACGGTGGCGATCGCCAGGCCGCCGAAGCCGCCTTCCGCCAGGCCGAGGTTCCAGCCGGAGAAGTCGCCGGAGACGACGTAGGCGACGCCGAGGCCGGTCAGGAGCACCCAGCCTGCGCTGCCGCGGC
Source organism: Streptomyces sp. NPDC002328 (assembly GCF_042890065.1). Lineage (NCBI taxonomy): Bacteria > Bacillati > Actinomycetota > Actinomycetes > Kitasatosporales > Streptomycetaceae > Streptomyces > Streptomyces sp. NPDC002328. Next base: position 160,784 of record NZ_JBIARQ010000007.1, on the reverse strand, counting down.
GCAGCGCACGGCGTTTCAGATAGTCGTCCGCCTCGTCGGCGGTGCGGGTGGGCGTGGATTCCGGCGTGGATTCCAGGGACATGGCGCGACTCCCCACGGGGGCGGTGGACGAACGCAAAGGACTCAATGGAATGGATGCATACCTTTGCGGGCCGAGTGTGGAGAAGGCAATACCCCTGCGTTAACCGCCCGTAAATCCGTGCCTGCTCACCCCAGGAAGCCCCGCAGCAGCGCCGCCGTCCCCGCGCAGTGCTCGCGCATCATCTCCCGCGCCCCGTCCGCGTCCCCGTCCAGCACCGCCTCCACGATCGCCGTGTGCTGGCGCTGCGAGTGCTCCAGGTTGCGCACCAGCAGCGGGATGCAGTCCAGCAGGTCGTTGACGCTCGCGCGGACCGCCGCGTACCGGGCCGCCAGCGACGGCGAGCCGCACAGCTCGGCGAGCGTGAGATGCAGCAGCGTGTCCAGCCGGCGGTAGTCGGCGAGGGGCGCGTCGTGCGTGCGGGCCAGCGCCTCGCGCAGTCGGGCCGCCTGCGCGTCGTCCAGGCCGTGCGCCGCGCACAGCCCGGCCGCGCCCACCTCCAGCACCTCCCGGAACCGCAGCACGTCCTCGACGTCGATCCGCTCGATGCGCCGCCGCAGCTCGTCCTCGCCGCCCGCGTCGGTCCGGTGCAGCACGAACGTTCCGCCGTAGCGGCCGCGCCGCGCCTCAACCAGACCCTGGTCCTGGAGCACCTTCAGCACCTCGCGCAGCGTCACCCGGCTGATCCCCAGCCGCTCCGCCAGCTCCCGCTCGGCCGGCAGCCGCTCCCCGCCCGGCACCAGCCCCAGCCGGACGACCTGGAGGATCTGCTCCAGCGCCTCCTCGAAGCCGTTGCCCGCGCGCACCGGCCGCAGCACCGGCGTCAGCCGGTCCTCCGGGCCGCCTTCCGCATCCAGAGCCATATGGTCGCGCCCCCTTCCCAAACAATGGTTCTCGGCAATACCTTATGGCTCTCGGCCCGGCCGACAGAAGCGCGCGGCAGCCCGAAGGACAGCGCGCAGCAGCCCGAAGGAGACCTTCCCGTGGCAGACCGCACACCCCCGCTCAGCGTCGAGGAACTCCACGCCCTCGTAGCCGGCGGTGAGATCGACACTGTCGTCCTGGCCTTTCCCGACATGCAAGGGCGGCTCCAGGGCAAGCGGTTCGCCGCCCGGTTCTTCCTCGACGAGGTGCTGGAGCACGGCACGGAGGGCTGCAACTACCTCCTCGCCGTCGACGCCGAGATGAACACCGTCGACGGCTACGCCATGTCCTCCTGGGACCGCGGCTACGGCGACTTCGCGATGCGCCCCGACACGAGCACCCTGCGCCGGGTGCCCTGGAACGAGGGCACCGCCCTGCTGATCGCCGACCTCGCCTGGAACGACGGCTCCCCGGTGGTGGCCGCGCCCCGCCAGATCCTGCGCCGCCAGCTCGAACGCCTGGCCGAGCACGGCTACACCGCCCAGGTCGGCACCGAGCTGGAGTTCATCGTCTTCAAGGACACCTACGAGCAGGCCTGGGACGCGAACTACCGGGGCCTCACCCCGGCCAACCAGTACAACATCGACTACTCGGTCCTCGGCACCGGCCGCATCGAACCGCTGCTGCGCCGGATCAGGAACGAGATGGAGGCCGCCGGCCTGACCGTCGAGTCGGCCAAGGGCGAGTGCAACCCCGGCCAGCACGAGATCGCCTTCAAGTACGACGAGGCCCTCACCACCTGCGACCAGCACGCCGTCTACAAGACCGGCGCCAAGGAGATCGCCGCCCAGGAGGGCGTCTCGCTCACCTTCATGGCCAAGTACGACGAGCGCGAGGGCAACTCCTGCCACATCCACCTCTCGCTCGCCGACGCGGCCGGCGACAACGCGATGGCCGGACCCGACGGCATGTCCGACGTCATGCGGTACTTCCTCGCCGGACAACTCGCCGCCCTGCGCGACTTCTCGCTCCTCTACGCCCCCCACATCAACTCCTACAAGCGGTTCCAGCCCGGCTCCTTCGCGCCCACCGCCGTCGCCTGGGGCCACGACAACCGCACCTGCGCCCTCCGGGTCGTCGGCCACGGCCGCTCCCTGCGGTTCGAGAACCGGCTCCCCGGCGGCGACGTCAACCCCCACCTCGCCGTCGCCGGACTCGTCGCGGCCGGCCTGTACGGCATCGAGCACAAGCTCGAACTGCCCGAGGCCTGTCCGGGCAACGCCTACACCGCCGACTACGCCCATGTGCCCACCACCCTGCGCGAGGCCGCCGAGCTGTGGGCGAACAGCCCCATCGCGCAAGCCGCCTTCGGCGACGAGGTGGTCGCGCACTACAGCAACATGGCGCGCGTCGAACTCGCGGCCTTCGACGCCGCGGTGACCGACTGGGAGCTGCGCCGCTCCTTCGAACGCATGTGAGAGGTCCTGCCTTGTCGTACGAGCACGAGCTCCAGGTACTCAACCCGGCCACCGAGGAGGTCCTCGCCACCGTCCCGGCCGCGAGCGCCGAGGACGTCGACGCGGCCGTCGCACGGGCCGCCCGGGCGCAGACCGCGTGGGCGGCGCTCGCGCCCGGCGACCGCGCCCGCCTGCTGCGCCGGTTCGCCGCCACCGTCGACGCCCACCTGGAGGAACTGGCCCTCCTGGAGGTCCGCGAGGCCGGGCACACCGTCGGCAACGCCCGCTGGGAGGCGGGCAACGTCCGCGACCTGCTCGACTACGCGGCCGGCGGAGTGGAACGCCTCACCGGCCGGCAGATCCCCGTCGCCGGCGGCATCGACGTCACCTTCCTCGAACCCCTCGGCGTCGTCGCCGTGATCGCGCCGTGGAACTTCCCGATGCCCATCGCGGCCTGGGGCGCCGCCCCCGCCCTCGCCGCCGGCAACGCGGTGATCCTCAAGCCCGCCGAGACCACCCCGCTCACCGCGCTGCGCCTCGCCGAACTCGCCCTGGACGCGGGCCTGCCCGAGCACCTGTTCCAGGTGCTGCCCGGCGCGGGACCGGTGGCCGGCGACGCGCTCGTCGAACACCCCGGCGTCGCGAAGATCGTCTTCACCGGGTCGACGGCCGTCGGCAAGCAGGTCCTGGCCAAGGGCTCCGCCCTCCTCAAGCGGATCACCCTCGAACTCGGCGGCAAGAGCCCCAACATCGTCTTCGCCGACGCCGACGTCGAGGCCGCCGCGGCAGCCGCCCCCATGTCCTTCCTCGACAACTCCGGCCAGGACTGCTGCGCCCGCACCCGCGTCCTCGTCCAGCGGTCCGTGTACGACCGCTTCCTCGAACTCCTCGTCCCCGGCGTCGAGTCCGTCGTCGTCGGCGACCCCGCCGACGAGAACACCCAGATGGGGCCGCTGATCTCCCGGACCCAACTGGACCGCGTCCGCGCGTACGTCACGCCCGACGCCCAGGGCATCCGCGGCAAGGCGCCCGAGGGGCCCGGCTTCTGGTTCCCGCCCACCGTCCTCACCGGCGTCGCGCCCGACGCGCCCGTCGCCGTGGAGGAGGTCTTCGGGCCCGTCGCCGTGGTCCTGCCCTTCGACGACGAGGCCGACGCGATCCGCCTCGCCAACGACACCCCGTACGGCCTCTCCGGCTCGATCTGGACCCGGGACGTCGGCCGCGCGCTGCGCGTCTCGCAGGCCGTGCGGGCCGGCAACCTGTCCGTCAACTCCCATTCCAGCGTCCGCTACTGGACCCCGTTCGGCGGCTTCAAGCAGTCCGGAGTCGGGCGCGAGCTCGGCCCGGACGCCCTGGCCGCCTTCACCGAGACCAAGAACGTCTTCATCAGCACGGAGGGCTCCGCACAGTGACCGCAACGCCTGACGAGATCATCTGCCGCCGACTGGTCGGCCGTACCGCCGTCGTCACCGGAGCCGGCAGCGGCATCGGCCTCGCCGCCGCCCGCCGGCTCGCCTCCGAGGGCGCGCACGTCGTCTGCGCCGACGTGGACGAGGTCCGCGGCAAGGCCGCCGCCGAGGAGGTCGACGGGATCTTCGTGAAGGTCGACGTCACCGACCCCGAGGAGGTCGAGGCCCTGTTCCGCACGGCCTACGACACCTACGGCAGCGTCGACGTCGCCTTCAACAACGCCGGCATCTCCCCGCCCGACGACGATTCCATCCTGGAGACCGGACTCGAGGCCTGGAAGCGCGTCCAGGAGGTCAACCTCACCTCCGTGTACCTGTGTTGCAAGGCCGCCATCCCCTACATGCGCCGCCAGGGCAGGGGCTCGATCATCAACACGGCGTCCTTCGTGGCCCGGATGGGCGCGGCGACCTCGCAGATCTCGTACACCGCGTCCAAGGGCGGCGTCCTCGCCATGTCCCGTGAACTGGGCGTGCAGTTCGCCCGCGAGGGCATCCGCGTCAACGCCCTGTGCCCCGGGCCGGTCAACACCCCCCTGCTTCAGGAGCTGTTCGCCAAGGACCCCGAGCGGGCGGCCCGCCGCCTCGTCCACATCCCCCTCGGACGGTTCGCCGAGGCCGAGGAGATCGCCGCCGCCGTCGCCTTCCTCGCCAGCGACGACTCCTCGTTCGTCAACGCCTCCGACTTCCTTGTCGACGGCGGTATCTCGGGGGCGTACGTGACGCCGCTTTAGGGCTTGTGCGGGCCGGCGCTCAGAGGAACGTGTGGCCCTCGCCGCGGTACGTGGGCGCGGTCGCCGTCACCGCGTCCCCCTCGATCAGGTGCAGCACGTCGAACCGCTCGCACAGCTCACCGGCCTTCGCGTGCCGGAACCACACCTTGTCGCCGATCAGCAGGTCGTCCGCGGGTGAGCCGAGCAGCGGGGTCTGCACCTCGCCGGGGCCCTCCTGCGGGTCGTAGCGCAGCCCCTCCGGCAGATACGGCACCGGCAGCCGGTCCGGCCCGGCCGCGCCCGAGGCCGGGTAGCCGCCGCCGAGGACGGTGACGATCCCCACGCCCGGCCGGCGCACCACCGGCTGGGCGAACAGGGCGGCCGGACGGCCGGTGAACGACGTGTAGTTGTCGAACAGCCGCGGCACGTACAGCCCCGAGCCGGCCGCGATCTCCGTGACCGCGTCCTCGGCCGCGGTGTGCTGCACACTGCCGGTGCCGCCGCCGTTGACGTACTCCAGGTCCGGCGCGACGGCACGCACCGCGCGCACCACCGCGGCGCGCCGCTCGGCGAGTTCACGCCGGGCGGTGCTCTGCATCAGCCGGATCGCCCGCGAGCGCAGCGGCCGGCCGGCGAGCGCGTCGCCGACGCCCGCGATGTGCCCCTCGTAGGCCATGACGCCCACCAGCCGGAAACCCGGCCGACGGGCCACTGCCCGTGCCAGGTCGGCGACTTGGGCGGGGGAGTGCAGCGGGGAGCGCAGCGCGCCGACCCGCACCCGGCCGCCGAGCAGCTTCAGCGAGGTGTCCAACTCCAGGCAGACACGCACCACTTCGCGTCCACCGGCCCGCGCGGCGTCGATCAGGTCGAGCTGCGCGATGTCGTCGACCATGACGGTGACGGCGGCGGCGAGCTTGGGATCGCCGGCCAGTTCGGCGAAGCCGGCGCGGTCGGCGGAGGGGTAGGCGAGCAGGATGTCGTCGAATCCCGAGCGCGCCAGCCACAGCGATTCGGCCAACGTGAACGACATGACGCCCGCGAAGCCGTCCCGTGCGAGGACGCGTTCCAGCAGCGTCCGGCAGCGGACGGACTTGCTGGCCACCCGGATCGGCTTACCGCCCGCCCGGCGGACCAGATCGTCCGCGTTGGCGTCGAAGGCGTCCAGGTCGACGATCGCGAGAGGGGCTTGGAGGTGGGCGGTGGCCCGGTCGTAACGGGCCCGGTCGGTGGCGCGCGCAGTCATGGACGCAGCCTGCCAGACCGGATTACCGCAGGGTAGGGGGACGATACGGGCAGATGCCCCCGGGGTCGGCGACTGGTTCCCGTTACCGCAGGAACTAGCCGTAGAGTGACGCGCACGCACGGAGGGACGGCTCCGGTCGGCATCCGTGCCGGGATGCCGGTCCGCCCGTGCGGGTATGCGTGCCCGAACGGACCAGCCGCGTTCGCACCGGGCCGCCCGGGCGGCAGTACGGCCCGAGCAGGAGAACGACGGCCCGGGCACGAGGAAACGGGGGGTGCATGAGCACGGAAGCACGCCGCGCCACCGTCCCCCCACGCCCCACCACACCCCCCCGCCCAACAGCCCCCCCACGCCCGACAACACCCCCAGCACCGCCCCCGGGCTCCCCGGTCACCCCGGGCTCCGCGGGCACCCCGGGCTCCGCGGGCACCCCGGGCTCCGCGGACACGCCGGGCACCCCGGGCTCCCTGGACACTCCGGGCTCCGCCGAGCCCCGGAAGCGCGACGAGGCCCCGCCGGCCTCGGGCCCGGCCACGGGCGACTCTTCCAACGGCCCACGCCCGACCCCGGCCTCGGGCGGGCCCACCCCGCTGGACGCCCCGCTGGGCACAGTCCCGGCTGCCCCTCCGGTGAAGCCTCCAGCGGGGCCTGCTTCCGCCGGCAGCCGCCCGGCCGCGCCCTCGGGCAGGCCGACCGCTGCGGGCGGCCCTCCTGCCACGGCCCCGGGTGTCCCTCCGGCGAGGCCCCCGGCGGGTCCCGCTTCCGCCGGGGGCCGCCCGGCCGCGCCCTCGGGCAGGCCGACCGCTGCGGGCGGCCCTCCTGCCACGGCCCCGGGTGTCCCTCCGGCGAGGCCTCCGGCGGGTCCTGCTTCCGCCGGCAGCCGCCCGGACGCATCCTCGGCCGGGAGTTCGGCCCCGTCCGATCAACCCGCCCCCCGCTTCCCGCACTTGCGGCCCCCTCAGCACACGGACTCCATGACCCCGCCCCCGCCGCCCGCCTCGGCCCGCTTCCCGGACGCACCCCCGGCCCGAGACGCCGGCTGGACGACCCGGCCTCCCCGCCTGCCCGCGCAGAACCCCGAGACCCGGCCCTCTGCCCCCGGCTCGGCGGACGTGCCGCCCCCGCGCCCGGCCACGGCCCGCCCGGTGCGCCTGGAGACCATCCGTCCCGCCGCCTCGGACGGCACGGACGGCGGCCGTACCCCCGGCCCGGCCCGGCCCGACGGCCCCGAGGGCGACGGCCCCGCGCGTCCGGGCGTCACCCGCCCGGCCCGCCTGGACGGCACCCACCCCGCCGGGGCGGGCGGTGCCCGTTCCGCCGCCGGTCCGGAAGGCACCCGCACCCCGGGTCCGAGTCCGTCGCGCCCGGCCCGCCTGGACGGGATGCGCACGGCAGGCCCGGAGGGCGAGGCCCCGCCCCGCGTGGACGGCACGCGTCCGGCCGCCCCGGAGGGGGACCGCCCGGCCCGTCCCGGCGTGACCCGCCCGGCCCGCCTGGACAGCACCCGCCCCACCCCCACGAACACCGACCGCCCCGCCGGTCCGAGCGGCACAGCAGCCTCGAACGACGAACACCCCGCCCGCCCGGGGACGCCCGCACCCGGCAACCGCCCCACCCACCCGGGGACGGCCGCCCCGTACCCCGACCATCCCGCCCGCCCGGCGCCAGCCGCCCCGGCCGGCGAACGTCCCTCCCGTCCGGGTACGGCCGTGCCCGGCAGCGACCGTCCCGCGCGCCCGGCCGACGCCACCCCGCACCCGGATCGACCCGCTCGCCCGGCTGCCGCTCCGGGCGGTGACCGTCCCGCCCGGCCGGGTACGGCCTCCTCTGACACCGGCCGCCCCGCCCGTCCGGGGACTACGGCCCCGTACCCCGACCGCCCCACCCGTCCGCCGGTCGTCGCCCCCGTGGGCGAACACCCCGCCCGTCCAGGCACCGCCGCTCCGAGCGGCACTCCCCTCGACAGTGGTCCTCGGCCCAGTGGTGATGCCGCTCAGGCTCCTGTGTCGGGGGCCGCCTGGACGCCGTTGCCCCGGGGGTGGGCGCCTGCCCCCGTTCAGCCGCCGAGGGACTCGCTGTCCAGTGCCGTGCCGGGGCAGAGCTCGGCCTGGTCTCCCGCGTCGCCCGTGCGGCATCCCGACTTCGACGTGCCGGCGGACCGGGAACGTCCCGCCGACCCCCCGGTCGTACCGCCCCGCCCGCCCGCCGACCCCGTCCTCGGCGGCGGTCCCACCCCCGACCCCGCCCTCTCCTGGAGCGCGCCGACCGCCCCCGGCCACGGGGCCACGCGGCCCGAGGGGTACGGCAAAGCGCCGAGCGCGAGCCGCAGACGCTTCCGCGGGCACACGCTCGCCGCCGCCACCTGCGTCGTCCTCGGACTCGGCCTCATCGGCGGTGCCGTCACCGGCAGTTGGCTCGTCGGGGACACCGCCGACGCGGGGAAGCGCAGCGCCTACACCGCCGCCGCCGGCCTGTGGCACAACGTCCCCGTCGACCAGCTGTTCCCGCCCACCGTGGACGGCCAGGGCGCGGGCCCCGGCGGCGCCGACCGCACCTGGACACGGGTCGCCGTCGCCCCCGACAGCGGCTGCGCCGGCGCCCTCGACCCGCTGCTGCTCCAGGCCCTCGCCCCCGTCGGCTGCTCCCGCCTGCTGCGCGCCACCTACACCGACGCCACCCAGAGCTACGTCACCACCGTCGGCCTGCTCTTCACCAAGGCCGACGCGGCCGGCATGCGCGCGCTGGACGCCCGGTTCGACAAGGAGGGCCTGGCCCGCCGCACCGACCTGATGCCCCGCCCCTACGCCGCCCCGGACACCGTCGCCGCCGCCTTCGGCGACGCCCAGCGCGCCTCCTGGACGGTCTCCGTCCTCACCGACGCGCCCGTCGTCGTCTACGCCGTCTCCGGCTGGGCCGACGGCCGTACCGTCGCCGCCCCCGAACCCGCCGCCCAGGCCACCGCGTCCGGCGCCACCACCGCCCCGGCCCAGGCCGGCCTCGGCAACGAGGCGAAGGGCCTCGCCGACCGCGTCGAACGCGGCCTGCGCAAAACCGCCGCCGCCCCCTCGGAGCAGCCCTCATGATCCGCCGCAGGACGACGCACCGGGCCGGCCTGCTGTCCTGCCTCCTCGCCGCCTCCCTCGCCCTCCTGCCCGCCGCCCCCGCGCACGCCGACGGCATACGCGCCCAGCAGTGGGGACTGGAGGCACTGCACACCGACGAGGTCTGGCAGACCACCAAGGGCGCGGGCATCACCGTCGCCGTCCTCGACACCGGCGTCGACGCCGAACACCCCGACCTCTCCGGCAACGTCCTCACCGGCAAGGACCTCGTCGGCTTCGGCGCACAGCGCGGCGACAGCGCCTGGGCCCACCACGGCACCGCGATGGCCAGCATCATCGCCGGCCACGGACACGGCTCCGCGCGGAGCGACGGCGTCATGGGCATCGCCCCCGAGGCGAAGATCCTCCCGGTCCGCGTGATCCTCGAGGACGACGACCCCGCCCGCACCAAGGCCCGCAACAACCGCGGCAACGCCCTCGCCGAAGGCATCCGCTGGGCCGCCGACCAGGGCGCCGACGTCATCAACCTCTCCCTCGGCGACGACTCCGCCTCCGCCCACCCCGAACCCGCCGAGGACGAGGCCGTCCAGTACGCCCTGAAGAAGGGCTCCGTGGTCGTCGCCTCGGCCGGCAACGGCGGCGAGAAGGGCGACCACATCTCTTACCCGGCCGCCTACCCGGGCGTCATCGCCGCGACCGCCGTCGACCGCTACGGCACCCGCGCCGCCTTCTCCACCCGCCGCTGGTACGCCACGGTGAGCGCGCCCGGCGTGGACGTCGTGATCGCCCACCCGGACCGGAAGTACTACCAGGGCTGGGGCACGTCCGCCGCCGCGGCCTTCGTCTCCGGCGCCGTCGCCCTCGTCAAGGCCGCCCACCCGGGCCTGACCCCGGCGCAGATCAAGAAACTGCTGGAGGACACCGCCCGCAACGCCCCCACCGGCGGCCGGGACGACTCCCGCGGCTTCGGCCTCGTCGACCCGGCCGCCGCGATCAAGGCGGCCGGCTCCCTCAAGCCCGAGGGGCTGCGGTCCGCGGCCCACGGCCAGCAGTACTTCGGCCCCGGCCCCGACGTCGAGAAGGCCGAGGACGACACGTCGAGCTGGGCCGGCCCGCTCGCGGGCGGCGCCGGGGGAGTGCTCCTGGTCGCCGCGGTCCTCCTGTGGCGCGCCCGCCGCGAACAGGAGCGCAGGGAACGGCAGTACCAGGAGCAGTACGACGTCCTCTAGACGTCCCTTCGACGTCCTCTAGGCGGACGTCAACGACGACACCGCCGCCTTCGCCGCCGCCTCCACCAGCGTGATGCCGCTCGCCTGCGTCGCGTTGCCGTCCGAGAGCACGGCCACCAGGCAGTCGTGCCCGCCGGCGGTCACCCGGCCGATGCTGTTGACGTCCCACAGACCGGTCGTGCTCCGGGCCAGCCACCCGTTCTTCAGCTTCCAGGCGGAGCCGTCGGCCGCGGCCGAGACCCCCCACCGCTGGCCCACGGCTATCTCCCCCATCAGCCCCTGGAGATAGGCCCGCGATGCCTCGCTCAGCTCCGAGCCCGCCGAGCCCGCCGAGCCCGCCGAGCCCGCCGAGCCTGCCGAGCCCTCCGCGAACACCTGCCGCAGCAGGGCGAGTTGATCGGCGGCCGTGGTCTGCGTCAGCCCCCACAGCGCACTGTCGCCGCCCTCGGTCTCGGTCAGCCCGAACCGCTCGTTCGCCGCGTCCAGCCCGTCGGCCCGCCCGATGGCGTCCCACAGCGCCGACGCCGAGACGTTGTCGCTGTTCCCGATCATCGCGGTCGCGTACGTCCGCTCCCGCTCGGTCAGCCGCCGCCCCTCGTCCTGCGCCCGCAGCAGCAGCGTGGCCAGGATGTCCACCTTGACGATGCTCGCCGTGTCGAAGAGGCCCGAGCCGTACACGGCGCTCGCACCGGAGCCGAGGTCGAGCACGGCCACGGACAGCGCCGCCCGGTCCGGCACGGTTACCGACGCCAACGCCTTCGCCAGCAGCGCGTCGCGGTCCACCGCGGATTCCGCCTCCGCCTCCGTCCCTGTGCCTGCCCCTGTCCTTGCCCCTGTGCCGACCACCGGCTCCACCGACGCCTCCCCGCTCACCGACGTCGAGGCCGACGGCGTCGCCGCCGACGATACGGCGTGCGCGCCGGCGTCGGTCTGGGCCCTGACGTACACGGTCCCGGCGGCGGTGGCGCCGAGGACGGCCACGGAGGCGAGCGCGGAGCGGACGAGGGGGCGACGCCGAGGCGGGCGAGCGCGGCGGCTGCGACGTGCTCCGGAGGACTCCATGCCGCGATGCTGGACGCGGTGACTGTGCGTCCTGTGAGACGCAGGTAAGAAGTACGTCAGCGAAGTTCGAGAAACCTGTGAAAGCGGTCTCCGCCGTGTTTCCGGCCCCGCACAAGCCCAGCAGCATCCCACCGATAGGGTCGGTGACCGTGGCGAACAAGAACATTCCCGACCCCGGCTTCTCCGACGACGACGGCTCCGCCGATCCCCGGCTCGCCGCCGCCCTCGCCGCCTGGGCCGAGGACCGCACCGCCGTGGGCCCGGTCCTCGACGCCCTCAAGGGCGCCCGGCTGCTCGTGCCCGTCGTGGCCGTGCTCGGGGAGGTCGAGGAGGACGAGAACGGGCTGCGCCGCGAGAAGAGCAGCGACATGGCCGTCCCGACCCTGAAGGCGGGCGCCCGCACCGCGCTGCCCGCGTTCACCTCCACCGAGTCCCTCGCCCGCTGGGACCCCGAGGCCCGCCCCGTCGCCGTACCGCTGCACCAGGCCCTTCAGGCCGCCGCGCACGAGAAGGCCGACACGGTCGTCCTCGACCTGGCCGGTCCGGTCCCCTTCGAACTGACGGGGCCGGCGCTGCTCGCCCTCGCCGAGGGCCGCACCACGACCGACCCGCTCACCGACCCGGCGGTGCTCGCCGCGGTCCGCGGGGCCGTGGCCGCCGAGCCCGCCGTCCTGAGCGCCCACCTCGGGCCCGGACAGGCCGACGGCACCCTCGCCCTCGTCCTGGACCCGGCCGCGGCCCCCGCCGAGGCCGCCCGGTCCGTGGCCCGGCGTCTCGCCGCCGACGAAACGCTGAGGGCCCGCCTGGTGCGCGGCCTCGACCTGGCACTCCTGCCGGCCGGGACGACGCCTCCGGGCGAGCCCCTGTACGTACGCGCGTAGCCGACGGCCACGGCCGTCCGGACGGCCGCGGACCGGCCCAGGTCCAGGCGCAGACCGGCCCAGGTCTAGCCGTAGACCGGCCCCGTGTACTTCTCGCCCGGTCCCTGGCCCGGCTCGTCCGGGACGATCGACGCCTCGCGGAAGGCCAGCTGGAGCGACTTCAGGCCGTCGCGCAGCGGGGCCGCGTGGAAGGAGCTGATCTCGGTCGTGGACGCGTCGAGGAGACCGGCGAGGGCGTGCACCAGCTTGCGGGCCTCGTCCAGGTCCTTGTACTTGTCGCCCTCGTCGGTCAGACCGAGCTTCACGGCGGCGGCGCTCATCAGGTTGACGGCGACCGTCACGATCACCTCGACCGCCGGCACCTCGGCGATGTCGCGGGTCATCTCGTCGAAGCCGGCGGCGCCGGGGTTCTCGGGAGTGCCCGAGGAGGAGGTCTCACTCATGCCCCACACGATAGGGCCAGCGGTATGCCCTCTTGACAGCAGGAGGCGGGAGACACCGGATTAGCGCACGCCTCCATGAGCTGCTAATCTCGTGTAACGACCGGTCGGACACGCGTGCCCCTCAGCAGGCGGGTCCGGCCCACAAGTGGAGGCTCCGAACTCCCACCCGACCACCCTCCGGGGCGGCGGGTCACCCCGGTCAGGCGGCCACCATCGTTCCGTACGGACGATGGAGTCGCCCGGTAGCGCGCCCCGCGATCCCTCGCGACGGTGCTCCGGTAGTGCTTGGAGCCCCGCATGTGATCGTTCGGGGCATTTTTTGTGCTTCGGCGTGGTTATAGGTCTAACGACACAGACGTTACGCGGCCGTCCGCCAGGCTGCCGTGTGGTGCTACATAGGAGGATCCATCAGCGCCGAGCCCCGCATCAACGACCGGATTCGCGTTCCCGAGGTGCGACTTGTCGGTCCCAGTGGCGAGCAGGTGGGCATCGTCCCCCTGGCCAAGGCACTGGAGCTTGCGCAGGAGTACGACCTGGACCTGGTCGAGGTCGCGGCGAACGCCCGCCCGCCGGTCTGCAAGCTCATGGACTACGGGAAGTTCAAGTACGAGTCGGCCATGAAGGCCCGTGAGGCGCGCAAGAACCAGGCGCACACGGTCATCAAGGAGATGAAGCTCCGGCCGAAGATCGACCCGCACGACTACGACACCAAGAAGGGTCACGTCGTCCGGTTCCTCAAGCAGGGCGACAAGGTCAAGATCACGATCATGTTCCGCGGTCGTGAGCAGTCCCGGCCCGAGCTGGGCTACCGACTGCTCCAGCGTCTCGCGGAGGACGTCCAGGACCTCGGGTTCGTCGAGTCGAACCCGAAGCAGGACGGCCGAAACATGATCATGGTTCTCGGTCCGCACAAGAAGAAGACCGAGGCCATGGCCGAGGCCCGGCAGGCGCAGGAGGCCCGCAAGGCCGAGGCGAAGGCCAACCCCGGCCGCTCGCAGAACGCCGCGGACGCCGACGCCGTGAACGCGGACGCCGCAGACGCCGTGGACACGGACGCAGTGAACGCCGAGGCCCCTGCCGAGGCTTCCGCCGAGGCGTGATCCCGTGGGGACGCGAGTCCCCTGGACGTAAACCGATACAAGAGCGACGCTCCACCAGTGCCCGGTTTCCACGACCGGGCATCGGAGCGCCACCGACGAGGAGAGAACGGCGCTATGCCGAAGAACAAGTCGCACAGCGGTGCCAGCAAGCGCTTCAAGGTCACCGGCTCCGGCAAGGTGCTCCGTGAGCGCGCCGGCAAGCGCCACCTGCTCGAGCACAAGTCGTCCCGCGTGACGCGTCGCCTCACCGGCAACGCCGAGATGGCCCCGGGCGACGCCGCGAAGATCAAGAAGCTTCTCGGCAAGTGACGTCGGGCGCGGATCTTCTTCCCGCGCCTGATCTCTGACCGGGACCCAATCGATACCGGGTCGTGTGAGTCCAACCACGGCCCCGCTACAAGGAGTCAACAAGTGGCACGCGTCAAGCGGGCAGTCAACGCCCACAAGAAGCGCCGGGCGATCCTCGAGCAGGCCTCCGGCTACCGCGGTCAGCGTTCGCGCCTGTACCGCAAGGCCAAGGAGCAGGTCACCCACTCGCTGGTCTACAACTACAACGACCGCAAGAAGCGCAAGGGCGACTTCCGTCAGCTGTGGATCCAGCGCATCAACGCCGCTGCCCGCGCCAACGGCATCACGTACAACCGCTTCATCCAGGGTCTGAAGGCCGCGAACGTCGAGGTCGACCGCAAGATCCTGGCCGAGCTGGCCGTGAACGACGCGGGTGCGTTCGCCGCGCTCGTCGAGGTCGCGCAGAAGGCGCTGCCGAGCGACGTCAACGCCCCCAAGGCGGCGTGACGCCGCGCCGGCTCTAGGCCGACGTGAGTGAACGGACCCGCAGGCCCCCTGGCCTGCGGGTCCGACTGCGTCCCCGGCCCCGGTCCTCGCCCCCGCCGCCCCTACCCGTCCCGTACCTGGGGGCCGCGCCCCCAGACCCCCGCTTCGGCCCTGGACGGGCCTCGTCCTCAAACGCCGGACGGGCTGAAACAGCCCCTCCGGCGTTTGAGGAGCGGGGTCCGGGGGCGGAGCCCCGGGGACGGGACGGGTAGGGGCGGCGGGGGCGAGGAAAACCGTCTCCTGTCCCGCCTCCCACCGAAGGTGCCCCATGCCCCCCGCCACCCCCGACCTCATCTCCCCCCGCTCCCCCCGAGTCTCCGCCGCGAGGCGACTCGCCAGGCGGAACTTCCGGGGCAAGGAGCGCCTGTTCCTGGCGGAGGGCCCGCAGGCCGTGCGGGAGGCCGCCGCACACCAAGCTGGCACCGGCACGGGCTCCGGCTCCGGCACCGAAGCGACACTCGTCGAACTCTTCGCCACCCCCGAGGCCGCGGAGCGCTACGCGGACATCATCGGCGAGGCACGAGCCGCCGGCGCCCGCGTCCACCTCGCCGCCGAGCAGGTCATCGAGGACATCTCCACCACCGTCACCCCGCAGGGCCTCGTCGGCGTCTGCCGGTTCCTCGACACCCCCTTCGACGACATCCTCGCCGCCCGCCCCCAGCTCGTCGCCGTCCTCGCCCACGTCCGCGACCCCGGCAACGCCGGCACCGTCCTGCGCTGCGCCGACGCCGCCGGCGCCGAGGCCGTCGTCCTCACCGACGCCTCCGTCGACCTGTACAACCCCAAGGCCGTACGGGCCTCCGTCGGCTCGCTCTTCCACCTGCCCGTCGCCGTGGGCGTCCCCGTCGAGCGCGCCGTGGCCGGGCTCAAGGACGCCGGGGTGCGCATCCTCGCCGCCGACGGGATCGGCGCGCACGACCTCGACGAGGAACTCGACAAGGGCGCCATGGGCGGACCGACCGCATGGGTGTTCGGCAACGAGGCCTGGGGCCTCCCGGAGGAGACCCGCGCCCTCGCCGACGCCGTCGTCCGCGTCCCGATCCACGGAAAGGCCGAGAGCCTGAACCTCGCCACCGCCGCGGCCGTATGTCTCTACGCGTCGGCCCGTGCACAGCGCGCCCCGGGAGGGTGCCGCTCCGTCACCGACCGCTAGGCCCGCTCCGAACCGGCCTAGTAGGGTGACCAGCTCGGGGGCCCCTCAGTCGTCTGAGAGGTGGGGTACGGGGAATGAGCGTCGGCATGAGCAGTACGCGGGAAGCACGGGCCGTGCCGCACGACTCCACGCCCCGCCCGCCCGGTGACGCCGCGGGCCTCGGCGTCGACCCCGACGACCTGCCCGACGGACTGGTCGTCGCCGACGAGCACGGCCACGTCGTCTGCTTCAACGCCGCCGCCGAACGCATCACCGCCGTCTCCGCCGAGGACGCCCTCGGCAGCCGGCTGGAGCAGGCCCTGCCGCTGGAGGACCTGGAGGGCCGCCGCTGGTGGCAGCTGACCGATCCGTACGGCGGGCTCGCCACCCGGACCCGCCAGCCCGAACGCAACCTGCTGCTGCCCGGCGGGCGCGAGGTGCTCGTCTCCGCGCGCTACGTCCGCGGCGAGCCCACCGGGCCCGTCCGCCGCGTCGTCGTCTCCCTGCGCGACACCGAGGCGCGCCGCCGCACCGAGCGCAGCCACGCCGAGCTGATAGCGACGGTCGCCCACGAACTGCGCTCCCCGCTCACCTCAGTGAAGGGCTTCACCGCCACCCTCCTCGCCAAGTGGTCGCGGTTCACCGACGACCAGAAACGGCTGATGCTGGAGACGGTCGACGCCGACGCCGACCGCGTCACCCGGCTCATCGCCGAGCTGCTCGACATCTCCCGCATCGACTCGGGCCGGCTGGAGGTGCGCCGCCAGCCCGTCGACATGGGCGCCGCCGTCGGCCGGCACATCCAGGCCTACGTGGCCGCCGGCCAGCCCGCCGACCGCTTCCTGCTGCGCGTCGAGCAGCCGCTGCCCGCCCTGTGGGCCGACCCCGACAAGGTCGACCAGGTGCTCAGCAACCTCATCGAAAATGCGGTGCGGCACGGCGAGGGAACCGTCACCATTGACGTCACGCCCGCCCCGTCCCCCCGCGAGGGAGAGGACGTCGGCACATCGGTCATCGTGAGCGACGAGGGCGCCGGCATCCCGGAGGAGTCCATGAACCGCGTCTTCACCCGCTTCTGGCGGGGCAGCAAGCGCGGCGGGACGGGCCTCGGGCTGTACATCGTCAAGGGCATCGTCGAAGCCCACGGCGGAGCCATCACGGTCGGCCGCGCCCAAGGCGGCGGCGCGGAGTTCCGATTTACGTTGCCCGTGAGCACCCCGGCGTATCTCACCTGAGAGCCGGCCGGGCAGCCCGCGGGCGCATCCGTCCACCTCCACCCCGTTAGACTCGGCCTTTGGCACCTTTGTGTCCCATGGACGGCCCTCTGACCTCTGCGTGAGTCGGTGACGGGGACCTTCAGCCAGCCAACCGGAAGCACGGGAAGAGATGTCGGCACCGAATAAGTCGTACGACCCTGTCGAGGTCGAGGCGTTGAAACCGGAAGAGATCGAGCGCATGCGGGACGAGGCGCTCGCCGCCTTCGCCGCCGCGGACTCCCTCGACGCGCTCCAGGAGGCCAAGGTCGCCCACACCGGCGGCGCCTCCCCGCTGGCCCTCGCCAACCGCGAGATCGGCGCGCTGCCCCCGCACGCGAAGGCCGCCGCCGGCAAGCTCGTCGGCCAGGCCCGCGGAGCGGTGAACAAGGCCCTCGCGGGCCGCCAGGCCGAGCTGGAGGACGAGCGCGACGCGCGCGTGCTGGTCGAGGAGGCCGTGGACGTCACGCTGCCCCACGACCGCGTCCCGGCCGGCGCCCGCCACCCGCTCACCACGCTCTCCGAGCGCATCGAGGACGTCTTCGTGGCCATGGGCTACGAGGTCGCCGAGGGCCCGCAGGCCGAGGCCGAGTGGTTCAACTTCGACGCCCTCAACATCGGCCCGGACCACCCGGCCCGCGGCGAGGCCGACACGTTCTTCGTGCAGGGCCCGCAGGGCGGCGCCGAGTCCGGCGTCGTGCTGCGCACCCACACCTCGCCCGTGCAGATCCGCTCCCTGATGGAGCGCGAGCTGCCGGTGTACGTGATCTGCCCCGGCGTGGTCTACCGCACCGACGAGCTGGACGCCACCCACACCCCCGTCTTCCGCCAGGTCGAGCTGCTCGCCGTGGACGAGGGCCTCACCATGGCCGACCTCAAGGGCACCCTCGACCACATGGTCCAGGCGCTGTTCGGCGAGGGCATGAAGACCCGGCTGCGGCCGAACTTCTTCCCCTTCACCGAGCCGTCCGCCGAGATGGACATGGTGTGCTACGTCTGCCGCGGCGAGTCCGTCGGCAACCCCGACCGCCCCTGTCGCACCTGCTCCTCCGAGGGCTGGATCGAGCTCGGCGGCTGCGGCATGGTCAACCCCAAGGTGCTGACCGCCTGCGGCGTCGACCCCGAGAAGTACAGCGGGTTCGCCTTCGGGTTCGGCATCGAGCGGATGCTGATGTTCCGCCACAACGTCGAAGACATGCGAGACATGGTCGAGGGTGACGTCCGGTTCACCCGGCCGTTCGGGATGGAGATCTGATGCGGGTCCCGCTTTCTTGGCTGCGGGAGTACGTCGACCTGCCGGCCACCGAGACCGGCCGTGACGTCCAGGCCAAGCTCATTTCGGCCGGTCTGGAGGTCGAGACCGTCGAGCACCTCGGCGCCGACCTCAAGGGTCCGCTCGTCGTCGGCCAGGTGCTGACCATCGAGGAGCTGGAGGGCTTCAAGAAGCCGATCCGCTTCTGCACCGTCGACGTCGGCCAGGCCAACGGCACGGGTGAGCCGCAGGAGATCGTCTGCGGCGCCCGCAACTTCGCCGTGGGCGACAAGGTCGTGGTCGTCCTCCCCGGCGCCACCCTGCCGGGCGGCTTCTCGATCGCCGCGCGCAAGACGTACGGCAAGACCTCCCACGGCATGATCTGCTCCAGCGACGAGCTGGGCATGGGCGACGACGGTGCCCACGGCATCATCGTGCTGCCGCCGGAGACCGAGGTCGGCAAGGACGCGATCGAGCTGCTGGAACTGGTCGACGAGGTCCTGGACATCGCCGTCACCGCCAACCGCGGCGACTGCCTGTCCCTGCGCGGGGTCGCCCGCGAGACCGCGATCGCCTACGGCCTGCCGCTGCGCGACCCCGCCCTCATCGACGTGCCGGGACCGAACGCCTTCGGCTACCCCGTCCAGGTCTCCGAACCGGTCGGCTGCGACCGCTTCACCGCCCGCACCGTCACCGGTCTGAGCCCCGAGGCGCGCTCCCCGATCTGGCTGCGCCGCCGGCTCCAGAAGGTCGGCATGCGCCCGATCTCGCTCGCCGTCGACGTCACCAACTACGTGATGATGGAGCTGGGCCAGCCCCTGCACGCCTACGACCGCTCCCTCGTCCGGGGGACGATCGGCGTGCGCCGGGCCCAGGAGGGCGAGAAGATCGCCACCCTCGACGGCGTGACCCGCACCCTGCACGCCGAGGACCTGGTGATCACCGACGAGCGCGGCCCGATCGGCCTCGCCGGCGTCATGGGCGGCGCCGACACCGAGATCGCGGACCTCCCCCAGTCTCGAACGGACTCGACCGGGGGGACCCCCATGGACGGCGGCACCACCGACGTCGTCATCGAGGCCGCACACTTCGACGCGGTCACCGTCGCCCGTACGGCCCGCCGTCACAAGCTGTCCTCCGAGGCGTCCCGGCGCTTCGAGCGCGGCGTCGACCCGCAGGCCGCGGCCGCCGCCGCGCAGCGCACGGTCGACCTCCTCGTGCTGCTCGCGGGCGGCACCGCCGAGGCCGGCGTCACCCAGATCGCCGCGCCGTCCGCGCCGCACACCATCACCGCTCCGGCCGACCACCCGGACAAGGTCGCGGGCGTCGTCTACGGCCGGGAGACCGTCGTCCGCCGGCTCCAGGAGATCGGCTGCGACGTGTACGGGCAGGACGAGCTGATCGTCACCGTGCCGTCCTGGCGTCCCGACCTCGCCGAGGCCAACGACCTCGCCGAGGAGGTCATCCGGCTGGAGGGCTACGAGAACCTGCCCTCCACGCTGCCCAAGCCCCCGGCGGGCCGCGGGCTCACCTCCCGGCAGCGGCTGCACCGCCGCGTCGGCCGCGCCCTGGCCGGCGCCGGGTACGTCGAGTCGCCGAATTACCCGTTCATCGGCGAGGGCGTCTTCGACCAGCTCGGCCTGGCCGCCGACGACCCGGCGCGCCGCGTCGTCAAGCTGGTCAACCCGCTCAACGACGAGGAGCCGGCGCTGCGCACCTCGCTGCTGCCCGGCCTGCTGGCCGCGCTGCGGCGCAACGACGGCCGGGGCTCGCACGACCTCGCGCTGTTCGAGACCGGGCTGGTCTTCCTCCCCCGCGAGGAGCGCCGCGCCGCCGGTCATCTGCCGGTCGACCGGCGTCCGACCGACGAGCAGCTCGCCTCGCTCGACGCCGCCCTGCCCGTCCAGCCGCGCCATGTCGCCGTCGTCCTCGCGGGCGCCCGCGAGCAGGCCGGCTGGTGGGGCCGGGGCCGCCCGGCCGACTGGGCCGACGCCGTCGAGGCGGCCCGGACGGTCGCCCGTGAGGCCGGCGCCGAACTCATCGTCCGCAGCGGCCAGTACGGGCCGTGGCACCCGGGCCGGTGCGCCGAGCTGGCCGTCGTCGTCGACGGCGCGGAGCGGGTCGTCGGACACGCGGGCGAACTGCACCCGCGGGTCCTGAAGGCCCTGGGCCTGCCCGCCCGCACCTGCGCGATGGAGCTGGACCTCGACGCCGTGGAGCAGGTCGGCGACGACACGCCCCGGGCGCCGAGCATCTCCACGTTCCCCGTCGCCACGCAGGACGTCGCCCTCGTCGTCGACAAGTTCGTCCCGCACGCGGACGTCGAGTCCGCGCTGCGCGAGGGCGCGGGCGAACTGCTGGAGGGCATCCGGCTGTTCGACGTGTACGAGAACGAGGAGCAGCTGGGCGAGGGGCGCAAGTCGCTGGCCTACGCGCTGCGCTTCCGCGCGGGGGACCGGACGCTGACGGTCGACGAGGCGTCGGCCGCGCGGGATGCTGCGGTCGCCCTGGCGGGCGCGCGGACGGGGGCGGTCCTGCGGGGCTGATGTCCGTCGCCGGCTGCCGCTGGATCGTGGCTGGTCGCGCAGTTCCCCGCGCCCCTGGGGGCAAGGGGCTGCGCCCCAGCCCCCAGCGGCGACCCGCCCCGTAGGGGCGCGGGGCTGTGACATATGCGGCTCCGCCGCGTGGGCGCGACCAGCCACAACGAACCCGCGCCCGACAACGCACCCGGAGTAGCAACGCACCCCCCGGCCACTCCCGCGGAGCGAACCGCCGGGCCGTCGCTTTTCGAGGGGGAGCCGACGGCCCGGCGAACCTCTTGCGAGGCATTTCAGTCAACAGGCTGTGCACGCTCCGCGACAGCGCGCACACGGTTCGGGTGCGCGCACTCGGTTCACACCCCGTGTGAAGGCGGAGCCACTACTCTGGCGGCACCGAGCCACCGGGGGCACCCATGCAGCCCAACACACTGCTCGACGCGATCCTGGACGAGGCGGGGATCTCGCACGCGGGCCTGGCCGCCCACGTCAACCAGGCGGGACGGTCACGGGGGCTCGCCCTGCGCTACGAGCACACGGCCGTCGCACGGTGGCTGAAAGGGCAGCGGCCGCGCGGTCAGGTCCCCGACCTGATCTGCGAGGTGCTCGCCGCCCGGCTGCAACGCCCCGTCACACTCGACGACATCGGCCTCGGCGTCCCCGGCGAGCCCGCCACCCCGCACGGCGCCTCGCTGTCCGGGTTCGTCGAGCGGGCCACCGCCCTGTGGCGCTCCGACGAGCAGCAGCGCCCTCATATCCTGGGCGCCCCCGCCGTCACCGGCACGCCCGCCGTGATGCCGGTGTGGGAGTGGGAGAACCCGCCCGAGGACGTCGACGTCTCGCGCGGCGGCCGGCACCGGGTGACGCCCGCCGACATCGAGATGCTGCGCGCCGCCCGCGCCCACTACGAGCAGATGTACCGCAAGACGGGCGGCGTGGCGACGCGCAGCCGTATCGTCGGTTTCCTGAACGCGGAGGCGGCCCCGCTGCTGCGCGGCGGCTACACCGACGCCACCGGCCGTCAACTGCACCGCGCCACGGGCGGGTTGGTGGCGATCGCCGGCATCTGCGCGTACGACTCGGACGCGCACGGTCTCGCGCAGCGCTACTTCCACCAGGCGCTGCGCCTCGCCAAGGCGAGCGGCGACCGGGGGCTCGGCGCGTATGTGATCGCGCTGCTGGTCAACCAGGCGCTGTTCATGCGGGAGCACCGGCAGGCCGTCGCCTTCGCGGAGGCCGCGCTGCGCACCGCCGGCAAGCACATCACCCCCGCGCTCGCCTCCGACCTGTACGCGATGCAGGCGAAGGCGTACGCGCACCTCGGCGACGGCACCAGCGCCCTGTCGTGCATCCGGCGTGCCGAGACGGCCGCCGAACGCATCCTGCGGGGGCGCGAACCCGACGAGACCGGCTATGTCCAGCCGGGTCTGGTCAACGTGCAGGTGGCGGAGGCCCTGTTGAGCCTCGGCGACCTCACGGCCGCCGCGGAGCACGCCACGGCGGCGGTCGGCACCCCGGCCCACGACCGGGGCCGGGTGCACCGGCTGGCCATGCTCAGCACGATCGAACTGCGCCAGGGCAATGCCGACAAGGCGGTGGCCATCGCCGTGGAAATGGCCGAACAGGCCCGGGGGATGGAGTCCCAGCGGCTGCGCGACAGACTCCGGGCGGTGCGCGAACACCTCGTGCGCAGCGGCTGCGTGGGCACGGCCGAGGCGGCCGAACTCATCGACGGAGCCCTGCGCGTACCGCTGTAGCCGGCCCTTCCGAGACCGTCCGGATACCGCCCCAGCCTGAGCGCCGGGCACCGGCGAGCCACAGTCCCTGCTGCGATATTGCCCCTTACTCGACGGAAGGTGGCAGAACCGTGCAGTGGACGAAACAGAACGAACGAACTGTGTATGAAAACCGCTGGTTCAGCGTCAACCTGGCCGATGTGGAGCTGCCGGACGGCCGGCACCTCGACCACTTCCTCATACGGCTGCGGCCGGTCGCCGTGGCCACGATCGTCAACGAGACCAACGAGGTCCTGCTGCTCTGGCGGCACCGCTTCATCACCGACAGCTGGGGCTACGAACTCGCCGCGGGCGTCGTGGAGGACGGGGAGGACGTCGCCCGCGCGGCGGCCCGGGAACTGGAGGAGGAGACCGGCTGGCGACCGGGGCCCCTGAACCACCTCATGAGCGTGGAGCCGTCCAACGGCCTCACCGACGCGGTCCACCACATCTACTGGTCGGACCGGGGCGAGTACGCCGGACACCCCGTGGACGACTTCGAGTCGGACCGCCGGGAGTGGGTGCCCCTGAAGCTCGTACCCGACCTGGTCGCCCGGGGGGAGGTCCCGGCCGCCAACATGGCGGCCGCACTGATGCTGCTGCACCACAGGCTCGGTTGATCCCCCCGCCGCGCCCTGCCGGCGCTACCGCCCGAACGCCTGCCACACGGTCACGACGAGCGCGCCGACGGCCGTGACCACCGCGATCGACGGCAGCGGCCAGCGCGCGTGTTCCAACGTGCTGACCCGGGCGCTCAGTTCGTCGGCCTCCTTGGCGGTCTCCTCGGTGCGGTGCGTCAGCAGGGCCAGGCCGCCCTCGACGCGGGCGTAGGCCACGTCGAGCCGACGGCGTAATTCGGCGAGTTCTCCATGGACGACGGGATGCTCGGGGTCGACGGTCACGTGTCCGCTCCTTTCCGTAGTCGTCTCACATCCCTTGCATGCGCATGATGAGTCAACCCGCCCGGCGGGCCGGAGGGGAGAGTGTGCGCGCGGCATATGCGGGCCCGACGCGCACACGCCGTGTGAACGCCGCGGGCCCGGCGCTCCACAGGGGGAACGCCGGGCCCGAACGGGACGCGGTGAAGGTGAGAACGCGGGGGCTGTCAGGCGTACGTGTAGAAGCCCGAGCCCGTCTTGCGGCCCAGCCGGCCGGCGTCCACCATGCGCTGGAGCAGCGGGGGAGCGGCGTACAGCGGCTCCTTGTACTCCTCGTACATGCTCTGCGCGACCGAGGCGACCGTGTCCAGGCCGATCAGGTCGGACAGCTTCAGCGGGCCCATCGGGTGGGCGCAGCCCATCTCCATGCCGTTGTCGATGTCCTCGCGGCTCGCGATGCCCGTCTCGAACATCCGGATTGCGGAGAGCAGGTAAGGGATCAGCAGCGCGTTGACGACGAAGCCGGAGCGGTCCTGGGCGCGGATGGAGTGCTTGCCCAACAGCTTCTCGGCGAACAGCTGCGCCCGCCCGAGCGTGCCCTCGGAGGTGGTCAGCGCCGGGATCAGCTCGACGAGCTGCTGCACCGGGGCCGGGTTGAAGAAGTGGATGCCGACGACGTGGTCGGGCCGGGAGGTGGCGACCGCCAGCTTCACCAGCGGGATGGAGGAGGTGTTGGAGGCCAGGATCGCGTCCGGACGCGTCACGACCTGGTCCAGCACCTGGAAGATCTCGGTCTTGACCTGCTCGTTCTCGACCACGGCCTCGATCACGAGGTCACGGTCGGCGAACTCGCCGAGGTCCGTGGTGAAGCCCAGGCGCGCCTGCGTGGCGTCCCGCTCCTCCGCGCTGATCTTGCCGCGGTCGGCGGCCTTGGCCAGGGAGTTGTACAGCCGGGTGCGGCCGATCTCCAGGGCCTCACCGGTGGTCTCGGCGACCATGACGTCGAGTCCGGCGCGTGCGCAGACCTCGGCGATGCCCGCCCCCATCTGGCCGCAGCCCACCACTCCGACGCGTGAGATGTCTCCCGCTGGGATGCCTGTCACATCGTCCCTTTCCCGCGCAGACTCGATGCGCTGACTGGATGGCTGGGGAAGAACCGCCGGGTCTTCGACGGCTCTGCTCCGATCGTGCACGTTACTAGCAAGTATCGATGATCGATCGCCGGGGTGGGGGCATGCTGTGCGCGGTGGACGATCCGTGACCGCACGGATCCACGGAGTGTGTGGGGAAGTGCGCGATGGGGCGACTGACTCGGCGGGCGTTCGCGCTGGCCGCGTTCGCGGCGGGCTCCGCCTTCACGACGACCGGGGCGTCCGCGACCGTGCGGCGGCCCTCCGGACCCGGTGAGGGCGGCGGGGCGGTCGGCAGCGGTACGGGCGGCGGCGCAGTCGGCGGCGCAGGCGAAGGTGCGGTCGGCGGCGGCCGGGCGACGGCGGAGATGCGGGGCATGTGGCTCGCGACCGTCGGCAACCGCGACTGGCCCTCCCGCACCGGGCTGACCGCCGCCCAGCAGCGCGCCGAGCTGATCGGCTGGCTGGACCTGGCGGTCCGCAACCGCCTCAACACCGTGATGTTCCAGGTGCGGCCCACGGCGGACGCGCTGTGGCCCTCGCCGTACGAGCCGTGGTCGCAGGTCCTCACCGGCGTGCAGGGCAAGGCGCCCGGCTGGGATCCGCTGGGCACCGCCGTGAAGGAGGCCCACGCCCGCGGCCTCGAACTGCACGCCTGGTTCAACCCGTACCGGGTCGCCACCCACACCGACCCCGCCCGGCTGGTCGCCTCCCATCCCGCGCGCAAGCACCCCGACTGGGTGGTGCCGTACGGCGGGAAGCTCTACTACAACCCGGGTCTGCCGGAGGTCCGCGCCTTCGTGCAGGACGCGATGCTCGACGCGGTGAAGAAGTACCCGGTGGACGCCGTCCACTTCGACGACTACTTCTACCCGTACCCGGTGGCCGGCCAGACCTTCGACGACGCCGCCGCCTACGACCGCCACGGCGCGGCCTTCCCCAGCCGGGCCGCCTGGCGGCGCGACAACATCGACCGGCTGGTGCGCGAGACGGCGGCCCGGATCAAGGCCGCCCGCCCCGGCACCCAGTTCGGCGTCAGTCCCTTCGGCGTGTGGCGCAACGCCGCCACCGACTCCCGCGGCTCGGACACGACCGCGCTCCAGTCGTACGACGCCGTCCACGCCGACACCCGCAAGTGGGTGCGCGAGGGCTGGATCGACTACATCGTGCCGCAGCTGTACTGGCACGTCGGCTTCTCCGCCGCCGACTACGCGAAACTCGTGCCCTGGTGGGCGGAGGTGGCGCGGGGCAGCCGGACCCGGCTCTACATCGGGGAGGCGCTGTACCGGGCGGGGGATCCGGCGCAGTCGGCAGCCTGGCAGAACCCGGCCGAGCTGTCCCGGCACCTCGCCCTCGCCGGGAACCGTCCCGAGGTCCGCGGGCATGTGTACTTCGCCGCCAAGGACGTGCGGACGGACCGGATCGGGGCCATGGCGCGGGTGATCGCCGACCACTACGGGCAGCCGGCGAAGCCCCCGCGCTGACCTACGGTCGTACCGTCGTTCCCTGGCCCTGTGTCCGGTGGCGGATCTCGGTGTCCGGTCCGGGCGAGCACAGACCCTCGTGCCCGTCCTCGAAACGGACGCGGTACGGGGGGTTGCCCTCCTGGCCCAGCACTTCGACGATCTCGCCGACCTTGTCGTGTTGGCCGACCACTCTGCCGTGCTGGATCAGCTGGTCGCCCGTGGTTGCACGCATCTAGGGGCCTCCTCACCGTGCGGGGGGAGCACTTCGGCGCGAGCACGCCCTTCAGCCGCGCGCCCGCTGGGTGACGGCGATGCAGACCAGGACCGCCGCGGCCGTCAGCGGGGCGGCCGGCGTCAGCTGTTCGCCCAGGAGCAGCACCGACCACACCAGTGTGAGCAGGGGCTGCGCCAACTGCAACTGGCTGGCCTTGGGAATCCCGACGGCCGCCATGCCCCGGTACCAGACGACCAGACCGAGGAACTGCGAGCCCACCGCGACCCACAGCAGCCCGGCCGCACTGTGCGCCGTCAGCTGGACCGGCTCGTAGGAGAGGGCCACGGCGGCGGCCGGCGCGGTGAGCGGCAGACACAGCACCAGCGCCCAGCCGATGACCTGCCAGCCCGGCATGGTTCGGGCCAGCCGCCCGCCCTCGGTGTAGCCGGCCGCGCACACCAGCAGCGCCCCGAACAGATAAAGGTCGGCCGTCGTGAGCGCGCCGCCGCTCTGCTGCACCGTGAACGCCCCCACCGCGCACGCCCCGGCCAGCGCCGCCGCCCAGAAGGTACGGGACGGGCGCGAGCCGACCCGCAGGGCGGAGAAGAGCGCGGTGGTCAGCGGCAGCAGCCCGACCACGACGGCCGCGTGCGCGGTGGTCGAGGTCCGCAGGGCGAGCGTGGTGAGCAGCGGGAACCCGACGACGACCCCGGCGGCGACGACCGCGAGCCCCGGCCGGTGACGCCGGGCCGGCAGCGGTATCCGCAACGCGAGCAGACAGCCGCCCGCGATCAGCGCGGCGAGGACGCTGCGCACGGCGACCAGCGTCCACGGGCCGAAGCCCTCCAGCCCCCAGGCGGTCGCCGGGAAGGTCAGGGAGAAGGCGACCACCCCGAGAGCGGCCTGGAGGGTGCCGAAGCCGCTCCCGCGAGGACGAGGGGTGGTGACCGCTATCGTCGGAAGGGCGGTAGCGCTACTCTGAGTCTTCATGCATGAGCGTAGCAGTGTGACTGAGCTGGCCGATCAGCTGCGGCAGGAACTGGACCGCTACTCTCCCGGTGGAAAGCTCCCGTCGAGTCGTGCCCTCGTCGAACGCTTCCGGGTGAGCCCGGTGACCGTCTCGCGCGCCCTCGCCCAACTCACCGCCGAGGGGCTCGTGGTGACCCGCCCCGGCGCCGGCGCCTTCCGGGCCCGGCCGCCGCGCACGGCCGCCGCACCCGCCGGCGACACCTCCTGGCAGGAGGTCGCGCTCAGCGCGGACGGCGCCGCCGACCTGGTGCCGCGCTCGGTGGACGCCTCCGGCGTCACCGTCTCGCTCGCCGCCCCGCCGCCCGGGGTGATCGAGTTCAACGGCGGCTATCTGCATCCCTCCTTGCAGCCGGAACGCGCCATGTCCGCGGCCCTGGCCCGGGCCGGACGACGCCCCGGCGCCTGGGGGCGACCGCCCATGGAGGGGCTGCCGGAACTGCGCGAGTGGTTCGCCCGCACCATCGGCGGGACGGTCACCGCGGCCGAGGTGCTGGTCGCCGCCGGCGGCCAGGCGGCGCTCACCACCGCCCTGCGCGCACTGGCCCCGCCCGGCGCGCCCGTGCTCGTCGAGTCGCCGACCTACCCCGGCATGCTGGCGATCGCCCGCTCCGCCGGGCTGCGGCCGGTCCCCGTCCCCGTCGACCGGGACGGCGTCAGACCGCGGCTGCTCGCGGACGCCTTCCGCGCGACCGGCGCCCGGGTCTTCGTCTGCCAGCCGCTGTTCCAGAACCCCACCGGCGCGGTCCTCGCCCCCGACCGGCGCGGCGAGGTGCTGCGCATCGCGCGGGAGGCGGGCGCGTTCGTCGTCGAGGACGACTTCGTCCGGCGGCTCGCGCACGAGGACGCCGGGCCGCTGCCCCGCCCGCTGGCCGCCGACGACCCGGACGGCGTCGTCGTCCACGTCGGCTCGCTCACCAAGGCGACCTCGCCCAGCTTCCGGGTCAGCGCGCTGGCCGCCCGCGGCCCGGCCCTGGAACGGCTGCGCGCCATCCAGGTCGTGGACACCTTCTTCGTGCCCCGTCCGCTCCAGGAGGCCGCCCTCGAACTCGTCGGCTCACCGGCCTGGCCACGCCATCTGCGGTCGATCGCCGCCGAGTTGAAGACCCGGCGCGACACGATGACGGCCGCTCTGGCGCTGCGCCTGCCCGAACTGTCCCTGCCGCACGTCCCGTCCGGCGGCTACCACCTCTGGCTCCGGCTCCCCGACGGCGCGGGGGTCGCCTCCGAGGCCTGCGGCCCCGGGGGAGAGACGGCGTTCACGTCCGCCGCCCTGCGCCAGGGCGTCGCCCTCGCCCCCGGCCGCCCCTACTTCAGCGCCGAGCCCCCCGCCGCACACGTCCGCCTCAGCTTCGCGGCGGTGGCGGGAACGGAGGAGATCACCGAGGGGGTACGACGGCTGCGGGCGGCCTGCGATCAGGTGTACTGACCAGTGACGTTGCCCGCGTGACTGGTCGGCGGCCGGCCGGTGGACGGCGCGGGGTCCGAGAAGTTCTCGGCCGACACCCCTTGACCTGCCTACTTGCTGGTTCCACCATCACCGCATGGCACTCCGGGTCACGTTCGTCGCCGCCGCGCGCAACACCCCGCAGCTGGCGGAGCGTTTCGAGGACGACCGGCCGCTGGACCACGCGGCCTGGGACGAGGTGCAGCGCGTGGTGGGCGAGCTGCTGCCGCTCGCGGCGGCCGAGCTGCGCTACTGCTCGCCGACCCCGCGCAGCCGCGCCACCGGAGACGCCCTCGGCTATGCCCCGCTCGTCCAACTCGCCCTGCGCGACTGCGACATGGGCCGGTGGCGCGGCTTCACCCTGGGCGAGGCGATGGCCCGGGAGCCGCAGGCCGTGGACGCCTGGCTGGCCGATCCGCGGTCCGCGCCGCACGGCGGTGAGTCGCTGCTCGCGTTCATCTACCGGGTGGGCGGCTGGCTCGACACCCGGCCGGTGGAGGACGGCTGCCGGATCGTCGCCGTGGCCGAGCCGAGCGTGATCCGGGCCGCCCTGGTGTACGCGCTGAAGGCGCCGCCGGCGTCGTACTGGAACATCGACGTGCGTCCGCTGTCGACGACCACCGTCACCGGCCGCGACGGGCGCTGGAACCTGCGCTTCGACGGGACGTCGGCGTCGCCTCAGCCCTCGCGCACGTAGTCCGTCGTCAGCAGCAGGTCTTTGGCCGGGCCGCGCACCCGCCACACCGTGCGCCAGCGGTCGGCGTCCGCGACCGTGAACTCGCCGCGGTAGAGGTCGGCGGAACAGGGATGGTCGGCCGTGTGCCGTCCGGTCGTCAGATCCAGGAGATGGAAGGGGCGGCCGTCGGCGAAGCGGACGTCCGCCGTGCCGGGGGCGGGCCCCGGCAGGAAGCGCAGGGTCCGCTCGGCGGGGCGCGGCACGCCCTGCCAGGTGAAGGTCCCGGACTCCTCGTGCAGCATCCCGCCGCCGTCCAGTGGTCGGAAGGCGGTCGTGCCGGTGAAGACGCCGGTGTCGCCGCTCGCGAGATCCCTTACGGATCGCTCGGTGCGCCAGCGTCCGGCCAGATGGGCCAGCGCATCGGGGACTGGCCAGAACTCGCCCATGGGCGTTCACCCCCCTCACATCCGTTGCGGTGGACCCATTGACGCCCTGGGGCACCCTCTCTATCTTGCCGTTCGAAGTGCTGATCAATGTCCGATATTTCGAACGTCAAGGTCTGAGCCGCGGAGTATCCATGTCACGCAGCACCACCCCCACCCGCAGCACCCACTCCACCCGCTGGAGAACCGGTCTCACCGCCACCGCCCTCCTGACGGCGACCGCCCTCCTGCCCGCCCCCGCACACGCCGAGGCCGTCACCGACTACACGATCACCGTCGATCCCACCGCCCAGGGCGCGAAGATCGACGACACGATGTACGGCGTCTTCTTCGAGGACATCAACCGCGCCGCCGACGGCGGTCTGTACGCCGAACTCGTGCAGAACCGCTCCTTCGAGTACTCCACCGTCGACAACCGCTCCTACACCCCGCTCACCTCCTGGACGGTCGACGGCGCGGCCCAGGTCGTGAACGACGCCGGCCGCCTCAACGAACGCAACCGCAACTACCTTTCCCTGGCGGCCGGTTCGTCCGTCACCGACGCCGGCTACAACACCGGCGTCCATGTCGAGCAGGGCCAGAAGTACGCGTTCTCGGTCTGGGCCCGCGCCGCGAGGGGCACCCGGCTGACCGTCTCGCTCCAGGACGCCGACGGCGCCCTCGCCACCGCCCGCCGGGTCACCGTGCGCGACGGCGGCTGGGCCCGGTACGAGGCCTCCTTCACCGCCGCCCGCACCAGCAGTACCGGCCGGCTCACCGTCGCCTCCGACGGCGCGGCGGCCCTGGACATGGTGTCGCTGTTCCCGCGTGACACCTACAAGCGCCAGCCCAACGGCCTGCGCAAGGACCTCGCCGAGAAGGTCGCCGCCCTGAAGCCCGGCTTCCTGCGCTTCCCCGGCGGCTGCCTGGTCAACACCGGTTCCATGCAGGACTACAGCGAGGCCTCCGGCTGGCAGCGCGCCCGCGCCTACCAGTGGAAGGACACCGTCGGCCCGGTCGAGGAGCGCGCCACCAACTCCAACTTCTGGGGCTACAACCAGAGTTACGGACTCGGCTACTACGAGTACTTCCGCTTCGCCGAGGACATCGGCGCCATGCCGCTGCCCGTCGTGCCGGCCCTGGTGACCGGCTGCGGCCAGAACAAGGCCGTCGACGACGACGCGCTGCTCAAGCGCCACATCCAGGACACCCTGGACCTCATCGAGTTCGCCAACGGCCCCGCGACCTCCACCTGGGGCAAGGTGCGCGCCGACATGGGCCACCCCAAGCCCTTCCACCTCACCCACCTCGGCGTGGGCAACGAGGAGAACCTCCCGGTCGAGTTCTTCCAGCGCTTCCAGCAGTTCCGCACCGCGATCGAGGCCCGGTACCCGGACATCACCGTCGTCTCCAACTCCGGTCCCGACGACGCCGGTTCGACCTTCGACAAGGCCTGGCAGCTCAACCGCGAAGCCAAGGTCGACATGGTCGACGAGCACTACTACAACAGCCCGCAGTGGTTCCTCCAGAACAACGACCGCTACGACTCCTACGACCGCCGCGGCCCCAAGGTCTTCCTCGGCGAGTACGCCTCCTGGGGCAACGCCTTCAAGAACGGCCTCGCCGAAGCAGCCTTCATGACCGGCCTGGAACGCAACGCGGACATCGTGAAACTCGCCTCCTACGCACCGCTGTTCGCCAACGAGGACTACGTGCAGTGGAGCCCGGACATGGTGTGGTTCAACAACCACGCCTCCTGGAACTCGGCCAACTACGAGGTCCAGAAGCTGTTCATGACCAACGTCGGCGACCGCGTCGTCCCCTCCGCCGCCAGCGGCACGCCCTCGCTCCAGGGCCCCATCACCGGGGCCGTCGGCCTGTCGACCTGGGCCACCAGCGCGGCGTACGACGACGTCAAGGTGACCGGCGCGGACGGCGCGACGCTGCTCGCCGACGACTTCTCCGGTGACGCCTCCCGCTGGACCCACACCGGCCGCGGCAGTTGGACCCTGACCGACGGGCAGTACGTCCAGACGGACGCCGCCGCCGAGAACACCATGGTCTCGGCCGGCGACGTCGCCTGGCACGACTACGACCTGCATACGAAGGCCACCAAGAAGTCCGGCAAGGAGGGCTTCCTCGTCGCCTTCGGCGTGAAGGACACCGGCAACTACTACTGGTGGAACCTCGGCGGCTGGAACAACACCCAGAGCGCCGTCGAGCAGGCCGTGGACGGCGGCAAGTCGACGCTGATCTCCAAGGCGGGGACCATCGAGACGGGTCGCGCCTACGACATCGACATCAAGGTGCGGGGCCGCCATGTCACCCTCTACCTCGACGGCCAGGAGTGGGGCAGCTTCACCGACGACAAGCCGGCCGAGCCGTTCCGCCAGGTCGTCACCGAGGACCAGAAGACCGGCGACCTGATCGTCAAGGTCGTCAACGCCCAGGCCGCGGACGCCCGCACGAAGATCGACCTCGGCGGCGCCCGCGTCTCCTCCAAGGCCCAGGTGACCACGCTGGCCGCGGCCCCCGACGCGGTCAACACCGAGACGCAGACCCCGGTCACCCCGGTGACCTCCACCTTCACCGGCGTCGCCGACCGGTTCGACTACACCTTCCCGGCGAACTCGATCACCTTCCTGCGGATCAAACAGAAGAAGTAAGGGGCCGGCACGACCGAAGCGCCCAGGGTGGGACCGGAGGCAGTCGACCGGTCCCACCCGCGCGTATGCGGACCGGATGCGGCCGCCGGCCCGTGTGGCCCGCGTCCCGCGTGGTTACCCGGGGGTCCGGATGGGCATCGATCGCCGGGGGTCCCGCCCTGTGGATAGATTGCATAAACGTGCAGCGAAACGTATAGTCATGCCATTGCAGGAGGAGGATTCCATGGCGGTACGTGCGGCAGTGGCCGGAGCGAGCGGGTATGCGGGCGGCGAGGTGCTGCGCCTGCTGCTCTCGCACCCCGAGATCGAGATCGGCGCCCTGACCGGCAACACCAACGCGGGGCAGAAGCTGGGCGCGCTCCAGCCGCACCTGTTGCCGCTCGCCGACCGGGTGCTCCAGGAGACCACCGCCGAGGCCCTCGCCGGACACGACGTCGTCTTCCTCGCCCTCCCGCACGGGCAGTCCGCCGCCGTCGCCGAGCAGCTCGGCCCGGACGTCCTCGTCGTCGACATGGGCGCCGACTTCCGGCTGAAGGACCCGGCCGACTGGGAGCGGTTCTACGGCTCCCCGCACGCCGGCACCTGGCCCTACGGTCTTCCCGAACTGCCGGGCGGCCGCGCCGCGCTGGAGGGGTCCAAGCGCATCGCGGTCCCCGGTTGCTACCCCACCGCCGTCTCCCTCGCGCTGTTCCCGGCGTACGCCGCCGGGCTCGCCGAGGCGGAGGCCGTGATCGTCGCCGCCTCCGGCACCTCCGGCGCGGGCAAGGCGCCCAAACCGCATCTGCTGGGCAGCGAGGTCATGGGCTCCATGACGCCGTACGGCGTCGGCGGCGGCCACCGGCACACCCCCGAGATGATCCAGAACCTCAGCGGGGCCGCCGGGGAACGGGTCTCCGTCTCCTTCACGCCGACCCTCGCGCCGATGCCCCGCGGCATCCTCGCCACATGCAGCGCCAAGGCGAAGGACGGCGTCACCGCCGAGTCGGTCCGCGCCGCCTACGACAAGGCCTTCGCCGACGAGCCCTTCGTGCACCTGCTGCCCGAGGACCGCTGGCCCGCCACGGCGTCCGTGTACGGTTCCAACGCCGTTCAGGTGCAGGTCGCGTACGACGAGGCCGCGGGGCGCATCATCGTCGTCAGCGCCATCGACAACCTGACCAAGGGCACCGCCGGCGGTGCCGTCCAGAGCATGAACATCGCCCTCGGGTTCCCCGAGGACACGGGACTTTCCACGATCGGAGTCGCACCGTGAGCGTCACGGCAGCCAAGGGGTTCACGGCGGCGGGCGTCGCCGCCGGGATCAAGGAGAACGGCAACCCGGACCTGGCCCTCGTGGTCAACACCGGGCCGCGCCGCGCCGCCGCGGGCGTCTTCACCTCCAACCGCGTCAAGGCCGCGCCGGTGCTGTGGTCGGAGCAGGTCCTCAAGACCGGCGAGCTGACCGCCGTCGTCCTCAACTCCGGTGGCGCCAACGCCTGTACGGGCCCCAAGGGCTTCCAGGACACGCACGCGACCGCCGAGAAGACCGCCGACGTCCTCGGCGTCGGCGCCGGCGAGGTGGCGGTCTGCTCCACCGGCCTCATCGGCGTCCTGCTCCCGATGGACAAGCTCCTGCCGGGAGTGGAGACCGCCGCCGCCGCCCTCAGCGAGCACGGCGGCGAGAAGGCCGCCATCGCCATCAAGACCACCGACACCGTCCACAAGACGTCCGTCGTCAGCCGGGACGGCTGGACCGTGGGCGGCATGGCCAAGGGCGCGGGCATGCTCGCCCCCGGCCTCGCCACCATGCTCGTCGTCCTCACCACCGACGCCGACGTCGACAGCGCGACCCTGGACCGGGCGCTGCGCGCCGCCACCAAGGTCACCTTCGACCGCGTCGACTCCGACGGCTGCATGTCCACCAACGACACCGTGCTGCTGCTCGCCTCCGGCGCCTCCGAAGTCACCCCCGGCGACCAGGAGTTCGCCGAGGCGGTCCGCGCCGTCTGCGACGACCTCGGCCAGCAGCTCATCCGGGACGCCGAGGGCGCGAGCAAGGACATCAAGGTCGAGGTGATCAACGCCGCGACCGAGGACGACGCCGTCGAGGTGGGCCGCTCCATCGCCCGCAACAACCTCCTCAAGTGCGCCATCCACGGCGAGGACCCCAACTGGGGCCGCGTCCTGTCCGCCATCGGCACCACCTCCGCCGCCTTCGAGCCGGACCGCCTCAACGTCGCCATCAACGGCGTCTGGGTGTGCAAGAACGGCGGCGTCGGCGAGGACCGCGAGAAGGTCGACATGCGCTACCGCGAGGTGCACATCGTCGCCGACCTCGCCGCCGGCTCCGCGACCGCCACCATCTGGACCAACGACCTCACCGCGGACTACGTCCACGAGAACAGCGCGTACTCCTCATGAGCACCACTCGCAAACACACCGCCCTGCCCAAGGCGCAGATCCTCATCGAGGCGCTGCCCTGGCTGGTCCGCCACAACGGCAAGACCGTCGTCATCAAGTTCGGCGGCAACGCCATGGTCGACGAGGAGCTGAAGGCCGCCTTCGCGCAGGACGTCGTGTTCCTGCACCACGCCGGCCTCAAGCCCGTCGTCGTGCACGGCGGCGGCCCGCAGATCAGCGCCGCCCTCGACAAGCACGGCATCGTCAGCGAGTTCAAGGCCGGCCTGCGCGTCACCACCGAGGACGCCATGGACGTCGTACGGATGGTGCTGGCCGGGCAGGTGCAGCGCGAGCTGGTCGGGCTGCTCAATCAGCACGGGCCGCTCGCCGTCGGACTGACCGGCGAGGACGCGCACACCATCACCGCCACCAAGCACCTGCCCGAGATCGACGGCGAGCCCGTCGACATCGGGCGGGTGGGCGAGATCACCTCGATCGACACGGGCGCGATCGAGGCCCTGCTCGCCGACGGCCGCATCCCGGTCGTCTCCTCGATCGCCCGCTCCGAGGACGACGGGCATGTCTACAACGTCAATGCTGATACGGCGGCTGCGGCACTCGCTGCGGCACTGGGCGCCGAGACCCTCATGGTCCTCACCGACGTCGAGGGCCTCTACGAGGACTGGCCGAACTCCGACGAGGTGATCAGCCGCCTCACCGCTTCCCAACTGGAGAAGCTGCTGCCGGAGTTGTCGGCCGGCATGGTCCCGAAGATGGAGGGCTGCCTGCACGCCGTGCGGGGCGGCGTCACCACCGCCCGCGTCATCGACGGGCGGGTCCAGCACTCGATCCTGCTGGAGATCTTCACCGACGAGGGAATCGGCACGATGGTCGTGGCCGACGGGAACACGAGCGAACAGGGGGAGTCGTCGTGAGCAACCAGGAACTGACCGCGCGCTGGCAGGGCGCGCTCATGAACAACTACGGCACCCCGCGGATCCCGCTCGTCCGCGGCGAGGGCACGAGGCTCTGGGACGCCGACGGCAAGGAGTACCTCGACTTCGTCGGCGGCATCGCGGTCAACGCCCTCGGCCACGCCCACCCCGCGGTCGTCGAGGCCGTCAGCACGCAGATCGCCTCGCTGGGCCATGTCTCCAACCTGTTCATCGCCGAACCGCCCGTCGCCCTCGCCGAACGGCTCCTGCGGCTCTTCGGCCGCGACGGCAAGGTCTACTTCTGCAACTCCGGCGCCGAGGCCAACGAGGGCGCCTTCAAGATCGGCCGGCTGACCGGGCGCACCCACATGGTCGCCACCCAGGGCGGCTTCCACGGCCGCACCATGGGCGCCCTCGCGCTGACCGGCCAGCCCGGCAAGCGGGAGCCGTTCCTGCCGGTGCCCGGCGACGTCACCCACGTCCCCTACGGCGACGCCCAGGCGCTGGCGGCGGCCGTGACCGAGGAGACCGCGCTCGTGATCATCGAGCCGGTCCAGGGCGAGAACGGGGTCGTGGTCCCGCCCGCCGGCTACCTCAAGGCGGCCCGCGCGATCACCGCCGCCACCGGCTCGCTGCTCGTCCTGGACGAGGTGCAGACCGGCGTCGGCCGCACCGGGAACTGGTTCGAGTACCAGGCCCACGAGGGCGTCCTGCCCGACGTCGTGACGCTGGCCAAGGGTCTCGGCGGCGGGCTGCCGCTCGGGGCGACGGTCGCCTTCGGACGGGCCGCGGAGCTGCTTTCGCCCGGCCACCACGGGACGACCTTCGGCGGCAACCCCGTGGCGTGCGCCGCCGGGCTCGCCGTCCTCGACGCCATCGAGAACGAGGGGCTCCTGGAGAACGTCAAGCGGCAGGGCGAGAGGCTGCGGGACGGAATCGAGGGTCTCGGCCACCCGTTGATCGATTATGTCCGGGGAGCGGGCCTCCTCCTGGGTATCGTGCTCACCGAGCCGCTCGCGCCCCAGGTGCAGCAGGCGGCTCAGGAGGCCGGACTCCTCGTGAACGCGCCCGCCCCCGACGTCGTCCGGCTGATGCCGCCGCTGAACCTCGGCGACGACGCGGTCGACGCGCTCCTCGGGGCGCTGCCCGGCATCCTCCAGGCAGTGGGCGGGGAAGGACGATCCGGGGAATGAGACGACGATGAGCCAGGCGCAGGACCACGAGCAGCCGGGGGTGAACGGGCCTGCCGTGCCGCAGACCCGCACCGCCCGTCACCGCCGGATCGTGGACATCCTCAACCGGCAACCGGTGCGCTCCCAGAGCCAGTTGGCGAAGGTCCTCGCCGACGACGGGCTGAGCGTCACCCAGGCGACGCTCTCCCGGGACCTGGACGAGCTGAACGCGGTGAAGATC
The DNA here is from genome assembly GCF_042890065.1 of Streptomyces sp. NPDC002328. NCBI lineage: Bacteria > Bacillati > Actinomycetota > Actinomycetes > Kitasatosporales > Streptomycetaceae > Streptomyces > Streptomyces sp. NPDC002328. The sequence goes on along the minus strand of NZ_JBIARQ010000007.1, from coordinate 123,750 downwards.
CGCAACAACGACGGCGACCTGATCTACGCGGTGCCGAGCGAGGGGGGTTTCCGGACGCCGCGTGCTCCGCTGGGGGAGTCGGCGAAGGAGGAGCGGATGCGGCGGCTCTCTCAGGAGCTGCTGATCTCGGCGGAGGCTTCCGCGAACCTCGTCGTTCTGCGTACCCCTCCGGGGGCCGCGCAGTTTCTCGCCTCGGCGATCGACCAGGCCGAGCTGCACGACATCCTCGGGACGATCGCCGGCGACGACACACTGCTCCTGATCAGCCGCGAGCCCACCGGCGGCCAGGCCCTGGCCGACCACCTGCTCCGCCTGGCCCAGAACGGCCACTGAGCCCCGCGGCGCGGTGCTTCGCCGACTGCGGGCGCGTCGGGGCCGGTCGCGCCAACGCGGCGGAGCCGCACATCGAAACAGCCCCGCGCCCCTGGGTGGGACCAGCCGGCGGCGCTGTCGCAGTCGCTGTCTTCATAGCTGCGGGCAATCGTGCCGCTGGGGCGATGGGGGAGGGTGGGCGCAGCGGCACCCCGTAGCGCGGGTGAGCGGAACCCCGGCCCGAGCAGCGACCCCGGTCAAGGCTGGGAACCCGTTCAGCCCAGTCGCCGCGCCAACCCCCCGGTGCACCGCACCTCGTCGCCTGCCGTGATCAGCAGCGCCTCCACGTCCGGCAGCGACTCCAGCCAGCGCAGCCCGTCCCGCGACCCCATCGCGAACGCGGCCGTGGCCCAGCAGTCCGCCCAGGTCAGTTCCGGCGTGACGACGGTGACGGCGACGAGGTCCGTCACCGCGGAGCGCCCCGTCCGCGGGTCGACGATGTGCGCGCCCCGCTCCACCGTCCCGGACGTGGCCACGGCCAGCTCCTCCGCCCCCGCCGCCGACACCACCGCCGCCAGCCCGCCCGGCCGCAGCGGATCCGACACCCCGACCCGCCAGGGCCGGTCCGGCCCGGGGACGCCCAGCAACTGCACGTCCCCGCCGCCGTTCACGCTCACCCCGCTCACCCCGGCCGCGGCGATGAGCCGGGCCGCCTGCTCGGCGGCCCACCCCTTCACGATCCCGGTCGGGTCGAGCCGGCCCTCGTAGCGCATGCTGAACCAGCCGTCGCTCACCCGCTCCGCCTCGGCGCCCAGTTCCAGCACCTCGGCGACCTCGGGATCGCACTCCTCGACGCTCAGCTCCCCCCGCATCAGCCGGGAGACCTGGCTGTCCTCGCGGTAGGTGCTGAACACCTCGTTCACCCGGTGCAGCCCGGCGACCGCCTCGTCCAGCGCCGCCCGTACCGCCTCGGGTTCCCCGCCGCGGACGTCGAAGGAGAAGACCGTCCCCATGACCTCCTCCGCGTGACGCACCGCGGCCGGAGCCTGCGCCGACTCGGCCACCGTCTCAGCCACCGGCCTGGTCCAGCGCGGACTGAAGGGACTGCTTGTAGCCCCCGCTGGTGTAGGTGGCGCCGGAGACGGCGTCGATGTCGGCGTTGCCCGCCGCCACCGCGGCCTGGTTCAGCTTGGGCATCGCGTTGCCGTTGATCTGGTCGCTCTGCCCGCCCTTGGGCTGCTGGACGGCCTCCGCCTTGGTGATCTTGCCGCCCGTGACGGTGATCCGGACCTGCACGGGCCCGTACTGCGTCTGCACCGTGTCGCCCGTGAAGGTGCCGGACGCCTGAGCGCTGCCGGACCCCTGCGAACCCGACCCCTGCGAACCGGAGCCCTGCGACCCCGACCCCTGCGACGCACCGGACCCCTGGGAACCCGAGCCCTGCTGCGACCCAGACCCCTGCTGCGACCCCGCGCTCGCGTTGGCCTTGTCGATCGCCGACTGGAGCGACTTCTTGTAGCCGGCGCTGGTGTAGGTCGCCCCGGACACCGCGTCGACGTTCGCGCTCTGCGCGGTGACGACGGCCTGGCCCAGCTTCGGGACGGCGTTGGCGGTGATCTGGTCGCTCTGGCCGCCCTTGGGCGCCTGGACCGCCTCCGACTTGGTGATCTTGTTGTTCTGGACGGTGATCCGGACCTGCACGGCCCCGTACTGCGTCTGCTCCGCGTCACCGGTGAACGTGCCGGAGACCTGCGCCGCGCCGCCGGACCCCTGCCCCTGGCCCTGACCCTGACCCTGGGCGGACGCCCCCGCGCTCGCCTTCATCTTGTCGATCGCCGACTGGAGGGACTTCTTGTAGCCCTCGCTGGTGAAGGTCGCGCCGGACACCGCGTCGATGTCGGCGCTCTGCGCCGTGACCGCCGCCTGGTTCAGCTTGGGCATCGCGTTGCCGTTGATCTGGTCGCTCTGCCCGCCCTTGGGCTGCTGCACGGCCTCCGCGGCGGTGATCTGCCCGTTGGCGACGGTCACCCGGACCTGCACGGGCCCGTACTGCGTCTGCTGCGCGTCACCGAGGAACTGGCCGGCTCCGGCGGCCTGGGCGCCGCCCTGGACCGACGACTGCGGGGGCAGTCCACTGGCCGCCGCGCCGGCCGGGTCGGAGTCCGGCTTCAGCGTCAGCAGCAGAACGATCCCGGACACGGTGGCGGCGCTGGCGAGCACAATGCGCCGCATAGGGTGGCTTTTCTTCATCGCTCCTGGTTCCCGATTCCCGATTCCCGTTGTTTCCCGTGGATCCGTGGATTTCCGTCGCTCACATCTCGAACGACTCGTGGTGGATGCGGCGGGCGGGGACCCCGGCGCCGCGAAGTGCCTCGTACACGCCCTGGGCGAAGCCGTTCGGCCCGCACATGAACACGTCGTGTTCCTCGATGTCCGGCAGCTTGCGCTGGAGGGACTCCGCCGAGATGTCGGGGCGCTCCCCGTCGGGGCTGTTCACCGCGTACATCAGCCGGGCCCCGCGCTCGTCGGCGATCTTCGACAGCTCGTCCCACAGGGCCAGGTCCTGCGTGCTGTTGGCCCGGTAGAGCAGCGTGATGTCACCGGCGCCGCCGGGCAGCGTCTCGAACAGCGCCCGCATCGGCGTGATGCCGACGCCGCCGGCCACCAGCAGCACCTTGCCGCGGCTGCGGCGGGACGCCGTCATCGCGCCGTAGGGGCCCTCGGCCCACACCTTGGTGCCGGGCGTCAGCTCGCGCAGGGCCTCGCTGTGGTCGCCGATCGCCTTGACCGTGATCCGCAGCAGGTCGGGGCGGGGCGGCGCGGACAGCGAGTACGGGTGGGAGCTGAAGCGCATCCCCGGCGCCATGAAGCGCCAGCGGAAGAACTGTCCGGCCTCCGCGCCCATCCGGTGCAGCTTGTTGCCACCGATCAGCACCGACACGATGCCGGGCGTCTCCTCGATGACCGCCTCGACGTACATGCGGTGCCGCAGGTTCAGCCGGAGCGGCGTGATGATCCGGTACCAGACGACCAGCGCGGTGACCGAGCCGTACAGCACGTACCAGACGGTCTTCGCGGTCGGCTCGACGGCGAAGTCGTTCCCGGTGGTGATCTGGTGCCAGAACGTCAGGAACACGGCCGCGTACGTCAGCAGGTGGATGTGGTACCAGGTGTCGTACGGCATCTTGCGGCGCACCGGGCCGATCGAGACCAGGCCGATCACCACCAGCAGACCGGTGCCGATGGCGGCCTTGCCCATGTCCGGCAGCTGGTTCACGGAGTCGACCGTCTGCTGCACGATGTCGCCGAGCGTCTTGCCGGCCTGGAGCGCGTATCCCCACATGATGAGGAACACGTGCGCGAACGTGAGGCACAGCGTGTACCGGCCGCTCATCGCGTGCCAGCGCGCCACCCGGTCCGAGCCGACCCGTCGCTCCAGGGCCGGGACCCGGGCCATCTGGAGCACGACGAGAGCCATGAGGTACCCGGCGAGCAGACCGGTGATCCGGCCCGCGTTGAGGATTTTTCCGTTGGTGTCCGCGATGGACGGCGTGTTGTTCCACCACAGCCACAGCACGCCCGCCGCGCCCGCCCATACGGCGATCAACAGCGGAACGGCCGGGGAGCGGCGAGGACGGATGCGGCGCATCGTCTGGCGGCGGGCGGCACGGCCGCCGGCGATCGTCGTGGTCACGGTTCCTCCGTGGGTACTGACCCTTGGCCCACAGATACGTGCAGGAAGCGCGGAGTGTTCAGACCCCCCCGGGACGACCTGTGACGCGCCGCCGCGTCACAGCGGGCGCAGCGGCAGGGGCAGCCCCGGCAGCCCGTCCAGGCTCGTCGCGATGTGCTCCTTCTTCGCGAAGTACGCGCTGAGCGAGGCGTCGTCCTCCCGCGCGAACCGCTTTGCGTGCAGGTCGCGGTCCTCGTCGTACGTCATGCGCGGCACCGCGTACCCGCAGCTGTCGCGCACGACCTCGGCGTGCACGACGATGATCGCGCGCAGGCCGTGCGGGGCCGGGTCGATGTCCGGGAAGCGGGTGAGGAGTTCACCGAAGCGGGCGTCGTCGCGGAAGACGGGCTCGCCCCTGCCGTGCACGCGCACGATGTTCGGCGGTCCCTGGAACGCGCACCACATCAGGGTGATACGGCCGTTCTCCCGCAGGTGCGCGACGGTCTCCGCGTTGGACCCGGCGAAGTCGAGGTAGGCCACGGTGTGTTCGTCGAGGACGACGAACGAGCCCTTGAGGCCCTTGGGGGAGAGGTTGACCGTGCCGTCGGCGGACAGGGGCGCGGTCGCGGTGAAGAAGAGGGGCTGCTCCTCGATGAACGTACGGAGCCTGCCGTCGATGTGCTCATAGGTCTTTCCCATGAACGACGATTATGGACGCGGCGGAGGCCGCCCCGGTCGACATTTCGTCGGGGCGGCCTCCGGTCCGGTCACGTCACTGGTTGAGCGCGCACGGCGCGAGGGCGTCGAGGCCCTGCGGCTTCTCGGCGGTGCGGCCGATCGCGGTGGCGATGCGGTTGACGGTCGCGACGCGCTTGTCCTCCAGCGGGCCGAGGATCGCGTTCTGGACGAAGTTCGGGCCGCCCTGGCCGACGGTGTCGATCAGGCGCTGGTTGGCCTCGGCGATCTGGGTGTTGAGGAGCGCGAGGTTGCGGTCGACCTCGGCCTGCGCGGAGGCCGGGATCGCGGGGAGCTGCGAGGCCACGTCCGGGCAGCTGATCGTACCGGGAGCACCGGCCTGACCCGCGTCCCCGGCGTTCCCGGCGTCACCCGCGTTGCCCGCGTTGCCGGCATCCCCGGCGTTCCCCGCGTCACCCGCATTGCCGGCGTCACCCGCGTTGCCCGCGTCCCCGGCGTTCCCCGCGTTGCCCGCGTCCCCGGCGTTGCCCGCGTCACCGGCCGCCGCGCCGCCGCCCGCGTTGAGCGTGCACGGCGCGAGGGCGTCGAGGCCCTGCGGCTTCTCGGCGGTGCGGCCGATCGCGGTGGCCATGCGGTTGACGGTGGCGACGCGCTTGTCCTTCAGCGGGCCGAGGATCGCGTTCTGGACGAAGTTGGGGCCGCCCTGGCCGACGGTGTCGATCAGGCGCTGGTTGGCCTCGGCGATCTGGGTGTTCAGCAGCGCGAGGTTGCGGTCGATCTCCGCCTGCGCGGAGGCCGGGATCGCGGGGAGCTGCGAGGCCACGTCCGGGCAGCTGATGGTGCCGGGGGAGGCGGCGAGAGTGTTGGCGTTCGCGGTGCTGCTCTTGGACGACTCCCCGGCGAGGGCGGAGTTCACGACCACGGCGCCGGTCAGCGCCAGAGCGGCGGCGCCGCCGATGACCGCCACACGACGCTTGTTGTACTTCGGAAGAGCCCTGGACATGCGGATGCCTCACTTGGGTTCACGTGGGTCAGGAGTGGTTTACAAACGCGGCGCCGGCGTTCGGTGCTGAGTACGGGTAAGCGGTTGCCGTTGTTCAAAGCTCCGCCAAAAACTTCTCCGCCCGCGATTTTGTCCGGGTTTCGGGGACCGGATTGACGAACCATGCAGACTCCTGCATACTCATGCATGTCAGCGAATGCACTGTGAGGAGAAACCCGTGACCGAGCGCGTCGTACTCGCCTACTCAGGCGGTCTGGACACCTCCGTCGCCATCGGCTGGATCGCCGAGGAGACGGGCGCCGAGGTCATCGCCGTTGCGGTCGACGTCGGCCAGGGCGGCGAGGACCTGGACGTCATCCGCAAGCGCGCCCTCGCGTGCGGCGCCGTCGAGGCCGAAGTCGCCGACGCCAAGGACGAGTTCGCCGACGAGTACTGCCTCCCGGCGATCAAGGCCAACGCCCTCTACATGGACCGCTACCCGCTGGTCTCCGCGCTCTCGCGGCCCACGATCGTCAAGCACCTCGTCGCCGCCGCCCAGAAGCACGGCGCCACCACCGTCGCCCACGGCTGCACCGGCAAGGGCAACGACCAGGTCCGCTTCGAGGCCGGCATCGTCGCCCTCGCCCCCGACCTCAAGTGCATCGCCCCGGTCCGCGACTACGCCATGACCCGGGACAAGGCCATCGCGTTCTGCGAGGAGAAGAACCTCCCGATCGCGACCACCAAGAAGTCCCCGTACTCCATCGACCAGAACGTCTTCGGGCGCGCCGTCGAAACCGGTTTCCTCGAGGACATCTGGAACGCCCCGATCGAGGACATCTACGAGTACACGCAGAACCCGGCCACCCCGCGCGAGGCCGACGAGGTGATCGTCACCTTCAAGGAGGGCGTCCCGGTCGCCATCGACGGCAAGCCCGTCACCGTCCTCCAGGCCATCCAGCAGCTCAACGAGCGCGCCGGCGCCCAGGGCATCGGCCGGATCGACATGGTCGAGGACCGTCTCGTCGGCATCAAGTCCCGCGAGGTGTACGAGGCTCCCGGCGCGATCGCCCTGATCACCGCCCACCAGGAGCTGGAGAACGTCACCGTCGAGCGCGAACTCGCCCGGTACAAGCGGCAGGTCGAGCAGCGCTGGGGCGAACTGGTCTACGACGGCCAGTGGTTCTCCCCGCTCAAGCGCGCCCTGGAGGGCTTCATCGACGAGGCCAACGCGCATGTCTCCGGCGACATCCGGATGACCCTGCACGGCGGTCGCGCGGTCGTCACCGGCCGGCGCTCGGAGTCGTCCCTGTACGACTTCAACCTCGCCACCTACGACACCGGCGACACCTTCGACCAGGCCGCGGCCAAGGGCTTCATCGACATCTACAGCCTGTCGTCGAAGATCGCCGCCAAGCGCGACCTCGCCTGAGCGCCTGCGCCTGCGGGACACCTCACACGCACTAGCCTGACGACCGCCTCCTCACTCACGTCGTGGGGAGGCGGTGGCACATCCGGAACCGGAACCTCCCGAGGAGCACAGCAAGTGAGCAGCAACAGCGGTGACGTACGGCTCTGGGGCGGCCGTTTCGCCGACGGTCCCGCCGAGGCCCTGGCGAAGCTGTCCGCGTCCGTCCACTTCGACTGGCGGCTCGCGCCCTACGACATCGCCGGTTCGCGCGCCCACGCGCGCGTGCTCCACAAGGCGGGTCTGCTCACCGAGGACGAGCTGACGGACATGCTCGCCGGCCTGGACCGGCTGGAGGCGGACGTGGCGTCCGGCGACTTCGTCGGCACCATCGCCGACGAGGACGTCCACACCGCCCTCGAACGCGGTCTCCTGGAGCGCCTCGGCCCCGACCTCGGCGGCAAGCTGCGCGCCGGCCGCTCCCGCAACGACCAGGTCGCGACCCTGTTCCGCATGTACCTGCGGGACCACGCCCGCGTCATCGGCGGCCTGATCGCCGACCTCCAGGACGCGCTGATCGGGCTGGCGGAGGCCCACCCGGACGTGGCGATGCCCGGCCGCACCCACCTTCAGCACGCGCAGCCGGTGCTCTTCGCCCACCACGTCCTCGCGCACGCGCAGTCCCTGTCCCGGGACGCCGAGCGGCTGCGCCAGTGGGACGAGCGCACGGCGGTCTCCCCCTACGGCTCCGGCGCGCTCGCGGGCTCCTCCCTGGGCCTCGACCCGGAGGCGGTCGCCCAGGACCTCGGCTTCGAGCACGGCAGCGTCGGCAACTCCATCGACGGCACGGCGTCCCGCGACTTCGTCGCCGAGTTCGCCTTCATCACCGCGATGATCGGCGTGAACCTCTCCCGGATCTCCGAGGAGATCATCATCTGGAACACGAAGGAGTTCTCCTTCGTGACCCTGCACGACGCGTTCTCCACGGGCTCGTCGATCATGCCGCAGAAGAAGAACCCGGACATCGCCGAGCTGGCGCGCGGCAAGAGCGGCCGTCTGATCGGCAACCTCACCGGCCTGCTGGCCACGCTCAAGGCGCTGCCCCTCGCCTACAACCGCGACCTCCAGGAGGACAAGGAGCCGGTCTTCGACTCCTGCGACCAGCTGGAGGTCCTGCTGCCCGCCTTCACCGGCATGATCGCCACCCTCACCGTGCACCGCGAGCGCATGGAGGAACTGGCCCCGGCCGGCTTCTCGCTCGCCACCGACATCGCCGAGTGGCTGGTCAAGCAGGGCGTGCCGTTCCGCGTCGCGCACGAGGTCGCCGGCGAGTGCGTGAAGGTCGCCGAGGCCGAGGGCAAGGAACTGGACGAACTGACGGACGACCAGTTCGCGAAGATCTCCGCCCACCTCACCCCCGAGGTGCGCACGGTCCTCAACGTCCCCGGCGCCCTGGCCTCCCGCAACGGCCGAGGCGGCACAGCCCCGAGCGCGGTGGCGACCCAACTGACAGAGGTGAAGGCGGACGTAGCGGCTCAGCACGCTTGGGCTGCTGAGAAGCGGTAGGAGAGGGTCTTCAAGGGGCGCGGGGCTGTATCGATCTGCGGCTCCGCCGCGTGGGCGCGACCAGCCACGATGCTGCCGCAGTCGCCATCGCACCCCACAACCCACCCCCTGAGGCGAAGGACATCCCGCGTTACTTTGTCGGTATGTCCTTCGCCCGACTGGCCTCAGCAATGACCCCCACCTGCCACATCGGCCTCGGCCTCGCCGCAGTCGCCCGCCCCGGCTACATCACCCTGGACCGCGCCCAAGCCCTCGGAGAGAACCGCAGCGTCGAATCGCTGCGCACCCGCACCCACGAACTCCTCGACGCCGCCTACGCCCAGGGCGTCCGCTACTTCGACGCGGCCCGGTCCTACGGCCGCTCGGAGGAGTTCCTCGCGGACTGGCTCGACGGCGACCCCGGCCGGAACGACGTGGTCATCGGCAGCAAATGGGGCTACACCTACACCGCGAACTGGACCACCGACGCCGAGAAACACGAGGTCAAGGACCACGGCCTCGCGACCTACGAGCGTCAGCGCGCCGAGACCGCCGAACTCCTCGGCGACCGGCTCGACCTGTACCAGATCCACTCGGTGACCCCGGACAGCCCGGCCCTCGCCGACAAGGAACTCCACGCGCGGCTGGCCGACGCCGCCGCGCGGGGCGTGACCGTCGGCTTCTCCACCAGCGGCCCCGCCCAGGCCGACGCCGTCCGCGCCGCCCTCGCCGTCACCGTCGACGGCGAGCCCCTCTTCCGTACCGTCCAGTCGACGTACAACGCCCTGGAGACCTCGGCCGCCCCGGCGCTCGCCGAGGCCCATGCCGCCGGGCTCACGGTGATCGTCAAGGAGGGCATGGCGAACGGCCGCCTCGCGGACCCGCACGCGCCGGACGCGCTGAAGGCGGTGGCGCGGGAGACCTCCCTCGGCTGCGACGCGGTCGCCCTCGCGTTGGTCCTGCGGCAGCCCTGGGCCGGCGTCGTCCTCTCCGGCGCCGCGACCACCGCCCAGCTCGCCTCCAACCTGCACGCCGCCGCCGTCGACCTCGACGAGGACCAGGTGGCCCGTCTCGCGGCCCTCGCGGAGGAGCCGCACGCGTACTGGGAGCACCGCGGGCAGCTGCCCTGGCACTGAGGGAACCCCTTGTCGCGCCGAGGCCATGAGACGCACATGCCCGCGATGAGACACTGATGTCTCATGTGGGTTATGGTTGTCTCATGGCCGTCGATCGAGACCACGTGCTGCGCAGCGCAGCCGCCCTGCTGACCCGTAGATCCACCGCGACCATGGACGAGGTCGCCAAGGCCGCCGGGATCAGCAGGGCCACCCTGCACCGGCAGTTCGCCGGGCGCGACGCGCTGGTGCGGGCGCTGGAGGCGCTCGGCATCGAGGAGTGCGAAGCGGCCCTCGACCGGGCCCGCCCGGACGACGGCCCCGCGAGCGAGGCCGTGCGCCGCCTGGTCCGCGAGATCGAGCCGGCCGCCGCGCTGCTCGCCTTCCTCTACACCGAGAACCAGCTGTTCGAGGGCGAGGAGCAGAACCAGGGCTGGGCCCGGATCGACGACCGCATCGCCCGCCTGTTCGCGCGCGGACAGCAGAGCGGCGAGTTCCGCATCGACCTCACCCCCGCCTGGCTCACCGAGGCGCTGTACGGGCTGCTGGGCTCCGGTGCCTGGGCGGTGCTGGAAGGCCGGGTCGCCCGCAACGACTTCACCCACATGATCGTCGAGCTACTGCTCGGCGGCGCACTACGGAGAGAGGAACCATGACCAGCACCCTGCAGCCGGTGACCACGCCCGAGGCGGTGAAGCGCCCGGGCCGCTGGCTCGCGCTGTCCGTCCTCGTGCTCGCCGTGCTGCTGGTGGCCGTCGACGCGACCGTCCTCGGTCTCGCGACCCCCTACATCAGCGAGGACCTCGCGCCCTCGGGCACCCAGCTCCTCTGGATCGGCGACGTCTACTCCTTCGTCATCGCCGGTCTGCTCGTCTCCATGGGCAGCCTCGGCGACCGCATCGGCCGCAAGCGGATCCTGCTCTGCGGGGCCACCGCCTTCGGCGCGATATCCGTCCTGAACGCCTACGCGACGACGCCCGAGACGATGATCGCGGCCCGCGCCCTGCTCGGCGTCGCGGGCGCCACCCTGATGCCGGCCACGCTCGCCCTGATCCGCAACCTCTTCCACGACCCGCGCGAACGCAGCCTGGCCGTCGGCATCTGGGGCGCGGCGGCCTCCGCCGGCACCGCGATCGGCCCGATCACCGGCGGCTTCCTGCTCGAACACTTCTGGTGGGGCTCGGTCTTCCTCATCAACCTGCCGGTGATGGCGGTCCTCGTCGTGGTCGGCGTGCGGACCCTGCCCGAGTCCCGCAACCCGAACCCGGGCCCCTGGGACCTGGCCAGCGTCGTCCTGTCCCTCGTCGGCATGATCGGCATCGTGTACGCCGTCAAGGAGGCCGCCTCCCACGGCCTCACCGGGATCACGCTCGCCACGGGCCTGCTGGGCGCGTCCGCGCTGTACGGCTTCGTCCGCCGCCAACTGACGCTCCCGGCACCGCTGCTGGACATGCGGCTGTTCCGCAACCGCGGCTTCAGCGGCGCGGTCCTCGCCGATCTGCTGACCATCCTGGGCCTGTCCGGACTGGTCTTCTTCCTCTCCCAGTACCTGCAACTCGTCCAGGGCAGGCGGCCGTTCGAAGCGGGCCTCGCCGAACTGCCCGCCGCCGTCGGCGCGGTGGCGGCCGGTCTGCTCGCCGGACGTGCGGCCCGCCGCTTCTCCGTCCGCACGGTCGTCACCGGCGGCCTGGCGGCGATCGGCCTGGCCCTGGCCGCCCTCACGGTCGTCGACCGGACCACCGGCTACCCCCTGCTGGGAGCGGCCCTCCTCGTGGTCGGCGTCGGCGCGGGCCTGTCCTTCACGGTGACCTCCGACGTGATCCTCTCCTCCGTCCCCAAGGAACAGGCGGGAGCGGCCTCGGCGGTCTCGGAGACGGCGTACGAACTGGGCGCGGCCCTCGGCATCGCCGTACTCGGCTCGATCGTGACGGGCGTCTACCGCGGCTTCGCCGCCCCGGCGGGCACCCCGGAAGCGGCCCACGAGTCACTGGGCGGCGCGGTGGAAGCGGCCTCGCACATGCCGACGGCGGAGGCGGAGCACATGCTGTCCTCGGCCAGGGAGGCCTTCGTCGACGGCCTGAGCCTGGCGTCGGGGGTGGGTGCGGCAGTGCTGCTGGCGACGGCAGCGGCGGCGTGGTTCCTGCTCAGGGGGCAGCGCCTCGGAAGCACCGGCTGAGGATCGCAAGTCAGGGGCGCGGGGCTGTTTCGATCTGCGGCTCCGCCGCGTGGGCGCGACCAGCCACAACTCACCCGCGCCTGACGACGAACCCTCAAGCCGCTTTCGCCTTGGTCGCGTACATGTCCACGTACTCCTGCCCGGACAGCCGCATCACCTCGGCCATCACGGAGTCCGTCACCGCCCGCAGCACATAGCGGTCCCGGTCCATCCCCTCGTACCGGGAGAACTCCAGCGCCTCCCCGAACCGGACGGTGACCCTGCTGGGCCGGGGCAGCCCCGCCCCGCCCGGCTGGATCTTGTCGGTGCCGATCATCGCGAACGGCACCACGGGCGCGCCGGTCATCAGGGTGAGCCGGGCGATGCCCGTACGACCCCGGTACAGCCGCCCGTCGGGCGAGCGGGTGCCCTCGGGGTAGATCCCGAAGACCCGGCCCTCCTCCAGGATCCGCCGCCCGGTCATCAGGGCGGCGACCCCGCCCTTGCCGCCGTCGCGGTCGACGGGGATCATGCCGACGCCGGTGAAGAACCAGGCCATCAGCCGGCCCTTGAAGCCCTTGCCGGTGACGTACTCGTCCTTGCCGATGAAGAAGACCTGACGGTCGCACACCAGCGGGAGGATCATCGAGTCGATGAAGGTGACGTGGTTGCCGGCGAGGATCACCGGCCCGTCCCCGGGGATGTGCTCCACGCCTTCCACCCGGGGGCGGAACATCAGGCGCATGATCGGACCGAGCACTGCCTTGATGAGCGCGAAGCGGGACAACGAGCCCTCCGATGTCAAGGGAAAACGGTATGAGTATGTGCAGGTGAGGACGATACTCGCGGCCACCCGGGTCCCGCACATCGGGTTCACCGAGGTCTTACGCACTGTTGACGTACGTTTACCTCGTCCGGGCCACGGTCGCGGCGCGTCACCAGCCTGTCACACGGACGGTACCGCCCGGCTACCCCTGTCCGTGCCACCGAACCCGACGGACCGTCATCTGTCGTCGGATACACGCCATCCGCCGTCACCCACCCGTTCGGACCGGGGCCTCCCTCCGGCCATGTCCGCGCCCCTACGATCGGCGCGCACGGGACGATCCGACGGCAGGAGGACCCACATGGGCGGGCATGAGTCGCAGCGGGCGCGGGACGCGCGGGAGCCGGACGGGCAGACGGGCGGCACCGCACGGCGGGCGTTCCTCGGCGCGGCGGCCGCCCTCGGCGCCGGCGGGGCGACCCTCGGCCTGACCGGCACCGCGAGAGCCGCCGAGGCGAAACACGGCGCGGGCGCCCGCGGCAAGGGCCTGAAGAGCCTCCCCGTGCCGACGATCATCGGCCACCGCGGCGCCAGCGGCTACCGGCCCGAGCACACCTTCGGCTCCTATCAGCTCGCCCTCGACCTGGGCGCCGACATCGTCGAGGCCGGCGACCTCGTCCCCACCAAGGACGGCCACCTCGTCTGCCGTCACGAGCCGGAGATCGGCGGGACGACGGACGTCGCCGACCACCCCGAGTTCGCCGCCCGCAGGACGACGAAGCTCCTGGACGGCGTCTCCACCACCGGCTGGTTCACCGAGGACTTCACCCTCGCCGAGCTGAAGACCCTGCGCGCGACCGAACGCATCCCCGCCAACCGCCCCCACAACACCCTCTACAACGGGCGCTGGGACATCCCCACCTTCGAGGAAGTCCTGAAGTGGCAGGACCGGCAGACCCGCGAGCGCGGCAAGCAGGTCTGGATCTACCCCGAGCTCAAGCACCCCACCTACTTCCGGGAACTCGGCCTCGGCCTGGAGGAGCGGGTCGCCAAGGCGCTGCGCCGGCACGGCAAGGACGGCAAGAACGCCCCGGTCATCCTCCAGTCCTTCGAGCCGACCAGCATCCAGCGCCTGAACAAGCTGGTCGACAACCCGCTCGTCGTCCTGCTCTCCGGCGCGACCACCCGGCCCTGGGACTTCGTCGCCACCGGCGACCCGCGCACCGTCGCCGACCTCGTCACCCGCAAGGGCCTGCGCGAGATCGCCGGCTACGCCCAGGGCATCGGCCCCACCCTCGACCTCGTCATCCCGAAGGACGCGGCCGGCAACCTCACCACCCCGACCACGCTGGTCAGGGACGCCCACGCGGTCGGCCTGATCCTGCACCCCTACACCCTGCGCAACGAGAACCCCTTCCTGCCGGCGAACTTCCGCAAGGGCTCCGACCCGGACGGCTACGGAGACGTCTTCGGCGCCTACCGGACGTACTTCGCCACCGGCATCGACGGCGTGTTCACCGACCAGCCCGACACCGGCCTGCTGGCCCGCGAGGACCACGTCAACCGCTGACCCGACCGTGATCCCGTCAGGGTGACGACCGGCCGCCCGGGCAACCCGCCGCCCGGCCGGCCGCGTCGTGCCGCACATGAAGGACGACCTGCTCGCCGCCCTGCGCCCGCTGCTCGCCGCGGAGGCCTCCGCCGAGGCCCACGCCACCGGCGCCGAACCCGCCGACCTCGAACAGGCGGTCTGGCTGCGGCTCCTGGAACACCTCGCCGCCGCCGCCCCGCCCCGCGACCCGCAGCGCTGGCTGCGCCGCGCCGTCCGCGCCGAGTCCCGCCGCGCCCGCCGCACCGCCGACCGGGAACGGCCCTACGCGACCGAACCCGCCGACGCCGACGAGCGCGGCCCCGAGCACGTCGTCCTCGCCGCCGTCGGCCGCCGCGTCCTGCGCGAGGCGGTGCACCGCCTCCCCGGCCGCTGCCCCCGGCTGCTGAGGGCGCTGCTGGCGCCCGAGGACCCCACGTACCGGGAGATCGCGGGGGAGTTGGGTATCTCACAGGGAAGTCTCGGGCCGGAACGTGCCAGATGTCTGGGATGTCTGCGACGTCTGCTGGCCCCGGTGGTTGCGGCTCGCGAAGTGCGGGGATAGGAGTGAAGGACCACAGGCGATCAGGTGAGCGGGAGGCGTGCGCACATGGGCATGAGCGTGACCATCTCGGTGGCGACCGAGCAGGATGCCGAGCAGATCTTCAGGCTTCAGTACCTGTGCTTCCAGAGGGAGGCGGCGCTCTACGGCAACTACCGCATCGATCCGCTCGTCCAGTCCCTGGACTCGGTCCGTCAGGAAGTGGCCGCCGACTGCGTGTTCGTCGCCCGGCTGGGCGACGAGGTGGTCGGCTCGGTCCGCGGTTCCATCACGGAGGACGGCGCCGCCGCCATCGGCAAGCTCTGCGTCCACCCCCGCCTCCAGGGGCACGGCATCGGGGCCCGGCTGCTCCGCGCGGCTGAAGCCGCCCTCGCCGAGGAGCGCGGCGCCAAGAAGTTCCGCCTCCACACGGGCCACCGCAGCGAGGGCAACCTCCGCCTCTACCGCCGCGTCGGCTACGAGACGGTGGGCACGTCCCAGGGCACCGACGGCGTACCGATGATCGTCCTGGAGAAGGCGGCGGGAGCCTACGCGGCCACCGCCTGACCGTACGAGACGCTGCTATCGCTCGACCGCGCGGGACGCTGCTGGTGCTCGACCGCGCGGGACGCGGCTATCGCTCGGCCCTGCGGGACCGGCGCAGCCAGTACAGCGCGGTCAGCGGCAGCAGCACGGGGATGAACACGTATCCCATCCCGTAGTCCGACCACACGGTCGCGTCCGGGAAGGCGGACGGCTCGATCAGCGTCCAGGTGCCGACGACCAGCACGCCCGCGAGCTCGGCGGCGCAGCACACCTGTGCCGCCCGGCGGGCCGTCTCGCCGCCCCGCACCAGCGAGTACGTGATGAACCCGTAGACCAGCCCCGCCACCGCCGACAGCGAGTAGGCGAGCGGCGCCCGGTCGAACTCCGTGGCGATCTGGTACGCCGACCGCGACACCGCCCCGACCACCATCACGCCGTAGAACCACACCAGCACCATGCCCGGCCCGCCGATCAGGCGCGCGGGCCTCTCCTGTGCGGCCGTCATCTCAGCCTCCCCAGATGTCGTAGAGCCGCACCTCGAGGACGGCGAGGACGACCGCTCCGGCCGCGACCGTCACCGACCCCCACCGCGTCCGCTCGGCCAGCGACATGAAGCCCGCCGCCGGCACGCACGCGAACGCCCCCAGCAGATACGCCACGAAGATCGTCGTGCCCTGGGCGGGTTCCTCGCCCCGGGCCAGCTGTACGACCCCGACCACCAGCTGCGCCAGCGCCAGCACCGTGACCACGGCCATCCCGATGAAGTGCCAGTCCTTCGTCGGCTGGTCGCGGTAGGCCGCCCAGCCGCACCACGCGGCGAGCAGCAGCGCGGCGACACCGGTCGCCAGCGTCAGGGCATCAAGCATGAAGTGACCCTATTACGCCCTGATCGGCCCCCCGCGGCCGGGCCCGCGCCGCCTCCCGCCGGGCCCTTCGGCGCGGATTCCCCCGTGGCATTGGTCACCACCGGCCGCGACCCCGCCCTCGCCGCCGCCCCCGTCGAGGGGACCTGTGCCTCTTGTCCGCACTGGTCATGGAAGGGGCGGAGCAGGGTAGGCGGAAGTCCTCCGGCCCTTCGGAGGGGTGTCCACGACTGTCCAGCATGCGGACAGTCGAGGCCTGTCAGGACCGTACGTCTGGTTTACTGATCGCATGACCACGACGAGCAGCCGCACCCTTGCGACCGAGGCGACCATGACGCCCGGTGCTCGTTGTATGTGTCGAATGTGCGCCTTCTAGAGGGCCCCCGCACCACCCCCGAGCTCGCGCCCCGAAGCGAGACGCCGTGGCACGTCCGTACGCCGTGAGCCGTATGAGCCGTACGTGACGCACCGCCGCCCCCGCGCACATGTTCTCCCCGGTTCAGCGCCACAGCGAGAACCGTGTCGCGTCCCTGAACGAACGCATCCGTGTCCGGGCACACCCACGCCCGCGCACTCGACAGTGACGGAAACCCACGTGATCACCACCACGGGCCTCACCAAGGTCTACCGCGCCCGCGGCCGTGAAGTCACCGCCCTGGACGGCGTGGACCTGCACGTCCGCGAAGGCGAGGTGTACGGCGTCATCGGCCAGTCCGGCGCCGGCAAGTCCTCGCTGATCCGCTGCGTCAACCTCCTGGAACGCCCCACCGCCGGCACGGTCACCGTGGCCGGCCAGGACCTCACCGCCCTCGCGGGGCGAGGCCCGCGCGCGGGCCGTGAGCTCCGCCGGGCCCGCAGCCGTATCGGCATGGTCTTCCAGCACTTCAACCTGCTCTCCACCCGGACCGTGCAGGACAACGTGGAGCTGCCGCTCGAAATCCTCGGCACCACCGGGAAGGAACGTTCCCGCAAGGCCTTGGAGCTGCTCGACCTCGTCGGTCTCGCCGACAAGGCGAAGGCCTACCCCGCCCAGCTCTCCGGCGGTCAGAAGCAGCGCGTCGGCATCGCCCGCGCCCTCGCCGGCGACCCCAAGGTGCTGCTCTCCGACGAGGCCACCAGCGCCCTCGACCCGGAGACCACCCGCTCGATCCTCCAGCTGCTGCGCGACCTGAACCGCCAACTGGGCCTGACCGTCCTGCTCATCACCCACGAGATGGACGTCGTCAAGTCGATCTGCGACTCCGCCGCCCTCATGGAACAGGGCCGGATCGTCGAGTCCGGCACCGTCAGCGAACTGCTCGCCACCCCCGGCTCCGAACTCGCCGCCGCGCTCTTCCCGGTCAGCGGCGAGACCGGCGGCGACGGCCGCACCGTCGTCGACGTCACCTTCCACGGCGAGGCCGCCACCCAGCCCGTCATCTCCCAGCTCTCCCGCACCTACAACATCGACATCTCGATCCTCGGCGCGGCCGTCGACACCGTCGGCGGGCTCCAGGTCGGCCGGATGCGCATCGAACTGCCCGGCCGCTACGAGGACAACGTCGTGCCGATCGGCTTCCTGCGCGAACAGGGCCTCCAGATAGACGTGCTGGGCGCTTCCGACGAGGAGCCCCTGCTGGTGAAGGGCGGTGCCAAGTGACCTGGGCTGAACTCTCCGCGCGCTGGCCCCTGCTGGAGCAGGCGTGTTGGGACACCCTCTACATGGTGGGCTGGTCCACCTTCATCGCCGTCGTCGGCGGACTCCCGCTCGGCGTCCTGCTGGTCCTCACCGACCGGGGCGGGCTCCTCCAGAACGTCGTCGCCAACAAGGTGATCGGGCAGGTCGTGAACGTCGCCCGCTCGATGCCGTTCATCATCCTGATGGTCGCGCTGATGGGCTTCACCCGGTCCATCACCGGGACGACCATCGGCCGCGAGGCGGCCATCGTGCCGCTCGCCATCGGCGCCATCCCCTTCTTCGCCCGGCTCGTCGAGACGGCTGTCCGCGAGGTGGACGGCGGACTCGTCGAGGCCGTGCAGTCCATGGGCGGCAACACCTGGACGATCGTGCGCAAGGTACTCGTGCCCGAGTCCCTGCCCTCGCTGATCGCCGGCACCACCACGACGATCGTCGCCCTCATCGGCTACTCCGCGATGGCCGGCACCGTCGGCGCCGGCGGCCTCGGCGACATCGCCATCCGCTACGGCTACCAGCGCTTCGAGACCGACCTGATGTGGATCACCGTCGCGATCCTCGCCGTCGTCATCTCGCTCATCCAGTTCGCCGGCGACTTCGCGGCCCGCTCCATGCACCGGCGCGGCGGGCGCTCCGGCCCGGCCCCCAGGCTCCGCCTGCTGCGGGCCAAGGAAGCGGCCACGGCCGACGTCGGCAAGGTCGCCTGAGCGCCCGGCGCCCTCCCGCACCACCCACCCCACGGATTTCCCCGTACCACCCATCACGGGTCGCACCACCACAGGAAAGGCACTTTTCGTGCGTAACACCGCCAAGTTCACCACCGCCGCCCTCGCCGCCGGAGCCCTCACCCTCGGGCTCACCGCCTGCGGCTCGGGCAACGCCGCCACCGACACCAGCGGACCGCTGATCGTCGCCGCGAGCCCGGCACCGCACGCCGAGATCCTGAACTACGTCAAGGACAACCTGGCGAAAAAGGCGGGCCTCGACCTCCAGGTCCAGGAGTTCACCGACTACGTCACGCCGAACACCGCGACGCAGGACGGCTCCGTAGGCGCCAACTACTTCCAGAACCAGCCGTACCTCGACGACTTCAACAAGAAGAACGGCACCGACATCGTGCCCGTCGTCACGGTCCACCTGGAGCCGCTCGGCCTCTACTCCAACAAGGTCAAGAGCCTCGACGCCCTCAAGAGCGGCGCCACCGTCGCCGTCCCCAACGACACGGTCAACGAGGCGCGCGCCCTGAAGCTGCTCGCCGCGAACGGCCTGATCACGCTCAAGGACGGCGCCGACAACTCGGCCACCCCCGCCGACATCGCCAAGAACCCCAAGAACCTGAAGTTCAAGGAGCTCGAGGCGGCCCAGACCCCGCGCTCCCTGAACGACGTGGACGCCGCCGTCGTCAACGGCAACTACGCGCTCGCCGCCGGCCTCAAGCCCGCCGACCAGGCCCTCGTCCTGGAGAAGGCCGAGAACAACCCCTACGGCAACTTCCTCGCCGTGAAGAAGGGCAACGAGGACGACCCGCGCGTCCAGAAGCTCGCGAAGCTCCTCACCTCGCCCGAGGTCAAGAAGTTCATCGCGGACAAGTACGCCGGCTCGGTCGTCGCCTCCTTCTGAGCCACCGGCTCCACCGAGCCACGGGGTCCGCGCCTCCACCCGGTGCGGACCCCGTGGTGCGACACGGTGCTTTCATGCTGCATGCTGGGCAGTTCAGCGGGTCTGACGGTCAGGCAGGTCGGACCCCGACGGTCTCGAAGGTTACGGAGCTGCGCATGACGAGCACCTTCCCCACCATCTCCATCAGCACGGAGCGGTTGGTGCTGCGTCCCCTCGACGAGGACGACGTGCCCGCCCTGGCCGCGATGATGAACGACGAGCAGATCGCGGCCTGGACCGACGTCCCCCAGCCCTTCACCGAGGCCGCCGCCCGCACCTGGATCACCGAGTACGCCCCCGCGGAGCGCACCGCCGGCCGCGGACTCGACCTCGCCGTCACCGAGTTCCTCACCCAGCGCCTGGTCGGCATCATCCAGCTGACCAAGACGAACTGGTACATCCGCGCCACCGAGCTGTCGTACATCGTCGCCCCCTGGGCGCGCGGCGAGGGCTACGCCTCCGAGGCCGCGCTCGCCACCGCCCAATGGCTCTTCACCGACCAGAAGTTCGAGCGCATCGAGCTGCGCACGGCCGCCGACAACACCGCCTCCCAGCAGGTCGCGCAGAAGATCGGCTGTATCAGCGAGGGCGTCCTGCGCAACGCCTGCATAGCCCGCGCCCGCACCGAGGACGGCGGCTGGACCGAGGTGCGCACCGACTTCATCGTGTGGAGCCTCCTCCCCGAGGACCTGGAGGGCGCGGGGGAGCAGTTCGCCGAGAGCGGCGGCTTCACCTCGTACCCCGACTGGAACTGACCGCCCCCTGATCCACCGCTCGGAACCGCCCCCGCCCGGCCCCGCGCGACCAGGTACCCTCACGGGACCGCTGCCTGCGCAAACCCCGGGAGACTGAGGACGATGGCCGACCGCGTCACGGTGATCGGCTGGGACGGCTCGCCGCTGACCGCCGCGGCCCGCTCCGCCCTGGGCGCCGCCACGCTGGTGGCGGGCGCCGCGCACCACCTGGCGCTGCCGGAGCTGCCGCGCACCGCCGAGCGCCTCCGCCTCGGCAGCGTCGCCCTCGCCGCCCGCCGCATCGCAGGCCACCGCGGCACCGCGGTCGTCCTCGCCGACGGCGACCCCGGCTTCTTCGGCGTCGTCCGCACCCTGCGCGCACCCGAGTTCGGCCTCGAGGTGGAGGTCGTCCCCGCCGTCTCCTCCGTCGCCGCCGCCTTCGCCCGCGCCGGCATGCCCTGGGACGACTCCCAAGTGGTCGTCGCACACCGGCGCACCCTGCGACGCGCGGTGAACGTATGCCGCGCCCACACCAAGGTCGCCGTCCTCACCTCACCCGGCGCGGGCCCCGCCGAACTGGGCCTGCTGATGGAGGGCGTCCACCGCACCTTCGTCGTCTGCGAGGAACTCGGTACCGACCGCGAACAGGTCAGCGTCGTCACCTCCGACAAGGCCGCCGACCACACCTGGCGCGACCCCAATGTCGTCATCGTGATCGGCGGACCGGCGGGCGCCGCCCCCTCCGCCGACGGCGGCTGGATCGCCGGCCGCGCCCCCAGCGCCGGCCCGCGCGGCTGGGCGCTGCCCGCCGAGGAGTACGGCGGCGGACTCGGCGAGGGGGAGACGCAACTCGTGCGCGCGGCCCAGCTCTCCCGGCTCGGCCCGCGCGTGGGCGACCTCGTCTGGGACATCGGCTGCGGCAGCGGCGCGTTCGCGACCG
The DNA here is from genome assembly GCF_042890065.1 of Streptomyces sp. NPDC002328. Taxonomy (NCBI): domain Bacteria; kingdom Bacillati; phylum Actinomycetota; class Actinomycetes; order Kitasatosporales; family Streptomycetaceae; genus Streptomyces; species Streptomyces sp. NPDC002328. Next base: position 102,552 of record NZ_JBIARQ010000007.1, on the reverse strand, counting down.
AGGCCGCGCGCGCCGGCGCCGCCGTGATCGCCGTGGACCGGACGCTGGACGCGTGCGCCCGCACCGACGCCACCGCCCGCCGCTTCGGCGTACAGCTCCAGATCGTGCGCGGCACCGCCCCGCACATCCTGGAGGACCTGCCCGAACCGGACGTCGTGCGCGTCGGCGGCGGGGGAGCGGCCGTCGTCTCCGCGGTCGCCGACCGCCGCCCGCAGCGCATCGTCACCCACGCCATGACCCGGGACACCGCCGAACTCGTCGGCCGCGACCTCACCGAACACGGCTACCGCGTCGAGTGCGCCCTGCTCCAGTCCGTCGAACTCGACACCCGGGCCTGGACGGAGACGGAACGGAGCGTCGCGTTCCTGCTCAGCGGGGTGTGGCCGGACCGCTCGGCATAGCCCGTTTTGCCCTCCCCGTGATCCTGTTGTCGTACCGCGCGCGGTAGGCTGGACGATCGTCGTACCGCATCCGGTCGCCCGGCTTTTCGTCGGCCAATGTCCGGAAAACCCCTCCGTTTTGGGGCGGGTGTGGTACGGCGAAACCCGTGGGCGCGCAACGTGGCGCAGTCCACAGCGGAGCGTCTCGGATCAAGCTGTCGCGAGGCCACGACGGCCGCGACAATGCCACTGAATGGCTTTGTCGTCTTTTTGGGGCGGGTCGTTCGTGCCGCTGGGCGCGGACGCTCGTTCTTCACTGCGGGGCGGTCGGTGCGCCGTTCCGGGTGAGCTGGTCGTAGGAGCACTAACCGATGGGCGAGGGGTACGCATGACCGACACCGGCCAGGTCCCGGGCGAGGGACTGCCGGAGACCGCAGGCACGGCGGAGCAGCCGGGCGTCTCCACGTCCGGCGCGTACGCCTACCTCTCCGAGACCACCGCCGAGGACGAAGACCTGTTGCTGCTGCCGGGCGCCCAGAGCGCCTGGGGCAACGAGGTCGCGCCGCCCGCGCCCGAGCCGGTGGTCGAGGCCGTGCACGAGCCCGGCCCGCACGAGATCTCCGGCCGCGACAGCGGCTCGGTCGACCTCAGCGCCGTACGCCTGCCCGGCCCGACGCCCGCCGCCCAGGCGGCCCCCCGCCGTCCCCTGCACCTCGGCCCGGTCATCCCCGACGCCTCCGCCAGCCCGGTCCGCTCCCTCGCCGACCGCGGCCCCGCCGGCGCGCCCGTCCGCCACCCGGCCGCGGCTGCGGCCGTGCCCGCGCCCGCTCCCGGCCCCGAGTACCTCGACGCCGCGCCCGTGCGGGCCACGTCCCCGCAGGGCGCGGCCCCGTGGGGCGCCCAGGCGACCGCGGTCGCGGCCCCGGCCCCCGCCCAGGCGCCGGCTCAGGCCCAGCCCGAGCCGGTGGGCGTGGCGCAGGCGGCCGTGGCCCGGGTGGCCACGGAGGCGATCGCGGCGACCGGGGCTCCGCAGGGGGCGGAGGACTCGGAGGGCGTGCCGGCCGAACAGCCTGCTGAGCAGGTCGGACAGGCTGCCGTGCAGGAGGAACAGCCTGCCGTGCAGGCGGAGCAGGCTGAGCAGGTGGCTGAGCAGGCGGCGGGCGGCGGGGTCACCGCGTCCGTCTCCGTCTCGGTTCCGGCGTCCGCTCCCGTCTCCGTCCCGGCGTCCGTGCCCGCGCCGGTCGCCGTGGAGACGGAGGCTCCGGAGGCCGTGGTGAAGCCCGAGGGCGCGCCCTCGGAGGAGCCCGCCGCAGGTCCGGAGGCCGTGGGGAGGGCCGAACCGGTCTGGGGCGATCCGGTCGCGGCCGAGCCCGCCCAGGGCTCCGAGGCGATCGTGCCGGACGCCGTTCCGGAGGCCCCGGAGGTCCCGGAGGCCGTCGTGGCCCCTGAGGTGCCCGCCGTCGAGGTGCCCGAGGCGGTCGCCGACGCGCCTGCGGCGGAGGTGGCCGCCGAGGTCCCCGCATCCGCGCCCGCGCCCGAGAGCGCCCCCGAGGCCGTCGCCGTACCGGAAGCGGTGGAAGCACCCGAGACGCCCGAGGCACCCGAGACGCCGGCGGAGCCCGAGCCCGCCCAAGCCGCCGAACTCGCCCAGGCCGCCGAACCTGTTGAGGCTGCCGAGGCCGCCCTCGCGACCGAGCCCGTCCAGGCTCCCGAGGCGGCGACGGCAACCGTGGAGGAGCCCGAAGCGTTCGTTTCGGAGACCGAGCCGGTCACCCCCGAGTCGGAGCCGGTCACCCCCGAGCCCGAGTCGGTCGTTTCCGCGCCCGAGCCGGTCGCCCACGAGGCCGAGCCGGTCGTCCCTGAACCCGAAGTCGCCGCCGCCGAGCCTGAAGCGGTCGCCCCCGAGGCCGAGGCCGTCTCCGACGAGGCTGAAGCGGTCACGTCCGCTCCCGAAACGGTCGACCCCGCCACGGAAGAGGTCGTCCCGGTCCCGGAAGTGGTCCCTCCCGCACCCGAAACGGTCATCGAACCGGAGTCGACCGTCGAAGCCCCTGCCCCCGCTCCCGTACCCGCGCAGGAGCCGCTCGTCGAGGCAGAGGCAGAGGCAGAGGCAGAGGCAGCCCCGGTCGAGGCGCCCTCCGCGGCGACGGCGCCCTCGGCGCTCGACACCCTCTACCCGAAGCCCGCCGCCACGGCGTCCGCGGAGGAGCAGCCCGCCGCCCCGCACCCGGAGCACACGCACGCGACGCCCGCCCCCGTCGACCAGATCGCGGACCCGGCGTCTCACACCCCGGACGCCTCGGCCCCCGCGACGCCCGCGCCGGAACCCACGCACGCGCCCGCGCCCATGCAGGACGTGCAGGAGCCCGAAGCCGCGGCCACCCCCGCCGACGCCCCCCTGGACCCCCAACTGCCCCACCCGCAGAGCGACTTCCCGCCGGCCGAGGGCGCGGACGGGCAGGTCTCGCAGGTCTCGGAGCCCCACGCGCCCGTCGCCCAGGCCCCCGAGCCGCAGCCCCTCGACCCCGCGACCGAGCCTCCCGTCGTGACGGTCCCCGCCCCCCGCGCGGCCGACGCCGCCACCGCCCCGGCCACCCCGGAAGCGGAGCCCCGCATGGAACACCAGCCCGACCCGAACGTCGCACAGAACCCGGACGACCTGGACACCATGGCCGCCGACCAGGACGACCTCGACACCCCGGCCCCCGTCGAAGGACCCCGGCAGCCCACCGGCCCCGCCGCCCCCGCCTACGACGACGCCGAGCGCGAGGCCGTGCTGAAGGTCATGCGCGAACGCCGTGACATCCGCAACGGCTTCCGCAGCGACCCCATCCCGCACGAGGTGCTGCTGCGCGTCCTGGAGGCCGCGCACACCGCGCCCTCCGTCGGCCACTCGCAGCCCTGGGACTTCGTCGTCATCCGCTCCGCCGACACCCGCCGCGCCATGCACGAACTGGCCCAGCGCCAGCGCGACGCGTACGCGAAGTCGCTGCCCAAGGGCCGGGCGAAGCAGTTCAAGGAACTGAAGATCGAGGCCATCCTCGACACCCCGGTGAACATCGTCGTCACCGCCGACCCGACCCGCGGCGGCCGTCACACCCTGGGCCGGCACACCCAGCCGCAGATGGCCCCGTACTCCTCCGCGCTGGCGGTCGAGAACCTCTGGCTCGCCGCCCGCGCCGAGGGCCTCGGCGTCGGCTGGGTCAGCTTCTTCGACGAGCGCGAGATGGTCCGCGCGCTGGACCTGCCCGAGCACCTGGAAGTCGTCGCGTACCTCTGCGTGGGCTACGTCGACGAGTTCCCGGAGGAGCCCGAGCTGATGCAGGCCGGCTGGGCCAAGCGCCGCCCGCTGTCGTGGGTCGTCCACGAGGAGACGTACGGCCGTCGCGCGCTGCCCGGCGAGGACCCGCACGACCTGCTCGCGGAGACCGTCGCCAGCGTCCGCCCGCTGGACGCCAAGGCGCTCGGCGAGGCCTGGGAGCGGCAGAAGCGCATGACCAAGCCGGCCGGCGCGCTCGGCATGCTGGAGATCATCTCCGCCCAGCTGTCCGGCCTGTCCCGGCAGTGCCCGCCGCCGATCCCGGAGCCCGCGGCCGTCGCGATCTTCGCCGGCGACCACGGTGTGCACGCCCAGGGCGTCACTCCCTGGCCGCAGGAGGTGACGGCCCAGATGGTCGCCAACTTCCTCGGCGGCGGCGCGGTCTGCAACGCCTTCGCGACCCAGGTGGGCGCCGAGGTCTGCGTCGTCGACGTCGGCGTGGCGACCGACCTGCCCGCCACCCCCGGGCTGCTGCCCCGCAAGGTCCGCGCGGGCACGTCCGACATGACCACCGGCCCCGCGATGACCCGCGAGGAGGTCAAGCAGGCCATCGAGGTGGGCATCGAGACGGCCCGCGACCTGGTCGCGGCCGGCAACAAGGCGCTGCTCACGGGTGAGATGGGCATCGCCAACACGACCGCCTCCGCCGCCCTCATCGCCGTCTTCACCGGCGCGGACCCGGCCGAGGTCACCGGCCGCGGCACCGGCATCAACGACGAGACCCTCGCCCGCAAGACCGAGGTCGTCCGCCGCGCCCTGGAACTGCACCAGCCGGACCCGGCCGACCCCATCGGCGTCCTCGCGGCCGTCGGCGGCTTCGAGCACGCGGCGATGGTCGGCCTCCTGCTGGGCGGCGCCTCCCTCCGCACGCCGGTGATCCTGGACGGCGTCAGCGCCGGCGCCGCCGCCCTGGTGGCCCGCGCCATCGCCCCCGAGGTCCTCGCGGCCTGCATCGCCGGCCACCGCAGCGCCGAACCGGGCCATGTGGCCGCCCTCAACAAGCTCGGCCTGCGCCCCCTGGTCGACCTCGACCTCCGCCTCGGCGAGGGCACCGGCGCCCTCCTGGCCCTCCCCCTGGTCCAGAGCACGGCCCGGGCGATGCACGAGGTGGCGACGTTCGACTCGGCAGGAGTGACCGAGAAGTAGCCCACACGGCTGGGGGCAGGCGTTCCGCAGGGCTGAGGGGCCTCGACACGGCAGCAGGACGGTGCCGGGGCCCCTTTTCCACGCCCTGGTGCCCCCGGCACCGATGCCCAGCCACCGGACCCGGATCCGCCGTACCCGCCCCGCAGCATAAAATCCGCACGTCAGGGCAACGCACCGCCGTAAAGGAAGCCGCACCTCATGGCCGAACACCCCGCCTACCCCGTAGGCCTCCGCCTCACCGGCCGCAGGGTCGTCGTCCTCGGCGGCGGCCAGGTGGCCCAGCGCCGCCTCCCCGCCCTCATCGCGGCCGGCGCGGACATCCACCTCTTCTCGCCCTCGGCGACCCCCTCCGTCGAAGCCATGGCGGACGCGGGCGAGCTCACCTGGCACAGGCGCCGCTACGCCGACGGCGACCTCACGAACGCCTGGTACGCCCTGATCGCCACCAGCGACCCGGAGGCGAACACCCGGGCCTCCGCCGAGGCGGAGGCGCACCGCGTCTGGTGCGTCCGCTCCGACGACGCCGACGCGGCCACGGCCTGGACCCCGGCCACCGGTCACAGCGCGGGCGTCACCGTCGCCGTCCTCACCACGGACGCGCGCGTCCGCGACCCCCGCCGCACGGCGGCCATCCGCGACGCGGTGGTCGAGGCACTGCGCGACGGCACTCTGGTCGCCCCCCACCACCGCACCCGCACCCCCGGCGTCTCCCTCGTCGGCGGCGGCCCCGGGGACCCGGACCTGATCACCGTCCGCGGTCGCCGCCTCCTCGCCGAGGCGGACGTCGTCATCGCCGACCGCCTCGGTCCGCGCGACCTCCTCGCCGAACTCCCGTCCCACGTCGAGGTGATCGACGCGGCGAAGATCCCCTACGGCCGTTTCATGGCCCAGGAGGCGATCAACAACGCGCTGATCGAGCACGCCAAGCAGGGCAAGTCGGTCGTGCGCCTCAAGGGCGGCGACCCGTACGTCTTCGGCCGGGGCATGGAGGAACTCCAGGCGCTCGCCGAGGCGGGCATCGCCTGCACGGTCGTCCCGGGCATCTCCAGCTCCATCTCGGTCCCGGGCGCGGCCGGCATCCCGGTCACCCACCGGGGGGTCGCCCATGAGTTCACCGTGGTCAGCGGCCATGTCGCCCCCGACGACGACCGCTCCCTCGTCGACTGGTCCTCGCTCGCGAAGCTGACCGGCACGCTCGTGATCCTCATGGGCGTCGACAAGATCGGGAAGATCGCGGAGACGCTCGTCGCGCACGGCAAGTCCGCCGACACCCCCGTCGCCCTCGTCCAGGAGGGCACGACCGCCGCCCAGCGCCGCGTCGACGCGACCCTCGCGACGGTCGCCGAGCGGGTCCGCGCCGAGAACGTGAAGCCCCCGGCGGTCATCGTGATCGGCCCGGTCGTCGCCGTCGGCCGGCAGACGAACGCGACCCGGCCGTAGCACGACCTGGCCGTAAGACGACCCGGCCGTAACCCCGGGTAACAGAACCTGTACCGAGCCGTTGGCACCACACCCAGGACAAGGCAGTATCACCCCTGTGGCCGATCTCATCACCGTCGAGGACCCCGCCGACCCGCGCCTGCGCGACTACACCGGCCTGACCGACGTCGAACTGCGCCGCAGGCGTGAGCCAGCCGAGGGCCTGTTCATCGCCGAGGGCGAGAAGGTCATCCGACGCGCCAAGGAAGCCGGCTACGAGATGCGCTCCATGCTGCTCTCCGCCAAGTGGGTCGACGTCATGCGCGACGTCATCGACGAACTCCCCGCCCCGGTCTACGCCGTCAGCCCCGACCTCGCCGAACGCGTCACCGGCTACCACGTCCACCGCGGCGCGCTCGCCTCCATGCAGCGCAAGCCGCTGCCCACGGCCGCCGAACTCCTGCGCAGCGCCCGCCGGGTCGTGATCATGGAATCGGTGAACGACCACACCAACATCGGCGCGATCTTCCGCTCGGCCGCCGCCCTCGGCATGGACGCCGTCCTGCTCTCCCCGGACTGCGCCGACCCCCTGTACCGGCGCAGCGTGAAGGTCTCCATGGGTGCGGTCTTCTCCGTGCCGTACGCCCGTCTCGACACCTGGCCCAAGGGCCTGGACTCGGTCCGCGAGGCGGGCTTCACGCTCCTCGCGCTCACCCCGGACGAGAAGGCCCGCAGCCTCGACGAGGCCGCCCCGCACACCATGGACCGGGTGGCCCTCATGCTCGGCGCGGAGGGCGACGGCCTGTCCACGCAGGCCCTGGTCGCGGCCGACGAATGGGTCCGCATCCCCATGTCCCACGGCGTGGACTCGCTCAACGTGGGCGCGGCGGCCGCGGTCGCCTTCTACGCGGTGGCCACGGGCCGCCCCAGCCCGTAGAACTCCACCCGCCTACTGCTGTCGCGGCGGCTGCTGCTGTGCCTGCCGCTGATCCCGTACGACGCCGTCGCCGCCCCCGAGTCCCTGGGCCGGCCCCTGGCAGCCCTGCACGAGGGCGATGCCCAGGGCCACCAGCAGCGTCACGACGACGAAGACGAACAGCCGCTGGCGCAGCAGCCGGGGGTTGGCGGGACGCCGGCCGGTGCCCGTGGGTCTCGGCCCCGGCCGCCCGGAACCGCCCCGAGGCGCGGGCCGACTGCCGCTGCCGGGACGGCTGTTGCGCTTCGCCGGAGTGTTCCGCGGCGCGGGCGTGGGACGGGCCCCGGGCCGGGAAGACGGCCCCCCGCCGCCCCGCGGGACGCCCCCGCCCCGCGGCGCGGGCGTCCCGCCACGCGAGGGCACCGGCCCGCGCGGGGACGACGACCCTCCCCGCGGCGGAGGCGTGCCGGGCTGGCGCAGCGCGCGCTCCGGATAGGTGCTGTCCATGAGCCGCCCCGTCGGCCGGTCGGCCTCGGCGGCCCGCGGCACGGGAGGCCGCGTGTCGGCCAGGCCCTGCGCCTCCCGAGCCGCGATCTCCTTCAGCCGCAGGGAGAGGTCGAGCGTGCTGGGCCGCTCCTCGGGATCCTTCGCGAGACAGGCCCGGATCAGCGGGGCGAGGGCGTCCGGGACGCCGTACAGATGGGGCTCCTCGTGCACCACCCGGTACAGCATCACCTCGGAACTGCCGTGCCCGAAGGGGGAGTCGGCGGTCGAGGCGTACGCGAGCGTGGCCCCGAGCGAGAACACGTCGGTCGCCGGGGTGACCATCGCGCCCCGCACCTGCTCGGGCGCGAGGAAGCCGGGGGAGCCGACCGCCGTGCCGACGTGCGTGAGCGTCGAGGCCCCCGTCGCCCAGGCGATGCCGAAGTCGATGATCCGCGGGCCCTTGGGGGAGAGCAGGATGTTCGACGGCTTCAGGTCCCGGTGCACGACCCCGGCCTCGTGGACCGCGACGAGCCCCTCCGACAGCGCGGCCCCGATCGCCGCGAGCTCCGCGGCCCCGAGCGGGCCCTCGTCGTTGATCTTGTCGTGGAGGGAGGGGCCGGGCACGTACTGGGTGGCGAACCACGGCCGGTCGGCGTCCAGGTCGGCCGCGACCAGCCGGGCCGTGCACCCGCCCCTGATCCGCCGCGCCGCCGAGACCTCCCGCGCGAACCGCGACCGGAACTCCTGGTCCTCCGCGAGATCGGGCCGGATCACCTTCAGCGCGACCCGCTGCCCCTTCTTGTCGGAGCCCAGGTAGACGACGCCCATCCCGCCCGCGCCGAGCCGTCGGTGAAGCTTGAACGAGCCGACGACGCGCGGGTCCTCGCGCCTCAGGCGCATCATCGCCATGTTCATCCCCGCTGCCCGGTCCGTGTGACGTGGCACAGCTTACGTTTCCACGGCCGTCCGCGCGCAGAGGCCGCGCCCTCTCCCTCCGATCGATTGTCAGTGCCCGACGGGAGAGGTGAAGAGTGGTCAGGGAGCCAGACAACAGGCGTGCCTTACCGCCCCATCGACCCCAACCACCTCCCGGTGACGGGGGATTGGACCCGCGAAGGGCGACCGGCCGGAGACGCTCGTCGGCGCCGGCGACCCGACCCGGACGGACGAGCCGGCAGCGAGCGGAGCGGGCCGCCGGACGGAGACGGCGGTGCGCCCGGGGGTGGTGGAAGTGAGCGAAGTCACCCCCTGGGCTCGCCCCCGCCTTCCGGCCGGCGGGGAGGGGAGATACCGGCCCGGACCGGGCACCCCCTCCGGGAAGACCCCGAGACCTGGGTCTCCGTCTCCACCCAGGGGAGTACACCGCAGGTCACGGCTCATCCTCCGGGAGGCCCGGCAATCGGTACGAGGGCATGACGTGCCGCGTCCGCCGCGCGCCTAGATTTGAGGTCAAGCGGCGGGTGCAGCACTCGTCCCCCGAGGTCAGACACCCGCCGCTGTCGACCACAACGGAGAACGGTCAGGAGAGGGACCATGGCCCACACGGCACCGCGGACGCACTTCCGCACCAGACCCCGCCGCACGGGCCGTCGCCACCCCTTGGTGGCGACGCTCATGGCCCTCCCCCTGGCCGCACTGCTCCTCGTCGTCTTCGACGGCTGGGAGACAGTGGCCACACAGGCGTCGTCCGTGGGCGTGATGCTGGGGCGCTGAGCGGCGACCCCAGGCCCGGAAGAGCGGTCCGGGCGGGGACATCCACCCATGAAACCCCGTGGGGACGGGGGTACGGCGGACGGCAAATAATGCCGGCGCAGCTGGGGAGCTGCGCCGGCATTGCCATACCCACCGCGTAGCTGCGCGGGCAGCACCCTCCCGCCGCGCAGCTGTTGGCAGCGCCCCATGCCGCGTTAGCTGCGGGCAGTCGTGCCGCTGGGGCGGCACGGGTGGGGCGCAGCGGCACCCCGCGACGCCGGGCCACGCGCCCCACCCCCGGCCCGCACCGACCCCGGGCACCTGACGCACCGACCCCGCTGCCCCCTGCGTACCCTCGCGGAGCAGACCCGCACCCAGGGAGCCCCGTGACCGTCACCCCCCTCCTGACCGCTCTCACCCGACAAGCCACGACAGAAGCCCACTCCCGCACGACAACCACGTGCCCCTGCGGCGCAGCCACCCTCGCGGACCGCCCCGACGCCACCGTCGTACGCCACGCCGACACCGTCGCCAAAGCGCACGCCCCCGGCACCACCCCCACCGACCTCACCCCCCGCCTCACCACCGCCGCCCGCCTCCCCGACGTCCTCCTCCCCCCGCTCACCCCCACCCCGATCCCCCTCCACGACCGCCTCGTCACCCTCTGGCCGTACGGCAGCCCCGTGAACCCCGACGACCCGGACGCCGCCCCCTGGGAAGAAGCCGCCACCCTCCTCGCCCGCCTCCACCGCACCCCCGCCCCGCATCCCGTCCCCCCGATGCGAGGTCCGGCCAAGGCCGCCCAGGCGATCACCCGCCTCGAAAAGGCCACCGCCACGACCACCACACACCACCCCGCCGCCGCCCCCGTCCTGCGAGCCTGGTCCACCCTCCCCGCCTGGGCCCGCGCGGCAGCCCCCATGCCCGACACCACCACCCTCTGCCACGGCGACCTCCACCTCGGCCAGCTCGTCCGCCACCCCGCCCCCGACGGCCCCTGGCGTCTCATCGACGTGGACGACCTCGGCACCGGCGTCCCCGCCTGGGACCTCGCCCGCCCCGCCGCCTGGTACGCCTGCGGCCTCCTCCCGCCCGAGGACTGGACCCGCTTCCTCACCGCCTACCGCGCCGCGCACGGCCCCGCCGTCCCCGCCGACGGCGACCCCTGGCCCGCCCTGGACGTGCCCGCCCGCGCGCTCACCGTCCAGACCGCCGCCCGCGCCCTCACCAAGGCCCTCGCGCAGAACCGACCTCTGGACGAGGTGGAGCAGGCGCTCGTCGACGCCTGCGCCCGCATGAGTTCCGTACCGCCCGCCGTATCCCGTTCCGTACCTTCCCAGTTGCCGTCAAGCTCGGCGAAGTAGGGTGCAACCGACCGCAGCCGGACAGTGTCTGTCCTGGCGATACGTGAAGCAGGACCGACCGGCGAGGAGTTGAGCCGAATCATGCAGTGTCCGAAGTGTCACGCCCCGATGCACACGTACAACCGCAACGGCGTCCAGATCGAGCAGTGCGCGAACTGCCGCGGGATCTTCCTCGACTACGGCGAGCTGGAGGCGCTGACCCGTATGGAGTCGCAGTGGTCCCAGCCGGGCCCGCCGCCCCCGCCCGCCCCCCAGGCCTACCCGGCCGCGCCGCAGGCCCCGCACGCCCCCGCCTGGGGAGCCCCGCACGGCGGCCATGGCGGCCACGGCGGTCATTACGGGCACAAGCGCAACAAGGGCTTCGGCCACATGCTCTTCTCCAGCTGACCCGCCGGTCCGGCAGGCCCGCCGGGCACGGGCACGACGAAGCCCCCGGCCGTGAAGACGGCCGGGGGCTCCGGTGCGTGTGGACGATACTGGGATTGAACCAGTGACCTCTTCCGTGTCAGGGAAGCGCTCTCCCGCTGAGCTAATCGTCCTCGGGAACACGGCCCGAGGGGCCGCGGTACTGCGTGCGCGATACTGGGATTGAACCAGTGACCTCTTCCGTGTCAGGGAAGCGCTCTCCCGCTGAGCTAATCGCGCGGGGATCCGAAGATCCAGTGGACGATACTGGGATTGAACCAGTGACCTCTTCCGTGTCAGGGAAGCGCTCTCCCGCTGAGCTAATCGTCCTTGGAGGTGGAGACGGGATTTGAACCCGTGTAGACGGCTTTGCAGGCCGTTGCCTCGCCTCTCGGCCACTCCACCAGGAGTGCGGGGGTTCGGGAAGATCCCCCACCGTTCCTGCGAGCGGACGACCAGGTTCGAACTGGCGACCTCAACCTTGGCAAGGTTGCGCTCTACCAACTGAGCTACGTCCGCTTGTCGTTTCGGTCCGCTCTCACGGCCCGGCGACGTGTTGAACTCTAGCGGATTCCTGGGCCAGCACAAAAACGCGTTTGTGCAGCGTGCTGCGCTGAGTCCCGCGGAAGACCTGCTCAGGCCTCACCGGACGGCCGGCCCGGACACCCGTCCTAGACTCGTCACTGTGCCCGAACTCCCCCCTCTCGCCCGTTTCGGCGACCGAACAGCCACCGGCCTCCTCGACGTCACCGACGATCCGGCGGCCCTGGACTCCGCCGGTTTCTGGGCCGTGTGCGCCGACTTCGAAGGCCGTCTGACGTGCGCTCGCTTCGCGGAGACAAGGGTGGCGCCGGTGCCCGCGCCGAGGCCGGGGGAGTGGCGGGGCCCCGCCGCCGGTGACTGGACGTCGTCCCTCGACCGCGCCGCGTACACGGCCGGAGTGCGCCGCATCCGCGAGCACATCGCCGCGGGCACGGTGTACCAGGCGAACCTCTGCCGCGTCCTGTCCGCCCCCGTCCCGGCCGGCGCCGACGTGGACGCGCTGACCGCGCTGCTCGCCCAGGGCAACCCGGCGCCGTACGCGGGAACGATCCGACTCCCCGGGCACGGCGTGGAGATCGCCACCGCCTCCCCCGAGCTCTTCCTGCGCCGCGACGGGCGGATCGTCGAGTCCGGGCCGATCAAGGGCACCGGGCGCACCGAGGCCGACCTCCTCGACAAGGACCACGCCGAGAACGTCATGATCGTGGACCTCGTCCGCAACGACATCGGCCGCGTCTGCGCCACCGGCAGCGTGACCGTCCCCGACCTGTGCGCCGTGGAGAAGCACCCGGGCCTCGTCCACCTCGTCTCGACGGTCCGCGGCGAGCTCCGCGCGGACGCCGGCTGGCCCGAACTCCTCGACGCCGCCTTCCCGCCCGGCTCCGTCACCGGCGCCCCCAAGTCCAGCGCCCTGCGGATCATCGACGAACTGGAGACCGCGCCCCGCGGCCCGTACTGCGGCGGCATCGGCTGGGTCGACGCCGACCGGGGCACGGGCGAGCTCGCCGTCGGTATCCGCACCTTCTGGATCGACCGCGCCGAGGGCGCGCTCCGTTTCGGCACCGGCGCCGGCATCACCTGGGGCTCGGACCCCGAGGCGGAGTGGGAGGAGACCGAGCTGAAGGCGTCCCGGCTGCTCGCGATAGCGTCGGGAACGTACGAAGCGGACGGCAGGACTCCGACGTATCGGTGAGGTGGAGAGCAGTGAAGCTTTGGCTCGACGGAGGGCTCCAGGACATCGGGACCGCCCGCGTCTCAGTCCTCGACCACGGGCTGACCGTGGGCGACGGCGTCTTCGAGACGGTGAAGGCGGTGAACGGCACGACGTTCGCGCTGACCCGGCACCTCGACCGGCTGACCCGCTCCGCGCGCGGCCTCGGCCTGCCCGACCCCGACCTCGACGAGGTCCGCCGCGCCTGCGCCGCCGTCCTCGACGCCGTCCCCGTGCCGCTCGGCCGCCTGCGCATCACCTACACGGGCGGCCTCGGCCCCCTCGGCTCCGACCGCGGCGACCACGGCCCGACCCTCGTCGTCGCCGTAGGGGAGGCCGCCCGCCGCCCCGACTCCACGGCCGTGATCACCGTCCCCTGGACCCGCAACGAGCGCGGCGCCCTCACCGGCCTGAAGACGACCTCGTACGCCGAGAACGTCGTCGCCCTGGCCCGCGCGCACGAACAGGGCGCGTCCGAGGCGCTGTTCGGCAACACCGTCGGCCGGCTCTGCGAGGGCACCGGGTCGAACGTCTTCGTCGTCCTGGACGGCGAGATCCACACCCCGCCGCTCGCCTCCGGCTGCCTCGCGGGCATCACGCGCGCGTTGGCCGTCGAGTGGACCGGCGCCAAGGAGACCGACCTGCCGCTGGACGTCCTGGAGCGCGCCGACGAGGTCTTCCTGACCTCCACCCTGCGCGACGTCCAGTCCGTGCACCGCGTCGACGACCGCGAACTGCCGGGCACGGCGGGGCCGGTGACCGCCAAGGCGATGCGGATCTTCGACGAGCGCGCGGGCGACGACCTCGACCCGTAAGGGCTCCCGACCTGTGCGGGCTTCCGACCCGTCAGGGCTCCCGACCTGTAAGGGCCGGTAAAAAAGGGCTGACTTCGGCCCGTACGGCGGGTAGAAACCCCCTGATGACCACGACCCTGCGGCCGACCGAGCCGCTCCAGCGCGCCGCAGACGGGGCGTTGTCCCGTCACTACCAGGTGTGCGTGAACGGCCGCCCGGTCGGCGCGGTGCACCTGTCCACCCACCCCGCGTTCGGACCGGCCGTCGCCCGCGTCGACGATCTGCGCGTCGACGAGGCCGACCGCGGACGCGGCCGGGGCACGGTCGCCGCGCTCGCCGCCGAGGAGGTGGCGCGCGGCTGGGGCTGCCGGGGGATCGAGATCCGGGTCCCCGCCGCGGCCGGGGCCGCCCTGCGCCTGGCCACCGCCCTCGGGTACGTCCACCGCAACCGCGGCATGGAGAAGCCTCTCGGCGCGGTGGCCCCCGAACTGCCGCCCGGCACCCGGGCCAGGCCCCTGACCGAGGCCGAGTTCGGGCCGTGGCGGCAGCACGGCGTCGAGGAGTTCGCCGAGTGCTGGAGCACCCGCGGCGTCGCCCCGGACGAGGCCCGCGCCCGCGCGGAGAGCGACACCGACCACCTCCTGCCGGACGGCCGGGACACCGCGAACACACGGATCAGCGTCCTGGAACACGAGGGCTCCCGTGTCGGCGTGCTCTGGCTGGCCCTCCACGAGGACCGGGCGTACGTGTACGACGTCGAGACCGACGAGGCCTGCCGCGGCCGGGGCCACGGCCGCTCGCTGATGCTGCTGGCCGAGATCCAGGCGATCGCGGCGGGCAAGCCGGTCATCGGCCTCAACGTCTTCGCGGACAACGCTCCCGCCGAGCGGCTCTACGAGTCGCTGGGGTACGTCCCGGTCGGCTACTCGATGTACAAGAGCCTGCTCTGAGCGCGTCCCCGCGGGGCTTCGCGGTGCCGTGTGGTGACGGGGGGTGCCGTGTGGTGACGGCGAGTGAGTGCCGTGTGGTGCCGGGTGTGCCGTGTGGTGCCGTGGGGTGGCTTGAAGCCTTGAGCGTTGTCAGCCCCGTTCGGCCTCGGCCAGCAGCCGGTCCGCGATCTCCTCGATGCGCTCGCGCAGCCCCTCCTGGCTCTTGCCGCCGTCGAGGCGCTCGCCGCCGATGACATAGGTGGGGGTGCCCGTGACGCCGATGGCCTTGCCCTCGGCCTGGTCGGCGTCGACGATCAGGATGTGCCGGCCGTCGATGAGCGCGGTGTCGAACTCCTCGGCGTCCAGGCCGAGTTCCCGGGCGGCCTCGATCAGGAACGGCTCGCCCGCACGGTCCAGCTCCTCGACCCGGCCGAGGACCGCCTCGACGTACGCCCATCCCTGTCCCTGCTCCGCGGCCTCCTCGGCGGCCTGCGCGGCGGCGAAGGCGTGCTTGTGCTTCTCCAGCGGGAAGTGCCGCAACCGCAGCTCCAGCCGGTCGCCGTAGCGCTCGCGCAGGGCGCGAAGATCGCCGAGCGCGCCGCGGCAGTCCGAGCACTGCAACTCGCACCACACGTCGAGGACGACGGCGGGACGGGCGGAACCGGACGCCGACGCGGAGGGGGCGGGGGAGGGAGAGGAGTCGCTCATGCCGTCAGTCTCCCAGCCCACCCGCTCCGCTCGCACCACGCGGGCCGGTGACCGTGGGATCCGCGCGGCCCGGACCGGCACCTGCGGAGGAGACGACCCCGAGGCGACCCGGAGATGTCCCTGATGTCCGTCCGTGGCATGGCCCAAGACCATTGCGCAGGTGCAGGATGGAAGGGACGAAGCGCCGCCCGTGCCGCGGCGCCGAGCCGCTCGACCCTGCCCGATTGTGCCGCGTCTGGAGGACCGGATGATTGCCGAGACCGTCTGTTCCGCCGCAGCCGCGGCCGGCCTGGGCATCGCCGCGGTCACGGCGTACCGCAGGCGTTTCCTCACGGCGGCCCGTATCGCCGCCTACGCCCTCGTGCCGCTCGGCCTCGTGCTGACCGGCGTCGTGGAGTGGGCCGCCGACACCGCCTTCAGCCCCACCGCCTGGCTGGGCTTCGGTCTGCTCGGCGGGGCCTGGGCCCTCTTCGTGACGACACGTGCCGTGGAGCGCCGCCGGGGCGGCACCCGCAAGGAGCGCAAGGCGGCGGCGCGGTCCGAGCGGGGCGGGGCCGTGGCCCCCGCCGCATCGGCGCCCTCCCTTGGCCAGTCCTCCCGCCCGGCCTCCCGGCCCACCGCCGCACCGCGCGCGACCGCCACCGACGACTTCAGCGACATCGAGGCCATCCTCAAGAAGCACGGCATATGAAGAACGGCGGCTGAAGCGACACAGTCGAGCCGCACGCGCGCGTAAGTGATCACGGCCGGAAACCGACGTCACGGATTCCGGCGAACTCCCGCCCAATCCGAGCGTGTTGATCGCGCGCTGTACCGGGCCTGCGTCATCATCGCCCGCGAGATGCTGGACACGACACAGAGCGACGCCGCGCCGCCTCAGGACGAGCCGCGCGGGTGCCTCTTCGCCCTTTCCCAGCCACCGCTGATGATCTTCCTAGCGGTGATCGGGTGTCTGCTGCTCATTGCTTCGCTGCACGACCTGCTGCTGCTCTGAGCCGTACCCGCGGTCCCCGGCGTCACCCGCCGGGGCCGCGTCGGCACCAACCGGACGACCGCGAGAACCCCCGGAGCTGTGGCCCGGCGGGCGCTCTCAGCCCGCGGCCTCCTTGCGGCGCGCCCGGTAGGCGGCCACATGCAGGCGGTTTCCGCAGGTGCGGCTGTCGCAGTACCGGCGGGAGCGGTTGCGGGAGAGGTCCACGAAGGCGCGCCGGCAGTCCGGAGCCTCGCAGCGGCGCAGCCGTTCCTGCTCACCGGCCACTACGAAGAAGGCCAGCGCCATCCCGCAGTCGGCGGCGAGATGGTCGGCGATCGAGGCGCCCGGCGCGAAGTAGTGCACATGCCAGTCGTAGCCGTCGTGGTCGGTGAGCCGTGGGGTGGTGCCCGCGGCGGCGACGAGCTCGTTGATCAGTCCGGCGGCGACCCGGGCGTCCGAGGCGGCGAAGACTCTCGCGAACCGCCCGCGGACCTTGCGCACGGCGGAGAGGTCGAACTCGGACAGCACGCCCACATCGCTGATCTCGTGCTTTCGTACGAAATCAGCGAGGGTCGCCACGTCCGGCAGTCCGTCCGGGCTGGTGTCGTCCTCCGGTGCGGTGTTCACCAGATCCACCACGGCATCGAGCGCGCACCGGGTGTCGTGGGTGATCAGCACGTTTCGCTCCCTGGCCTGGGGGACGGGCGGGCGCCCGCCGATGCTGGCCGATGGTAGCCGCTCGGCCCGGCGAGGTGACCCGGCCGAGCGCGCCGGCGCCGCTCCACGGGTTACCCATGGAGCGGCGCCGGAGCTTGCCCTATGCGGTTGTCCGCGCCCGAGCCGTCTCCCCGAGTGGACGGCGTCGGGCAGCTCTGCGGGAGCCCCGTCCTAGCTTTCCGCCAGGATGTGCGAGAGCTCCTGATCGAGATCGAAGTGACGGTGCTCCGTGCCGGGGGGCACGGCCGCGTCGGTTCGCTTCAGGAAGGATTCCAGGGCCCGCGCCGGGGCCTCGAGCAGGGCCTCCCCCTCAGGGGAGCTCAGGGCGATGCAGACGACGCCCTGACCGTGACTGCGCGACGGCCAGACGCGGACGTCGCCGGTGCCCGTGGGCCGGTGCAGGCCCTCCGCGAGGAGGTCGCGGGCGAACACCCACTCGACGGTCTCCTCGGCTCCGGTGTGGAAGGTGGCGTGCACGGCGTAGGGGTCGGCCGTGTCGTACCGCAGGCCTGCGGGGACAGGCAGGGAGGACTCGCTCGACACAACGAGGCGCAGGTGCAGCTCGCAGCTGACCGTGGTGTTCATAAGCGCCAGGGCCTTTCGCTCAGTGTGCGCTCGGGGATTCGCACGTCGGCGAAATCGACATGCCACCTACGGTGCCGTTGTAAACCCCTCTGCGTGTTTTGCGTGCGTTTACGTAACTCTTCCGGCCGAGAGAGCGTTCGCGAAGTACCACCATTACGGTGACCGGAATCTCTCGGGTAGGGTTTGGCCGTATGAATACGGGGAGTGACGAGCCGGGCGAGGTTGCCATGGCGGCGGACGACGCGAGGACGGGCGAGGCGGAGGAGCGGCACGAGCAGGGGCTCGGCTCCCGGGCGCCCGAGTTCATCAAGGCCCGACGCATACTGCATCTGAGCTGGCAGGTCGGGATCTTCGTGGTCGGCCTGGCGGTCGTGATCGCCGGCATCATCATGCTCCCGCTGCCCGGACCGGGCTGGGTCGTGATCTTCGGCGGCATGGCGATCTGGGCGACCGAGTTCGTCTGGGCCCAGTTGGTGCTGCGCTGGACCAAGCGCAAGGTCACCGAGGCCACCCAGCGCGCCCTCGACCCCAAGGTCCGCAAGCGCAACATCATCCTGACCTCGATCGGCCTCGTGATCATCGGCGCGATTCTGGGCTTCTACCTGTGGAAGTTCGGCTTCGAGATGCCGTGGAACATCAAGAACCAGTGATCCACGGGGCGCCCTCCCGGGAGCCTCGACCGCGGTCCGGGCCGGTGACACCCACCCCCTGACATGGGGTAATGTTCTCCCTGCGCCCGGGCGATTAGCTCAGTGGGAGAGCGCTTCGTTCACACCGAAGAGGTCACTGGTTCGAACCCAGTATCGCCCACCCGGAACGACGGCCCGTCTGCGACTACGCAGACGGGCCGCCGCCGTACCCGCCGAACGTGCGCCCACGCGGCACGATGACGGCACCACCGACGGCCCTGCCCCCCTCGGGCTGAGCGCCGACAATGCCGCAAGGCGCGAGGCGCATCCAGGGCAACGCCGCGCGCGGGCGGGAGCGTCTGTGGGGCCGGGGTCGGGGTCGGGGCCGGGGCCGGGGCTGGGACTCGGGCTCGCCTTGGCATCGGGTTGGAGGCTTGGGCCGCGGGCTTCGGTCTGGGCGGGTGCTGGGCCGGGGTCGGGACTCGGGCTGGGCCTCGCCTTGCGATCGGGCCGGAAGCTTGGGCGGGGTGCTTGGGCCGGGGCTGAGCGCTGGGTACTGGATGCGGGGCGCGGTCCTGGAGACCTGAGTCGCCATCCCGGCCGACCGACGGCCGACAGGCCGACGCGCAAATGCTGCGGCATGCTGGGTGTGGCAGGCGTGCACGCCAACGCTCCGACATCCGCTGAGTCGGGAACGCTCCGCCTCTGCGAGCGGCGACGCGTGTCGTAGAGGCCGGCCCCACGCTTTGCGCGCAGGCTGACACCAACCCCCTCGTCCACACGCTGCGCTGTGAGCGGCACTGGCCGGCGTGGGCTCGCCCTGTGCAGGGCGCTCGCCCCGGGGCGGTGCCGACGGCTGACGGAACTGGTGCGCGCGCTGTACTGCGGGCATCTCCGCTGGTAAGGGCAGCGTGGGCGGTGACTTCCCAGCTGAGGCGATACCGACCCCGGGCTCCTGGGCGCGCGCTGTGCTGGATGGGCTCTCGCTGGTGAGGTGGGCGCAGGGCAAGGTTCGTCGCGTCGGAGGCGGTGCCGCCCCGACCCCCGGGCGCTCTTCGATTCAGTGAGTGTCGGCACCGGTTCACGCGGGCCGCGATGGCCGCTGCTGCGTGACCAGGGCGGTGCCTGCGGCGGCGGCCGGCTCCCCGACGCGTACTGCGCGTGCGAGGGCTTTCGCAGGTCACTGCTGGGCGCTGCCTCCCCTCCGGTGCAGTGCTGGCTGCCGTAGGCCCGTCTGAGGTGCTGCCGACTGTGGCGGCTCTTCGGTGCCAGCCGCCCAGGATGGGCGCGTCCGAAACGGGATGCTGGGGGTGGCTTCGCGTGTGCGGCGGTGCCACACCGCGCCGACACGTGTTGCGGTGCGGGCGGTCTTCAGCGGTGACCGCTCGCACGCGAGGTCCGCGCCGGACGGGTTCTCGCTGGTGACGGCTGGCGGCCGGGGGCGGCACCGGCCATCGATCGCCCCGGTGCACGGGCTGTGGTGCGGCGGTCTCCGCTGGTCAGGGATCGAGCCGGCGGTCGGGTTGCGCTGGAGGTGGTCCCCCCGTGGACGGTTCCGGTCGGAGCTGCGCGGCGTGGGTTCTTGCTGTTCAGGAGGGCCGCAGCAGCGCGGTTCATCGAGCTCGGTACGGGTTGCCGGTCCCCGACCGTTCCTCTTCGCGCGCTGCGGTGCGGACCCTCACCGCAGCGCGGGCTTCGCGACTCCGGAAGCGGGCCCGGGGGCCGTTCCACTTGTTGGCCCGCGCTGTTGCAGTCCTGGCCGAGGGCGACTTGCCCTGGGGCCTCGTGCCTGTCGCGGTGTCCGTCGCCACCGGCCCAGCCCGCACGTCGTGCACCTCGCGCTGCTAAGCCCCCACATCGGCACAGCACCGCCGTGGGACGTGTGCCTCGCGTCTCGACGCCTCCGCTTCCACGCCCGCCGACACCCGCCTCCCGTCCCACTCCAGCCGCCCCCGCGCATCCCACAACCCCGTCGCACCCTTCCGCCGCCAACGCTCCGAGTCCCCCAGCCCAGCCGATGGAGAAGCCCGACGACACCACTCACCCCCCACCCCCTCATCAGCAGCACCGTCACCCCCGGTCACCCGACACCCCGTCACGCCCCCTCCTCCTCCCCTCCGATCACCGCCGCGCCCCCGCCCCTCACCCCCTCCCACCGCCCTCCACCTCGCCCCTCCCGATCTCCACTCCGCCCCACCCGAAACCGCCCCCACTCCACGCCAACCCCACCACCACCCGCCCCCCGACCCAACACCCACCCCTCACCCACCCCACCACCCCCGCACCCCCAACCGAATCCCACCCCCTCTCCCCGCCCCCTTCCACCCCCCACCCCCGACCCCCACCCCCGTCCGCTCCCCCCGAACAACCACCCCCCACCTGCACCTTCACCCCCCACCCCCCGCCACCGCCACCCCACCCCGCCCCCAACACCCCCCACCCGCCCCACAAGAAATTCCTGTCCGAATCATTGACGCTCCCTCAGCCCCCTCGTACCTTGTGCCAGCAAGCGCTTTCTTGAAACGATTCATGCAAGTGGCAACGACGCTGCGGGGAGGGCCCGACTGTGGGAACCAGCAGGAATGTTGAGAGGCGAACGATCCTCAAGGCCGCGGGGGCGACGGCGGCCACGCTGGGCCTGGCCGCGACCACGGGGTGCGGGGGAGGCGACGGGGCCTCCGCGGACGGAACGGTGACGATCCGTTACGCATGGTGGGGCGGCGAGCCCCGCACCATCGCCATCAAGAAGTCGATCGCGCTCTTCGAGAAGAAGTACCCGAAGATCAAGATCAAGCCCGAATTCACCGACTACGAGGCGTTCTGGGAGAAGTTCCAGACCCAGGCCTCCGGAGGGAATCCCCCGGACGTTTTCCAGAATGCGGTCGGCTTCCTGCGCAAGTACGACAAGCGCGGAGTTCTGATGGATCTCAAGGCGCAGGCCGACGCCGGAAATCTGGACCTGAAGAACTTCCGCAACGGCGTCCTGGCGAACGGTCAGGTCGACGGCAAGCAGATCGGCATCCCCGTGGGTGCCAACACCATGGCGCTCGTCATCGACCTCAAGGCCTTCCAGAAGGCGGGCGTCGAGGCCAAGTTCGGCTGGACCTGGGACGACTACTTCGCCGCGCTCCAGAAGATCCAGGACAAGCTGAAGATCGCCGGTGACAGCGGCTACTTCAGCATCATGTACCTCTACGACCTCTACCTGCGTCAGAACGGCAAGGCCTTCTTCACCGAATCCGACCTCGGCTTCACCGAGGACGATCTCACGCAGTGGTGGACGGACGGCTACAAGCGCGTGAAGTCCGGCCTCGTCGCCGACCCGAAGAAGGTCGAGCAGGTCAAGCCCAAGTCCGCCCTCTCGGCAGGCCTCGCCGCTTCCGAGTTCACCTGGGACAACTTCTCCATCCGCTACGAGGGCGAGGGCGAGTCCGACTACGGGCTCGCGCCGATCCCCACCACGAACGGCAAGGACACCGGCCAGTACCTCGGCTCGCTGATGATGAGCGCCTTCTCCGGGACCAAGCACCCCAAGGAAGTCGCCCAGTTCATCTCCTTCATGGTCCACGACCCCGAGGTCGGCAAGATCATGGGCTACGACCGCGGCATCCTCGCCACCACCGAGCAGTACGACGCCTTCAAGCCCACCGACCCCAACAACAAGGGCGTCGCGGCCTACGAGGAAGAGGTCGCCAAGGCGGGCGTCCTCGGGAAGATCACCCCGCACCCGTCCGGCACCGACGTCATCGAGGCGGCGTTCCTGCGCATCGGCGGTGAGGTCGCCCAGGGCAAGACCAAGCCGGCCGACGCCGCCAAGGCGCTGTTCAGCGAGGCGAAGGCCGCGTTCGCGGGCTGAGGGGACGTACCACCATGACGCTCGTCAAGGAAGCGCCCGCGCGCCCGGCCGGGAAGCGGTCCGCCGCTCCCGCCGCCGGGCGGCGCGGGCGGCGCCGCGAGAACCTCGCCGGCTATCTCTTCATGTCGCCGTGGATCGCGGGGTTCCTGCTGCTCACGGCGGGGCCGATGATCGCGTCGCTGTACTACGCGTTCACCAGCTACAACCTGTTCACGCCGCCCCGGTGGGTGGGGCTCGACAACTTCACGACGATGTTCCAGGACCCGCGCTGGCAGAAGTCGGTCGAGGTCACTCTCCAGTACGTCGTCGTGGCCACCCCCCTGAAGCTGCTGCTCGCGCTCGGCGTCGCGCTGCTGCTCGCGCAGAAGCGGCGCGGACAGGGGCTGTACCGGGCCGCGTTCTACATGCCCTCGCTCATCGGCGCCAGCGTCTCCGTCGGCTTCGTGTGGCGGGCGCTGTTCTCGGACGACGCCGTCGTGGACCGTACACAGAAGATCTTCGGGCTCGACGTGGGCGGCTGGATCGGCAACCCGGACTACGTCCTCTACGCCCTGGTGGCGCTGAGCATCTGGCAGTTCGGCGCGCCGATGGTCATCTTCCTGGCCGGTCTCAAGCAGGTCCCGCGGGAGCTGTACGAGGCCGCCGAGATGGACGGGGCCGGCCCGTTCCGCAGGTTCTGGAACGTCACCCTGCCGATGATCTCCCCGGTGCTGTTCTTCAACGTGCTGCTGGAGTCCATCCACGCGTTCCAGGTGTTCGGCTCCGCGTACGTCGTCTCCGACACCCGGTGCGGTCCCGCCGACGCCACGCTCGTCTACACCTGTTACCTCTACCAGAAGGGCTTCAAGGAGGCCCAGATGGGCTTCGCCTCCGCGATGGCCTGGACGCTGGTGATCGCGGTGGCGCTGGTCACGGCGGTCCTGTTCTGGTCGCAGAAGAAGTGGGTGCACTACGAGGAGGCCGCCAAGTGACCACCGCCACCAGCCCCGCCCCTGCCACCGGCCCGGCCCCCAGCCCCGCCGCGCGCACCGCGCGCGAGCGGCGGCGCACCGGGTCGATCGCCTGGCACGTCGGCGCGCTCCTCGTCCTCGCCGTCGTGCTGTATCCCGTGGTCTGGGTGGTCGGCGCCTCGTTCAAGCCGAGCAAGGACATCATCGCCAGCCTCGACCTGCTGCCCACCGAGCCGGTCTGGGCGAACTTCTCCGGGCTCGCCGACGGCATCTCCGGCATCTCCGTCAGCAGCTTCTTCGTCAACTCGCTGATGTACGCGGTCCTCGCCGTCGTCGGTGTCGTGGTGTCCAGCTCGCTGACCGCGTACGCCTTCGCCAAGATCCGGTTCGCCGGGCGGAACCTGCTGTTCACGCTGATGATCGGCACGCTGCTGTTGCCGTACCACGTCCTGCTCATCCCGCAGTACGTGCTGTTCCGCAACCTCGAACTCGTCGACACGCTGGTGCCGCTCGTCGCGGGCAAGTTCCTGGCCACGGAGGCGTTCTTCGTCTTCCTCATGGTGCAGTTCATGCGCGGACTGCCGCGCGAACTGGACGAGGCCGCCAAGCTCGACGGCTGCGGGCACCTGAGGACCTACTGGTCCGTCGTACTGCCGCTGTGCCGCCCCGCCCTCATCACCAGCGCCATCTTCACCTTCATCAACGCCTGGAACGACTTCATGGGCCCGTTGATATACCTCAACACGCCCTCCAAGTACACCGTCTCGCTCGGCCTGATGATGTTCCGCGACCAGGAGGGCATCTCCAACTACGGCAGCATGATCGCGATGTCGCTGGTGGCGCTGGTGCCGGTCATCGCCTTCTTCATGGCCTTCCAGCGCTATCTCATCGACGGCATGGCGACGTCCGGACTGAAGGGATGAGGCGGTCACCGTGGCGCAAGCACCCGTGAAGGCCCGCGCCCGGCGCGGGGAGTCCGTGTTCGGCGAACGGTTCGCGGTCTTCGCCGAGTGTCTGCTCACCGGCGTGTGGATCGCCGTGGCCTCGCTCGGAGTCGTCACCTACCCCGCCGCCTTCGCCGCCGGCGCGCGCCATCTGCGGCGGCGAGTCCGTCATGAGGGCGGCGGATGGCGGGCGTTCGTCTCCGACTTCCGGGCGGCCCTGCACGGCGGATGGGTCGTCGGGATCGCCGGCTGGGCGGCGGTGGCCGCGGTCTGGGTGGACGTCCAGGCCGCGCGGTCCGGGCTGCCCGGCGGTCCGTTCGTCGGGGCCGTCGGCCTGTTCGCGCTGATCGGACTGACCGTGGCCCTGCTGCGGGCGGCGGCCCTGTGGACGCCGGGCGACTCCTGGCGTGCGCTGCTCGCGGACGCCGGGCGTCGAACGGTGCTCGATCCCGCCGGGTCCTTCCTGATCGTCGGCGGGCTGGGCGTCGTGGCCCTGTCCGCGATGTTCATCGCGCCGCTGGCGGTGCCCGTCCTGGGCGCCGTCGCGGCGGCGGCCGTCGCCGTCGAGGAGCGCTACCGGCGCCGCCGCTGACGGGCGGCGCCGCCGCGCGCCAGGCGGCGGACCCGCCGGGCGCCGCCCCTCCCTCTGTCATGCCCCTGACCACCCACCATCCCGCACCCCGCACCCACCATCCCGCACCCCGCACCCCGCACCCCGCATCCGCACCCGCACCCGCACCCGCACCCCCCATCCCGCACGCACGGAAAGGAAAGGCCGCACCCCATGTCTCCCATCCCCCGCAGGTCCCTCCTCAAGGCGGCGGCCGTCGCCGGCGCCGCCGCCCAGTTCAGCTGGGCGCTAGGGGCGAAGGACGCGCAGGCCGCCCCGAGAGCCGCGGACGCGGACGCCGACGCCGACCCGGTCACCCTGGACTGGCTGGAGGACGGCGGCCTCGGCGCCGCCCCCGGCTCCACCCTCGGCGTGCCCTGGCCCATGGGCGCGTACCAGGAGGACCAGACCTTTGCGCTGACGGACGCTGCCGGCCAGGCCGTCCCCGTGCAGTCCTGGCCGATCGCCTACTGGCCGGACGGATCCCTGAAGTGGACCGCGCACGCGGTCAGTTCGGGCACCGGCAAGCTCACCCTCGCCGCCGGCGCCCCCGCCGCGCCCGCGAAGAAGGTCACCGTCGACCGGAGCGGCGGCGGCGTCACCGTCTCCACCGGCGTCATCACCGCGAAGTTCGGCAAGTCCGGCACCACCACCCTCGTCAAGTCCGTCACCCGCGGCTCCACCGAGATCGCCAAGAACGGCCGCCTCGTCCTGATCCGGCAGCCCGAGATCGAGGACGACGACCAGGGCAGGGTCAAGACCGAGCAGTTCGAGGGCGCGATCGGCGAGGTCACCGTGGAACAGGACGGCCCCGTCCGCGCGGTCGTCCGTGTCGACGGCAAGCACCGCAGGGCGAGCCGCAGTTGGCTGCCCTTCTCCATCCGCCTCTACTTCTACGCCGGCGCCGACTCCTTCCGCATGGTGCACACCGTCACCTTCGACGGAGAGCAGGAGCCCGGCAAGGCGACGGGCGACTTCATCCGCGGCCTCGGCGTCCGCTTCACCGTCCCGATGCGCGACCAGTCCTACGACCGCCACATCCGCCTCGGCGGCGAGGGCACCGGCCTGCTGCGCGAAGCCGTCAAGGGCATCACCGGCCTGCGCCGCGACCCGGGCGCGGCCGTCCAGGCGGCCCAGTACGCCGGCCAGAAGCTCCCCGACCCCGCCACCTGGGACCAACGGGTCACCACCCGCCTCCAGTACATCCCCGAATGGGGCGACTACACCCTCTCCCAGCTCTCCGCCGACGGCTTCACCGTGCGCAAGCGCACCAAGCAGGGTCACGGCTGGATCGCCGCGGGCGGCGGCCGTCGCGCCTCGGGCTTCGGATACGTCGGCGGGGTGAGCGGCGGGCTCTCGTTCGGCCTCAGGGACTTCTGGGAGAGCCACCCCTCCCAGCTAGACGTCCGCGACGCCCACACCGACGAGGCCGACGTCACCCTCTGGCTCTGGTCCCCCGAGGCCCAGCCCATGGACCTGCGCTTCTACCACGACGGCATGGGCCAGGACACCTACCCCGAGCAGCTCGAAGGCCTCAACATCACCTACGAGGACTACGAGCCCGGCTTCGGCACCCCCTACGGCATCGCCCGTACCTCCGAACTCCTCTTCTGGGCCAACGCCTCCACCCCCAGCCCCGAGACGCTCGCCGCCCAGGTCGAGACCGTACGGGTGCCGCCGCAGCTCGCCGCCCCGCCCAGGCAGCTCATCAAGGCCAAGGTGTTCGGCCCGGGCCTCTACTCCGAGCCGGACCGCTCCACACCGGCCAAGGCGAAGATCGAGGACCACCTCGACTTCCTCTTCACCTACTACAAGGACCAGGTGGAGATGCGCCGTTGGTACGGCTACTGGGACTACGGCGACATCATGCACACCTACGACACGGTGCGGCACCAGTGGCGGTACGACATCGGCGGCTATGCCTGGGACAACTCCGAGCTCTCGCCCGACCTGTGGCTCTGGTTCGCGTACCTGCGCAGCGGACGCGCCGACATCTTCCGCTTCGCGGAGGCGATGACCCGGCACACCGGCGAGGTCGACGTCTACCACCTCGGGCAGTGGGCCGGCCTCGGCACCCGGCACGGCGTCCAGCACTATGCCGACAGCGCCAAGCAGCAGCGCATCGCCAACACCACCTACCGCCGCTACTACTATTTCCTCACCGCCGACGAACGCGTCGGCGACCTCATGCACGCCAACGTCGACTCCGACGAGACCTTCCTCGTCCTCGACCCCATCCGCAAGATCCGCACCGAGCCCTACACGCCCGACCGGCACGCGCTGTCGATCGGCTTCGGCACCGACTGGAGCGGTCTGGTGTCGGCCTGGCTCACGGAGTGGGAGCGCAGGGGCCCCAAGTGGGAGAAGGCCAAGGCCCGCGTGCTCTCCACCATGGAGACCATCGCCGCCCAGCCGAACGGCTTCGTGCAGGGCAGCGGCCTGTACGACCTCGACACGGGCCGGTTCGCCGTCGCGGACAAGCCGGTCGTCGGCGTCTCCCACCTCTCCGCCGTCTTCGGCCTCAACGAACTGTGCGCCGAACTCATCCACCTCGTCGACATGCCGAAGTTCAACGAGGCCTACTTCGACTACTGCCGCTACTTCAACGCCACCAAGGCCGAACAGGCCGCCCGCTACGGCTCCAACTTCGGCTCCCTGCTGCTGTTCCAGGGTCACTCGCGCCTCGACGCCTACGCCGCCGTCCAGACCGGCGACGCGAAACTCGCCGCACGCGCGTGGGACAAGTTCTACAACTCCGACGGCTACAAGGAGTCCGCCCCCTGGAGGACGGAACGCCTGACCGGCCCCGCCACCCTGGTGCCGGGCAGCGAGGCCGCCTGGGTGTCCACCAACGACACCGCGCTCTACGGCCTCGCCGCCATCGAGAACCTCGCACTCCTCGGCGACAGGATGCCGTCGTAGGACGCTGGTTCAGTCGTGGGGCGCTAGTTCATCCGCCCCAGCACCTCCCGCACCCGCCGTGCGTCGCGCAGCCGCTGTTCGTAGGTGGCGCCCAGCGCGAGCAGCAGCAGACCGGCGAGTGCGGGAGGGGCCCAGCGGGGCAGGACGCCGGCCATCTGGGCGAGGTACGGGGCCAGTTCGTGCAGCGCGACCAGGGTCAGGACCGAGCCGCCGAGGACCAACGGGGCCTGGAGGCGGTGCCGGGCGCCCAGGAGGGTGACCAGCAGGGCCGCCGCGCCCAGCAGCAGCGGACGCGTCCACTGCGTGTCGCCCCAGGCCGCCGCGAGACTCGGTGCCAGCGTGGCGGCGAGACCGGGGCCGTACGCCGCCCAGGACGACGTCCGCGGCTCGCGGTGGCGGCGCCAGGCGCCGACGAGCAGCGCCGGGACGCTCACCGGCAGCACGTACGCCTCCGGGGTGGTCACGTCCCACGCGGCGAGCCGCACCCACACCGACAGCACGGACAGGACGGCCGCCGCGTATCCGACGGCACGCCGGTCGGCGCGTACCGCCGTGCCCGCCGCGATCACCGCGCACAGCCCGAGCACCAGCGCCAGCATCGGCGGATCGGCGACCGCCAGACCCACGGCCAGCACCCCGGCCGCCACACCCGTCACCTCGACGGGCACGGTCGCCGGGCCCCCGCCCGGCCGGGCGGCGAGCAGCGCCGCCGCCACCGGCACCACGAGGACCAGCAGCGCGGTGTGCGCGACCTGCCAGTCCGCCGCCGCGCCCGTCGCGCACGCCAGCGCGGTCGCGTACCCGAGCGCGGCCGGAGCCGTGAACGGCGCGAAGCCCGGCCGCCGTGAGGCCGCGCCCAACAGCGCGGTCAGCGCCGACAGCACGGCCAGCGTCGCCGACTGCGTCGCCAGGGAGAGCGAGGCGAGATGGACGGAGGTGGCCAGGGCGAGCCACGGCGTGGAGAGGAAGACCGCGGCCACCGCCACGCAGCCCACGAACACCAGGGCCGCCACGTACGGCAGTCGAAGCGTCGCGGGCAGGAGCAGCGCCACCGCCCACGCCAGGCCCAGCGCACCGGTCACCGCCTGCGGACGCCAGGCCTCCCGACGGCCGGCCACGACGAGCGCCACGGCCACCGCCGCCAGCACGACGACCGCCTGGACCGAGTGCGTCGGCCACGGCAGGTCGCCCGCCACCGCGGCACGCGCGTCCGACGGCACGCCCGACCACGGGCTCGCCGCCCGGCCGAGCGGGCCCAGCAGCGTGACCACGACCAGCGGCACGGCCCACAGCAGCGCCAAGCCGTGCACGACGGCGGACGCCCGCAGCAGACCCTGCCGCACCGGCTCCGCGAACCGGCCCCGAGCCACCGCCAACAGCACGACGGCGCAGGCCAGTTGAGCGGGAACCGCCCAGCCGTCGGGCAGCGCCACCCGCAGCGGCGTCCCGGCCGCCGCCACCAGCAGCAGACCGCCGACGAGCGCCGACTCCCGCACCGCGGCGGGCTTCGGCAGCACGCGGGCCACGCCCAGGGCGACGGCAGCGCCGAGGACCAGGAGCGCCGCCGCCCGTGCGGCGGCGCTCGGACCGGCGGCCGTCCACGACAGCCAGCCGGCCGCCAGAACGCCCCCGCCACCCGTCCCGCACGTCCCGACGACGGCGGTGACCCGCACGGAACGCACGGCCACGCGCAGCGCCACCGCCGCGTCGAGACCCGAGGTCACCAGCAGCGCCGCCGCGACCGCGTACGGATCCGCGCCCGCCGCCACCGCCCAGAGCAGCAAGGGGAGTTGGGCGGCGGCGAGCGAGGCCGGCAGGGGCAGACGCAGCGCGTCGAGAGCACGCCCGTACCCCGCCCACAGCCCCGCCAGCGCCGCCGAAGCGACCGCCGCGTACGCGGCGCCGTCCACGCCCGGGAGGGCGACCTCGTGCAGCGCGTACGCGTCCAGCACCGTCAGCGCCAGCCCCAGCCCGGCCACCGCCTCCGCCGTCGACCGCAGCCCGCGCCGCATCAGAGCCAGCGGCGCGGCCAGCACGGCCACCGTCACCGTGCCCAGCACCGCGGACCGCCCGGTGATCCCCAGGTGACCCCAGCTGACCAGCGTGAACACCATCGCCGCGATCGTGAGCAGAACCCCGCCGAGCAGCAGCAGGACGTTCTGGACCCCCGGCGCGGTCGCCTCGGGGCGCGCCCCGGCCGGACCCGCCGACGGCGACACGGGCGGCTTCGCCGACGGCGGTCCGGACGGCCGCGCCGGCGGCTGCGCCTGGAGCGTGGCCACCAGCCAGGCGCGACGGGCCAGCAACTGGGCCCGGCGGGCGTCCAGTCGCCACAGCTCGGCATCGAGGAGCCGCAGTTCCTCGGCGGGAGGCGGAATGTGCGTCATGCCTCGGAGTGTGGTCGGCGTCACGTCGTACGGCATGAGCGCGGCTACTCAGGACGTACTCAGATCCCCACCCCCGTACCGGACACACGGCACACTCGCCCCATGGACTGGACCCACTACCGCTTCCGCAGCCTGTGGCCCCTGCCCGCACCCCCCGAAGCGGTGTACGCCGCCCTGGAGCGCCCCGAGGACTACCCGCGCTGGTGGCCCCAGGTCCGCGAGGTGACCCGGCTCGACGACACCGCCGGCGTCATCCGCATCCGCTCCCTCCTCCCGTACGACATGACCTTCACCGCGCGCGAGGTGCGGCGCGAACCGGCGGCCGGGGTGCTGGAGATCGCGATGACCGGCGACATCGACGGCTGGGCGCGCTGGACCGTCACCCCGCACGGCACGGGCACCCTCGCCCGCTACGACCAGGTCGTCGACGTGACCAAGCCGCTGCTCAGGCGGTTCGCCGTGCCGGGACGCCCCCTCTTCCGCGCCAACCACCGGCTGATGATGCGCGCCGGGCGGCGCGGCCTGACCGCGTACCTGCGAGCGGTTTGAACGAACCCCGCGGGGACCTGTATTGTTCAGTGCGTTCCCGGGCGATTAGCTCAGTGGGAGAGCGCTTCGTTCACACCGAAGAGGTCACTGGTTCGAACCCAGTATCGCCCACCGGGAAAGGCCGGTCCGCACACGCGGGCCGGCCTTCTTCATGCCGCCGCCGGCAGCGACGGGCGCAGCGGCCACGACGTGTCCACCGTCTCCGGACTGCCGCTGCGCGCGAACCACGCCTGGAGCCCCCGCGCCTGCGCCGCGTGCCACGCCGTCTGGAGCGCGTGCAGCTCGGCGGGGGACAGCCGCTCCAGCCGGGCCGCGAAACGCCGGCCCACCGCCCGCACCACCTCCAGCGCGGCCACCGCGTCCGCCGCCGCGTCATGCGCGTCGGCCAGCGCCACCTCGTAGTGCGCGCACAGGTCGGTCAGCGTGCGGCGGCCCTTGCGGTAGCGGTCCAGATGCTTGTCCAGGACCCGCGGGTCCAGCACCCTCAGCGGCGCCGGCTCCAGCCAGTGCCCCAGCGACGAAGCGCGGTGCCTGCGCAGCTCACGGTCGAGCAGCGTCAGGTCGAACGGCGCGTTCATCACCACCAACGGCCGCCCCGCCGCCGCCTGTTCGGCGAGCAGCTCGGCTATCTCGAACATCACCGGCGCCGGCCAGCGGCCGTTGCGGTGCAGATGATCCTCCGTCAGCCCGTGCACCGCCGTCGCCTCGGCGGGCACCGGCACGCCCGGATTGACCAGCCAGCGGCTCACCCGCGGCCGGACGCCGGGCGCGTCCTGCACCACGAGCGCGGCCGACACGATCCGGTCGGTCTCGACGTCGACACCCGTCGTCTCCGTGTCGAAGGCGGCCAGAGGGCCCTCGTACCAGCACGACATACCACCACAACCCCTCGTTCACCCACGGCAGCTGACGACCCGTCTTCTGCCTGTCTGGTGATACCCGGGCTGTTTGCGCCGTACGCCGCCCGGACACAACAGGAGTACGGGTCATCGCAGTTCAGAGGCTCGAAACGGACTTTCACCCGGATCCCCGAGCGGGATCCCCTTGGCACGAAAGGCTGTCGGTCATGGCGATAGCGCAGCCCGAACGGGGCGGGCTGCTGCCCGAACGCACGGGCCCCCAGCGCGGCACACTCGCCACCACCGCCTGCATGGAGACGTTGCAGGTGGGCTACCTGCACGCGGTCGCCGCGGCCGCGGGCTGCTCACTGTCCCAGCCCTTTCCCGACAACGGCATCGACTGGCACGTCAGCCACAGCGCCCCCGGGCACACCGTCGACGACGAGGTGACCATCAAGGTGCAGCTGAAGGCCACTTACCAGATCCCGCCGAACCCGCCCGGCCGCACCTTCTCCTTCACGCTCGACAACGACCACCTGAGGAAGCTCGCGCGCACACCGGTGTCCGTGCACAAGATCCTCGTGGTGATGATCGTCCCCCGGTTCCAGGACCAGTGGCTGCGGGCCGGCCACGACCGGCTCGACCTCAGACACTGCTGCTACTGGGTCAACCTGGCCGGGCACCCGATCACCGGCCGCACCCGGACCACCGTGCGCATACCGACCACGCGCGTCTTCGACGACCGGGCCCTGTGCGAGATCATGACGAGGGTCGGGACGGGAGGCAGACCATGACCCACCGCCCGCTCGACGAACCCCTGCGGCCGGTACGACCGCACCCCGCCGAGGCCGGCTGGAACGGTTCCGCCGAGCCCGCCTGGAGCCGCCCGCCCGAGCCCGCCGAGGTCGACCCCGCCGTCCTCGCCGCCCTGCTGCGCCGGCACGGCTGGCAGCGACGCGGCGGGGCCGCCGGACGCTACGGCCGCTGGACCCCGCCCGGCCCGGCCGCCGCCGGGACCAGCCTGCTCGTGCCCGAGAGCCGCGCCTTCCCCGACAGCGACGACCTGCTCGGCGAGGCCCTCCAGGCGCTCGTGCGCAGCCAGACGCCCGCCGCCCGCGAGGTCCTCGTCGCGCTGACCGTCCCCAGCGACGAGATCCGCTGGTGGCGCGACGCCCCGGCCGGGCCCGCCGAGACCGCCGGCGCGGCCGGCGCCGCCACCTGGACCGTCGAGGAGCAACTGCGCGGCGCGGCACGGCAGACGCTCCTCGCCGGCGCGCTCGCCACCCACGCGCGTGCCGGCTACTACGGCGCACGGCACCGGCGTACGGCCGCCGCCGCCCTGGAGACCGTCCTCGTCGGCGCGGCGGCCGGCGGACGCCGGCTGACCGCGTTCGTGCCCGTCGACACCGGACGCCCGCTCGCCGTCCGCCTCCACCAGGCCCTGTACGCCGTCCGCGAGGCCATCGACTACCAGCGCGCCGCCGGCGGCATGGACGCCTTCGACGGGGCCGTGGAGGCGGGCGTCAGCCGGGAGCTGACCGAGGCGCTGATCGCCCTCGTCCGCGGCACCGAAGGCGCCCGCATCGCCGTCGACTGGGCGCCCGCGGCCGGGGTCCCGGCGGACTGCGCCGCGCACGCCGAGCCGATCGAGTTCTCGCCCGGCGACCTGCCCGTCCTGCGCGAGGCCGGCGCGCGCTATCTGCGCGAGGAGCCCTCCGTGCCCGTGCGGATCACCGGCACCGTGGTGCGGATGCGCAGATCGGGGCCGCGCGGCGAGGGCACCGTACGGCTGCGGGTGCTCGCCGGCGCGGAGATCCCGCACGTCCGCCTCACCCTCGACGAGGAGGACTACCGCATCGCCGGGCAGGCCCACCTCGTCGGGCTGCCGGTGCGCGTGCAGGGGCGGCTGGAGAGCCGGGGCGGCTTCCGCCGGGTCACCGGCGCGCAGGACGTCGTCCCCGTGCAGGTGGACGAGGCCGAGCGGGACCGACTGATGAAGTCCCTCCAGGAGACCGCCGAGATCACCGCCTTCTTCGAGGAGGCGTGCGGCGGGGACTGAACCGCGGGGACTGAACCGCGGAAGATGCGGCGGGGGTCGCGGGAGAGGCCGCGAGGACAGCCGTTTCGCGGTCGGGCGGCCCGGCTCGGTACGATCCGGTCATGCGCGCGCTCCCGGTATGGCGCCGCAGCCCCCCTTCAGTCAGGAGAGACCGGTGTCAGACGTCCGTGTGATCATCCAACGCGATTCCGAGCGGGAAGAGCGCACGGTGACGACGGGCACCACGGCCGCCGACCTCTTCGCCGGCGAACGCTCGGTCATCGCCGCCCGCGTGTCCGGCGAACTCAGGGATCTCACCTACGAGCTCCGGGACGGCGAGACCGTCGAGGGCGTCGAGATCTCCTCCGAGGACGGCCTCGACATCCTGCGCCACTCCACCGCGCACGTCATGGCGCAGGCCGTGCAGGAGCTCTTCCCCGAGGCCAAGCTCGGCATCGGCCCGCCCGTCAAGGACGGCTTCTACTACGACTTCGACGTCGAGAAGCCCTTCCACCCCGATGACCTGAAGGCCATCGAGAAGAAGATGCAGGAGATCCAGAAGCGGGGCCAGAAGTTCGCCCGCCGCGTGGTCACCGACGAGGCCGCCCGCGAGGAGCTCGCGGACGAGCCCTACAAGCTGGAGCTGATCGGCCTCAAGGGCTCCGCGTCGCACGACGACGGCGCGGACGTCGAGGTCGGCGCCGGCGAGCTGACGATCTACGACAACCTGGACGCCAAGACCGGCGAGCTGTGCTGGAAGGACCTCTGCCGCGGTCCCCACCTGCCCTCCACCCGCCTCATCCCGGCGTTCAAGCTGATGCGCAACGCCGCCGCATACTGGCGCGGCAGCGAGAAGAACCCGATGCTCCAGCGCATCTACGGCACCGCCTGGCCGTCCAAGGACGAGCTGAAGGCGCACCTCGACTTCCTCGCCGAGGCCGAGAAGCGCGACCACCGCAAGCTGGGCAGCGAACTCGACCTGTTCTCCGTCCCGGAGCAGATCGGCTCCGGCCTCGCCGTCTTCCACCCCAAGGGCGGCATCGTCCGCCGGGTCATGGAGGACTACTCGCGCCGCCGGCACGAGGAGGAGGGCTACGAGTTCGTCTACACCCCGCACGCGACGAAGGGGAAGCTCTTCGAGACGTCCGGGCACCTGGACTGGTACGCCGACGGCATGTACCCGCCCATGCAGCTCGACGAGGGCGTGGACTACTACCTCAAGCCCATGAACTGCCCGATGCACAACCTGATCTTCGACGCGCGCGGCCGTTCGTACCGTGAACTGCCGCTGCGCCTCTTCGAGTTCGGGACCGTGTACCGGTACGAGAAGTCCGGCGTCGTGCACGGTCTGACCCGGGCCCGCGGCTTCACGCAGGACGACGCGCACATCTACTGCACGCGTGAGCAGATGTCCGAGGAACTGGACAAGACGCTCACCTTCGTCCTCGGCCTGCTGCGCGACTACGGCCTGACCGACTTCTACCTGGAACTGTCCACCAAGGACCCGGAGAAGTTCGTCGGCTCCGACGAGGCCTGGGAGGAGGCGACCGAGACGCTGCGCCAGGTCGCCGAGAAGCAGGGCCTGCCGCTGGTCCCGGACCCGGGCGGCGCCGCGTTCTACGGCCCGAAGATCTCCGTCCAGACGAAGGACGCCATCGGCCGCACCTGGCAGATGTCGACCATCCAGCTGGACTTCAACCTGCCGGAGCGCTTCGACCTGGAGTACACCGGCGCGGACGGCGCGAAGCAGCGGCCGGTCATGATCCACCGCGCGCTGTTCGGCTCCATCGAGCGGTTCTTCGCCGTGCTCCTCGAGCACTACGCGGGCGCGTTCCCGGCGTGGCTGGCTCCGGTGCAGGCGGTCGGCATCCCGGTCGGCGACGCGCACGTGGAGTACCTGGAGAAGTTCGCCGCCGAGGCGAAGAAGAAGGGGCTGCGCGTCGAGGTCGACTCCTCGTCGGACCGTATGCAGAAGAAGATCCGCACGGCGCAGAAGCAGAAGACACCGTTCATGATCATCGTCGGTGACGACGACATGAACGCGGGCAACGTGTCGTTCCGCTACCGCGACGGCTCGCAGGAGAACGGCATCCCGTTCGACGAGGCCATCGCGAAGATCGCGAAGGTCGTCGAGGAGCGGACGCAGGTCTGATCCCGCGCGGACTGAATGAAGGCCCCCGGGGAGATCAGTTCCCCGGGGGCCTTCCCTCGTCGCCCTCGCGGGAGAAGGTCTGCATCAGCCAGGACGAGAACGAGCCCGTGACCGCGCCCAGGAGGGCCAGTCCGCCGGCCATCATGCCCGTCGCGATCACCCGGCCGAGGGTGGTCACCGGGGTGATGTCGCCGTAGCCGACCGTGCTGAGGGTCTCGGCGGCCCACCACACGGCGTCCCCGAACGTCCGCATGGTCGCGCCGGGCGCCCCCCGTTCCTGCTGGTAGACCGCGAGCGCCCCGGAGAAGCCGAGCAGCACGGTGGACAGTCCCGCGTAGGCGACCACGCGCGCGTACAGCGACAGCCGGGGCTGTCCGCGCCGGCGCTGGACGACGTCGTAGAGCGGGACGATCCGCAGCGGGCGCAGCAGCGGCAGGATGACGACGACGGTGTGCAGGACGTGGGTGGGGACGAAGCGCGGGCCCTGGCCGCTGAGCCGCCAGCGCACGGCGTAGTCCGCGGCGAACAGCAGCCACAGGGCGAGCAGCGCGAACCCGCACACGTCACGCCAGAAGGACGGCATGCTCACGGCGAGCACACGGGTGGCATAGGCCGCGAGGAAGATCAGCGAGGCCACGAAGAGGGGGATCTCGGTGCGCTGCTCCCAGCGGGCCGCGGGGCTGTCGTCGTCCACGGGCCCAGCTTGGCCGGTGACCGGCTTCCCGCCGCCCCGGCGACACGCCGCGATCGGGCGAAGCCATATGCTGCCTTGCATGACGAGTGAGCCGGAGCAGCAGATCGGAGTGGGGACGCGGGACGCGTTCCAGCGCCTGTGGACGCCCCACCGGATGGCGTACATCCAGGGTGAGAACAAGCCGACCGGTCCGGGGGCCGACGACGGCTGTCCTTTCTGCTCGATCCCGGCGAAATCCGACGAGGACGGGTTGATCGTCCGGCGCGGTGAGCACGTGTACGCGGTGTTGAACCTGTACCCGTACAACGGCGGTCACCTGATGACCGTGCCCTATCGGCATGTCGCCGACTACACGGATCTGACCGGGCCGGAGACGGCGGAGCTGGGCGAGCTGACGAAGCAGGCGATGACGGCTCTGCGGAACGCGTCCGGTGCGCAGGGTTTCAACATCGGGATGAACCAGGGCTCCGTGGCGGGCGCGGGCATCGCGGCCCATCTGCATCAGCACATCGTGCCGAGGTGGGGCGGGGACACGAACTTCATGCCGGTGGTGGGCCACACACGCGTACTGCCCCAACTACTGGCGGACACCCGCAAGATGCTCGCCGACTCCTGGCCCACTCCGTGAGTAAAGAGAGCCCGTCCGGGGGCGCCCCCTCTGGGGGAGTTTGAGGACGAGGCCCGTTCAGGGCCGAAGCGGGGGCCTGGGGGCGGCAGCCCCCAGCACGCGGCGCCCAGACCCACCCGCACGTCATATCCGCCCCACCGCCGGAGGCTCACGCGTCGTAGGTGTCAGCCTTCCGCGGTGACAGATCCTGCACCGCCCCGCTCAGCACCGACGAGCGCGAGCTGAACTTCTCGACGTCGACGTCGTGTTCCCTGAGGACCTTGAGCGCGGCGGTGTGGACCACCCGCAGCACGGGTGCGGCGGCGCGCAGCGCGTCGTCGGCCATGAAGCGGTGCCGCCAGGGCTGGTCGGCCCAGGCGTGGCGCAGGCCGAAGGGCTCGGGGAGGCCGATGGAGCCGCCGAGCCACTTGAGCAGCGGCGGGTACCAGCTGATGGTGGCGCGGGCGGCGAGTCGTACGACCTCGTCGGCGGTGACGAGGGGCAGCTTGACCGTCCGGGTCTCCCAGAAGCGGACGGTCTTGGCGACCTGCTTGCTGGGTGCTTCGGGCTTGCTGGTGAAGAGGCCGTTCACGGGGCCGAGGGCGTGTCCGGTGACCTCGATGCGCAGGGTCTCGTGGAGCACGGTCACGGTGATCAGCATGGTGATGATCAATTGGCCGTCCCAGAGGGGCCATTGGACGCCGAGGTAGTGCCGGTCGCCGCCGCCGAACTGCTGTTGGTCGCAGATCTTCTCGATGGCCTTGGGCTTGACCTGGTAGGCCTCCACGTCGGTGCCGTCGGGGCGGGCCACGGCCGCGGCATTCTCGCCGACGGGGGTGACGATCCAGTGCCGGACGGAGGGCGGCGGGAAGCCGCCGGTCTTGAGGCTCTGCCGGTTGAGCACGGTGAGCTGGTCGTGGATGGCTCGTATGACGGTCCAGCTGCGGAACTCGTGGACGCCCTTGTTGGGGTCGGTCGGGACGAGTTCCTCCGCGAGGTGCCAGGCGCCCCAGCGGGTGCCCATGCCGAGTATGCCCTTGGGGCCGGCGTAGAAGACCGAGTTGGACTGCTGTTCGGCGCTGAGCCGGGCCAGGGACTGGCGCAGTTGTTCGGCGGCGGTGTGGTTGGGGCCGGTGGGGACGGCCTCGGGGACCTTGGCGCCGACGCTGCTGCCCGCGAGGAGGCTGGCCCAGCGTTCGCGCAGGT
Source organism: Streptomyces sp. NPDC002328 (assembly GCF_042890065.1). NCBI lineage: Bacteria > Bacillati > Actinomycetota > Actinomycetes > Kitasatosporales > Streptomycetaceae > Streptomyces > Streptomyces sp. NPDC002328. Next base: position 64,583 of record NZ_JBIARQ010000007.1, on the reverse strand, counting down.
CGACGGCGGTGCTCTCGCAGACGCGCTTGGCGAGGAACCAGCCGATGACGGGCGCGACGACCGCTCCGCGCGCGTACCAGCCCCAGAAGCCCGAGAAGGGCATGCGGAGCAGGAAGATCACGGCGAGTGCGCCGACGGCGACGAGCAGGCCGGTGGCGAGGCCGGAGACGCGTCGGCCGCCGGCCTTCTCCATGGTGGTGCGCAGTTGGAAGACGAGCAGCCAGACCAGCAGTCCGGGCAGGAAGAGCACGCCGAACAGGACCATGATGCCGGTGAGTTTCTGGTCGCGTTCGCGGCGGATGCGGTTGGCGGCCAGGCAGTGTTCGACGACGGCCTGCGGCTCGGCGCCGAACGACTGGATGAGGGGTGCGCGGCCGACGCCGAGCATGCGGTCGATCACCGCCTGGGAGAACGCCTCACCGAGGTTGGGCCGGAAGATGCGGGCCCAGCTGCGGCCCGGGTCGACCTTCGACTGGTGCCATTCGTTGTCGGCTTTCTTGATGTCCTCGACGGGGTTGTCCCGGTAGGCCGCCGATGCCAGCGCGAAGGTCGCCGTCTGACCTCCGTCGCCCGTCTGCGGCACCTGTGGCCCGAAGATGTCCGCGTAACCGCTGTCAACGGTCATTCCCGCCCCCTCGCCGCTGGTCTCGCTCCTGCGGCCTTCCCGACTTCCGTACTCCGCACACCTGTTGATCAGGTCATCAGCGTATCCCCAGCCGCTGACGTCCGTCGGCGGACGGCCTCAAGGGGTCCTGTGGCCGCCCGCCGAACCGGAGGGGAGCTTTCCCGGCGCGGCTCCCGTCATGCGGAATTGGGCCTCGTCATGCGGACCGCGTCACGCGGTCTGCGTCTGTTTCCTCACCCGCTCCGCGACCTGGGCCGGCATGGGCTCGTGCCGGGCGTAGGAGCGGTGGAAGCGGGCCGTGCCGTGCGACAGGGACCGCAGGTCGACCGCGTACCGGCCGATCTCGATCTCCGGCACCTCGGCGCGCACCAGTGTGCGGCCGCCGCTCGTCTGCTCGGTGCCGAGCACCCGGCCGCGCCGGCCGGACAGATCGCTCATCACGGGGCCCACGTACTCGTCGCCGACCAGCACGGTCACCTCGGCGACCGGCTCCAGCAGATGGATCTTCGCGTCGGACGCGGCCTCCCGCAGGGCGAGCGCGCCGGCCGTCTGGAACGCGGCGTCGGAGGAGTCCACCGAGTGCGCCTTGCCGTCGAGGAGGGTCACCCGCACGTCGATGAGCGGATGGCCGGCGGCGATGCCCTTGGCGGCCTGCGCCCGTACGCCCTTCTCCACGGAGGGGATGAACTGGCGCGGCACCGCGCCGCCGACGACCTTGTCGACGAACTCGATGCCCGAACCGCCCGGCAGCGGCTCCACCTCGATCTCGCAGATGGCGTACTGCCCGTGCCCGCCGGACTGTTTGACGTGCCGTCCGCGACCGGCGGACCGGGCGGCGAACGTCTCCCGCAGGGACACTTTGTGCGGGACGACGTCGACCTGCACGCCGTAGCGGTTGCGCAGGCGTTCCAGCGCGACGTCCGCGTGGGCCTCGCCCAGGCACCACAGGACCACCTGGTGGGTGTCCTGGTTCTGTTCGAGCCGCATCGTCGGGTCCTCGGCGACCAGCCGCGACAGGCCCTGGGAGAGCTTGTCCTCGTCGGGCTTGCTGTGCGCCTGGATGGCCAGCGGCAGCAGCGGGTCGGGCATCTGCCAGGGCTCCATGAGCAGCGGGTCGTCCTTGGCGGAGAGGGTGTCGCCGGTCTCCGCGCGGCCCAGCTTCGCCACGCACGCGAGGTCGCCCGCGATGCAGTGCGTCAGCGCCCGCTGCTGTTTGCCGAAGGGAGCGGTGAGCGCGCCGACGCGTTCGTCGACGTCGTGGTCCTCGTGGCCGCGGTCGGCCAGTCCGTGCCCGGAGACGTGCACCGTCTCGTCGGGGTGCAGGGTGCCGGAGAAGACGCGGACCAGGGAGACGCGTCCGACGTAGGGGTCGGAGGACGTCTTCACGACCTCCGCGACCAGCGGCCCGTTCGGGTCGCACGGGTTCAGCTCGCGCGGCTCGCCGCCGACGGTGGTGACGCGGGGCGCCTCGCGCTCCAGGGGCGTCGGGAAGCCCCGGGTGACGAGTTCGAGGAGTTCGACCGTGCCGAGGCCCTGGCGGGCGCCCTCGGCGGCGGGCGCGGCGGCCAGGACGGGGAAGAAGGTGCCGCGGGCGACGGCCCGCTCCAGGTCCTCGATCAGCGTCTTGACGTCGATCTCCTCGCCGCCGAGGTAGCGGTCCATGAGGGTCTCGTCCTCGCTCTCGGCGATGATCCCCTCGATCAGCCGGTTGCGGGCCTCCTCGATCAGCGGGAGCTGGTCCTCGCCGGGTTCGGACTCCGCGCGCTCCCCGGTGCTGTAGTCGAACAGCTTCTGCGACAGCAGTCCGATCAGGCCGGTCACGGGCGCGTGCCCGTCCGGCGCCTGCGGTCCGTGCAGCGGAAGGTAGAGCGGGAGCACGGCGTCGGGGTCGTCGCCGCCGAAGGTCTCCGCGCAGATCCGCGTCATCTCCTCGAAGTCGGCGCGGGCCGCCTCCAGGTGCGTGACGACGATCGCGCGGGGCATGCCGACGGCCGCGCACTCCTCCCACACCATCCGGGTCGAGCCGTCCACGCCGTCCGAGGCCGAGACGACGAAAAGGGCCGCGTCCGCTGCCCGCAGACCGGCCCTGAGTTCCCCGACGAAGTCGGCGTAGCCGGGGGTGTCGAGGATGTTGACCTTGATGCCGTCCCATGCGACCGGCACCAGGGAGAGCTGCACCGACCGTTGCTGGCGGTGCTCTATCTCGTCGTAGTCGGAGACGGTGCCGCCGTCCTCCACGCGGCCCGCCCGGTTCACCGCTCCCGCCGTCAGCGCGAGAGCCTCCACCAAGGTCGTCTTGCCCGAACCGCTGTGGCCGACCAGCACCACATTCCGTACGGACGCGGGGTGGTCGGCCGCCGTAGCCCTGCCGGCGGCCCCGGGGTGGTCTTTCGTCTTGTCGCCCATTTATTGCCTCCCGTACACGGTGAGGTCATCGGGGGCGCGGACACGGCGGCGCCGCGTGCGGTGGCGGCTCCGGCGACGCCCGCGGTCCTTCGAGCTTTCCACTCCCGTCACGGCGCGTCCATACGAACGACGCGACGACGCCATGGAGCGCCGGCGGCGGGGGCGGGGGAGCCGGGCACGCGGACCGGCCGGGCCGCGTGCCCGCCAAGGACACGGGGGCGGGTGCCCGACGGTCGCACACGCGCGCGCGTGGCTACGATGGGCCAGCCGGAGGCCATCAGGGCCGCGGCCACACCGACCGTCGGGAAGGCCATGCTGAACAAGTACGCGCGTGCATTCTTCACGCGTGTCCTCACACCGTTCGCCGCGTTTCTCATCCGCCGGGGCGTGAGCCCCGACGCGGTCACGCTCGTCGGCACCGCCGGCGTGGTCGCGGGCGCGCTGGTCTTCTACCCCCGGGGCGAGTTCTTCTGGGGCACGATCGTGATCACGCTCTTCGTCTTCTCCGACCTCGTCGACGGCAACATGGCCCGCCAGCTCGGCCGCTCCAGCCGCTGGGGCGCCTTCCTGGACTCCACCCTCGACCGGGTCGCCGACAGCGCGATCTTCGGCGGCTTCGCCCTGTGGTACGCGGGCGGCGGCGACGACAACATCCTGTGCGCCGTCTCGATCTTCTGCCTGGCCAGCGGCCAGGTGGTGTCCTACACCAAGGCGCGCGGCGAGTCGATCGGACTGCCGGTCGCCGTCAACGGGCTCGTCGAGCGGGCCGAGCGGCTGGTGGTCTCGCTGGTCGCGGCCGGCTTCGCCGGACTGCACAAGTTCGGCGTCCCCGGCATCCAGTACCTGCTGCCGGTCGCCCTGTGGATCGTCGCCGTCGGCAGCCTGGTCACGCTGATCCAGCGGGTCGTCACGGTCCGCCGCGAGTCGGCCGAGGCGGAGGCCGCCGCGGCGGCGCAGAGCACGGCGGACCGGCCCGAGACCGAGGGGCACGAGGCCGCCAAGTGAACCCCCGGGACCAGGTCTCCGACGCGCTGTACGGCCTCGGCTGGAGCACCGTCAAGCAGCTCCCCGAGCCGGTCGCGGCGCGTCTCGGCCGGACCATCGCCGACCTCGCCTGGAAGCAGCGCGGCAAGGGCGTACTCCGGCTGGAGAGCAACTACGCGCGCGTGGCGCCCGGCGCGACCCCCGAGCGCCTCGCCGAGCTCTCGCGCGCGGGGATGCGCTCCTACCTGCGGTACTGGATGGAGTCCTTCCGGCTCCCGGCGTGGAGCCCCGAGCGCGTAGCGGCCGGCTTCGACCCCAAGGACCTGCACCACCTCACCGACGGGCTCGCGACCGGCCGGGGCGTCGTCCTGGCCCTGCCGCACCTGGCCAACTGGGACCTGGCCGGCGCCTGGGTCACCACCGAGCTGCGGATCCCGTTCACCACGGTCGCCGAGCGGCTCAAGCCCGAGACGCTCTACGACCGTTTCGTCGCCTACCGCGAGGGCCTCGGCATGGAGGTCCTGCCGCACAGCGGCGGCGCCGCCTTCGGCACGCTGGCCCGGCGGCTGCGCGAGGGCGGCCTGGTCTGCCTGGTCGCCGACCGGGACCTGTCCGCGTCCGGCGTCGAGGTCGAGTTCTTCGGCGACACGGCCCGGATGCCCGCCGGGCCGGCGCTGCTGGCCCAGCAGACCGGCGCGCTCCTGCTCCCCGTCACGCTCTGGTACGACGAGACGCCCGTCATGAAGGGCCGCGTGCATCCCCGGATCGAGGTACCGGTGTCAGGCACGCGGGCCGAGCGGACGTCCGTCATGACACAGGCGCTGGCCGACGCCTTCGCCTCGGGCATCGCCGACCACCCGGAGGACTGGCACATGCTTCAGCGGCTCTGGCTCGCGGATCTGGAACCCCGCCCTTCGGACGGGGACCAGAGGTGAGGATCGGCATCGTCTGCCCGTACTCCTGGGACGTGCCGGGCGGCGTCCAGTTCCACATCCGCGACCTCGCCGAGTACTTCATCCGGCTCGGCCACGACGTCTCCGTCCTCGCCCCCGCGGACGACGACACCCCGCTGCCGCCGTACGTCGTCTCGGCCGGACGCGCGGTCCCGGTGCCGTACAACGGCTCGGTGGCCCGGCTGAACTTCGGCTTCCTGAGTGCCGCGCGCGTGCGCAGATGGCTGCACGACGGCGAGTTCGACGTGATCCACATCCATGAGCCGACCTCGCCCTCGCTGGGCCTGCTGACCTGCTGGGCGGCGCAGGGCCCCATCGTGGCGACCTTCCACACGTCCAACCCGCGCTCCCGCGCGATGATCGCCGCGTACTCGATCCTCCAGGCAGCCCTGGAGAAGATCAGCGCCCGGATCGCGGTGAGCGAGTACGCCCGCCGCACCCTGGTCGAGCACCTCGGCGGGGACGCGGTCGTCATCCCCAACGGCGTCGACGTCGACTTCTTCGCCGGGGCCGAGCCGAGACCCGAGTGGCAGGGCGACACCATCGGCTTCGTCGGCCGCATCGACGAGCCCCGCAAGGGCCTGCCCGTCCTCATGCGCGCCCTGCCGAAGATCTTCGCGGAGCGGCCGCGGGCCCGGCTGCTGGTCGCCGGGCGCGGCGACGAGAAGGAGGCGGTGGAGAGCCTGCCGAAGGAGCTGCGCGCACGCGTGGAGTTCCTCGGCATGGTCAGCGACGAGGACAAGGCCCGCTTCCTGCGCAGCGTCGACCTGTACGTCGCCCCCAACACCGGCGGGGAGAGCTTCGGCATCATCCTCGTCGAGGCCATGTCCGCCGGGGCCCCGGTCCTCGCCTCCGACCTCGACGCGTTCGCGCAGGTCCTGGACCAGGGCGCGGCGGGCGAGCTGTTCGCCAACGAGGACGCCGACGCGCTGGCCGAGGCGGCGGTACGGCTCCTGGGCGATCCGGGCCGGCTCGCCGAACTGCGCGAGCGGGGCAGCGCCCATGTGCGGCGCTTCGACTGGTCGACGGTCGGCGCGGACATCCTGTCGGTGTACGAGACGGTGACGGCGGGAGCGGCCGCGGTGGCGACGGACGACAAGGGTTCACCCGGGCTGATGGCCCGCTTCGGCTTGGCGAGGGACTGAATCCCGTGACCGCGACCCTGATCTGGATCCTCGTCGTCCTCCTCGCGATCGGCATGTACCTGAGCTGGACCGCGGGACGGCTGGACCGGCTGCACGCGCGCATCGACGCCGCCCGCGCCGCACTGGACGCGCAACTGCTGCGCAGGGCGTCCGTGGCGCAGGAGCTGGCCACCTCCGGAGTGCTCGACCCGGCCGCCTCGATCGTGCTGTACGAGGCCGCGCACGCCGCCCGGCAGGCCGAGCAGGAGCACCGGGAGATCGCCGAGAGCGAGCTGAGCCAGGCGCTGCGCGCGGTCTTCGCCGAGACGCAGCAGGTGGAGGTCGTCCGGGAGGCGCCCGGGGGAGAGGCGGCGGCACGCGAGCTGGCGGAGGCCGTCCGCCGGGTCCCGATGGCCCGCCGCTTCCACAACGACGCCGTCGGCGCGGCCCGCAGGCTGCGCGAGCACCGCAAGGTGCGCTGGTTCCGGCTGGCCGGCCACGCCCCGTTCCCGATGGCCTTCGAGATGGACGACGAGCTGCCGGCGGCACTGGCCGACCGCGCCGCCTAGGGCGGTCAGGGCGCCCGCCGCCGGCGAAAAAAATCCACCGCCTTCTCATTGGCCCTTGCTGTGGACTGGTCCATTCCCGTTTCCTCGGTGCTGCACCGAACCCTCTTCCACTCCAGTGAGGTCAACCCGTGTCCAGCACCCAGAACCAGGCTCCCGAGACCGGCACCGCGCGCGTGAAGCGCGGCATGGCCGAGCAGCTCAAGGGCGGCGTGATCATGGACGTCGTCACGCCGGAGCAGGCGAAGATCGCGGAGGACGCGGGCGCCGTCGCCGTCATGGCCCTGGAGCGGGTCCCGGCCGACATCCGCAAGGACGGCGGCGTGGCCCGCATGTCCGACCCGGACATGATCGAGGGCATCATCGAGGCCGTCTCCATCCCGGTCATGGCCAAGTCCCGCATCGGCCACTTCGTGGAGGCGCAGGTCCTCCAGTCCCTCGGCGTCGACTACATCGACGAGTCCGAGGTCCTCACCCCGGCCGACGAGGTCAACCACAGCGACAAGTTCGCCTTCACGACCCCGTTCGTCTGCGGCGCCACGAACCTCGGTGAGGCCCTGCGCCGTATCGCCGAGGGCGCCGCGATGATCCGCTCCAAGGGCGAGGCCGGCACCGGCAACGTCGTCGAGGCCGTCCGCCACCTGCGCCAGATCAAGAACGAGATCGCCCGCCTGCGCGGCTACGACAACAACGAGCTGTACGCCGCCGCCAAGGACCTGCGCGCCCCCTACGAGCTGGTCAAGGAGGTCGCCGAGCTGGGCAAGCTCCCGGTGGTGCTCTTCTCCGCCGGCGGTGTGGCCACCCCGGCCGACGCCGCCCTGATGCGCCAGCTCGGCGCCGAGGGCGTCTTCGTCGGCTCCGGCATCTTCAAGTCCGGCGACCCCGCCAAGCGCGCCGCCGCCATCGTGAAGGCGACCACCTTCTACGACGACCCGAAGATCATCGCGGACGCGTCCCGCAACCTCGGCGAGGCCATGGTCGGCATCAACTGCGACACCCTCCCCGAGGCCGAGCGCTACGCGAACCGGGGCTGGTAAGCACCCATGAGCGACACCCCCGTCATCGGCGTCCTGGCCCTCCAGGGCGACGTACGGGAGCACCTCGTCGCCCTGGCCGCGGCCGACGCCGTGGCCAGGCCGGTGCGGCGCCCCGAGGAACTCGCCGAGGTGGACGGCCTCGTCCTGCCCGGCGGCGAGTCCACCACCATCTCCAAGCTGGCCGTCCTGTTCGGCGTGATGGAGCCCCTCCGCGCGCGCGTGCGCTCGGGCCTGCCCGTCTACGGCACCTGCGCGGGCATGATCCTGCTCGCCGACAAGATCCTCGACCCGCGCTCGGGCCAGGAGACCGTCGGCGGCATCGACATGATCGTGCGCCGCAACGCCTTCGGGCGGCAGAACGAGTCGTTCGAGGCCGCGGTCGACGTCAAGGGCGTCGCCGGCGACCCCGTCGAGGGCGTCTTCATCCGCGCCCCCTGGGTCGAGTCCGTCGGCGCCGCGGCCGAGGTGCTCGCCGAGCACGACGGCCACATCGTCGCCGTCCGCCAGGGCAACGCGCTCGCCACCTCGTTCCACCCGGAGCTGACCGGTGACCATCGCGTGCACGCCCTGTTCGTCGACATGGTGCGCGCGAACCGGGCGACCGAGTCCTTGTAGGATTCCTGGCGTTCGTATCTGGATGGGTAACGCGAAGGAGACAGGCAGATGTCCGGCCACTCTAAATGGGCTACGACGAAGCACAAGAAGGCCGTGATCGACGCCAAGCGCGGCAAGCTCTTCGCGAAGCTGATCAAGAACATCGAGGTTGCCGCGCGAATGGGCGGCGTCGACCTCGAGGGCAACCCGACCCTGTACGACGCCGTGCAGAAGGCCAAGAAGCAGTCGGTCCCCAACAAGAACATCGACTCCGCGATCAAGCGCGGCGGCGGCCTCGAGGCCGGCGGCGCCGACTACGAGACGATCATGTACGAGGGCTACGGCCCGAACGGCGTCGCGGTGCTCATCGAGTGCCTCACCGACAACCGCAACCGCGCCGCCTCCGACGTCCGCGTCGCCATGACCCGCAACGGCGGCTCCATGGCCGACCCGGGCTCCGTCTCGTACCTGTTCAACCGCAAGGGCGTCGTCATCGTCCCCAAGGGCGAGCTGGCCGAGGACGACGTGCTGGGCGCGGTCCTCGACGCGGGCGCCGAGGAGGTCAACGACCTCGGTGAGTCCTTCGAGGTCCTCAGCGAGGCCACCGACCTGGTCGCGGTCCGCACCGCCCTCCAGGAGGCCGGCATCGACTACGACTCCGCCGAGGCCAACTTCGTCCCGACCATGCAGGTCGAGCTGGACGAGGAGGGCGCGAAGAAGATCTTCAAGCTGATCGACGCGCTGGAGGACAGCGACGACGTGCAGAACGTCTTCGCGAACTTCGACGTCAGCGACGAGATCATGGAGAAGGTCGACGCCTGACCCGGCGTACGGGGGCGTGGCCCACGCACGCCCACGCGTGACACTCGACGGGCCGACGGGACACACCCGTCGGCCCGTCGCTCTGTCAGTGGTACCCGATAGCCTGCGGGAACAGACCAGCGAAGGGAGAGCGTCGGTGCGCGTGCTGGGGGTGGACCCGGGACTGACCCGGTGCGGTGTCGGCGTGGTCGAGGGCGTGGCGGGGCGTCCGCTCACCATGCTCGGCGTCGGCGTCGTCCGCACGCCCGCGGACGCGGAGCTCGGCTCGCGCCTCGTCGTCGTCGAGCAGGGCATCGAGCGGTGGCTCGACGAGCACCGTCCCGAAGTCGTCGCCGTGGAGCGGGTGTTCAGCCAGCACAACGTACGGACCGTGATGGGCACCGCCCAGGCCAGCGCCGTCGCCATGCTCTGCGCCGCCCGCCGCGGCATCCCCGTCGCACTGCACACGCCCAGCGAGGTCAAGGCGGCCGTCACCGGCAGCGGGCGCGCCGACAAGGCCCAGGTCGGCGCGATGGTCACCCGCCTGCTGCGGCTGAGCGCACCGCCGAAGCCCGCCGACGCCGCCGACGCCCTCGCCCTCGCCATCTGCCACATCTGGCGCGCCCCCGCGCAGAACCGACTCCAGCAGGCCGTCGCCCTGCACCAGGCAACAGCACCGAAAGGCCGTACGGCATGATCGCCTTCGTCAGCGGCACGATCGCCGCGCTCGCCCCCGACGCCGCCGTGGTCGAGGTCGGCGGCATCGGCATGGCCGTCCAGTGCACGCCCAACACGCTGTCCACGCTGCGCCAGGGCCGGCCCGCCAAGCTCGCCACCTCCCTCGTCGTCCGCGAGGACTCCCTCACGCTGTACGGCTTCGTCGACGACGACGAGCGCCAGGTCTTCGAGCTGCTCCAGACCGCCAGCGGCGTCGGACCCCGGCTCGCCCAGGCCATGCTCGCCGTGCACAGCCCCGACGCCCTGCGCCTCGCCGTGGCCACCGGCGACGAGAAGGCGCTCATCGCCGTCCCCGGCATCGGCAAGAAGGGCGCGCAGAAACTCCTGCTCGAACTGAAGGACCGGCTCGGCGAACCCGTCGGCGCGCCCGCGATCGGCGCCCCGGTCACCCAGGGCTGGCGCGACCAGCTGCACGCCGCCCTGATCGGCCTCGGGTACGCCACCCGGGAGGCCGACGAGGCCGTGGCCGCCGTGGCCCCGCAGGCCGAGGCCGCCGAGGGCGCCCCCCAGGTGGGACAGCTGCTGAAGGCGGCCCTCCAGACCCTCAACCGAGCCCGCTGACCCGCCGCCTGCTTCCCCCGAGACCCCCGAGACCTCCGAGGCACACTCCATGAACTGGGACGACACGACCGACGCCACCGCCCCCGAGCGGCTGGTGGGCCCTGTCGCCGACCGTGAGGACCAGGCCGTCGAGGCCGCGCTGCGCCCCAAGGACCTGGGCGAGTTCATCGGCCAGGAGAAGGTCCGCGAACAGCTCGACCTCGTCCTGCGCGCCGCACGCGCGCGCGGGGCGACCGCCGACCACGTGCTGCTCTCCGGCGCGCCCGGCCTCGGCAAGACCACCCTCTCGATGATCATCGCCGCCGAGATGGACGCCCCGATCCGCATCACCAGCGGCCCCGCCATCCAGCACGCCGGCGACCTCGCCGCAATCCTCTCCTCCCTCCAGGAGGGCGAGGTCCTCTTCCTCGACGAGATCCACCGCATGTCCCGGCCCGCCGAGGAGATGCTCTACATGGCGATGGAGGACTTCCGCGTCGACGTCATCGTCGGCAAGGGCCCAGGCGCCACCGCCATCCCCCTCGAACTGCCCCCCTTCACCCTGGTCGGCGCCACCACGCGCGCGGGCCTGCTGCCGCCCCCGCTGCGCGACCGCTTCGGCTTCACCGCCCACATGGAGTTCTACGAGCCGGACGAACTCCGGCGCGTCATCCACCGCTCGGCCCACCTCCTCGACGTGGAGATCGACGCCGACGGCGCCGCCGAGATCTCCGGCCGCTCCCGCGGCACGCCCCGTATCGCCAACCGGCTGCTGCGCCGCGTCCGCGACTACGCGCAGGTCAAGGCCGACGGCGTGATCACGCGCGACATCGCCTCGGCGGCCCTCGCGGTCTACGAGGTCGACGCCCGCGGCCTCGACCGTCTCGACCGCGGGGTCCTGGAGGCCCTGCTGAAGCTGTTCGGCGGCGGCCCGGTCGGCCTGTCCACGCTCGCCGTCGCGGTGGGGGAGGAGCGTGAGACCGTCGAGGAGGTCGCCGAACCCTTCCTGGTCCGCGAAGGCCTCCTCGCCCGCACACCCCGTGGCCGCGTCGCGACGCCCGCCGCCTGGACGCACCTCGGTCTCACCCCGCCCCGCCAGGCCACCCCGGGAAACGGGCAGCAGGGCCTGTTCGGGGCCTGACGGCGGGGGCTCCGGGGCCCGAGGGCGAAGGGCTTCGGGTCCCGAGGGCGCGGGCCGGTGCGACGGATCGGGCGGGGCAGGAACCCTGGTGCCATGCTGAGCGTTGTTCCTTGCGCGCGGACTCGCTTAGACTCCGCCGATGCCGCCCTTGCCGGCAGCACACACACCCCCAACCAGCAGGCCGCTCAGCATCGCGGTCGCGTGAAGGAAGTACCGACCCGTGAGTCTCGTGACCCTCCTCCCGTTCATCGTGCTCATCGGGGCCATGTTCCTGATGACCCGGTCGGCGAAGAAGAAGCAGCAGCAGGCCTCGGACATGCGCAACGCCATGCAGCCAGGCAGCGGTGTCCGCACCATCGGGGGCATGTACGCGACGGTGAAGGAGGTCGACGAGGACACCGTCCTCCTTGACGCCGGCCCGGGGGTGGACCTGCTCTTCGCGAAGAACGCGATCGGCGCCGTCCTGACCGACGACGAGTACAACCGCATCGTCCACGGCGTCGAGCACGACCTGAAGTCCGACTCCGACGTCGTCCCCGACGACGCCTCCTCCCTCACCGACACCGACGGCTCCGCCGACGCTGCCGCCGCCACCGACGCCAAGCCCGTCGACTTCGGCAAGAAGGACGAGACCGTCGACTTCGGCAAGAAGGACGAGCCCGCCGAGAGCGGTGAGCCGACCGCCGAGACCGAGACCAAGGCCGGGGCCGGGGCCGACGAAGAGCCGAAGAAGACCGACGGCGACTCCGACGCGAAGAAGTAGTCACGTCCCGGGGTGCGCGGGCAGGACCCGCGCACCCCGGGTGCGCGCATCTCGCACATAGGGGATCCCGACACCATGTCATGGCCGCCGCCGCGCTGACCCGGCGCGAGGCGGCCCGAGAGGGAGTACGAGAAGGTGGCAGCACCTAAGAAGGGCCGGAGCGCGAATGCCCAGAGCAAGCCGGGGCGCTCGCTGGCCCTGATCCTGATCGCCATCGTGGCGCTCACCGGGGGGATGTTCCTCTCCGGGCACACGACGCCGAGGCTGGGCATCGACCTGGCCGGCGGCACCAGCATCACGCTGGCGGCCAAGGCCGACCAAGGGTCCGCGATCAACAAGGCCAACATGGACACCGCGGTCGAGATCATGAACCGCCGTGTCAACGGTCTGGGCGTCACCGAGGCGGAGGTGCAGACCCAGGGCGACAGCAACATCATCGTGAACATCCCCAAGGGCACCGACTCCGAGGAAGCCCGGGATCAGGTCGGCACCACCGCGAAGCTGTACTTCCGTCCGGTCCTGGCCGCCGAGCCCACCGGCCCCGCAGCCGGCGCCTCGCCGACGCCCTCCGCGAGCGGCTCGTCCAGCGCCTCGCCGAGCCCGTCCGCCAGCGCCCCCGCCAGCGGGAAGCCGTCCGCCGGCACGCCGTCGGGCTCGACGTCCCCGTCCGCCTCCGCGACCTCGCAGGGCCGCGCCGTCACCAACGGTCTGAAGGCCGACGCCACCCCGTCCGCCTCCGCGAGCGCGAGCACCGGCGCCTCCGCCAGCCCGTCGGCCCCCGCGAGCGCCGCCGCCGGCGACTCCGCGACGAAGGCGCAGTCCCAGTACGCCTCCCTCGACTGCTCGAAGGGCGCGGTCCGCGCCAAGGCCGGCGAGAACGCCAAGCCCGGCGACACCACCGTGGGCTGCGGCGAGATCCAGGGCGTCTGGTACAAGTACCTGCTCGGCCCGGCCGCCGTGGACGGCACCGAGGTCGACAAGGCCCAGGCCGTCTTCGACACCCAGACCGCCGCCGGCTGGCAGGTCACCATGGAGTTCAACTCCAAGGGCGCGAAGAAGTTCGCCGACATCACCGGCAAGCTGGCGCAGAACCAGGACCCGCAGAACCAGTTCGGCATCGTCCTCGACGGCGAGGTCGTCTCCAGCCCGTACGTCAGCTCCTCCATCACCGGCGGCCAGGCCCAGATCTCCGGCAGCTTCACCCAGGACGAGGCCCAGGGCCTTGCCAACATGCTGTCCTACGGCGCCCTCCCGCTCTCCTTCCAGGAGCAGAGCGTCACCACGGTGACCGCCGCGCTCGGCGGCGACCAGCTGCGCGCCGGTCTCCTCGCCGGCGCCATCGGCCTCGCCCTCGTCGTGATCTACCTGGTGGCCTACTACCGCGGCCTGTCGGTCATCGCGATCGCCTCGCTGCTGGTGTCCGCGGCACTGACCTATGTGCTCATGTCGCTGCTCGGCCCGGCCATCGGCTTCGCGCTGAACCTGCCGGCCGTCTGCGGTGCCATCGTCGCCATCGGCATCACAGCGGACTCGTTCATCGTGTACTTCGAACGCGTACGGGACGAGATCCGGGAGGGCCGCTCCCTGCGCCCCGCCGTCGAGCGCGCCTGGCCGCGCGCCCGGCGCACCATCCTGGTCTCCGACTTCGTGTCGTTCCTCGCCGCCGCGGTGCTCTTCGTGGTCACCGTCGGCAAGGTCCAGGGCTTCGCGTTCACGCTGGGCCTGACCACCGTGCTCGACGTCGTCGTGGTGTTCTTCTTCACCAAGCCGCTGATGACCCTGGCCGCGCGCCGCAAGTTCTTCTCCGGCGGACACAAGTGGTCCGGCCTCGACCCGAAGAGCCTGGGCGCCCAGCCGCCGCTGCGCCGTACCCGCCGTCCCGCCGGTTCCGCGGCCGGCCCCGTCGAGACGAAGGAGGCCTGAGCGATGTCGAAACTCGGCAACCTCGGTGCCCGACTGCACCGCGGCGAGGTCAGCTACGACTTCGTCGGCCACCGCAAGCTCTGGTACGGCATCTCGATCCTGATCACCATCACGGCCATCGTCGGCCTGGCGGTGCGCGGCCTGAACATGGGCATCGACTTCCAGGGCGGCGCCGTCTTCACCACCGCCAAGGGCACCTCCGTCTCCGTCTCCGAGGCGCAGACAGCCGCCGAGGAGGCGGCCGGCCACGAGGCGGTCGTGCAGAAGCTCGGCGACGGCTCGCTGCGCATCCAGATCGCCGGCATGGACACCCAGCAGTCCGACAAGGTCAAGCAGGCCCTCGCCGAGGACTTCAAGGTCGACTCCGAGGCCATCGCGGCCGACCTGGTCGGCCCGAGCTGGGGTGACCAGATCGCCGACAAGGCCTGGCAGGGCCTGGCGATCTTCATGGTCCTGGTCGTGATCTACCTGGCGATCGCGTTCGAGTGGCGTATGGCCATCGCCGCGCTCATCGCCCTGATCCACGACATCACCATCACCGTCGGCATCTACGCCCTGGTGGGCTTCGAGGTCACCCCGGGCACGGTGATCGGTCTGCTGACCATCCTCGGCTACTCGCTGTACGACACGGTCGTCGTCTTCGACTCCCTCAAGGAACAGACGAAGGACCTCACCAAGCAGACCCGCTTCACCTACAGCGAGATCGCCAACCGGTCGATCAACGGCACCCTGGTCCGCTCCATCAACACCACGGTCGTCGCGCTGCTGCCGGTCGCCGGCCTGCTGTTCATCGGCGGCGGCTTCCTCGGCGCGGGCACGCTCAACGACATCTCGCTGTCGCTGTTCGTCGGTCTCGCGGCCGGCGCCTACTCCTCGATCTTCATCGCCACCCCGCTCGTCGCCGACCTCAAGGAGCGCGAGCCGCAGTACAAGGCCCTGAAGAAGCGGGTCCTCGCCAAGCGCGCCCAGTCCTTGGCCGGCGAGGAGTCCGCCGAGTCCCACGGCGGCGACGCGCACGGGGCCGAGCCGGAGGACGCCGCCGCGGTCGTCGGCCCGCGTTCCCAGGCCGCGTCCCGCACCCGGGGCCGCGGCCGACCCTCGGGGAAGCGCCGATGACCGACGTGAAGGAGCTGCTGCTCAGCCGCATCCGTGACGTGGCCGACTACCCCGAGCCCGGGGTGATGTTCAAGGACATCACCCCGCTGCTCGCGGACCCGGCGGCGTTCACCGCGCTCACCGACGCGTTCGCCGAGATCGCCGAGCGCACCGGCGCCACGAAGATCGTCGGCCTGGAGGCCCGGGGCTTCATCCTGGGCGCCCCGGTCGCCGTCCGCGCCGGAATCGGCTTCATACCGGTCCGCAAGGCGGGCAAGCTCCCCGGAGCCACCCTCGCCCAGGCCTACGACCTGGAGTACGGCTCGGCGGAGATCGAGATCCACGCCGAGGACCTCACCGCCGACGACCGCGTCCTGATCGTCGACGACGTCCTCGCCACCGGAGGCACCGCCGAGGCGTCGATCCAGCTCATCCAGCGCGCGGGCGCGCGGGTGGCGGGCGTCGCCGTCCTGATGGAGCTCGGCTTCCTCGCCGGCCGGCCCCGCCTGGAGCCGGCCCTCGACGGAGCGCCCCTGGAGGCGCTGCTCACCGTCTGACGGACGGCCGCACCCACGCCGTGCGAACGCGATACGAACACAGGGCGGGCCCGGAGGAATCCGGCGCCCGCCCCTCGTGTTGCACGAGTAGACGGCTCTCACATCGGACTGAAGGCGATCCCGGGGCCGGGCATCGCTACGATGGGTGTTCCGGAGCCTGACCGGGGGACCCGGATCGCGCACGAGGAGTCCTCTTGCCAGACGAGGCCCAGCACCTGACCGCCGCCAAGCCCGAGTCCGCCTCGGCGCCCGCGGCCACGCCCGCGTCGCAATCGCAGAACGACGCCCGCGGGCCGGTCGAGCACGACCGCTCCGCGCCCGTCGACAAGCCGGCCGGAGAGTCCCGCCCCAAGCCGGCCCCGGCCGAGCGCCCCGCGGCCACGCCGGTCTCCCGGCAGACGGCCGCGCAGCCGTCCGCCCGCTCCGGCTCCTCCAACCGCGTCCGCGCCCGCCTGGCCCGTCTCGGCGTCCAGCGCGCGAACCCGTACAACCCGGTGCTGGAACCGCTGCTGCGGATCGTGCGCAGCAACGACCCCAAGATCGAGACGGCCACGCTCCGCCAGATCGAGAAGGCCTACCAGGTCGCCGAGCGCTGGCACCGCGGCCAGAAGCGCAAGAGCGGCGACCCGTACATCACGCACCCCCTCGCGGTGACCACGATCCTCGCCGAACTCGGCATGGACCCGGCCACCCTCATGGCGGGCCTGCTCCACGACACCGTCGAGGACACCGAGTACGGCCTGGAGGACCTGCGCCGCGACTTCGGCGACCAGGTCGCCCTCCTCGTCGACGGCGTCACCAAGCTGGACAAGGTCAAGTTCGGCGAGGCCGCGCAGGCCGAGACCGTGCGCAAGATGGTCGTCGCCATGGCCAAGGACCCCCGTGTCCTGGTCATCAAGCTCGCCGACCGCCTGCACAACATGCGCACCATGCGCTACCTCAAGCGCGAGAAGCAGGAGAAGAAGGCGCGCGAGACCCTGGAGATCTACGCGCCGCTCGCCCACCGCCTGGGCATGAACACCATCAAGTGGGAGCTGGAGGACCTCGCCTTCGCGATCCTCTACCCCAAGATGTACGACGAGATCGTCCGGCTGGTGGCCGAGCGGGCGCCGAAGCGTGACGAGTACCTGGCCATAGTGACCGACGAGGTCCAGGCCGACCTGCGCGCCGCCCGCATCAAGGCGACTGTCACCGGCCGTCCGAAGCACTACTACAGCGTCTACCAGAAGATGATCGTCCGCGGCCGTGACTTCGCGGAGATCTACGACCTGGTGGGCATCCGCGTCCTCGTGGACACCGTCCGCGACTGCTACGCGGCCCTCGGCACGGTGCACGCGCGATGGAACCCGGTCCCCGGCCGGTTCAAGGACTACATCGCGATGCCCAAGTTCAACATGTACCAGTCGCTGCACACGACGGTCATCGGCCCCAACGGCAAGCCGGTCGAACTCCAGATCCGCACCTTCGACATGCACCGCCGCGCCGAGTACGGCATCGCCGCGCACTGGAAGTACAAGCAGGAGGCCGTCGCCGGCGCCTCCAAGGTGCGTTCGGACGCGCCGAGGACCACCGGCAAGGACGACCACCTCAACGACATGGCCTGGCTGCGGCAGCTGCTCGACTGGCAGAAGGAGACCGAGGACCCGGGCGAGTTCCTGGAGTCCCTGCGCTTCGACCTCTCCCGCAACGAGGTCTTCGTCTTCACGCCTAAGGGCGACGTGATAGCGCTGCCCGCCAGCGCCACCCCCGTCGACTTCGCCTACGCGGTCCACACCGAGGTCGGCCACCGCACCATAGGAGCGCGGGTCAACGGCAGGCTCGTCCCGCTCGAATCGACCCTGGACAACGGCGACCTGGTCGAGGTCTTCACCTCCAAGGCCCCCGGCGCCGGCCCCTCCCGCGACTGGCTGGGCTTCGTCAAGTCGCCGCGCGCCCGCAACAAGATCCGGGCCTGGTTCTCCAAGGAGCGCCGCGACGAGGCGATCGAGCAGGGCAAGGACGCCATCGCGCGCGCGATGCGCAAGCAGAACCTGCCGATCCAGCGGATCCTCACCGGCGACTCGCTGGTGACGCTGGCGCACGAGATGCGCTACCCGGACATCTCCTCGCTGTACGCGGCGATCGGCGAGGGCCATGTGGCCGCGCAGAACGTCGTGCAGAAGCTGGTGCAGGCGCTCGGCGGCGAGGAGGCGGCCACCGAGGAGATCGACGAGGCGGTCCCGCCGTCCCGCACCCGCGGCCGCAAGCGGCGCAGCAACAACGATCCCGGTGTGGTGGTCAAGGGCGTCGACGACGTCTGGGTCAAGCTGGCCCGCTGCTGTACGCCCGTGCCCGGCGACCCCATCATCGGCTTCGTCACGCGCGGTAGTGGCGTATCGGTTCACCGCAGCGACTGCGTCAACGTGGAGTCACTGTCGAGGGAGCCGGAGCGCATCCTCGACGTGGAGTGGGCGCCGACCCAGTCCTCGGTCTTCCTGGTCGCCATCCAGGTCGAGGCCCTGGACCGCTCCCGGCTGCTGTCGGACGTCACCCGGGTCCTGTCCGACCAGCACGTCAACATCCTCTCCGCGGCCGTCCAGACCTCCCGCGACCGGGTGGCCACCTCCCGCTTCACCTTCGAGATGGGCGACCCCAAGCACCTCGGACACGTCCTGAAGGCCGTACGCGGCGTCGAGGGCGTCTACGACGTCTACCGGGTCACCTCGGCGCGCAGGCCGTCCGAGTAGCCCGCAGAAGCGCGCACAGAGGCGCGCAGGTCGGAGCGCACAGGGCGGAGCACACAGGGAGAGGCCCCCGTACTTCCCGTACGGGGGCCTCTCCCTGTGATCGGTGAATCCTCAGCCGCCGAACTCCTGAAGACCCTTCAGCGCCTGGTCCAGCAGCGCCTGCCGGCCCTCGAGCTCCCGCTCCAGCTTGTCCGCCTTCGCGGAGTTGCCCTGGGCGCGCGCCTGCTCGATCTGGCCCCGCAGCTTGTCCACGGCGGCCTGGAGCTGACCGGTCAGACCCTCGGCACGCGCACGCGCCTCCGGGTTCGTCCGGCGCCACTCGGCCTCCTCGGCCTCCTGGATCGCCCGCTCCACCGCGTGCATCCGGCCCTCGACCTTCGGCCGGGCGTCGCGCGGCACATGGCCGATGGCCTCCCAGCGCTCGTTGACCGAGCGGAACGCGGCCCGCGCCGACCTCAGATCCGTGACCGGGAGGATCTTCTCGGCCTCCTCGGCCAGTTCCTCCTTCAGCTTCAGGTTCTCCGACTGCTCGGCGTCCCGCTCAGCGAAGACCGAGCTGCGGGCGGCGAAGAACACGTCCTGGGCGCCGCGGAAGCGGTTCCACAGATCGTCCTCGTGCTCGCGCTGCGCGCGGCCCGCCGCCTTCCACTCCGCCATCAGCTCGCGGTAGCGCGCCGCCGTCGGACCCCAGTCCGTCGAGCCGGACAGCGCCTCGGCCTCGGAGACCAGCCGCTCCTTCGTGCGGCGGGCCTCCTCGCGCTGCGCGTCCAGCTGCGCGAAGTGGCCCTTGCGCCGCTTGGAGAACGCCGAGCGCGCGTGCGAGAACCGGTGCCACAGCTCGTCGTCCGACTTGCGGTCCAGACGCGGCAGACCCTTCCAGGTGTCCACCAGCGCGCGCAGCCGCTCACCGGCGGCCCGCCACTGGTCGGACTGCGCCAGCTGCTCCGCCTCCGCGACCAGGTCTTCCTTGGCCTTGCGGGCCTCGTCGGACTGCTTCGCGCGCTGCTGCTTGCGCTCCTCGCGGCGCGACTCGACCGTCTTCACCAGCTTGTCCAGCCGGGTCCGCAGCGCGTCCAGGTCGCCGACCGCGTGATGCGCGTCGACCTGCTCGCGGATGTGGTCGATGGCGACCTGAGCGTCCTTCGCCGACAGGTCGGTGGTCTGCACTCGCTTCTCGAGGAGGCCGATCTCGACAACCAGGCCCTCGTACTTGCGCTCGAAGTAGGCCAGCGCCTCCTCAGGGGAGCCGGCCTGCCAGGAACCGACGACCTGCTCGCCGTCGGCCGTACGCACGTACACGGTCCCCGTCTCGTCGACGCGGCCCCACGGGTCGCTGCTCACAGCGCCTCCTCCACATGATGCCGACGAGGGGATTCAGGCCCCCGGGCATCGTCCACAGTTTCGTCACGGCCAACATAGGCGACCGGCGGGCCGCCTGTCCGCATCCAGCGCCACCGAAATTCCGCAGATGGCCGCCTTGCGGTCAGGACTTCGAGACTGTCGCTTTGTTGATCACGACCGTCGCGTTCGGGGCGCCGTCACCGGCTCCCGTGCTCTCGCCGGCGCCGACGATCTTCTTCAGCACCGCCATGCCCGATTCGGACACGGTGCCGAACGGTGTGTAGCTGGGCGGCAGCGGACTGTCCTGGTAGACCAGGAAGAACTGGCTGCCGCCGGTGTTGGGCTGCGAGGTGTTCGCCATGGCGACCGTGCCCGCCGGATAGACGTTGTTCTTCAGGCTCGCGTCCTTCAGGTTCTCGTCCGGGATGGTGTAGCCCGGACCGCCGCTGCCGCTGCCCGTCGGGTCGCCGCACTGGAGCACGTAGATGCCGTTGGTGGTCAGACGGTGGCACTTGGTGTGGTCGAAGTAGCCCTTGCCGGCGAGGAAGTTGAACGAGTTCACCGTGTGCGGGGCCGCCGACGCCTTCATCGCGATGTCTATCGCGCCGCAGGTCGTGTCCAGCTTCATCGTGTACTTCGCCGACTTGTCGATGGTGACCGCCGGCTCCTTCTTCCAGGTCTCCGTCTTCACCGAGCCCGCGGCGGCCTTCTCGCACGGGTCCTTGACCGCGCTGGGCGTGGGGGACGGGCTCGTCTCGGAGCTCGCCTTCGCCTTGTCGTCGCCCTTGAGGGCGTCCGTGGTGTAGAGCGTCAGACTGCCCACCACGATCACGCCGAGGACCGACGCGATCACCGAGTTGCGCATGCGCGTCTTGCGCCGCGCCGCCGTGCGGCGCTGCTGCTGCCGCAAGAACTTCTCCCGGGCGAGCTGTCGCTTGCGCTGTTCCTGGGTGACCACCGGGTTCTCTCCTCATGCGTCTCGTACGTCGACGGGTACGCGTGCGTCTTGTGAGCCGTCCGCCTGCGTGTGCCCCGTACCGTATATGGGTTCGCTGAGGAATCGGCAGCGCCGGTAGGCTCTGACGACGGGCGCAGTCGCTCGCAAGCCCACCCGTACCGCTACAAACGAAGGACGATCGTGCTCATTGCCGGGTTCCCCGCCGGGGCCTGGGGGACGAACTGTTATCTCGTCGCCCCCGCCGCCGGTGAGGAGTGCGTGATCATCGACCCGGGCCATCAGGCGGCCCCCGGAGTCGAGGAAGCGATCAGGAAGCATCGGCTCAAGCCCGTCGCCGTCGTCCTCACCCACGGCCACATCGACCACGTGGCCTCGGTCGTCCCGGTGTGCGGCGCGCACGAGGTGCCCGCCTGGATCCACCCCGAGGACCGCTACATGATGAGCGACCCCGAGAAGGCGCTCGGCCGGTCCATCGGGATGCCGCTGATGGGCGAGCTGACGGTGGGGGAGCCGGACGACGTCCGGGAGCTGGCCGACGGCGCGAAGCTGGACCTGGCGGGCCTGGAGCTGTCCGTCGCGCACGCGCCGGGGCATACCAAGGGGTCGGTGACCTTCCGGATGCCCGAGACCGCGGACGTCCCGTCCGTGTTCTTCTCGGGCGACCTGCTGTTCGCCGGCTCCATCGGACGCACCGACCTGCCCGGCGGCGACATGGCCGAGATGCTCGACTCGCTGGCACGCGTGTGCCTGCCGCTCGACGACTCGACCGTGGTGCTGTCCGGCCACGGCCCCCAGACGACCATCGGCCAGGAGCGCGCCGCCAACCCGTATCTGCGACAGGTGGCGGCCGACGGCCAGGGAGCACCCCGGGCTCCCCGACGAGGAATGTGACGAGAGACCTTCCGTGAGTACCTTTCAGGCCCCCAAGGGCACGTACGACCTTCTGCCGCCCGAGTCCGCGAAGTACCTCGCCGTCCGTGAGGCGATCGCCGCGCCGCTGCGCAACTCCGGCTACGGCTACATCGAGACGCCCGGCTTCGAGAACGTGGAGCTCTTCGCGCGCGGTGTCGGCGAGTCCACCGACATCGTGACCAAGGAGATGTACGCCTTCGAGACCAAGGGCGGCACCAAGCTGGCCCTGCGTCCCGAGGGCACCGCCTCCGTGCTGCGCGCCGCGCTGGAGGCCAACCTCCACAAGGCCGGCAACCTGCCGGTCAAGCTCTGGTACTCCGGCTCGTACTACCGCTACGAGCGCCCGCAGAAGGGGCGTTACCGCCACTTCTCCCAGGTCGGCGCCGAGGCGATCGGCGCGGAGGACCCGGCGCTGGACGCCGAGCTGATCATCCTGGCCGACCAGTCCTACCGCTCGCTCGGGCTCCGGAACTTCCGGATCCTGCTCAACAGCCTCGGCGACAAGGAGTGCCGGCCGGTGTACCGGGCCGCGCTCCAGGACTTCCTGCGCGGGCTGGACCTCGACGAGGACACGCTGCGCCGGGCGGACATCAACCCGCTGCGCGTCCTCGACGACAAACGGCCGGACGTCCAGAAGCAGCTGACGGACGCGCCGCTGCTGCGCGACTACCTCTGCGACGCCTGCAAGGCGTACCACGAGGAGGTCCGTGAGCTGATCACCGCGGCGGGCGTCGCCTTCGAGGACGACCCGAAGCTGGTCCGCGGCCTGGACTACTACACGCGCACCACCTTCGAGTTCGTCCACGACGGTCTGGGGTCGCAGTCCGCGGTGGGCGGCGGCGGGCGCTACGACGGGCTGTCCGAGATGATCGGCGGGCCCGCGCTGCCGTCCGTGGGGTGGGCGCTGGGCGTCGACCGTACGGTGCTCGCGCTTGAGGCGGAGGGTGTCTCGCTCGAACTCCCCGCGTCCACGAGCGTGTTCGCGGTGCCGCTGGGGGAGGAGGCCCGGCGGGTGCTGTTCGCCAAGGTGACCGAGCTGCGCAAGCTCGGTGTCGCCGCCGACTTCTCCTACGGGGCGAAGGGGCTCAAGGGGGCGATGAAGAACGCCAACCGCAGTGGGGCGCGCTACACGATCGTCGCCGGTGAGCGGGATCTCGCCGAGGGCGTCGTCCAGTTGAAGGACATGGAGTCGGGGGAGCAGCGGGCGGTCGGCGTGAACGAGATCGTGGCGGAGCTGGAGTCGAGGCTGGGCTGAGGTCCCCGGGGGCTGCGTCCCCGGGCTTGATTGGGCTCACCCTTTTCCAACCGAGTCGGGTGGTGGGTGGGCATAGGCCCGGGGGTCTGGGGGCGGAGCCCCCAGGGGCGGGTCAGTCCAGCAGGCCGTGGCGCATCGCGCTCGTCACCGCCGCTGTGCGGTCGTCCACCCCCAGCTTGGTGAAGACCCGCAACAGGTGGGTCTTCACCGTCGATTCGCCGATGTACAGGCGCCGCCCGATGTCCGCGTTGGTGCAGCCCTCCGCGACGAGTCGCAGTACCGACGTCTCGCGGGCAGACAGCCGGGGCCGTTCCGGCCTCGTGCGGAGCTGGTCGACCAGGCGGGCCGCCACCGACGGCGCGAGCACCGTCTCGCCCCGCGCGGCGGCCCGTACCGCCTCCGCCAACTGCCCCCGGGGCAGGTCCTTCAACAGGTAGCCCGCCGCCCCCGCCTCCACGGCCCGCAGGATGTCCCGGTCCGTCTCGTACGTCGTCAGGACGATCACCCGGCACGGCAGCGCCGCCTCCGTCATCCGCACGATGGAGTCCACGCCCCCGCCCCCCGGCATCCGCAGGTCCATCAGCACGATGTCCGGCCGCAGTTCGGCGGCCAGCGCCTCCGCCTGCGGCCCGCTGGACGCGTCGGCGACGACCTCCAGGTCCGGTTCCGCGCTCAGCATGGCCCGCAGGCCCTCCCGTACGACGGGATGGTCGTCGGCCAGGATGATCCGGATCACGATGAGCTCCTCGCGGGCGGTACGGGCAGGCGGACGGTCACGGTCGTGCCGTCGCCGGGGGCGCTGCGGATCAGGGCGGTGCCGCCGACCTCGGTGGCCCGGGCCCGCAGCCCCGCCAGTCCGTAGCCGCCGGCGCCGACGACGGCGGACGCGGGCTCGAAGCCGCGGCCGTCGTCGCGCACCGCCACGGTGAGCGTGTCGTCGGCGTACGCCAGCGTGATGCCGACCGCCGACGAAGCCCCCGCGTGCTTACGGGCGTTCGCCAGCGCCTCCTGGCAGGCGCGCAGGGCCACCACCTCCGGTCCGGCGGGCAGCGGACGCACCGGACCGGTCACGTCGAGCGTCGCCTCGTGACGGGCGGCCAGCCGGCGCAGGGCGTCCGGCAGGGAGGCCCCCTCCAGGTCGGCGGGCGCGCCCCCGGCGACCAGGGCGCGGGCCTCGGCGAGGTTCAGCCGGGCCGTCTCGTCCATCAGCGCCAGATGACGGCGGGCCTGCGCCACGTCGTGGTCGAGCTCGGCCTCCACCGCCTGGACCAGCATCAGCAGACTGGTGAACCCCTGGGCGAGGGTGTCGTGGATCTCCCGCGCCATCCGCTCCCGCTCGGCCAGGGCGCCGTGCGCGGCGGACAGCCGCGACACCTCGTGCCGGCTCTCGTCCAGCTCCGCGATCAGCTCGGCGCGCTCCTGGCTCTGCTCGATGATCCGGATGACCCAGGTGCCGACGGCCACCGAGAAACCCAGGGTGACCACCGCGAACATGCCGTTGAAGAAGACCGTCTCGTCGTCCGGCCACCACAGCAGCGCCCAGCCCAGCACCGGCGCCAGGTTGACGAAGGCCACCGCCGCCAGCGCCCACCGCATCCGCAGCGTCATGAAGCACTGCGGGACGAGCGCGAAGGTCATCAGCCGGGTCTCGCCGACCAGGACCGCCGACGGCAGGAACAGCGCCATCGCCGCCAGCAGATAGCCGAGGGCCCGGCGCGCGTCGGGCGGGTCCTGCCGCAGCAGCGGACGTCCCACCCACACGAACAGGGGCACCAGCGGCACCAGCAGCCCCGCCGCGGCGGCGCGCACCGGCCACCCCGGCGTGCCCGCGCCGAGCACGAACACCAGGGTGGCCAGCCAGATCAGCGCGAAGTAGGAGTCCCACAGCCGGAACGAGCGGTCCCAGGTGTACGCACCGCCCGTCATGGCCGGACCGCTCATCCGTCGCGCCGGTTCTTCCAGCGGAAGGTCAGCAGACACAGGAGCAATCCTCCGACGCACCACGCCCCGAGCACCAGGGCGATCCGGCCGAACTCCCAAGCCCCGGCCTGTTCCAGGACCCGCGCCGAGTCCGGCAGGAACACCCCGCGCAGCCCCTGGCACATCCACTTCAGCGGGAACAGCGCGCCGATGTTCAGCATCCAGTCCGGAATGGTGTTGATCGCGATGTACACCCCGGAGATGAACTGGAGCACCAGGAACGGCAGGACGACCACGGAGGACGCGCTCTTGCTCGACTTGGGGACCGAACTGATCGCGATGCCGAGCAGCGCGCACGCCGTCAGACCCAGCACGAAAATCCAGGCGAAGGCGAACCAGCGGCCCGGGTCCGACGGCAGGTCGATGTCGTAGAACGCCGTCCCGACGACCAGCAGGAGCGCCGTCTCCAGGACGCCGGTGACCAGCACCAGCCAGATCTTGCCTAGGAAGTACCCCGCCGCCGGCATCGGCGTGCCGCGCAGCCGCCGCAGCACCTTCTCGTCCCGCTCGATCGCGATGGAGATGCCGAGGGACTGGAAACTCGTCGACATGATGCCCGCGGCCATCATCGCCGGGACGTACAGCTGCGAGGCGTTGATGCCGGCGCCCCGCACGTCGTCCCGGAAGATCGACGCGAACAGGAACAGGAACACCACCGGGAAGGCGAAGGTGAACACCACCTGGTCGCGCTGCCGGAAGAACTGCTTCAGCTCCAGGGCGCCCCGCTGGAGGCCGATGCCCCAGGCGCCGGGCAGCTTCTCGGCGAGGGCGTCCGTGCGGGCGCGTACGGCGGTCGTGGTCATCGGGCGTCCTCCTGTCCGGTCAGCCGGAGGTAGACGTCCTCCAGCGTGGGACGGCTCACCCGCAGCCCCGGGATCTCGCCGTCGAAGCGGCGCGCCAGCTCGGCGACGGTCCTGGTCGGCGTGTCCGTGCGTGCCGAGCGCGGGGCGCCGTCCTGCTCCGTCCACTCCACGACGGCGCCGGTGCCGTAGCGCTTCCGCAGGCCGCCCGGATCGCCCTCGGCGACGATCCGGCCCTGGGCGACGACGGCCAGCCGGTCCGCGAGCGCCTCCGCCTCCTCCAGGTAGTGCGTGGTCAGCACGATGGTCGTGCCCTCGTCCGACAGCTTGCGGATCAGGTCCCAGAACTGGCGGCGGGCCGCCGGGTCGAAACCCGTGGTCGGCTCGTCCAGGAGCAGCAGGTCGGGGCCGCCGATCACGCCGAGCGCCACGTCGAGACGGCGGCGCTGCCCGCCGGAGAGCGCCTTGATCCGGCTGTCCGCCTTCGCCTCCAGACCGACCAGCCCGATGACCTCCGCCGGGTCCCGCGGCCGCGGGTAGTAGCCCGCGAAATGCCGCACGGTCTCGCGGACCGTCAACTCGGCGGGCGCGGATTCGTCCTGCCAGACGATCCCGACCCGCGAGCGCCACGCGCGTGTGCCGTGCGCCGGATCCGAACCCAGGACGGACACCTCGCCCGCGTCCCGGGAACGGTTGCCCTGGAGGATCTCCACCGTCGTGCTCTTGCCCGCCCCGTTGGGCCCCAGCAGGCCGAACACCTCGCCCCGGCGGATTCCCAGATCGATGCCGTCGACCGCGGTCACGTCGCCGTACTGCTTGCGCAGCCCCCGCACGTCCACCGCGAGTTCGTTCGCGTGTGCTGTCATGCCGATCAGACTCGTCCGGAACCGCACGTTCAGGGACGACCGGGTGTCCTTCCTTATGTCCACCGAACGGTGGACACACGGGTGCGTGCGGCACAATGAGCCGTGTCCGGGGAACGCCCAACTCTCAAGTGACGGAATCGGCGTGATGAGCAAGACGACAGTCAGAGACGTCTCCACCGAACCCGAGCCGGAGCGCGCCGACGCGGCCGCGCCGGGGACGGCGGGCGGCAGCCGCGCGTTCGCCCTGCTGCTGGTGATCACCGGCGCGGCCGGTCTGCTCGCCGCGTGGGTCATCACGATCGACAAGTTCAAGCTGCTCGAGGCCAAGGTCGCCGGCGAGACGTTCACGCCCGGTTGCAGCCTCAACCCCGTGGTCTCCTGCGGCAGCGTCATGGAGAGCAAGCAGGCCGCCGTCTTCGGCTTCCCCAACCCGATGCTCGGCCTCGTCGCCTACGGCATGGTCGTCTGCGTCGGCATGAGCCTGCTCGCGCGGGCCCGCTTCCCCCGCTGGTACTGGCTCACCTTCAACGCCGGCACCCTGTTCGGGGTCTCCTTCTGCGCCTGGCTGATGTTCCAGTCCCTGTACCGGATCAACGCCCTGTGCCTGTGGTGCTGCCTGGCCTGGGTCGCGACGATCTTCATGTTCTGGTACGTGACCTCGTTCAACGTGCGCAACGGCTTCATCCCCGCGCCGAACTGGCTGAAGAGCTTCTTCGGCGAGTTCACCTGGGTGCTGCCGGTGCTGCACATCGGCATCATCGGCATGCTGATCCTCACCCGCTGGTGGGACTTCTGGATCAGCTGAGCCCGCGGTCCATGGGCCCGGCGGGATTGTCAGTGCCGTGATTTAGGGTTTCGGTGTGGAGCCCGACCTGTTCACCGCCGCAGCCGAAGACCGCCAGGAGAAGGAGCCCGCCGGCAGCCCCCTGGCGGTCCGGATGCGCCCGCGCGCCCTCGACGAGGTCGTGGGCCAGCAGCATCTGCTGAAGCCCGGATCGCCCCTGCGCCGTCTGGTCGGCGAAGGCACGGGCAGCCCCGCCGGCCCCGCCGGGCCCTCCTCGGTGATCCTCTGGGGCCCGCCCGGCACCGGCAAGACCACCCTGGCCTACGTCGTCTCCAAGGCCACCGACAAGCGTTTCGTCGAGCTCTCCGCGATCACCGCCGGCGTCAAGGAGGTCCGCGCGGTCATCGACGGCGCGCGCCGCGCCACCGGCGGGTACGGCAAGGAGACCGTCCTCTTCCTCGACGAGATCCACCGCTTCAGCAAGGCCCAGCAGGACTCCCTCCTCCCGGCCGTCGAGAACCGCTGGGTGACGCTGATCGCCGCGACCACCGAGAACCCCTACTTCTCGGTGATCTCCCCGCTGCTGTCCCGCTCGCTGCTGCTCACCCTCGAACCCCTCACCGACGACGACGTGCGCGGGCTGCTCCGGCGGGCCCTGGCCGACGAACGCGGCCTCAAGGGCGCCGTCACCCTCCCGAAGGACACCGAGGACCACCTCCTGCGCATCGCCGGCGGCGACGCCCGCCGGGCCCTGACCGCCCTGGAGGCCGCCGCCGGGGCCGCCCTGGACAAGGGCGAGGCCGAGGTCTCGTTGGAGACGCTGGAGGAGACGGTCGACCGGGCGGCGGTGAAGTACGACCGCGCCGGCGACCAGCACTACGACGTCGCCAGCGCCCTCATCAAGTCCATCCGCGGCTCCGACGTCGACGCCGCCCTGCACTACCTGGCCCGCATGATCGAGGCCGGCGAGGACCCCCGGTTCATCGCCCGCCGGCTGATGATCTCCGCCAGCGAGGACATCGGCCTCGCCGACCCGAACGCCCTGCCGATCGCGGTCGCCGCCGCCCAGGCCGTCGCCATGATCGGCTTCCCCGAGGCCGCCCTCACCCTCAGCCACGCCACCATCGCCCTCGCCCTGGCCCCCAAGTCGAACGCCGCGACCACCGCGATCGGCGCCGCCCTGGACGACGTCCGCAAGGGCCTGGCCGGGCCGGTGCCCGCGCACCTGCGGGACGGGCACTACAAGGGCGCGGCCCAGTTGGGGCACGCCCAGGGCTATGTGTACCCGCACGACCTGTCCGAGGGGATCGCCGCGCAGCAGTACGCGCCGGACGCGATCAAGGACCGCGAGTACTACACCCCGACCCGGCACGGCTCCGAGGCCCGGTACGCGGACGCCGTGGAGTGGACCAGGAAGCACCTGGGTCGGAAGCGGTCGTGACCACCCTGTAGACTTCCCGAAGCGCTGCGTCCCGTGTCCGGCTCCGGTCGGCGCCTCAGGCGGGACATCCAGCCGGATCTGTTGATCCAGGAGCGTCGCGCACCGTCGTAGGTGTCGCGGGCAGCCCACCACCGCCCGGAGTCCCGGGACCGGTCGGTGGGCCGTTCGTGTGCTGCACGTATGTGCCCAGACCAGGGGAGCGGCTGCCTGACGAGTCCCTCGTGGCCCGTCGGGAATTCCCCGGCTGCGGATGCGACCTCCCGTAACCCTGAGGCAGCCGAAACGGAAAAGGAAAAAGAAGTGGCGAACCAGTCCCGCCCCAAGGTCAAGAAGTCGCGTGCCCTCGGCATCGCGCTGACCCCGAAGGCCGTCAAGTACTTCGAGGCCCGCCCCTACCCGCCGGGCGAGCACGGCCGCGGCCGCAAGCAGAACTCGGACTACAAGGTCCGTCTGCTCGAGAAGCAGCGTCTGCGCGCGCAGTACGACGTGTCCGAGCGCCAGCTCGTCCGCGCCTACGAGCGTGCCTCCAAGGTCCAGGGCAAGACCGGTGAGGCCCTGATCATCGAGCTGGAGCGTCGTCTCGACGCCCTGGTCCTGCGTTCGGGCATCGCCCGCACGATCTACCAGGCCCGCCAGATGGTCGTCCACGGCCACATCGAGGTCAACGGCCAGAAGGTCGACAAGCCGTCGTTCCGCGTCCGTCCCGACGACGTCGTGATGGTCCGCGAGCGCAGCCGCGAGAAGACCCTCTTCTCCATCGCCCGTGAGGGCGGCTTCGCCCCCGACGGCGAGACCCCGCGCTACCTCCAGGTGAACCTCCGCGCCCTGGCCTTCCGCCTGGACCGTGAGCCGAACCGCAAGGAGATCCCGGTGATCTGCGACGAGCAGCTCGTCGTCGAGTACTACGCCCGCTGATCCTCAGCCGGCCGTAGGACCTCCGCGCCCTGGCCCGTCGTCTCCCTGCCCCTCGGGGCGGGCGGGACGACGGGCCTTCGCGCATCCCCGAGCGGACTCCCGAGCGGCGCGTTATCCGGTACGGACCGGCGGTGTCGGCGCGATAGGCTCGGAACCCGAATCGATGTCGTCGATGTCGCCGAAGAGCGGAAGCAGGTGCACGGTGTCCGGTGGAGAGGTGGCCGGGATCCTGGTGGCCGTGTTCTGGGCGATCCTGGTCTCGTTCCTCGCCGTCGCGCTGGCGAGGCTGGCCCAGACGCTCAGGGCGACCACCAAACTCGTCGCGGACGTGACCGAACAGGCCGTCCCGCTGCTGGCGGAGGCCTCTTCGGCGGTGCGCTCCGCGCAGACCCAGATCGACCGGGTCGACGCGATCGCATCCGACGTCCAGGAGGTCACGTCGAACGCGCACGCGCTGTCCACCACGGTCGCCTCCACCTTCGGCGGCCCGCTCGTGAAGGTCGCCGCCTTCGGCTACGGCGTCCGCCGGGCCCTCGGCGGCCGCAAGGACGACGCACCCGCCAAGGAGTCCCGTCGGACCGTGATCGTGGGCCGGACCGTCCCGGCGTCGCGGCGGAGCCGGTGGAACCCCCGTGGAAGTAGGGACTGAGACCCAGCGATGTTCCGTCGTACGTTCTGGTTCTCCACCGGTGTCGCCGCCGGTGTGTGGGCCACCACCAAGGTCAACCGCAAGCTGAGGCAGCTGACCCCCGAGAGCCTCGCCGCGACCGCGGCCAACAAGGCCCTCGAGACGGGAGCGCGCCTCAAGGACCGCGCGGTGGGCTTCGCGCTCGACGTCCGCGACAACATGGCCCAGCGGGAGGCCGAACTCGAGGAGGCCCTCGGCATCCACGAGGACCCCGAACTCCCGGCCCCCCGGCGGTTCGCCGCCATCGAGAACGACCGCAGCCACCCGAAGCACGTCGAGGCTCCGACGTCTTCGCCAACGAAGCACTCGTACAACCGGAATGAGGACCACTGATGGAGTCGGCCGAGATTCGCCGCCGCTGGCTGAGCTTCTTCGAGGAGCGCGGGCACACCGTCGTCCCTTCGGCGTCGCTCATCGCGGACGACCCGACTCTGCTCCTCGTCCCGGCCGGCATGGTGCCCTTCAAGCCCTACTTCCTGGGTGAGGTCAAGCCGCCCTTCGCGCGCGCCACCAGCGTGCAGAAGTGCGTGCGCACGCCCGACATCGAAGAGGTCGGCAAGACCACCCGCCACGGCACGTTCTTCCAGATGTGCGGCAACTTCTCCTTCGGCGACTACTTCAAGGAAGGCGCCATCCAGCACGCCTGGGAGCTGCTCACCAGCCCCCAGGACAAGGGCGGTTACGGCCTCGACCCCGAGCGTCTGTGGATCACCGTCTACAAGGACGACGACGAGGCCGAGCGCATCTGGCACGAGGTCGTCGGCGTGCCGACGGAGCGCATCCAGCGCCTGGGCAAGAAGGACAACTACTGGGACATGGGCGTCCCCGGCCCCTGTGGTCCCTGCTCCGAGATCAACTACGACCGCGGCCCCGAGTTCGGAGTCGAGGGCGGCCCCGCCGTCAACGACGAGCGGTACGTGGAGATCTGGAACCTCGTCTTCATGCAGTACGAGCGGGGCGAGGGACCGGGCAAGGACTATCCGATCCTCGGCGAGCTGCCGAGCAAGAACATCGACACGGGCCTCGGCATGGAGCGCCTCGCCATGATTCTGCAGGGCGTGCAGAACATGTACGAGATCGACACCTCCATGGCCGTCATCAAGAAGGCCACCGAGCTGACCGGCGTGGCCTACGGCGACGCCCACGACTCGGACGTCTCCCTGCGCGTGGTCACCGACCACATGCGCACCTCGGTGATGCTCATCGGTGACGGCGTCACCCCCGGCAACGAGGGCCGCGGCTATGTGCTGCGCCGCATCATGCGCCGCGCCATCCGCAACATGCGCCTGCTCGGCGCCACCGGCCCGGTCGTCAAGGACCTCGTCGACACCGTGATCGCCATGATGGGGCAGCAGTACCCGGAGCTGGTCACCGACCGCGAGCGGATCGAGAAGGTCGCCGTCGCCGAGGAGAACGCCTTCCTCAAGACGCTGAAGGCCGGCACCAACATCCTCGACACGGCCGTCACCGAGACCAAGCAGGCCGGCGGCGCCGTCCTCTCCGGCGACAAGGCCTTCCTGCTCCACGACACCTGGGGCTTCCCGATCGACCTCACCCTGGAGATGGCCGCCGAACAGGGCCTCTCCGTGGACGAGGACGGCTTCCGCCGTCTGATGAAGGAGCAGCGGGAGCGCGCCAAGGCCGACGCCCAGGCCAAGAAGACCGGCCACGCCGACCTCGGCGCCTACCGCGCGATCGCCGACCGGGCCGGCGAGACCGACTTCATCGGCTACAGCGACACCGAGGGCGAGACCACCATCGTCGGCATCCTCGTCGACGGGGTGTCCTCCCCGGCCGCCACCGAGGGCGACGAGGTCGAGATCGTCCTCGACCGCACCCCGTTCTACGCCGAGGGCGGCGGCCAGATCGGCGACACCGGCCGCATCAGGGTGGACTCCGGCGCCGTCATCGAGATCCGCGACTGCCAGAAGCCGGTTCCGGGCGTGTACGTCCACAAGGGTGTCGTCCAGGTCGGCGAGGTCACCGTCGGCGCCACCGCCCACGCCTCGATCGACAACCGCCGCCGCAAGGCCATCGCCCGCGCCCACTCGGCCACCCACCTCACCCACCAGGCCCTGCGCGACGCCCTCGGCCCGACGGCCGCCCAGGCCGGTTCCGAGAACCAGCCCGGCCGCTTCCGCTTCGACTTCGGCTCGCCGTCCGCCGTCCCGACGGCCGTGATGACCGACGTCGAGCAGCGGATCAACGAGGTGCTCGCCCGCGACCTGGACGTCCAGGCCGAGGTCATGGGCATCGACGAGGCCAAGAAGCAGGGCGCCATCGCCGAGTTCGGCGAGAAGTACGGCGAGCGCGTGCGCGTGGTCACCATCGGCGACTTCTCCAAGGAGCTGTGCGGCGGCACGCACGTCCACAACACCGCCCAGCTGGGACTGGTGAAGCTGCTCGGCGAGTCGTCGATCGGCTCGGGCGTGCGCCGTATCGAGGCCCTCGTCGGCGTCGACGCCTACAACTTCCTCGCCCGGGAGCACACTGTCGTGGCCCAGCTCCAGGAGCTGATCAAGGGCCGCCCGGAGGAGCTTCCGGAGAAGGTCTCGGCCATGCTCGGCAAGCTGAAGGACGCCGAGAAGGAGATCGAGAAGTTCCGCGCGGAGAAGGTCCTCCAGGCCGCCGCCGGTCTCGCCGGGTCCGCCAAGGACGTCCGCGGCGTCGCGCTCGTGACCGGTCAGGTGCCCGACGGCACGACCGCCGACGATCTGCGCAAGCTGGTGCTGGACGTGCGCGGTCGCATCCAGGGCGGGCGGGCCGTCGTCGTGGCCCTGTTCACCGTCGCGGGCGGCAAGCCGCTCACGGTCATCGCCACCAACGAGGCCGCCCGTGAGCGCGGCCTCAAGGCCGGTGACCTCGTGCGGGCCGCCGCCAAGACCCTCGGCGGCGGCGGTGGCGGCAAGCCGGACGTCGCCCAGGGCGGTGGCCAGAACCCGTCGGCCGTCGGCGAGGCCGTCGACGCCGTGGAGCGCCTCGTGGCGGAAACGGCCAAGTGAGCGACTCCACACAGGCGAGCGGGGACGGCCGGGGCATGCGCCGCGGCCGTCGCCTCGCCATCGACGTCGGGGACGCCCGTATCGGGGTCGCCTCCTGCGACCCCGACGGGATCCTCGCCACGCCGGTCGAGACGGTTCCCGGCCGTGACGTCCCGGCGGCTCACCGGCGGCTGCGTCAACTGGTCGAGGAGTACGAGCCGATCGAGGTCGTCGTCGGTCTGCCCCGCTCCCTCAAGGGCGGCGAGGGCCCGGCCGCGGTGAAGGTCCGGGCGTTCGCGCAGGAGCTGGCCAGGGGCGTCGCACCGGTGCCGGTCCGGCTCGTCGACGAGCGGATGACCACCGTGACGGCCAGTCAGGGACTGCGCGCCGCGGGGGTGAAGAGCAAGAAGGGACGTTCGGTCGTCGACCAGGCAGCCGCTGTGATCATCCTTCAGCAGGCGCTGGAATCCGAACGGGTGTCAGGTACAGCACCGGGCGAGGGCGTCGAAGTGGTCATCTGATCGCGATACGGTAACGTTCCGCGCGATGCGGAGGTGTTCGAACAGTCTCCGCACAGGCAGAGGCGGAACGGTAGCCTGGCCCACCAGCCGCGCGACCGCCCGCCGCGGCTCTAGGGGATCGATGACTGAGTATGGCCGGGGCCCAGGCTCCGAACCGTGGCATCCGGAGGACCCGTTGTACGGGGACGGCGGATGGGAAGGGCAGCAGGCCCACGCCGGCCATCAGCCTGCCTACGGCGGCCAGCCGCAGCACTACCCGCAGCAGCCGCAGCAGCCCGGGTACGGCGGCGACTGGGGCGACGGACAGGCGCAGCAGTACGACCCGCAGCAGTACCAGCAGCAGCCCTACGACCAGCAGCACTACGCCGGTCAGGGCCAGCAGTACGCCGGTCCGGGCCACACCGGCCACCCGGGCCAGCCGGGACACACCGGCCACCCGGGGCAGCAGTACCCGGACCACGACCAGCAGCAGTTCGCCCACCAGGGCGGGCAGCAGGCGTACCACGAGGGCGGCTGGGACGGCACGGGCACGCACGCGCACATGCCCTACGCGGCCGACCCCGGGGATCCGTACGGCCAGCAGGCAACCGCTTACGGCGCCGAGCAGCCCGACCTCTACGGCACCCCGGACGCCTATCCGCCCCCGGAGCCGCCCGCGCGCAGGCGCGCCGAGCCCGAGCCGGAGGAGCAGCGGCCCGAGTGGGCCGCGGACCCGGAGCAGGAGGAGCACCCCTTCTTCGCGGGCGACGGCGCGGATCCGGCGGAGCGGGGCGGCGAGCCCGGCAGAGGCGGCCGGGCCGCCCAGGACGAGCCGGGCGACGACGCCTACGAGGACGACGACGAGGCGGAGGGCCGGGGCGGTCGCGGGCGGGGGCGCGGCGGCAAGGAGCCCAGGGGCAAGGACGCCAAAGGCAAGAAGCGCCGCAACGGGTTCGCCTGCCTGGTGGTCGTGCTCGTGTTCGGCGGCGGCATCGGCGGCGTCGGCTATTTCGGTTACCAGTTCTACCAGAATCGTTACGGCACGGCTCCGGACTACGCGGGCGGCGGCACCGGCCAGACCGTGAGCGTCGAGATCCCCAAGGGCGCGGGCGGCGCGGACATCGGCCGCCGGCTGAAGGAGGCGGGCGTCGTCAAGAGCGTGGACGCGTTCGTCTCCGCGATGACGCAGAATCCCGAGGGCGGCAGTATTCAGGCGGGCGCGTACATCCTGAAGAAGGAGATGTCCGCGAGGAGCGCCGTCGCCATGATGCTCGATCCCAAGAGCCAGGCGAATATGATCGTCGCGCCCGGTCAGCGCAATATCCAGGTCTACAAGGCCATCGACGAGAAACTCGGTCTCGCCGCCGGCACGACCAGGAAGGTCGCCGAGAAGGAGTACGAGAGTCTCGGACTGCCCGATTGGGCGAACAGCGACCCCGACATCATGGACCCGCTGGAGGGCTTCCTCTACCCGGGCACCTACGCCGCGGCGAAGGGCATGAAACCGGCGGTCGTGCTCAAGGAGATGATCGAGCGGGCCGAAGGGGCGTACGGCAAGATCGACCTCAAGGGCAAGGCCGCCGCGCTCGACCTGGAGAACCCGTTGCAGGTCATCACGGTCGCCAGCCTCGTCCAGGCCGAGGGCAAGACCGACGACGACTTCCGCAAGATGGCGGAGGTCATCTACAACCGGCTGAAGCCGACGAACACCGAGACCAACCAGAAGCTCCAGTTCGACTCGACCTTCAACTACCTGAAGAACGAGAGCAACATCCACATCAGCGAGTCCGAGATCAACAGCAATCAGGACCCGTACAACACGTATACGCAGCGGGGTCTGCCGCCCGGACCGATCGGGAATCCCGGGGCCGACGCACTCGCGGCGACGCTGAATCCGACGAGCGACGGCTGGATCTACTTCGTGGCGACCGACGGCGCCAACAAGACGGAATTCGCCAAGACGTACGCCGAGTTCGAGCGGCTCAAGGACAAGTTCAACGAGAGCGCCAAGAAGAACTGAGGCCATGAGCGACACAGCCGGGACGCACGACGTCCGCCGACACCGGGCCGCGGTGCTGGGCAGCCCCATCGCCCACTCCCTGTCCCCCGTGCTGCACCGCGCCGCCTACCGGGCGCTGGAGCTCACGGACTGGACGTACGAGCGCTTCGACGTCGACGAGGCGGCGCTGCCCGCCTTCGTCGACGGGCTCGGCGCGGAGTGGGCGGGGCTGTCGCTGACCATGCCGCTCAAGCGGGCGGTCATCCCGCTGCTCGACGAGGTCAGCGAGACCGCGGCCTCCGTCGAGGCGGTCAATACCCTGGTGTTCACCGAGGACGGCCGCCGCCTCGGCGACAACACGGACATCCCCGGCATGGTCGCCGCCCTGCGCGAGCACGGCGTCGAGCAGGTGGACTCCGCCGCGATCCTCGGCGCCGGCGCCACCGCCTCCTCCGCGCTGGCCGCGCTGTCCCGGGTCTGCGCCGGCGAGGTCGTCGCCTATGTGCGCAGCGAGTCCCGCGCCGCCGAGATGCGCGAGTGGGGGGAACGTCTCGACGTGGCAGTCCGGGTCGCGGACTGGGCGGACGCGGCCGAGGCGCTGCGCTTCCCGCTCGTCGTCGCGACCACCCCGGCGGGGGCCACGGACGCCCTCGCCGCCTCGGTGCCGGAGCGGCCCGCCACCCTCTTCGACGTGCTCTACGAGCCGTGGCCGACCGAACTGGCCGCCCGCTGGTCGATGTTCGGCGGCGCGGTCGTCAGCGGGCTGGACCTTCTCGTGCACCAGGCGGTGCTTCAGGTGGAGCAGATGACCGGCCGGGTGCCGGCTCCGCTGGACGCGATGCGAAAAGCGGGGGAGCACGCGCTCGCGGCCCGCTAGTATCCGCTGAGTTCCGCAGGGGGCGGAGCGCGGTCCAGGGGGAGTCAGGTACATGTCCAACGTGTCCGACGGGGTGCCGGTGGCGTCCGGCAAGAGCGAGATCTTCGAGTTCTTCCTCCGGTTCATGCCCGAGTGGGTGCAGATCACGGTCATCGCACTGGTCGTGCTCGCCGTGGTCGCCTCGTGGATCCTCAAGCTGAAGCG
Source organism: Streptomyces sp. NPDC002328 (assembly GCF_042890065.1). Lineage (NCBI taxonomy): Bacteria > Bacillati > Actinomycetota > Actinomycetes > Kitasatosporales > Streptomycetaceae > Streptomyces > Streptomyces sp. NPDC002328. Next base: position 27,509 of record NZ_JBIARQ010000007.1, on the reverse strand, counting down.
CAAGATCGCCTACCGGCGCGCGGTGCGGTCCGGCGTTGCCGTGCACGCGGCCGCGCAGCACGGCCAGGGCTGGGGCGCGGACTACCTGGGCGCGTACGCCCCGCAGAACCAGGGGGCCCCGGCCTCGCAGGGCGCGGCTCCGCAGGCCTCGGCTCCGCAGGGCGCGGCGGCCGGTCAGCCCAGTGGCGCGGACTTCCTCGGTCCGTACGCCCCGCAGAACCGGCAGGCCCCGGCCTCGCAGGGCGCGGCTCCGCAGGCCTCGGCTCCTCAGGGCGCGGCGGCCGGTCAGCCCAGCGGCGCCGACTTCCTCGGCGCGTACGCCCCGCAGCAGGGGCGCGACGGCTCGCGGTGAGCCCGTGCCCGGCCGTCCGCCGTCCGTCTGCTGGACCGGCGGCCGGGGCCGGGCCCCGGACGTGGGAGGATCGTAGGTGGCGGACCTGGGTCGCGCACCCGGTCCCGCCGTTGCCGTACGCGAGGACCCGCGTACGCAGGGCAGTACCAGGCGCGAGCACTGAGGAGCACCGTTGAGCAGGTTGCGCTGGCTGACCGCGGGGGAGTCCCACGGTCCCGCACTCGTGGCGACGCTGGAGGGCCTTCCCGCCGGCGTGCCGATCAGCACGGAGATGGTCGCCGACCATCTGGCGAGGCGCCGGCTCGGCTATGGGCGCGGTGCGCGGATGAAGTTCGAGCAGGACGAGATCACCTTCCTCGGCGGAGTCCGGCACGGGCTCACCCTGGGCTCCCCGGTCGCGATCATGGTGGGCAACACCGAGTGGCCCAAGTGGGAACAGGTCATGTCGGCCGACCCGGTCGACCCCGACGTGCTCGCCGGGCTCGCCCGCAACGCGCCGCTGACCCGCCCGCGCCCCGGCCACGCCGACCTGGCCGGCATGCAGAAGTACGGCTTCGACGAGGCCCGCCCGATCCTGGAGCGCGCCTCCGCGCGCGAGACCGCCGCCCGCGTCGCGCTCGGCGCCGTCGCCCGGTCGTACCTCAAGGAGACGGCCGGCATCGAGATCGTCTCCCACGTCGTGGAACTGGCCGCCGCCAAGGCGCCCTACGGCGTGTACCCGACCCCCGCCGACGTCGAGAGGCTGGACGCCGACCCGGTGCGCTGCCTCGACGCCGACGCGTCGAAGGCGATGGTCGCCGAGATCGACCAGGCCCACAAGGACGGCGACACCCTCGGCGGCGTCGTCGAGGTGCTGGCCTACGACGTGCCCGTGGGCCTCGGCTCGCACGTGCACTGGGACCGCCGGCTGGACGCCCGGCTCGCCGCCGCGCTCATGGGCATCCAGGCGATCAAGGGCGTCGAGGTCGGCGACGGCTTCGACCTCGCGCGCGTGCCCGGTTCGAAGGCGCACGACGAGATCGTCACCACCGACGACGGCATCCGGCGCGCCACCGGCCGCTCCGGCGGCACCGAGGGCGGCCTGACCACCGGCGAGCTGCTGCGGGTGCGGGCCGCCATGAAGCCCATCGCCACCGTGCCGCGCGCCCTGCGGACCGTCGACGTCTCCACAGGCGAGGCCACGCAGGCCCACCACCAGCGCTCCGACGTGTGCGCGGTGCCGGCCGCCGGCATCGTCGCCGAGGCCATGGTCGCGCTGGTCCTCGCGGACGCCGTCGCGGAGAAGTTCGGCGGCGACAGCGTGACCGAGACCCACCGCAACGTGCGCTCGTACCTCGACAACCTGCACATCCGATGAGCGGGCCGCTGGTCGTCCTGGTCGGACCGATGGGCGTCGGCAAGTCCACCGTCGGACAGCTGCTGGCCGAGCGGCTCGGGGTCGCCTACCGGGACACCGACGCCGACATCGTCGCCGAACAGGGCCGCGCCATCGCCGACATCTTCGTCGAGGAGGGCGAACCCGCCTTCCGCGCCGTGGAGAAGCGGGCCGTGCACCGCGCCCTCGCCGAGCACGACGGCGTCCTGGCGCTCGGCGGCGGCTCGATCCTCGACGCGGACACGCGCGGCCTGCTGGCCGGGCAGCGCGTGCTGTACCTGTCGATGGACGTCGAGGAAGCCGTCAAGCGCACCGGCCTCAACGCGGCCCGGCCGCTGCTCGCCGTCAACCCGCGCAAGCAGTGGCGCGAGCTGATGGAGGCACGCCGGCACCTCTACGAGGAGGTCGCGACGGCCGTCGTGCCGACGGACGACCGCACCCCCGAAGAGGTCACCCGGGCCGCCCTGGACGCACTGGAGTTGAAGGAAGCATGAGTGAGGCAGTGACGCGGATCGCGGTCGGCGGCAGCGCGGGCTCCGAGCCGTACGAGGTGCTGGTCGGCCGTCAACTGCTCGGGGAACTCGCCGGGCTGATCGGCGAGAAGGCCAAGCGGGTCGCCGTCATCCACCCCGAGGCCCTCGCCGAGACCGGCGACGCGCTCCGCGCCGACCTGGCCGAGCAGGGCTACGAGGCCGTCGCCATCCAGGTGCCCAACGCGGAGGAGGCCAAGACCGCCGAGGTCGCCGCCTACTGCTGGAAGGCGCTCGGCCAGTCCGGGTTCACCCGCACCGACGTCGTCGTGGGCGTCGGCGGCGGCGCGACCACGGACCTCGCCGGGTTCGTCGCCGCGACCTGGCTGCGCGGGGTGCGCTGGATCGCCGTCCCGACCACCGTGCTCGCCATGGTCGACGCGGCCGTCGGCGGCAAGACCGGCATCAACACCGCCGAGGGCAAGAACCTCGTCGGGGCCTTCCACCCGCCGGCCGGCGTCCTGTGCGACCTGGCCGCGCTGGAGTCCCTCCCGGTCAACGACTATGTCTCCGGGCTCGCCGAGGTCATCAAGGCCGGCTTCATCGCCGACCCGGTGATCCTCGACCTCGTCGAGGGCGACCCCGAGGCCGCCCGCACCCCGGCCGGCCCGCACACCGCGGAGCTGATCGAACGCTCCATCAGGGTCAAGGCGGACGTCGTCTCCTCCGACCTGAAGGAGTCCGGCCTGCGGGAGATCCTCAACTACGGGCACACGCTCGGCCACGCCATCGAGAAGAACGAGCGCTACCAGTGGCGGCACGGCGCGGCCGTCGCCGTCGGCATGCACTTCGCCGCCGAACTGGGCCGTCTCGCGGGCCGGTTGGACGACGCCACGGCGGACCGGCACCGTACGGTGCTGGAGTCGGTGGGCCTGCCGCTGCACTACCGGTACGACCAGTGGCCGAAGCTGCTGGAGGCGATGAGGGTCGACAAGAAGTCGCGCGGCGACCTCCTGCGGTTCATCGTCCTCGACGGCCTCGCCAAGCCCACCGTCCTGGAGGGGCCCGACCCGGCGGTCCTGCTCGCCGCCTACGGCGAAGTGGGCGAGTAGTCCGCGGGATCCCGTTCCGCCCGATTCGCTTGCCCCGCCGGGCACTTCGGACCGCCCCCGGCCGTTCACCAAACGACGGCCAGGGGCGGTACCGTTCGGTAGCGAAGCGGGGGTTCCGCGCCCCCTACGCCAGCGCCCATTGCCTGTACGAGACGGAGTGGCACCGGATGCAGCACGCAGTGGGTTCTCCGCTGCCGCCGCCCCACCAGCCGGGGCACGGACCGGCCCCCGACCGGCCCCCGGCCGCGCACCCCCCGGTTCTGCCGCCGACCCCACCGGCCGGGCAGCCCCAGCCGGGCGCCGCAGCGGTCGCACCGCACGCGACGCAGGGCGGCGCGGGCGCGCCGGGCGTCCCCGGACTCCAGCCGGCCGCCGGTGCGCCCGTGCCCGCGCCTCAGTCGGCGGGCGCGATGCCTGCGCCGGGTGGCATCGGTGTCGCGGCCCCGATCCGGTCGGCTGCGCAGTACCCCGGCGCACATCAGCCAGGCGCTCCCGTTCCCCCACCGCACCCGGCGGCGCCGGGCTACACCGGGGGACCGCCACCCGGGCCGATCCCGCCCACGCAACAGCCACCGATGCCGCCGATGCCACAGGCGTCGGTGCCGCAGGCTCAGCAGCCGCCTGTCCCGCAGTCCCCGGTGCCCCCGGCTCAGCAGCCGCCGGTTTCCCATCCGTCGGTGCCGTCGGCTGCCCAGCCGCCTGTCCCGCAGTCCCCGGTGCCGCCGGTTCCGCAGTCCTCGGTGCCTCCGGCTCAGCAGCCGCCTGTTCCGCGGCCCTCGGTGCCGCAGGCTCCCCAGCCTGCCGTGCCGCAGTCGCCGGTGCCGTCGGCCCCCCAGCCGCCGCTGCACTCCACGCCCCAGCCCCCCGTGCCTCCGCCGGTCCCGCAGTCGCCGGTGCCGTCGGCCCCCCAGCCTCCGCTGCACTCCACACCCCAGCCCCCCGTGCCTCCGCCGGTCCCGCAGTCCCCGGTGCCGCCCGCCCCCCAGCCCCCCGTCCCCCCGCACGCCCCCGGTTCGCATGGCTCCGAGGTCACCGGGCATCTTCCGTTGCCGCCCGGTGGGCCCGTGCCCATGCCCAGCGTGCCGCCGGCCGCGGTCGCCCCAGATCCGGCGGCGACCACGCTCGCGGTGCTGCTCATCGGGCCCGCGGGGGCCGGGAAGACCAGCGTCGCCAAGTTCTGGGCGGATCACCGGCGGGTGCCCACCGCTCACATCAGCCTCGACGACGTCCGCGAGTGGGTCCGCTCGGGCTTCGCCGACCCCCAGTCGGGCTGGAACGACCACTCCGAGGCCCAGTACCGCCTGGCCCGCCGCACCTGCGGCTTCGCCGCGCGCAACTTCCTCGCCAACGGCATCTCGTGCATCCTCGACGACGCGATCTTCCCCGACCGCCCCGCCGTCGGCCTCGGCGGCTGGAAGCGCCACGTCGGCCCCGGGCTCCTGCCGGTCGTCCTCCTCCCCGGCCTGGAAGTGGTCCTGGAGCGCAACGCCGAACGCTCCGGCAACCGCCGCCTCACCGACGAGGAAGTCGCCCGCATCCACGGCCGCATGGCCGGCTGGTACGGATCCGGCCTCCCGATCATCGACAACTCCCAGCTCGACGTGCCGACCACGGCGCGAGTCCTGGACGACGTACTGGCGAGGGCGATCGCGAGCCCGCCGAAGTGGTAGCGGGCTGAGGGCCGGGCCGGGGGCGCGACCCCGCTCGGCGCAGCCCAACCGGCGGGATCCGGCCACCGCTCCTACGCTCGACACATGTCAGAGGTGTACGCGACCCGCCGCACACGGCTGAAAGAACGCTGCCACGCGTCCGGCAACGCGGCAGCGCTCATCTCCCGGCCCGCCAACGTCAGATACCTCGCCGGCGCGGCCCCGCAGGGCGCCGTCCTGCTGCTGGGCAGGGACGAGGACCTCCTCGTCTGCACGGGCCCGCCCGACGACCGCCCCGCCGAGGGCCGCCCGGACGAGAGCCTGAAGGCTCACACCCTCCCCGGCGCGTGGGGCGACCCCGTCGTGGCCGCCGCCGGCCTCCTCGTGGCCATGGGCGCCGGCGCCGACTCCCTCGCCGTCGAGGAACACGACCTCACGGTGACCCGTCACCGGGCCCTGCGCTCGGTCGCCCCGCGCGTGCGCCTCGCGGACCTCGGCGGCGCGGTCGAGCAGCTGAGGGTGGTGAAGGACGAGGAGGAGATCTCCTGCCTGCGCATCGGCGCCGAGATCGCCGACCAGGCCCTGGGCGAGCTGCTGGAGTCCATCCTCGTCGGCCGCACCGAACGCCATCTCGCCCTCGAACTGGAGCGCCGCCTCGTCGACCACGGCGCCGACGGGCCCGCCTTCCCCACCTCCGTGGGCACCGGCCCGAACTCCGGCCGGCGCGGGCACCGGCCCACCGACCGGCGGGTGGAGGAGGGCGACTTCCTCTCCGTCTGCCTCGGGGCCGCCTACCGCGGCTACCGCTGCGAGATCGGCCGCACCTTCGTCATCGGCACCTCGCCGGCGGACTGGCAGATCGAGCTGTACGACCTGGTCTTCGCCGCTCAGCGGGCCGGCCGCGAGAGCCTCGCGCCGGGCGCCGCCTACCGGGACGTGGACCGCGCGGCCCGCCAGGTCCTGGACTCCGCGGGGTACTCGGAACGGCTTCCGGCGCTCACCGGGCACGGGGTCGGGCTCGAAATCGACGAGGACCCGCAGTTGGCTCCCGCGGCCATGGGTAAACTGGACGCTTGTGTGCCGGTCACCGTCGAACCGGGGGTCCACCTCCCGGGCCGGGGCGGTGTCCGGATCGATGACACGCTCGTCGTGCGCCCCGAGGCGGACGGCGGACCCGAGCTACTCACCATCACGACCAAGGAGCTGCTCGCGCTCTAGCCTCGAGCTGTGCGCCCGCCCCGGGGTCGTCCACGTCAGTCCAGGAGATTCCGCAACCGTGGCTTCCACGAACGACCTCAAGAACGGCCTGGTGCTCAAGCTCGAAGGCGGCCAGCTCTGGTCCGTCGTCGAGTTCCAGCACGTCAAGCCCGGCAAGGGCCCCGCCTTCGTGCGCACCAAGCTCAAGAACGTGCTGTCCGGCAAGGTCGTCGACAAGACCTTCAACGCCGGCGTCAAGGTCGAGACGGCCACTGTCGACAAGCGCGACATGCAGTTCTCGTACATGGACGGCGACTACTTCGTCTTCATGGACATGGAGACCTACGACCAGCTGATGGTCGACCGCAAGGCCGTCGGCGACGCCGCCCACTTCCTGATCGAGGGCTTCACGGCCACCGTCGCGCAGCACGAGGGCGAGGTGCTCTTCGTCGAGCTGCCGGCCGCCGTCGAGCTCGTCGTGCAGGAGACCGAGCCGGGCCTCCAGGGCGACCGCTCCACCGGCGGCACCAAGCCCGCCACCCTGGAGACCGGTCACCAGATCCAGGTCCCGCTCTTCATCACCACCGGTGAGAAGATCAAGGTCGACACCCGCACGAGCGACTACCTCGGCCGGGTGAACAGCTAACCGTGGCCGCCCGCAACACGGCCCGCAAGCGCGCCTTCCAGATCCTCTTCGAGGGCGACCAGCGCGGCGTCGACGTCCTGACGGTCCTGGCGGACTGGATCCGGCTCTCCCGGGCCGACACCCGGCAGCCGCCGGTGAGCGAGTACACGATGCAGCTGGTCGAGGGCTACGCCGAGCACGCGAAGCGCATCGACGAGCTGATCGCCCAGTACTCCGTCGGCTGGACGCTGGACCGGATGCCCGTCGTCGACCGCAACATCCTGCGGCTCGGCGCCCACGAGCTGATCTGGGTGGACGAGACGCCGGACGCCGTCGTCCTCGACGAGATGGTGCAGCTGGCGAAGGAGTTCTCCACGGACGAGTCTCCGTCCTTCGTCAACGGCCTGCTCGGCCGCCTGAAGGAGCTCAAGCCGACCCTGCGCCGGGACGGGGTGTGACGTTCCGTCGCCCGATGGCGTGTCCAGGGCCCGCGGACCGGAGTCCGCGGGCCCTCGGCATCTACTGACCCGCCGACCCCGCCGACCCCGCCGACCCCGCCGGCAGTTCGCCGGCGGGAGCGGCGAACAGGGCAGGCGTGGCCGCCGCCCGCAGGTCGATGGTGTGCAGCCGGGACGGCAGGTCCGCCCGGCTGCGCAGCACCATCAGCTTCCGCAACGTGGCCGCCACGATGACCTCCGCCACCACGGCCGCACCGGCCGGAGCGCGCACCACCACGGCGAGCAGGACGTCCCCGCTCAGCGGCTGCCGCGCGACGTCGCGCAGCAGCCACTCCGGGTCGCTGCTGCCCAGGCCGTAGGCGGTGATGTACCGCTCCTCCTGCGAGCCGTCCGTCGCGAACTCGACCGAGGGCTCGACCACGACGAGCGGAACCGACAGGGCGAAACTCAGGCTGTGCCCGCTCGCCGCGCTCGCCGTGTCCGGGGACAGCGCCAGCGCCACCGGCTGCGGCCCCCCGCCCGGGACACTGAGCCTGATCCCGACGCGCGCCTCCTTGAAGGGCGCGTCGTCCCCGTCCGCGGCCGGACGGAACGTGCACACGAAGGCCACCACGAAGTAGTCGTCGGCGGGCGACAGCGAGGACAGCAGGGCGGGGTTCACGTTCAGCTCCGGCAGCTGCTCGGGCAGCAGCCGGGTGACGTACGGTTCGGTGACCGTCAGCCGCCGGGCGATGCGCTCCTCGGTGGTGTTGCCCTGGAGCGTCGCGGGGACGACGAGGTCGACGTCGTGTCCCGTGAGCGGCGGCACGGTGAGCGGCATCAGGCGCTCCTCTCGTCGGGGCGGCTCCAGCCGCCGTGATAGGTGAAGGCGCCCCAGTCCCGGTACTGCGGAAACCTGCCGCGGGTGACGGTCTGGGCATGACGGAACGCCCGGAGGGTGTCGTGGTGGCCGGCGAGGTGCCGGTGCAGCTCGCCGAAGAAGTACGTGGCCGCCTCCGTCCGCACCGGCCACAGACAGCCCACCACCGCGCGTGCCCCGGCCAGGAGGAACGCCGCCGGCAGCCCCCGGAGGTTGTCGGCGAGGTCGAATCTGCCGAGCCCCGACTCGCAGGCACTGAGGGTGACGAGGTCCACGCCGCGCAGGTCGGCGGTGAGCACGTCATGGCCGAACAGCCGCCCGTCCTTCCCGTCGCCGGGCGGATTGAGGTAGAGGCACTGGAACCAGGAGGCCTCCTGGCTGTGCGCCCCGTGCGCCGCCACATGGAGGTAGCGGGCGCCCTCGGCGTGCGCCAGCAGGGCCGCCGGCGTCGCGTCGGCGCCGGTCAGGGGCGTCCCGCCGGCCAGCGCGGCGACGGCCGTGGCGTGCTCGTCAAGGACGGGTTCGGACCGAAGCCCCCACGGGGTGCCGCCGTGCGCGGCCCCCAGCGAGACGAGTCCCTCGCCGACGCGGGGCCGGTCCCGTTCGAGGCCGGTGGCGCACAGCGGGCTGGGCACGGTGGTGACGGTCCAGTCGTCGGCCAGGGGACGCCCGTTTTGGTGCAGCAGCGGGAACGGCAGGAAGTGCAGGGGACCGTTGGCCCAGAAGCACAGATGCCGCTTGCCCTCGTCGTGCAGGCGGGTCAGGACCTCGGCCAGGCCGCCCAGCAGCCGCGGGAGGTCGAGGTGCTCGGCCGCGTCCCGGGCCACCGCGCGATGCAGGGGGTCGGTCCGTACGGCGGCCCGCACCGACTCCACCGTCAGGGCGAAGGGGTGCAGGGAATGGGTGTAGCCGTCCCTGCTCATCTGGATCACCGCGGCCGGCATGCCGCCGAACGGCAGCACGCGGATGTCCTGGACGTCCTCGCTGGTGATCGTCATCAGATGCAGGGCGGCGGCGGGCTGCCCGTCGGGCCCGGCGGCCTCCATCCGGCTCGGCTGCTGCCCGATCCACAGGGAGACCAGCACGGTGTCGGACGGCAGGGCCGCGACGATGTCGCTCAGCTCCGGGTGCCGCGAGGACCGGGCCGTGGAGCCCGGTGTGTACAGACGGCGGGACAACTGACGGTCGAAGGACCGCCGCAGGTTGCCGAGCATCTCGTCCTCGACGGCGCCGGACGTGACTTCCTGCGGACCGGCGTAGCAGAGCATCTCGAGATCCTCGCCCACGTCGTCGAGGCGGGGCGCGGCAGCCGCGCCCAACCGACTCTCGAGTGCGCCGATGCGGTCGCGAAGCTCCTCGAGGGCCTCGGCGGGCTGCCGAGGCCCCGGCTGCGCCAGGGCACGGGAGAAGTCGAGGCCCTTGGCGGCCGTGTGCAGCATCAGCAGCGCGGCGGGCGACGACGGTCCCGCGGCCGTCTGCGCCCCGAGTCCCTGCGCCGCCGCGAAGAGGGCGAAGGCCGACTCCTCGAAGACCCCGGCATGCAGTCGCGGAGCCACCACGGTGCGCAGCATCGCGATCGCGAGCAGGGCGTCGTCCCGGTCGCCTTCGACCGCGCACTCCACCATCAGCTCCAGCTCGCGCAGGGCCAGGTCCAGGAGGAAGAGGCCCGCGTAGTGCCGCGCGGCCATGGCGTGCCGGCCGATCGCCTCGGAGAGATCGCCCGCACGCCGGCAGTCGGCGGCGGCAGCCGCGGAGGCGTTGCCGAACAGGTGGCGGACCGCCGCGGAGACCTCGCGTTCCGCGTCCGGCAGCGGGTCGGGCAGCAGGTCCAGCAAGGTGCACGCCGTCCGGGCCCGGTCGCGCGCGCAGAGGTGGGCGGCCAGATGCAGCACGGCCGCCGCATCGGGCTCGGGTGCGTCGACCATGGCGGTCGCCGTCCGCTCGAGTTCCTCGGCGGTGGTCCGCTCGCCGGGGCAGGGGGTGGTGTCGCCGGGCAGGACGTGGACGTGGCTGTGCCAGGTCTCCCGGAGCTGCTCGGGCTGCTCCGCGTCGGGCAGTTCCCGGTAGACGGCCGACACGAGGTCGCGCAGCTGGTCCCGCTCGCCCGTCTCCCGTAACAGGCACAGCGCCTGGTCCACCGTGGCCCAGGTCTCCCGCGCGCCGTGCCGGCTCAGCGACTCGGCCAGGGGCAGCGGCAGAAGCTCCTCAAGGGTCGCCGGAGGCCGCTCGCCGTCGTAGTGGGCGAGAACGCGACGCAGGCGGACAGCGGTGACGGGATCGAGTGCGGGGTCGATGAGGCCGGCGGCGGTCCGGCTGTTCGCCAGCCAGGCGTCCGACAGCCAACCCTCGGCGGCGGAGTCGCTCATCAGGATGGCCAGCGCCTCGTTCACCGCGCTCAGGCACCGGGCGCGCTGGTGGCCCTCGCTGAGTCCCACCGCTCCGTAGAGGTAGGGGAGCGCTTCGAGGGCGGCGTCGACCGGGTGGGGGAGGGCGTCGAGGGTGTCGCCGTCGCCGTCGCCGTCGCCGTCGCCGTCGCCGTTGCCGTTGCCGTTGCCGTTGCCGTCGTCGCCGGAGCGGGCGGCGAAGAGGCGGGTGCGCAGCAGCCCGCGGACATGCCGGTCCTGGAGGAGCGGCGACGCGTCGAGGGGCGGGCGCCCGATGTGCGGGTGGACGCGGAGGATGCCGGCCGCGAACATGGTTTCGGCCAGCTCTTCGAGATCTCCGGTCCGGCGCAGCGTCTCGATCTGCTCGTCCGCGACGGCACAGGCCATGCGCAAGCGGTCACGGCTCGGGCGCTCGATCAGATCGAACCGCACCGACTCCACCAGGAGATCGGCCGCGTGCCACCAGGGCGAGGCCGTACCGCGTCCCCACCGGACCTCCGCCGCCGCGAGCGTCAGCCGCGCCAGGAGGTAGGCGGTGGCGGGCATACCCGTCCGCACGTGCCGGAAGCTGAGGTACACCAGCGACCGAGCCGCGTCCTCCGTCAGCGCCCAGTCGGGAGACCGGACGAGCCGCTCCGCGGCCTCCTCGCTCAGATGCCCGGCGTGGATGTCGCGCACCAGGCCGATGACGGTGTCGACCGCCTCGTCCCGCTGGTCATGTGCCGCCATGACCGTCCCCCGTCCCGTGATCGACGCAGCCAGGCAGGATCGTGACACAAGCGGCTGCCCGGTGAGAGGGGATCTGTCAGGATGAGGAAGAGCCGCGACAGCAGCGAGGGGCAACGCAGCGAGGGGCGGAACCGGGTCGGTTCCGCCCCTCGGGGCTGTGACGTTTCTGCGCGGTCGTCTCCGCCGGCCGAAGGAGCCGTCAGCTCTCCTCGTGGGAGACCGCGCGGCGCGCGTCCGCGTCCAGCACGCCCCAGCTGATCAGCTGCTCGGTGAGGACCGAGGGCGACTGGTCGTAGATGACGGCGAGCGTGCGCAGGTCGTCCTGGCGGATCGAGAGCACCTTGCCGTTGTAGTCGCCGCGCTGCGACTGGATCGTCGCCGCGTACCGCTGGAGGGGGCCCGCCTTCTCGACCGGGACGTGGGCCAGCCGCTCCAGGTCCAGGACCAGCTTCGGCGGGGGCTCCGCCGCGCCGCCGGGGGTGGTGCCGGGAAGGAGCTCCTGCACCGGGACGCCGTAGAAATCGGCCAGCTCCGCGAGGCGCTGCACGGTCACGGCACGGTCGCCGCGCTCGTACGAACCGACCACGACCGCCTTCCAGCGTCCCTGGGACTTCTCCTCGACACCGTGGAGGGAAAGGCCCTGCTGGGTGCGGATCGCCCGGAGCTTGGCCCCGAGCTGTTTGGCGTATTCGCTGGACATATGGCTCCCCGGCACTGGGTCGACGCGGCCTGGGCTTCAATTCCATGCCGCGCGGTTGGTAACTCACTGTGAGGTTACGCAGCGTGATTCTTCTGCGTCAAGCCGAATGGTCCACACCGACGCTTCCGTGGTATCGATGGCTGATTACGCCAAGGGGGTGAACAAGGGTGTCGTCCCCGCCTGCTACGGTGGATGGCGCAATTCCGACGTCCTTTAAGGTCCGTCCCGTGAGGCGGAGAAGGAGGTCCGTTTCGTATGGACACGCAAGCGAACACGCAGGAGTCAGAGCCGAGGCCCGTCCTCGAAGGCCCTGACATCGCGCGGGTGTTGACCCGCATCGCCCACGAGATCGTCGAGCGCGCCAAGGGCGCCGACGACGTGGTGCTCCTCGGCATCCCCACCCGGGGCGTCTTCCTCGGCCGGCGGCTCGCCGACAAGCTCGAGGAGATCACCGACCGCAAGATCCCGGTCGGCTCGCTCGACATCACCATGTACCGCGACGACCTGCGCATGCACCCGCCGCGTGCGCTGGCCCGCACGGAGATCCCCGGTGACGGCATCGACGGCAAGCTCGTCGTCCTCGTCGACGACGTGCTCTTCTCCGGCCGCACCATCCGCGCCGCCCTCGACGCCCTGAACGACATCGGGCGCCCCCGCGCGGTGCAGCTTGCGGTCCTCGTCGACCGCGGCCACCGCGAACTGCCCATCCGCGCCGACTACGTCGGCAAGAACCTCCCCACGTCGTTGCGGGAGACGGTCAAGGTCCAGCTCGCCGAGGAGGACGGTCGCGACACCGTGCTGCTCGGTGTGAAGCAGACCGCCCCGGGCGCGCAGCAGTAGCAGTCCGGCGTACGCCACCCGTGCGCGCCCCTGTGCGCCCGCATGCCCGAAATCTCCCACATGTCTTACGGAGCCTGACAGATGCAGCGTCATCTCATCTCGGCCGCCGACCTCACCCGCGACGACGCCGTCCACATCCTCGACACCGCCGAGGAGATGGCCCGGGTCGCCGACCGGCCCATCAAGAAGCTGCCGACCCTGCGCGGCCGCACCGTGGTGAACCTCTTCTTCGAGGACTCCACGCGCACCCGGATCTCCTTCGAGGCCGCCGAGAAGCGCCTCTCCGCCGACGTCATCAACTTCTCCGCGAAGGGCTCCAGCGTCTCCAAGGGCGAGTCCCTGAAGGACACCGCCCAGACGCTGGAGGCCATGGGCGTCGACGCCGTCGTCATCCGGCACGGCGCCTCCGGGGCCCCCTACCGCCTGGCCAACTCCGGCTGGATCGACGCGGCCGTCATCAACGCCGGCGACGGCACCCACCAGCACCCCACCCAGGCCCTGCTGGACGCCTTCACCATGCGCCGCCGGCTCGTCGGGCGGGACGCGGGCCTCGGCCAGGACCTGTCCGGCCGGCGCATCACCCTCGTCGGCGACGTCCTGCACAGCCGCGTCGCCCGCTCCAACGTCGACCTGCTGCACACCCTCGGCGCCGAGGTCACCCTCGTCGCCCCGCCCACCCTGGTCCCGGTCGGCGTCGAGACCTGGCCCTGCGAGGTCTCCTACGACCTCGACAGCACGCTGCCCAAGTCCGACGCGGTGATGATGCTGCGCGTGCAGCGCGAGCGGATGAACGCGGCGTTCTTCCCGACCGAGCGCGAGTACTCCCGCCGCTACGGCCTCGACGGCGACCGCATGGCGCGGATGCCCGAGCACGCCATCGTGATGCACCCCGGCCCGATGGTCCGCGGCATGGAGATCACCGCCGAGGTCGCCGACTCCGACCGCTGCACCGTCGTCGAGCAGGTCGCCAACGGAGTGTCGATCCGGATGGCCGTCCTGTACCTGCTCCTGGGCGGGAACGAACCCGCCGTCAGCCACGCCCGTACCGCCGGCGCCACCGGTCTCACCGAGGAGAAGTAACCGACCATGAGCAAGATCCTGATCCGTGGTGCGAAGGTGCTCGGCGGCGAGCCGCAGGACGTCCTGATCGACGGCGAGGTCATCCAGGCGGTCGGCGCCGGCCTGTCCGTCGAGGGAGTCGAGGGCGCGGAGGTCGTCGAGGCCGACGGCAAGGTGCTGCTGCCGGGGCTCGTCGACCTCCACACCCATCTGCGCGAGCCCGGCCGCGAGGACTCCGAGACCGTCCTCACCGGCACGCGCGCGGCGGCGAGCGGCGGCTACACCGCCGTGTTCGCCATGGCCAACACCTTCCCCGTCGCCGACACCGCCGGCGTGGTCGAGCAGGTCTACCGGCTCGGACGGGAGCACGGCTACTGCGACGTGCAGCCCATCGGCGCGGTCACCGTCGGCCTGGAGGGCCGCAAGCTCGCCGAACTCGGCGCCATGCACGAGTCGGCCGCCGGGGTCACCGTCTTCTCCGACGACGGCAAGTGCGTCGACGACGCCGTGATCATGCGGCGGGCGCTGGAGTACGTGAAGGCCTTCGGCGGGGTCGTCGCCCAGCACGCGCAGGAGCCGCGGCTGACCGAGGGCGCCCAGATGAACGAGGGGATCGTCTCCGCCGAGCTGGGCCTCGGCGGCTGGCCGGCGGTCGCCGAGGAGTCGATCATCGCCCGGGACGTCCTGCTCGCCGAGCACGTCGGCTCCCGCGTCCACATCTGCCACCTGTCGACCGCCGGCTCCGTCGAGATCGTCCGCTGGGCCAAGTCCCGCGGCATCGACGTCACCGCCGAGGTCACCCCGCACCACCTCCTCCTCACGGATGAGCTGGTGCGCTCCTACAACCCCGTCTACAAGGTGAACCCGCCGCTGCGCACCGAGCGTGACGTGCTCGCCCTGCGCGAGGCGCTCGCCGACGGCACGATCGACATCGTCGCCACCGACCACGCCCCCCACCCGCACGAGGACAAGGACTGCGAGTGGGCCGCGGCCGCCATGGGCATGGTCGGCCTGGAGACCGCGCTGTCGGTGGTCCAGGAGACGATGGTGGACACCGGGCTCCTCGACTGGGCAGCGGTCGCCGACCGCATGTCCTTCACGCCGGCCCGCATCGGTCGGGCCGGCGGCCACGGGCGTCCCGTCTCGGCAGGTGAGCCCGCCAACCTCACGCTCGTCGACACGGCATACCGTGGGTCGGTGGACCCCGCGGGCTTCGCCTCGCGCAGCCGGAACACCCCGTACGAGGGGCGTGAGCTGCCGGGCCGTGTCACGCACACCTGGCTCCGGGGCAAGGCCACGCTCGTCGACGGGAAGCTCACGTGACACCTGTAATCCTGCTGGCGGCCGAGAAGGAATCGGCCGAAGTGACCGACTGGGCCGCCCGCGCCGGCTGGGTCGTCGGCCTCGCCCTGTTCGTCGCGCTCCTCTACTGGCTGATGCGCGAGGGCTGGAAGTGGCGCGGCACGCTCCAGGGCGACCTGCCCGAGCTGCCCGCCGCGCCCGATGAGCCCGGTGCGGTCAGACTGACGATGAGCGGCCGCTACCACGGCTCCACCACCGCCGGGCAGTGGCTCGACCGCATCGTGGCGCACGGTCTGGGCGCGCGCAGCCGCGTCGAGCTCACCCTGACGGACGCGGGACTGGACGTCGTACGGCCCGGCGCGACCGACTTCTTCATCCCGGCCGGCGCGCTGCGCGAGGCGGTGCTCGGCAAGGGCATCGCCGGCAAGGTCCTCACCGAGGGCGGACTGCTCGTGGTGACCTGGGCGCACGGCGACAAGCTGATCGACTCCGGATTCCGCTCGGACCGCGCGGCCGAGCACAACGAGTGGGTCGACGCCGTCAACACCATGATCGACAAGACGGCAAGCAACACGGAAACCAAGACGGAAACGGAAGGCGCACGATGACGACCTCCACAAGGGGAGCCACAGCCACCAAGGTTCCCGCCGTACTCGTCCTGGAGGACGGCCGGACCTTCCGCGGCCGCGCCTACGGGGCCGTGGGGGAGACCTTCGGGGAAGCGGTGTTCTCCACCGGCATGACCGGCTACCAGGAGACCCTGACCGACCCCTCCTACGACCGGCAGATCGTCGTCGCGACCGCCCCGCAGATCGGCAACACCGGCTGGAACGACGAGGACGACGAGTCCCGCCGCATCTGGGTCTCCGGCTACGTCGTGCGTGACCCCGCGCGCGTGCCGTCCAACTGGCGCTCCCGGCGCTCCCTGGACGACGAACTGGTCGCCCAGGACGTCGTCGGCATCTCCGGCATCGACACCCGCGCGCTCACCCGCCATCTGCGCGAGCGCGGCTCCATGCGCGCCGGGATCTTCTCCGGCGAGGCGATCGCCCCCGAGGCCGAGCTCCTCGCGCGCGTGCAGGCCCAGCCGCAGATGAAGGGCGCGAGCCTCTACGAGGAGGTCGCCACCCAGGAGGCGTACGTCGTCCCGGCCGTCGGCGAGAAGCGGTTCACCGTGGCCGCGATCGACCTCGGCATCAAGGGCATGACCCCGCACCGCATGGCCGAGCGCGGCATCGAGGTGCACGTGCTCCCGGCGACCGCCACCGTCGAGGAGGTCTACGCCGTCAACCCCGACGGCGTGTTCTTCTCCAACGGCCCCGGCGACCCGGCCACGGCCGACGGCCCGGTGGCCCTGATGACCGCCGTCCTGGAGCGGAGGACGCCGCTGTTCGGCATCTGCTTCGGCAACCAGATCCTCGGCCGCGCCCTCGGCTTCGGCACCTACAAGCTGAAGTACGGCCACCGCGGCATCAACCAGCCGGTCCAGGACCGCACCACCGGCAAGGTGGAGGTCACCGCGCACAACCACGGCTTCGCCGTCGACGCCCCGCTCGACCGGGTCAGCGACACGAAGTTCGGCCGCGCCGAGGTGTCCCACGTCTGCCTCAACGACGACGTGGTGGAGGGCCTCCAGCTGCTCGACCAGCCCGCCTTCTCCGTCCAGTACCACCCCGAAGCGGCGGCCGGCCCGCACGACGCCGCCTACCTGTTCGACCGCTTCACGTCTTTGATGAGCACAGTTCCGATGGAGGGCCAGCGTGCCTAAGCGCACCGATATCCAGTCCGTCCTGGTCATCGGCTCCGGCCCGATCGTCATCGGCCAGGCCGCCGAGTTCGACTACTCCGGCACCCAGGCGTGCCGCGTCCTGCGGGCCGAGGGCCTGCGGGTGATCCTCGTCAACTCCAACCCGGCGACGATCATGACCGACCCGGAGATCGCCGACGCCACCTACGTCGAGCCGATCACCCCGGAGTTCGTCGAGAAGATCATCGCCAAGGAGCGCCCCGACGCCCTCCTGCCCACCCTGGGCGGTCAGACGGCCCTCAACACGGCCATCTCGCTGCACGAGAACGGCGTCCTGGAGAAGTACGGCGTCGAGCTGATCGGCGCCAACGTCGAGGCCATCAACAAGGGCGAGGACCGCGACCTGTTCAAGGAGGTCGTGGAGGAGGTCCGCAAGAAGATCGGGCACGGCGAGTCCGCCCGCTCCGTGATCTGCCACACCATGGACGAGGTCGTCGCCGGCGTCGACACGCTCGGCGGCTACCCCGTCGTCGTCCGCCCCTCCTTCACCATGGGCGGCGCCGGCTCCGGCTTCGCCCACGACGAGGAGGAGCTGCGCCGCATCGCCGGCCAGGGCCTCACGCTCTCCCCGACCACCGAGGTGCTCCTGGAGGAGTCCATCCTCGGCTGGAAGGAGTACGAGCTGGAGCTGATGCGCGACAAGAACGACAACGTCGTGGTCGTCTGCTCCATCGAGAACTTCGACCCGATGGGCGTCCACACCGGCGACTCGATCACCGTCGCGCCCTCGATGACGCTCACCGACCGCGAGTACCAGACCCTGCGCGACATCGGCATCGCCGTGATCCGCGAGGTCGGCGTCGACACCGGCGGCTGCAACATCCAGTTCGCGGTCAACCCCGAGGACGGCCGGGTCATCGTCATCGAGATGAACCCGCGCGTGTCTCGCTCCTCGGCCCTCGCCTCCAAGGCGACCGGCTTCCCCATCGCCAAGATCGCCGCCAAGCTCGCCGTCGGCTACACCCTCGACGAGATCCCCAACGACATCACTCAGGAGACCCCGGCCTCCTTCGAGCCCACGCTCGACTACGTGGTCGTCAAGGCCCCGCGGTTCGCCTTCGAGAAGTTCCCGAGCGCCGACTCCACCCTCACGACCACCATGAAGTCGGTCGGCGAGGCCATGGCCATCGGCCGCAACTTCACCGAGGCGTTCCAGAAGGCGATGCGCTCGCTGGAGAAGAAGGGCAGCCAGTTCACCTTCGTCGGCGACCCCGGCGACAAGACCGCGCTGCTCGAGGCGTCGGTGCGCCCCACCGACGGCCGGATCAACACCGTCATGGGCGCCATCCGCGCGGGCGCCACGCCCGAGGAGGTCTTCGCCTACACGAAGATCGACCCCTGGTTCGTCGACCAGCTCTTCCTGATCAAGGAGATCGCCGACGAGCTGGCCGCGGCCGACCGCCTCGACGCCGGCCTGCTCGCCGAGGCCAAGCGGCACGGCTTCTCCGACCAGCAGATCGCCGAGATCCGCGGGCTGCGCGAGGACGTCGTACGCGAGGTGCGGCACGCGCTGGGCGTGCGCCCGGTCTACAAGACCGTCGACACCTGCGCCGCCGAGTTCGCCGCGAAGACGCCGTACTTCTACTCCTCCTACGACGAGGAGAGCGAGGTCGCCCCGCGCGAGAAGCCGGCCGTCATCATCCTGGGCTCCGGCCCCAACCGCATCGGCCAGGGCATCGAGTTCGACTACTCCTGCGTCCACGCCTCCTTCGCGCTCAGCGACGCCGGCTACGAGACCGTGATGGTCAACTGCAACCCGGAGACCGTCTCCACCGACTACGACACCTCCGACCGCCTGTACTTCGAGCCGCTGACGCTGGAAGACGTGCTGGAGATCGTCCACGCGGAGGAGCAGGCCGGCCCGATCGCCGGCGTCGTCGTCCAGCTCGGCGGCCAGACCCCGCTGGGCCTCGCGCAGGCGCTCAAGGACAACGGCGTGCCGATCGTCGGCACCCCGCCCGAGGCCATCCACGCGGCCGAGGACCGGGGCGCCTTCGGACGCGTCCTCGCCGAGGCGGGCCTGCCGGCCCCCAAGCACGGCACGGCCACCACCTTCGCCGAGGCCAAGGCCATCGCCGACGAGATCGGCTACCCCGTCCTGGTGCGGCCCTCGTACGTCCTCGGCGGACGCGGCATGGAGATCGTCTACGACGAGACCCGGCTGTCCGCCTACATCGCCGAGTCCACCGAGATCAGCCCCACCCGGCCGGTCCTCGTCGACCGCTTCCTCGACGACGCCATCGAGATCGACGTCGACGCCCTCTACGACGGCGAGGAGCTGTACCTCGGCGGCGTCATGGAGCACATCGAGGAGGCCGGAATCCACTCCGGCGACTCGGCGTGCGCCCTCCCCCCGATCACCCTGGGCGGCTTCGACATCAAGCGGCTGCGCGCCTCGACGGAGGCCATCGCCAAGGGCGTCGGCGTCCGCGGCCTGATCAACATCCAGTTCGCCATGGCCGGCGACATCCTCTACGTCCTGGAGGCCAACCCGCGCGCGTCCCGCACGGTCCCCTTCACCTCGAAGGCGACCGCGGTGCCGCTGGCGAAGGCCGCCGCCCGGATCTCCCTGGGCGCGACCGTCGCCCAGCTGCGCTCCGAGGGGATCCTCCCGGCGACCGGCGACGGCGGCGAACTGCCGCTGGACGCGCCGATCTCCGTCAAGGAGGCCGTGATGCCGTGGACCCGCTTCCGGGACACCTCCGGACGCGGCGTCGACACCGTCCTCGGCCCGGAGATGCGCTCCACCGGCGAGGTCATGGGCATCGACACCGTCTTCGGCACGGCGTACGCCAAGTCGCAGGCGGGCGCGTACGGCCCGCTGCCCACCAAGGGCCGCGCCTTCATCTCCGTCGCCAACCGCGACAAGCGCTCGATGATCTTCCCGGCGCGCGAGCTGGTCGCCCACGGCTTCGAACTGCTCGCCACCTCCGGCACCGCCGAGGTCCTCAAGCGCAACGGCATCAACGCCACCGTCGTGCGCAAGCAGTCCGAGGGCACCGGCCCCAACGGTGAGAAGACCATCGTCCAGCTCATCCACGACGGCGAGGTCGACCTCATCGTCAACACCCCGTACGGCACCGGCGGCCGGCTCGACGGCTACGAGATCCGCACGGCGGCCGTGGCGCGGTCCGTGCCGTGCCTGACGACGGTCCAGGCGCTCGCCGCGGCCGTCCAGGGCATCGACGCCCTCAACCACGGCGACGTGGGCGTCCGCTCGCTCCAGGAACACGCGGAACACCTGACCGCGGCCCGCGACTAGCAGCCCACGAGGGGGACACCGGAAACGGTGTCCCCCTCTTCATGAGAAGACCTGGGACATGTACAAGATTCTCTTCCGACTGGTGTTCCGGCGGATGGACCCCGAGAACGCCCACCACCTCGCCTTCCGGTGGATCCGCCTCGCCGCCCGCGTCCCCGTGCTGCGCACCTTCCTCGCGGCCGCCCTCGCCCCCCGGCACAAGGAGCTGCGCACGGAGGCCTTCGGGTTGCGCATGCACGGTCCCTTCGGGCTCGCCGCCGGCTTCGACAAGAACGCGGTCGCCGTCGACGGCATGGCGATGCTGGGCTTCGACCACGTCGAGATCGGCACCGTCACCGGCGAGCCGCAGCCCGGCAACCCCAGGAAGCGGCTGTTCCGCCTGGTCGCCGACCGGGCGCTGATCAACCGCATGGGCTTCAACAACGAGGGCTCGCTGACGGTCGCCGCGCGCCTGGCCTCCCGCGAGCCCGTCTTCAAGACGGTCGTCGGCGTCAACATCGGCAAGACCAAGGTCGTACCGGAGGGGGAGGCCGTCCTCGACTACGTGAAGTCGACCGAACGGCTCTCGCCGTACGCCGACTACCTGGTCGTCAACGTCTCCTCCCCGAACACGCCCGGCCTGCGCGACCTCCAGGCCACCGACGCGCTGCGTCCGCTGCTGCGGGCCGTCCGCGACGCCGCCGACCGCACGGTGCTCGACCGCCGCGTCCCGCTGCTGGTGAAGATCGCCCCGGACCTGGCCGACGAGGACGTCGACGCGGTCGCCGACCTCGCCGTCGAACTCGGCCTGGACGGCATCATCGCCACCAACACCACCATCGCGCGCGAGGGCCTCGGCCTGACCTCCGCGCCCTCGCTGGTCAAGGAGACCGGCGGCCTGTCCGGCGCCCCGCTGAAGGCCCGCTCCCTGGAGGTGCTGCGCCGCCTCTACGCGCGCGTGGGCGACCGGATCACCCTGGTGGGCGTCGGCGGCATCGAGAACGCCGAGGACGCCTGGCAGCGCATCCTCGCCGGCGCCACCCTCGTCCAGGGCTACAGCGCCTTCGTCTACGAGGGGCCCTTCTGGGGCCGCGCCGTCCACAAGGGGCTCGCGGCGCGCCTGCGCACCAGCCCGTACGCCACGCTGGCCGACGCGGTCGGCGCCGACGTCAGGAGGACCGTATGACCCTGGAGCCCTTCGGCGCGCGTCTGCGCCGGGCCATGGACGAGCGCGGCCCGCTGTGCGTCGGCATCGACCCGCACGCCTCCCTGCTCGCCGAGTGGGGGCTGAACGACGACGTCGCAGGGCTGGAGCGGTTCAGCCGGACCGTCGTCGAGGCGATGGCCGACCGGGTCGCCGTCCTGAAGCCGCAGAGCGCCTTCTTCGAACGCTTCGGCTCGCGCGGCATCGCCGTCCTGGAGCGGTCGGTGGAGGAGGCGCGGGCGGCCGGCGCGCTCGTCGTCATGGACGCCAAGCGCGGCGACATCGGCTCGACCATGGCCGCGTACGCCGAGACCTTCCTGCGCAAGGACGCCCCGCTGTTCTCCGACGCCCTCACCGTCTCGCCGTACCTCGGCTACGGCTCGCTCTCGCCGGCGGTGGCGCTGGCGCGGGAGAGCGGCGCCGGGCTGTTCGTGCTGGCGCTGACCTCCAACCCGGAGGGCGGCGAGGTGCAGCACGCGGTGCGCGTCGACGACCACGCCGGGCGGAACGTGGGCGCGACGATGCTGGCGCACCTGGCCGCCGAGAACGCGGGGGAGGAGCCGCTCGGTTCCTTCGGCGCGGTCGTCGGCGCCACGCTGGGCGACCTGTCGACGTACGACCTCGACGTCAACGGCCCGCTGCTGGCGCCCGGCATCGGGGCGCAGGGGGCGACGCCGGCCGATCTGCCGCGGGTCTTCGGCGCCGCGGTGCGCAACGTCGTGCCGAACGTCAGCCGCGGTGTGCTGCGCCATGGTCCCGACGTCGTCGCGCTGCGTGAGGCCGCGGAGCGGTTCGCGCGGGAGATCCGGGCCGCCGTGACGGCCGGCTGACCCTCTTCGGCCGCCCCGGCCGGGGGCCCGACCGGGGCCCGGTCGGGCGGCCGTGGGGCGACTTGAGTCTGGATACATCCTCAAATCCGGGGCACTTTGCCCCATATGTCCGGCCTGACGGAGGCTGACCAGGACTTTTCCTCTGTTCTCGCTGACTCTGGCGGAGTTGGCCGCTAGTCTCCGACGGGTGGGGACACCTCCCACACCCTTTAGGTAGTGGGGGAGAATGGGCAAGCGTGTTGCTCGTAGCTCCCCTGGTGTGGGGCGACTAGGTTCCTCACCGGTCCGTATCCGACAGTTCGACATCCGAGGTGACGTAGGCGTGGCTCTTCCGCCCCTTACCCCCGAACAGCGCGCAGCCGCGCTCGAAAAGGCCGCCGCGGCTCGCCGGGAGCGGGCCGAGGTCAAGAATCGACTCAAGCACTCCGGCGCCTCCCTTCACGAGGTCATCAAGCAGGGCCAGGAGAACGACGTCATCGGCAAGATGAAGGTCTCCGCCCTGCTCGAGTCGCTCCCGGGCGTGGGCAAGGTCCGCGCCAAGCAGATCATGGAGCGTCTCGGCATCTCCGAGAGCCGCCGCGTGCGTGGTCTCGGTTCCAACCAGATCGCCTCCCTGGAGCGCGAGTTCGGCGAGACCGCCAAGTGAGTCCCGGGCGTTCCGGGAGGGCCGTCCCGGACGCCGTGGGATAGCTGGAATAATCGCTGTATGGCTGCAACACCCCGGGGGACGACCCCCGTACCCCCGGACGCACGTCCGCGGCTGACCGTGCTCTCCGGCCCCTCCGGTGTCGGCAAGAGCACGGTCGTCGCGCATATGCGCAAGGAACACCCCGAGGTCTGGCTCTCGGTGTCGGCGACGACCCGCAAGCCCCGCCCCGGCGAACAGCACGGAGTCCACTACTTCTTCGTCACGGACGACGAGATGGACAAGCTGATCGCCAACGGCGAGCTGCTGGAGTGGGCCGAGTTCGCCGGCAACCGCTACGGCACCCCGCGGGCCGCCGTGCTGGAGCGGCTGGAGGCGGGCGAGCCCGTGCTCCTGGAGATCGATCTCCAGGGCGCGCGGCAGGTCCGCGAGTCCATGCCCGAGGCCCAGCTGGTGTTCCTGGCCCCTCCCTCCTGGGAGGAGCTGGTGCGCCGGCTCACCGGCCGGGGCACCGAGCCGCCCGAGGTGATCGCACGCCGGCTGGAGGCGGCGAAGGTCGAACTGGCGGCCGAGCCGGAGTTCGACGAGACCCTGGTCAACACCTCTGTCGAGGACGTGGCGCGTGAGCTGCTAGCCTTGATGGATGTCGTGTGATCACGATTGTGATCAACGTCCGTCTTTTCCCATCCATCGGAAGGTAGAGCGTGTCCTCTTCCATCTCCGCGCCCGAGGGCATCATCAACCCGCCGATCGACGAGCTCCTCGAGGCCACCGACTCGAAGTACAGCCTCGTGATCTACGCGGCCAAGCGGGCCCGCCAGATCAACGCGTACTACTCGCAGCTCGGTGAGGGCCTCCTCGAGTACGTCGGTCCGCTCGTCGACACCCACGTCCACGAGAAGCCGCTCTCGATCGCGCTGCGCGAGATCAACGCGGGGCTGCTGACCTCCGAGGCCATCGAAGGCCCCGCTCAGTAGTATTTTCAGCTCGCAGGTGGTTTTTCCACAGGCCCGGCAGCACGGCTGCCGGGCCTGTGGTGTCTGATGGACTGTGCACGCCGGGAGCCGCGGTGTGCTCATGCCGAGGTCCGGGGAGAGACGGTGGACAAGCCGAAGGTCGTTCTGGGGGTCAGTGGCGGCATCGCCGCCTACAAGGCCTGTGAGCTGCTGCGCAGACTGACGGAGTCCGGCCATGAGGTGCGGGTCGTCCCCACCGCCTCCGCCCTCCGCTTCGTCGGCGCCCCCACCTGGTCCGCCCTCTCCGGCAACCCGGTCTCCACCGAGGTCTGGGACGACGTCCACGAGGTCCCGCACGTCCGCATCGGCCAGCACGCCGACCTGGTGGTCGTCGCCCCCGCCACCGCCGACCTGCTGGCCAAGGCCGCCCACGGCCTCGCCGACGACCTGCTGACCAACACCCTGCTCACGGCCCGATGTCCGGTCGTCTTCGCCCCCGCGATGCACACCGAGATGTGGGAGCACCCGGCCACCCAGGAGAACGTGGCGACGCTGCGCCGCCGGGGAGCCGTCGTCGTGGAACCGGCCGTGGGCCGTCTCACCGGCGTCGACACCGGCAAGGGCCGGCTGCCCGACCCGGCCGAGATCTTCGAGGTCTGCCGCCGGGTCCTCGCCAGAGGAGTGCGCGAGCCCGACCTCGCCGGACGGCACGTCGTGGTCAGCGCCGGCGGCACCCGTGAGCCCCTCGACCCCGTCCGCTTCCTCGGCAACCGGTCCTCCGGCAAGCAGGGCTACGCCCTCGCCCGCACCGCCGCCGCCCGCGGCGCCCGGGTCACCCTGCTCGCGGCCAACACCGGGATGCCCGACCCCGCCGGCGTCGACGTCGTCCAGGTCGGCACGGCCGTGCAGCTGCGCGAGGCCGTCCTCAAGGCCGCCGCGGACGCCGACGCGGTCGTCATGGCCGCTGCCGTCGCCGACTTCCGCCCCGCGGTCTACGCGACCGGGAAGATCAAGAAGAAGGACGGCCAGGAGCCGGCGCCCGTCGCCCTCGTCAGAAATCCGGACATCCTCGCCGAGGTCTCCGCCGAACGCGCCCGCCCCGGCCAGGTGGTCGTCGGCTTCGCCGCCGAGACGGACGACGTGCTGGCCAACGGCCGCACGAAGCTGCGCCGCAAGGGATGCGATCTGCTCGTGGTGAACGAGGTGGGGGAGCGCAAGACCTTCGGCGCCGAGGAGAACGAGGCGGTCGTCCTGGGCGCCGACGGCAGCGAGACGCCCGTGCCGCACGGCCCCAAGGAAGCCCTCGCCGACACCGTGTGGGACCTGGTGGCGCAACGCCTGGGGTGAATTTGCGGGCGGATGTCCCGTACGCTCACCGAATGGCCTCGAGCCCCGCTGGAATCCGCGGGATCGGGGCGTGGCCCCCTGGCCAACGGCGCTCCGCATTGGGCAGAATGCGCGTGCCGCAGGTCACAGTGCTCCCGAGTGGCGAGACACGAGGGCCGATGGCCGAGCTCGACCGATAAACTGTTCCTCGGATGACGCCGGGCGCAGCCCCCGACGCGTCCGCCCATGATCAGCCAGCAGCCGCTGCAACCCCAGGGAGCGTTGTGTCCCGTCGCCTGTTCACTTCGGAGTCCGTGACCGAGGGTCACCCCGACAAGATCGCTGACCAGATCAGCGACACCATTCTCGACGCGCTTCTGCGCGAGGACCCGACCTCCAGGGTCGCGGTCGAGACCCTGATCACGACCGGTCTGGTGCACGTGGCCGGTGAGGTCACCACCCAGGCCTACGCACCGATCCCGCAGCTGGTCCGGGAGAAGATCCTGGAGATCGGCTACGACTCCTCCAAGAAGGGCTTCGACGGCGCCTCCTGCGGTGTCTCGGTGTCCATCGGCGCGCAGTCCCCGGACATCGCCCAGGGCGTCGACACGGCTTACGAGTCCCGGGTCGAGGGCGACGAGGACGAGCTGGACCGGCAGGGCGCCGGCGACCAGGGGCTGATGTTCGGCTACGCGTCCGACGAGACGCCGACGCTGATGCCGCTGCCGATCTTCCTCGCGCACCGTCTGTCCAAGCGCCTGTCGGACGTCCGCAAGAACGGGACCATCCCCTACCTGCGCCCCGACGGCAAGACCCAGGTCACCATCGAGTACGACGGCGACAAGGCGGTCCGCCTGGACACGGTCGTCGTCTCCTCGCAGCACGCGTCGGACATCGACCTCGACTCGCTGCTCACGCCGGACATCCGCGAGTTCGTCGTGGAGCCGGAGCTTCAGGCGCTCCTCGGCGAGGGCATCAAGCTCGACACCGAGAACTACCGTCTGCTGGTCAACCCCACCGGCCGCTTCGAGATCGGCGGCCCGATGGGCGACGCCGGCCTGACCGGCCGCAAGATCATCATCGACACCTACGGCGGCTTCGCCCGCCACGGCGGCGGCGCCTTCTCCGGCAAGGACCCGTCCAAGGTCGACCGCTCCGCCGCCTACGCGATGCGCTGGGTCGCCAAGAACGTGGTCGCCGCCGGTCTGGCCGCGCGCTGCGAGGTCCAGGTCGCCTACGCGATCGGCAAGGCCGAGCCCGTCGGTCTCTTCATCGAGACCTTCGGCACCCACAAGATCGACCCCGAGAAGATCGAGAAGGCCATCGACGAGGTCTTCGACCTCCGTCCGGCCGCGATCATCCGCGACCTCGACCTGCTCCGCCCGATCTACGCCCAGACCGCCGCGTACGGCCACTTCGGCCGTGAGATCCCCGACTTCACGTGGGAGCGCACGGACCGCGTGGACGCGCTGCGGGAGGCGGCGGGGCTGTAAGGGGTCCCTGCACCCTCACTCCCTGCGGTCGACGCCGTCGCGTCGACGCCCTTCGGCTGACGTGCGAGGCCCGGTCCCCTCTGGGGATGCTGTTGGTTTATTCGGGCCTGTGCGTGACGTTGGCCTTCAAGACCCGGTTGTGGTCTTGAAGGCCGACGTTGTCGTATGGGGTGGGTGCGGATGTCGATGCAGCCGAAGGGGTCTGGGGAGATCCCGGCGGAGACGGTGCGGGTGGCACAGGCCGCGTTCCCGAAGGGGAGCCTGGCGATCCGTGTGAGGGACGAGCTGGGGCCGTTGTTCAGCGACGAACAGTTCGCCGACTTGTTTCCAGCGCGGGGGAAGCCTGCCTGTTCGCCGGGGCGCCTCGCGATGGTGCTGGTGCTGCAGTTCGTGGAGGGGCTGACCGACCGGCAGGCGGCGGAGGCGGTGCGGGCCCGGATCGACTGGAAGTACGCACTCGGGCTGGAGCTCGCCGATGCCGGCTTCGACTACTCGGTGCTCTCGGAGTTCCGCGACCGGCTCGTCGGAGCCGGCGGGGGCCGGGAGATCCTGGACTCGGTCCTGGCGGCCGCCCGGCGGCAGGGGCTGGTCACCGCCCGGGGCCGGGCACGGACCGACTCCACCCACGTGCTGTCCGCGGTGCGCGAGCTGAACCAGCTGGAACTGGTCGCGGAAACCCTGCGCTCCGCGCTGAACGCCGTGGCCCTGGCCGAGCCGGGCTGGCTGAGCGCGCGCGCCCGGCCGGAATGGTTCAGGCACTACGCCACCCGGGCCGAGGACTCCCGGTTCCCCAAGGACCAATCCCGCCGGGACCAGACGTATCGGCGGGTCGGCGATGACGGCATGCACCTGCTGCGGAACATCTGGGCCCAGGACGCGCCGCCGGGACTGCGGG